>CAZPNU010000022.1:0-22647 GCA_964588075.1 uncultured Candidatus Cloacimonas sp.
TCGATCCATGGCAGATGAAAATCAGGCTGGTTTAAAAAATGGGGGAATGCCTGTATCTTCCTTTTATCTTGACACAGTTTAGCATGATTATAATCTGAGTTTATTAGGATCGATTGTTGGAGATATCATGAAGAGAAACGCATTTATCATATTATGGATGCTTATTTTATGTACCATGCTTGATGCGGTACCGCAGCCACTTCACACTATTCCCTCCTTAAAAGGCAAAGAGGGAGATTTCGGAGCTGACGCATACCACATATGGGGCTCGAATGTGTTTGTGGTGGATAATTCCACGGCGACCGTTAAGATCTGGAACACCGCAAAGATAGCCTATCTGCCACAGACTCTAATAAAGCTTAAAAGTGGTGCTTCAATCACAGATATAACCGGGGACGAGACACATCTTTACCTTCTGGATGCAAAGAACAGCAGCATTCACGTCTATAACCACGATGGAAGCTATGTTAATGAGATTAGCACCAAAGGCGCACCGGATATTCAGTTTAAAGAACCTGTGCGTATTGCGGTAAATTACCAAGGATATCTTTACATACTGGATAAAGGTAGAAATGAACTAATGGCCTTTACCAGAGAGGGGATGCTGCTTGGAAAAGTGCTGATTAACATGCCCATAACCATGACTATTGGAGCGGATCAACAGCTTAGGGTTCTGCTTTTGAAACCTGAATATTACGAGGTTCAGGTTTATGACCCAAAGCTTAACCTTAAAAAGAGCTTTCAAGTGCAGACAATCCAGGATAAAAAAGATGAGATTGCCGATATCTCTATCAACCAATTCAATGAACTCTATGTTATCTACAGTGGGAGTACAAAAATTGGCAAAGTGAACTCCGAAGGAAGATTAATCTCAAAATCCACTTGGGGTTCAAAGGATAAAGGGGTCTCTCCAAGTGCCTTTCTTGAACCGGCAATAGTCCGAGCTTTCCCATGGGAGAATGATGTATTATTAGGAGTATTGGATAGCAAACAGAGATTAGTCAAGCTTTTCAAAGATACCGAGATGTCATCAACTAATCGGTTGAAAGTACCGGAACCAACTATGAGACCATCTCTGGAGGAATCTGATTATCCCCTGATGATCGACTACCTTGTAAGTGATTCGCTAGAAATATTTATAACCAGTGGAACCAAGAATGGAGCATCAACCAGACAGCTCATTTGCAGGGCTTTTGGAAAAGAGAAGTACGTTGTAACCCCATCATCATATAGTACTGAAGAACTTAAAGGCTTTGACGCCATTGCTTTATACAAGGATAAGCTCTTTGTCGCAGATAGCAAAATGCACAAGATAATCGTTCTTGATAAACTAACCGGTGCATTAATCAGTAGCTTCGGCTCAAAAGGGAACAAAGAAGGAAGATTAAACCTACCTTCCGGCTTAGCCACCACTTCTGACGGAATGCTGTATATTAGCGAGAAAGGCAATGATAGAATTTCTGTGTTCAATGAAAATGCAATGTTCATAAATAGTATCGATCTTAGCGATGCAAAACTGAGTCCCGGCCAGATCAGAATCAAGTCAAATAACCTATTTGTACTTACCAATAGTAACAGCATCTATCAGCTACCAATCGCAACTCCTCTCAAGAGGACTTTATTAGCCCAGAGCGAAATGATTAATTGCTTTGATATCATATACGAGAACCGTCTTGGTTACATAGATGGCGTGACACAACAACTTGTGATTATGAATGGCTCAAAAGAAGAACTTCGCTACCTTTCAAAAAGCCCTCAGGCTACTTTCCCAAACTTTGCCAAGATAGAATTCATTGCATATAATGACTGGGAGAAGTCTCTGCACATTTGTGATACTCAAGCAGGTAAATCACGAAAACTTCGCTTCATCTATTGTCCCACCAAACTCGAGTCTGTTGTAGCTAAAATCAATACCGATAAGCAAGTCGAATTCACATGGGAAGTATCAGAGGGGATCAGTAAATGGATAGTAACACGTTTCGGTATGGGCGAACCTATTAAGTATTTGGTTTCCGAGCCAAAGTATGTTGTTAGAGACAATCCATCATTCATGGCAAAATATACTGTCGCTTCGCTTTCTTTGGATAATCTCACCGGTGTGGCAAGTGCTGAGATTGAAGATAGTTATTCCTATGCCAAATATCTGCAACACAATGGGAGATACTCAGATGCAGTTCAAGCTTTCAAACGTAGTGCAGATGCTTTCAAGGATAATAGGATAAACGATGACTTGGTTAACTGTTATCTCGAAGAAGCCAAACAATTCTTGGAGAAGTTGAATTATGAGAAAGCACTCCAGAGTATGGAATCAGCTGTATTGTTTGGGGGGCAGAGATTGGATTTTATACTGGAGACAGTTAAAATCTACAAACTGATGCAAGAGTATAAGCAGGGCATTGCATACTTGGAGAAGTTCAAAGCTAATGATACTGCTGAGATCCAACAACAGCTTATATCTCTGTATTATCTTACTAACAACTACATGAAAGTCCAATCACTGGCTTCAATGTATATGAACCAGTTTGGTAGAGACAACAACACAATTCACTATCTTGCGTGGGCAAACGAGAACCTGGGATATTACGAAGCAGCACTCGCAAATTTAAGAGAACTGCTTGCAACTGAAGATAGCTTTGAAAACAACCTAAAGATTGCAGAACTGCTTCATAAAGCCAAGAAACCCGATGAAGCAATAACCCTTCTGCAAAGAATGCTCAGTCGATTTAAAGGGCAGAACCTCGGCGATGCATATAAGTTATTAGGTGACATTCATTACACCAACTCTAATTACTCATACGCTGAGGATTATTACAGCAGTGCTGTAAGCCAAAATCCAGGTGTTGCTGAGTACTATTATTGTTTGGCTCGTTCTTATGAGGAGAGTCGTAAAAGCACGGAAGCATTAGACAATTTCTCGCAAGCATGGGGTTTGTACAAAGAAAATGTACAATATGGTTTTGCCTTTGCTGAAGCACTAAAGAAAGCGGGCAGATACACAGATGCGCTGGCAATACTGAACCAGATAAATCCCTTTGTTGCCTCAGATGCATCAACTACTGCATTTCATGAGCTATACGCTGATTTACTAACCATTGAGCAGCGATATGACGACGCATATAGAGAGTTACAAATAGCGGTGAACTATGCTCCCGGTAATGCTTCTTTGCAGGCAAAATTGAATGATGCAGCAGCTGCCAGAGAGTATTATAATAAGAACAAGCCGGAGATTGAGATAGTTGGATATTCTTTTCAGACACTATATCCTTCCTTGCAGGCTTATTATTTAACTCATCCAATTGGTTCTGCCCAGCTTTTCAATAATACAAATGTCCCCATCACCAACGTAGATATCACTGTCAGTTCTCCAGGGATAGCCAATTCAACTTTCGAAACCAGAATTCAAACTCTGCTGCCCAACCAAAAGTATTCTGTTGATATCATGCTCCCTATTAACAGCAACGTTTATAATCTAAGCGCAACAGGCTCTACTCAAGTTGAAACCCAGTTACACATGAGATACAGCATTCTTGGTAAAGGTGAGATAGAAGTAACTAAGAACGCCCCCCTGTATATATTAACATCAACATCGATGGATTGGAAGAATAGGAAACAATTCGCATCCTTTGTTAATCCTGCTGATGAGAACATTCGCAGTTTTATGAGTAATGCGGTATTGCAACAATTTCCTAAGTCAACCACCAGCACTGTAAATAAGGATATTATCAAAGCTATACAGGTTTGGAGCTTTTTAAGTGCCAACGCAGTGGGGTATGTTTCTGATAATACTATAAGTAATTCCACTTCTAGCGACACTGACTATGTTCAATATCCTACTCAGACCCTGAACAGGAAATCCGGGGATTGTGAAGATCTGCTCGCATTAGTGGCCACGATGCTTTCCACCATCGGAGTGGAGTGTGGCTTTCTGGATCTTCCGGCTCATGTTATGTTGGTGTTTAATCCCAACATGACTATGGATGAAGTGCTGGATTCAGGGCTTGATCCAAACCACTTTATCTCTGCGAACAACAAACTATGGATTCCCTTAGAGACAACGCAACTCGGTAAAGGCACTTTTACGGAAAGCTGGAATAACGCCGTTGACTTTTACGAGTTAAAACTTGAGGAAGGCTTGTTTCCTGATCTCATCGAGTTTAATGAGGCTCATAAGCTTTATCCTCCCGCCTCTTATAGTGAGACTCCACAGTATAACAAGTTTGGGAATAATACCGATACTATGTCCAAGTTCAACCGCGATCTGGAGAGTATCACATTAGGCAGTATGTTACAACAGGAAGAGGAGTTCCGCCGGACTCTTAACTTATATCCTGATAATTCGATTGTCGCTAACCAATATGCCTTATGGTGCATTAGCAACAAACAGACAGTCACTGCTCAGAAAGTATGGAACGAAATGTTAGAGCGCAATCCACGCGATGTTTCCGCTATGATAAATCTGGGAAATCTTTATCTTAGCATGGGCCAATATTCTAAAGCTAGAACTCAATACTCAAATGCCTTGAAAGAAGGAGTCCTAACTGATAAACTCAACCGAAACTTGTGTATCTTAGAATACAAGAATGGTGATTTAGCAAAGGCAAGGGAGTATTTTAACAAGCTCCCTGATAAAACTGAGCTAAGAAACTTGGATATTAAGATTTACTCAGATTTACTCAACCAAGGAGAGTAAAATGAAGAAACAGCTATTATTCATGGCAATTAGTCTGATATGTTTCGGGCTGAATGCTGCCCAAGTAGGTAAAATCCGTTTTATTCTTGGAGATGTGAAATATAAGGCATCCCAAAATCAACCGTATAAAGCAGCATCATTAGATCTATCCTTATCCGAAGATGGTTTCTTGTTTACCGGACCAGATTCCTCTGTTGAAATACAATGGCAGTCAGGTGGGACAAGCACCATAGGGTCAAATAAACAAGTTAGTGTTCGTAAGCTTTACGAAGATGCCTCCTCAAAACAGAACTGGAAAAACAGATTGGAGAACAAGGTTAGTAATCTAAAACTGCAGAACAAACGTCGTGCTTCAAGTACTGCGGGCATTCGCAGGGAAGAATCTGATGTGACCCGTGATAGTCTTCTATTCTGGTACGAAGAACCAAAACAGAGCATCGACGAAGCCATTGTTCTATTCGAAAGCAAGCAATACACACGCTCCATCCCTTTGTTTGAGAAGGTGATTACTCAAGCCCCACTTAGAAAAGATGCAGAGCTGTCTCATGCTTATTTGATACTTATCTACGACGCCATTGGCGATAAACAAAAGCTTAAGGAGCACGCTGATGTGCTGAAGAGGGACTTCCCCAACAGCACTACCTTAGATAGCCTGCCTGTGGATTAAAGGGCTGATGCGTAACCATCTTCGCTATACTCTGATTTTAATCAGTGTCTTGGCTGGTTCATGGTTACTGTTTATCTTACCTATTTCCAAACCGTTACTTCAGATTGCTGATTTAAGGATCTACGATACTATTGTAGATTTTGCCAATGCCTTAGCGAATGATGCGGATAGAGCAGTTTATGATGATATTTGCATCGTTGACATCGATGAAAAAAGCATTTCTGCAATGGGGCAATCCGCAGTTATGCAGCGCTTTCTCTTTGCGGATTTAGTTAACATCCTTGCTGCCGATAAACCGATAGCCATTGGCTTTGATGTTTTCTTTACCGAGAGCGACAGCATCATAGGATATGCTCGTGACCGACTCAAATCAAAACTGGGGCTAACCTCAGCAAATGCAGAACGAGTCATAAACAAACTCAGCTCGGATAGCACTTTCGCCTCTTCTATAGCAGATGCAGGAAATGTATATTTGGCTATGTTCAATAGCAATGACCCAACGTTGTCTATCCCGCTCCCCGATAATTTAACCCCGTGGGATGCAACTCCTAAAAGCTATCTTCCCTTAACAAACCCACATCCACCAATTGAGATATTATCTAAAGCAGCGTATGGTGTTGGTTTTGCCCATGTTGAACCGGACGAATCTGGCATCATACATGATTATCCCCTATTTCTCGGTTATCGTGATAAACACTATGTGAATTTCAGTTTCCAGATTGGCTTGGATTTATTAGGCATTAACAAGATTGTTACTGATAAAACCTGCAAGCTGTACTCCGATAATAAGCTTATTACCAACATTCCTCTCAGTTCAGATGGCAGATGCTTCTTCAAGTATTATGGTCCACAAAGATCCTTCCGTTATATATCTCTAATTGATGTTCTGAGGCAACGTACCCCACCAGGATATTTCCAAGACAGAATAGTGCTGATAGGATCTTCTGCTTCCGGTTTAAGAGATATTAAAAGCACATCATTGGACTCCAATTACCCCGGGGTTGAATTACACGCCACCTTTCTACGAAACTTGCTTGAAGCGGATTTTATTCACTGGATTGAACCTCTGTGGCTCGCAATTGCAGATATTATTCTCCTGTTATTGTTAACCTATGTCATCCTAAAAGCAAAACCCCTTATAAGCATTGGTCTGTTTACTCTGTTAACGCTTCTTATCTTTCCTTTTTTCTACTTTCTCTATATCAGATACTCTCTGTGTTTAGCCTACTCATACATACTATTGCCTTGGTTTGTTGGATTTGTTACCGTTTTTAGCATCCAATCACACGACCAATTGATGGAAAAGAAGAAGGTTCGTAATGCCTTTGAGCATTATGTTTCTGTTGATGTAATCTCCCAAATCATGAAAGGCTCTCAAAACCTTGCTCCCGGAGGGGAAAAGAAAACTGTAAGCATCCTTTTTGCCGATGTTCGCAACTTCACCACTTATTGTGAAAAGCTTAGTCCTGGGGAGATAAGCAAGTTCATGAACAGATACTTCAACGAAGCCACCCAGGTTATTATGGCAAACCGTGGTCTGCTCGACAAATTTATCGGCGATGCTGTTCTGGCACTTTTTGGTGCACCTCTCCCCTATCAGGAGTTCGCTGTTAATGCAGTAAAAACTGCTCTACGGATGCGGGAGATATCCTTCAACATTCGTGATGAATATCGAGATCATCCTGTTCTTCAAGATTTTCGTATTGGACTGGGGGTGGCTACCGGGGAAGTAATTGTGGGCAATATTGGCTCGGATAGCATCTTTAACTACACCGGAATTGGCGACAGAATGAATTTCTGTGCGCGTTTAGAGAGCTTGAATAAGTACTACAAGACTTCCATTATTATTGATGAAGTAACCTATAACATGGTCAATCACATATATTTATGCAGACATTTGGATAGAGTTACCGTTAAAGGTAAAGCGCTTGTTACGAACATCTATGAAGTGATAGACTATCATGGGATTATTGCGCAGGATTCAAGTGAGTTTTCTTGTTATAAAGAATATGAAGAAGCTATGAGTCTCATAGGTGAACTACGTTTTGACGAGGCTAGGCAGCATCTCATCATCGCTGAAGAAAACAATCCGCATGATATACCTACCAAAATAATGCTCAGCAGGCTGCAGGATATTGATTTATCAACTTGGGACGGGGTCTGGCAACATTCTGTAAAATAGGCATTTGACGTAGTAATCAATCCTCCTTATCCATTCCCTGCCTTGGGCATATCAACTCCGCTCTTGCTTCAATTACGGATGAATTACGCGTGAATTACGCATCGCATCCGTATTTCATGCGTATTGCATGGGTAATGCGAATAAGAGCCAGCTAAGAAACATAAAGATTAAGTGAAGAATAGCAGGAGAGTTGTGCAGAATAGTAAGCAATGAAAGTTCAACATGGATTCTTGCTAAAAGACGGTACTTTATAAGGTTATCATACGAGAACAGTATTATTTAGGGAATCTACAACCTGTTGCGGGGTTATAAAATATGCTTCATGCTGCAAAGATGTAACAAACTCGGCATGGCTTCGTTTTGCCCGATAATCAGGTTCTCTTTGGGGTGCTTTTAGGTATTTCTGGATTACCAAAGGATCCTCACATACATTTATAACCGCTTGGTACATAAGAAAGTTCTGCTTACGATAAATGGCACAGCCTAGTATTTTCCGTCCATTTATGCTCAGATCTGAAATACCTTTACGCTCTATTCCCCGCACCCCCAAGTTCTCCAACGCATTCTGTACAATTGCTAAGTTTTCGCTAAAGAACTCTGAAGACTTGGGCAGTTTATGCGCCACGAGGATGTGTGAATAGATAGCACAATTGGGGGACAAGAACACTGCCTCTCCACCGCTTAAACGCTGAAATATGCCTATACCATCTTCGGCACAGGAATCGATATATGCACTTGTTTCCGCTTTATTGCTAGCTCCCAGAGAAACATAACCGGCAATGGGAATAAAAGCACTGTGGAAATGCGTAGGACAAACCCCGGGATCTAAGCTTGAAGCCAGAGTTAAAGCGGATTGGATGACTTCTGAATCAGCGAGAGGGTATGGTATAAGCATTAACTGCTGAGGAAGGCAGAAACAATGTTATCCGGATCTATCTGTTTGAGGATTATATTAATCCCCGAGGTTAGAGGAACACAAATCAACATTCCTACAAAACCCCATAACCACCCCCAGAATATCAAGGAAATCAGCACAACAATTGGGGTAAGATCCAGCTTTGCTCCCTGCATCTTGGGTTCAAGGAAGTTGCCGAAGAACATCTGCGTGGCAATGATGAGCAAGCTGAACAAAACAAGTTGATAACAGAATCCATACTGCATATACAGGATTACAATAGGGATTGCAGAGGCGATGATAGATCCGATATTGGGGATAAAGTTTAACGCAAACAGAAGAATTCCACAAACCAGTACAAAATCAATGCCATAAATAAGCATCAATAGCATACCCACCAAAGCTGTGATGAAACTGATAAAGCTCTTCACCGAGAGATAGTTTTGGATCTGAATCTGGATAGCGCGGAAGCTCTGCAGGGTTTTATCTTTGCTGTCCTTTCCCATAGCTTTGGTTAATCTGGCTCCCAAGGTTCCGCTTTCCAGTAACATAAAAACCATAAAGATTAGTATCAGAAACAAGTTCCAAAGCACAGACATTAAGCTGTTCATTATGTTTCTGATTGCCTCGGTTACAGAGAAACTTGAGCCGGAGAACAGAGAACTGAGATCAATTAACGGGAAGCTTTTGGAGGCTATTGCCCAACGGTCGGAAAGATCTTTGATGAAGACATTGCTATCAACGATAAACTGCTGAAACTGAACTTGATACTTTGGAAGCCCGGATATCAGGCTATTTGAAGCGGCATATAAAATCAGGACTACTAATGTGAATATTCCTGCGATGATGCACAGGGTAATCAAAATGATAAGCCATAGTGGTATATGCCGCTTCTTAAGATATGCCGTTAGAGGAGCAAACAAAAAGGTGAGAAATATAGCAAAGATAAGTGGAATAAAGATATCTCTCAGAGTCTTGAGGATGATGACGATTATGGGTAAGGCAACTATCGTCAGCAGTATCCTAATCCAGCGGAGTTCTTTGTTTGCTTCAACCATTAATGTTAGTCACTATTCCTTGGGACTTGCTTGTTCCTCTGTTTCCTGCTCATCATGCTCAGGAACGAATTCTTCTTCAGGAAAATCTGCAGGATGTTCCGTCGTATCATCAAATACTGGGATAGGATTCTCATCCTGGTTAAGCTCGATTTCTTCACTTGTAAGAAATGGTTCTGCTTGTGACTCCCTGTTAAGCTTCAAACCCGCAAGCAATGAGCTTACAGCAGCACCCAGAAAAGCTATATCGGCTAACCAAAAACCGTACTTGGGTGTTACTCTGAGAATCTTCGTCAGGTCCAAGGCAGAACCAAGCCCGGTGTCGGACTTTGCTAATGCTGCCACCATTCCGCTTTTTAGTAAATGAAGGCACACAACACCGCCAACACTTAGCACAATAGGAATAAAGTAGAGTTTGCGGGGAAGTACCAAAGCAACAATGAGGGCAATAAGCGCAAAAGCAATCGCTGCCATTGCTAAAGGATTTGCCTTAATCTTTTGTGGTTTTGGCTTTTCGGTGCTGTCCTTCATGGAAAACAAGTTATCAATTTTGAGTTGGGATTCACCACCGACAACCAGTTGGATACCGTTAATAGTCATCAACTCGGTCTTTTCGCAACTGACCATAAAGAATGGCATAAAGAAAGCGATGATTACAACAGCGTACAACAATGCGGATATTTTCATATATCCTCCTAATCATTAATTCAACAGAAAGAGCAATGCAGTATAATGTCAAGATAATTGCTAGAACTTAGAGATTCACCTCAACCCATATTCCTAAACTAAAGGTATTTGTAGCATCATCCCGTTTCTGATCCGTGGTGACTTCATAACTACTGGTAAGACCTCCTCGGATGTTTTGGTCAAATTGGTATGTCGCAGCGGGAGTGATAGCAAGTCGGGTGGTACTTCTATCCACTTGGGTAGCTTCTCTTCCTTGGGTTTCGTCGAAGCTTTTATCATAAACGATACCCAAGCTGGAACTTAATTCGTTATTGATATGGATCTTACGCTTTGTGAAGGGGATGGTAAAACCTCTCCCGGCACGGAAGCTGTATGAAACATTACCATTAATGGAGGTGTTGTCAGTCGTTTTAACTATCTGGTAACTATCCATATCTGTAATGTTCTCCGTCCTGGAGATAGAATAGCTTAGGTTGGTATTTATCACCTTCATGATACTACCGCTGAATCCAAGAACAGGATTAAAGGCAGTGGTGTAGGTTTCTTGCTTGGGCTTCACCCAGTTAATGTCGCCATTTTGCCTAACCGTGTTCTGAAATCCTGTGTTTAACCTTGTTCCGGATAAGTACTTTTCCATTCCCACAAGGGTTTCAAAGTTCATGAAAGTAAGGGTTATATCCGGGAATGTGTAGCCAATACTTTGGTTACTGGCACTTGCTAAGCGCGTGTTAGTGGTATATGAGTAGTTTATTACACTATCGATATTTCGAGATATTGTTACACCCGAGCCGAAAGTAATGGTATTGTCATCAGAAGTAGAATCCAAGAAATCACCGGGAACAGTATGTGGTAAACCGATCTGGAAAGCAAATGGAACGGATTGAGTTTTACGTACATAGTTCATCACATAGCCGTTTTGATACGAAGCTGTGATATTCTTCACTTTCGATATTGTGTTTATCAAATTGTAAGTCATGCCATAATTTGGCTTTGTCGGTTTCTTGATTACCGGTTCTGATGTGCTTTGCTCGGGTTCTTCTTCTTTTGTTTCTGTTTGACCCTCAACCTTAACTTCTTCCTTACCTTCCGTCAGTAGCTTCTCTCTCTCTTTTAACTCCTGATCACTAAGCTCTTCTTTGGGAGAATCCTTGGGATTATCATCCTTAAATTTGGGTTCCTCAGTACCCTTAGGTTCTTCTTTTTCTTCATCTGGCAGTTTGCCCTTCTGCGAGTTCTGCTCTAACCTTTTAAACTCTTCTTCCGACAACATCCCGCGAAGCTTTTCAATCTCTTCAGGATTGAGGTTATCGAATGATTGTATCGCGTTACCGGCGTCTGCCTGAACTGGTTCGCTGTTAGATTTATCTTGGTACTTACTCTTAATCTTTAAAGCCCATGAGCTAAGGATGGAAGAGTTCTGTAATGTGGCACTTAGGCGGATGCCACGGTTTGAGTTTCCATCACTTTGAAACACCTCGACCTGACTTCCTGATGATCCTTCATAATATTTACGTTGAGTATCAGCAAATCTGGCGGTAAGACCCGCATTAAGAGTAAAAACTTGTGGTAGATAGTTTGGCGTGAAGTTAGCTCCGAGGTCTTGCACAAATTCACTCATCTTACCCACATTCAGCTTTTGCCAATATTTCTTTTGCAGCAAATCTCTTTTGGTATTGAACCTGGCAGAAAGAGTTAAGTCACTCAGCAAAGCCCAACTGATATTGTTGTCGGTGGTAAGCAACCGCGAAGCAAGGGTCTGAGCCCTTGGATACCAATCATAGGATTCAGCTCTTTTCTCCCAGTTCCACCCTTTCGGAGCAGTGTTATTGTATGTAAAGCTGTTATTAAACGTATTGGGGAGATATCCCAGCCTATAGTTTCTGAACAGAGAGAAGCTGGTTGATTCTGCAGGCAAGTTCAAGTTGTAGTTAAGAGTACCTCTATAGTTTAAAGTTGTATCCACAGTAGTTGGAGCATAACGAAGAGAACTCTCATAACGAGCACTTAGGGAGGTTCGATACAAAGTATAAAGTAGTATTTTGTTTGTGGGAGCTGATTTCTGGCTAATTCCAAAATCTGCACTATATGTCAAACTCTCCGTCTTTTCACGATCCCGTTCTTTGGGATCAGTGATATTGCTTCTCAGGAGATCTGAATTAGCTCTGTATCTGGGGATACCCAAGGAGTAGTTGCGTCCAAGTGATAAAGGCATGTCCAGATTCCAACTTGAGGGTAGAAACTTATTCAAGAATAGCTTATTCGTGATACTCAATGCCTGGGTTTTGGTGTATGCATTTGATCTTCCTCTTTGGATTACGGGATTGAAGTTCTCACTCTTGTCTTCGTAATCAACATTAAGGGTTGCGACATCAGCAAAGTTAGTACTTAAACTCAACCGACTGGCTACTCCGAGATCTTGATATGGGTTGATAACCCGCATGTCGTTAAAATACACTGTTCCGGTATAGGGCACATAATCGTGATCGTGTGGATTATACACTCCCAAGTAAATGTCTCTTATGTTGGTAAGAGTTGGACGGCCTTTATAATAGTACACCCGTTTATCCGTAACCAGAGAATCTGCCTGTGCATCTGGATTCTGTAACTTCAGGGCTATCATATCTTGCAGAGAGTAGTCAAGTTCAAGCCAAGAATTAACATCCATCACCGTGCTATAGGGCTTAACAGCTACTCTTTGTCTCACTTGATAGTAATTGAGGGAATCAGCTCCAATACGGAAGATTACATCCAAGGAATCCGGATTCAGGTTTGCCGGATTGCTGTCTCCTTCAGGATAAAGCCAAAAGCGAAGGTTGTTATATGATAGCAGATTGTAGGGATCAAACATTCTCTGCTTAAGCAGGCACTGCTGTCCTTTATATAGCTTATTGACAGTAAGAGATAGAGATGATTCGGATGACTCCTTATCTTGTTCAATATAGAAAGTGCCGGGAGGTGACTTGTAATGACTGCGATTCTTTTGGTTATTCACTATTCCCGAAAGATAGCTTGTTCCCTGGGAGTTAAGTTCCGATTCACTAAGTATCCGATTGTTAAAGTTGCGTACATAAAAATCCTGCCACTTGTTGCCCACAAGTGATATATCCGCAATCATCACTCTCGCATCTTGATCGGTCTCAACCCATATGCGAGCGTACGATATCTTTCTCAGACTGGGAAGTACATTCGAACCTGATGCACTGACTATTTGGTAAAAAGCAGGATCATTCACGGGGATACGATAAAGCCGCCATCCAAATTTGTTTGTGTTTTCAATCAACTGGGATGTTGTATCACTAACAGAAAATGAATAGCTAAAGTATCGATCCAAGGGGTTAACAACACCATTCCCGTCCAAATCCTCGGTATCAAGAACTCTATTCCCCTCAGTTCCATTTATCTTGGGATAATCGTCATATTGGTCGATGTTGCTGTCTGCCATATCATTGGGGTCAGAGCCCGGTGAACCGAATTCCAATCCGTCAAGTCCCAGATCCTCATCTAGAGTAAGAACACCATCGGCATTTTTATCTTCACTGTTCAGCTCGTTATAACCGCCAAACTCTGTATAGAAATCTTCGTTTATATCCCCCAAATCTATATGCAAATCCACATTAGCATTGGGATTATCGAGCTTTAACAACACCTCAATATACTTTTTCTGGGAGAAGTCTAACTGGTTCCCCAGATATTTCATAACACCAGCCCAGCTTCTCGTTGAGGAACCGGGAAAGCTTAGATTATTCTTAAACGCCTTCAACGCTAAAACAGTTACATTTTCAGTTCTTTCTCTGTCGGTGAGTGTTTGGGCATCCTCAATCATTTCCCTACGTATGTTTTTGGGATTATACCAGTTTATTCTCCCTTTGGAAAGTGCTGTGCCAAACGGCTTTGAACCATATACCCAAGAAGAAAATGTAACTCCAAGGGGATAGGAATCCATTATGGATTCCATGTCGTCAACATAAGACTCTTTCTTTTTCTTCGACGGGTCTCCATATATATTGGGCAATGTAAAAGCTAACTCTCCTGAGACGCTTACCTGCGACTCAGCGGTTGTTTTAATAAGTGGGAGTGAATCAAGCCATCGGGTCATAAACGCTGGTTTGAAGGTTAAGGAACCATCTACATTCCCCATCCACAACTCGATGTTCTCGTTGCCTATACGGGGATGTTTGTCGGCAACATTCTCACTTCGATATATCAGTGTTCCACCAAGCTTGGTGTAATCATTAAGCTGCCAATCAGCGCGAATTCCGGCAAGAGACTTTTTTGCAACGCTGAAAGCACTTCGAAACTCAAAGTCTATCTCAATCTTGGAATCAGGATCTTTTCCTGCAGGAGTTAGGAATGTAATCCTACCAAAGTCATAATCCACAATGTAATCAACATTCTCCCGCTGTTCATTACCGTTTACTCTTACCTTAACACTACCCTTAAGGATTCCTCCCTGGGCCAACTCAATTGCATCTCTGCCGATTTTTCCTCTAATGCCAATATAGAAGCTTATGTCCTGATAGCTTACGCTCTCATTTTCTTCTTGATAGATTATTCCATCTCCGAGGGGCTTAAAGGGTTCGATAAAAGGCATGATAATCAAACCACTGGCTAGGTTGACAGTTGTATCATCACCATTTATCAATCCATCTTTATTGCTGTCCATTCGGAGGTAATCAGTGTATGTGATAAAACCGGGGCTGTTTGTCGAGATGCTGTCAGGTAAGTTATAGTTTCGTGTTCTATCAACATTCTCGGTGTATATCTGGAGATTAAAACCCTCATTCTTGATGTTTGTCTTATACATGTTGTAGATATTGCGCATCTGATAATGCCACACATTGTTCGGATCATTGGGGGCATATTCTTGATTCCTGCGCCGTATCACATAGGCATGCACAATACCATCATTCTCCTGGATTGGTTTAATAGCGGGTACCTTAGTGCCATCACGACGTGTATAAGTAACTGCCAGGGTTGCTCTGCGGTCAATGGTCTTAAGTATGTTGATAGTACCTGCATTATAGTCAGTTACAAAGTCAGTACCTTCTATTAGCTCATCATAATATGGAGTATAGAAATCGGTTTCTGAGAAGCGTACCACATCTCCGGGAGCTGAAGCAATGTTATTATTTGCATTGGCATCATCATAGAATAATCTTACCGTCCCGTTTGCAGGCAGTGAATCCGGGGCTGCGATAACCCAAGCTCCACTGGCATCGGTAATAATGGCATTATTCTTCCAACCTTCAGGGATGCCCGCGTCACCATCTTGATATATCATATACAAGCGGTATGGATTCACCAAATAATACATGTTACGTGGGGTGAAATCCTTACTTCTGACATTTGTTGAGTCAGCTTGGCTTTGCCCAATATAGGTTTGGGTGTTCTTCTCACTTTCTTCTTTACTTGCTATGACACTAAGGTCTAGATTTTTGTATTTGAACTTGGATGTGATTCCAAACAGTCCTTGAGAGCTGGTGTTATAACTTATGTATCGTGATCCACTAAGGCTTAGTGTAATGTTCCCGCCTTCAATACTCTTGATGAACTCGTCCTCATCACCAGTGTACTTCACGTTAACATTATTAGCATCGAATATCTGTTCATCCTGTTTGGAGTTATACTTCAGGTTCACTCCAATCTTCTCCCCGATGGTTCCTGATAAACGCAAGTTTGTCTCCTGCTCCATCTTGAGGTCAAAAGTTGAACCCGTATTAGTCTCGTATATTGGGACTTGCTTCCTCTTGGTGCTACTTGCTTGCAAGGTCAGTTTCTGCGTCCCATCCAGATTAAGCTTCCCTGCTTTATTACCCAATACCTTTTGAACAGCCTTAGGGATGGCAATGGATGGTATATCCAGCACAAACTCTTTTATCAATCCTGAGCTACTAACTTGAGTTTGCTGAGATGAACTCTTAATATTCGCCAACAAGGATTTATGGAACACCTTATTCTGAATGCCTGCAAAGTACTCCTCAAAGTTCATAGCCACATCAGGAGTGATTTTTAACCCATCAATGTAAGTGCTGATAACTACTTTCGAGGCTGCAAAGTCTATCGTCTCATCTGTTAGGGGAGCAAAAGAAGGAATCTCGTAGGGTCGAGATTTATTTATATTCCAGCCTTTATTAAACTTATACACATCTACTTTATTGAACTGTATGGGGTGGTAATCTTTGGTATAAAGACGATAATACACTCTTATCATGCTGTCTGTGCCTTGGGATTGCTCTGCAGCCAGAGTAAAAAAGGCAAGTGCAAACGATAATGTTATGATAAAATGGATGTATTTACGCATCAACTCTTATGTGGTGCAGACGATATCAGTTTGTTCAACGCCAGATAGAAGCCATCAAGAGTAAGTCCCTTGTCAATAATATCCGCAGAGGGGATCAGGGGTTTCAACAGTGAAGATAAACCACCACACAGAACTGTCTGGATTGGCGAGAGATCAAAATATTGTAGTTTCAACTTCTGAATGAAGGACTCAAGCATCAGCGCATGCCCATGCACAACTCCGGATAATACAGCATCATGTGTATTCTTTCCCAACAGTGCCGGAGGATTGGTTAACTCCAGTTCATGCAGTTGAGCAGCTTTGGCAAAAAGGTTGGCAGCACCAGTCTTTAGCCCGGGAGCAATTATGGCACCTTCAAATACGCCTGCTGCACTGATTACCTGAATGGTAGTGGCTGTTCCCAAATCTATCACAATGGCATGTTGTCCATACTTCTTCCAAGCTGCATAAGCATTTGCAACCAAATCCGCTCCAACTGTCTGGGGCGAAGTAGATTTATATGTTATTCCAAGATCGCTTAAGCCGTTTATTTCATACACGGAAGCTGAAAAGTGTTTACTGATAAGATGTTTCCATATCCTGCTCAGTTCAGGGACCACACTTCCCAATGCCACGAAATGTATCGAGCTGAGATCCAAATCGCTTGAAAGTCCACGCAGCAAGCTATAGTACTCATCCGCAGTACGTTCTCTCTGAGATTGAAATCTTGCCGTCCATATGGGTTCATCTGATTTATACACGGCGCAAACAATATTGGTGTTTCCAATATCTATCACCAGTACCGGTTCATCTTTGGAATAACTGTACATAATCCCCGCTCGTTTTCATTTTGGAAAATATAACAAACTAATCAGCATAAACACCGAACAAGCAATTTCTGGAAATCTCTCATTCTGTCAACCAATATTTACTACATTCAGCTCTCTGATGTTGCAGAAGAAATACAGATCACTCCACATTCTCCATTTTGGCTGTCTTGAACTATGCCAGTTATCATTGCATAATCATTGCATGTTTATTACGGATGAAACATGCAATGATTATGTAATGATCATGTAATGATTGCAAGTTGGCTTTATGTGATTGGGGAAGAATCCCCACTTGAACTGACCTAGGCATAGAACGCAAAAACGAGCTATAATAAAGAAGCTCCCTGCTATTTACTAACAGGGAGCTGTGAATTGTTGAGACTGTTATGCAAGCATAGCAGCTATATCGCTATCCGGATCTGTGGTTTGCTTTAAACCGAAGGTGTCAATAATCACCTTGGCGACATTGGGTGAAAGGAATCCGGGAAGAGTTGGACCTACCTGGATGTTCTTGAAACCAAGCGCTAACAGAGCAAGCAGCACTGCCACAGCTTTCTGTTCGTACCATGCAAGGTCAAATGACAGAGGAAGCTTGTTAACATCATCCAGTCCGAAAGCTTCTTTCAACTTAAGCGCTATTACAGCCAATGAATAGGAGTCGTTGCATTGTCCGGCATCAAGCACTCGGGGGATACCGCCGATATCACCAAGATCAAGCTTGATATAACGATACTTGGCACAGCCGGCTGTCAAGATAACCGCATCTTTCGGAAGCTTCTCTGCCACTTCGGTGAAGTACTTGCGGCTGGGCATACGTCCATCGCAACCTGCCATAACCACAAAGCGTTTAATAGCACCGGATTTTACGGCTTCCACAACCTTATCGGCTATGGATAGTACAGTACGATAATTGAACCCACCGGTGATTGTGCCGGTTTCCAGTTCTTTAGGAGGCTGGCAGGTCTTGGCTTTGGCTATGATGGCACTGAAGTCCTTATGCTTACCCGGCTCACGTTCTGGGATATGTACTGCTCCTGGGTATCCGGTCATGCCGGTGGTGAAGAATCTATCCAGATAGGTATTCTCTTTGCGCAATGGGACAATGCAGTTTGTGGTCATTAGAATTGGCCCATTGAAGTTCTCGAAATCTTCCAATTGATGCCACCATGAACTGCCGTAGTTGCCATGGAAGTGTTTGTACTTCTTGAATGCAGGATAATAGTTTGCGGGAAGCATTTCGCTGTGAGTATAGATGTCGATACCCTGACCCTCGGATTGTTGCAACAGCTCTTCAAAATCCTTCAGATCATGTCCGCTGACTAAAATACCGGGGTTCTTGCCTGCATTAAGCTGAACGACGGTGGGTTCGGGAACGCCATAGGTATCGGTGTTTGCTTTGTCCAAAAGTTCCATCACCTTAACGGCATACTCACCTGTTTTTAGCACCAAACCTGTAAGCTCTGCGGCACTCAGGTTGTCATTTACGGTGGCGGCAATACCTTCCATAACGAACTTGTTAACTTCATCACTGGTATAGCCCAGCATCCAGGCATGCTCGCCATAAGCCGAGATACCTTTTATGCCATAGATGATTGTCTCGCGTAGGCTGCGGACATCTTCATTCTCTGTAGCCAAGACACCGACCTTCTTGCCGTATTCCTCATAGTCTTCAGGATTAACTGTGAAGGTGACCACTTCCGGGCAAGTTGTGCATCCATCACCTAAAAGCTCACAAAGCTCATTCTTGCGTTTGTCGCGCAAGGCTAACACATTGGTGATGGTTTCTTTAATCTGTTCCTCATCCCAGTTGGCGTTGGTTATGGTGCGGAAAAGTCCACCCATCATAACCAGTGCGTCTTCCTTATGATAAACTCCTTTTTCCAGCAGTTTCACAGATACGTAAGCCAATCCTTTCATGGCATGAATGGAAAGGTCTAACAAATGACAAAGTTCCGGGGATTTGCCACATACGCCGCGCATGGTGCAGCCTATGTTGCGTGAAGTTTCCTGGCATTGATAGCAAAACATACTCATGGTAGTTTCTCCTTTTCTATGTTTTATGGTTTTGGCATTTTGATAACGAGGAGGCGCAGATTTTCACTTCCTTCGTTGGTTACGGCATGGGGAATATCTTTGGGACTGTCGATAATGGTATCCTTGGTAAAGCTTTGCTTATCATCAGCAATGTGGATGGTGGCAACGCCTTCCAAAACATAAAATGCAACATTCACGGGGGTGACATGGGCTTTTAGATGTGCTCCGGGAGCAAGAGCGAGATGGACAATCTCACCTTCGGGATCGCTATACAGCTTAACCCCATGTATGCCGTTGATATTCAGCACAGGGTCAATATCTTTCCAATATCTGCTATTCATTACATCCTCCTTTACATCACGCTTCCATCAACGGAAACCACATAAACTTTTACGAAATGGAGCTTATTGGCTTTCTCCAATGCTCTTTTGAGTATTACTTCAGTTCCCCCGCAACAAGGAACTTCCATGCGTACAATGGTGACACTCTTTATGGAGTGGAGCGTAAATATCTGGGCAAGCTTGTCAATGTATCTTTCAATATCCATGTCCAGTTTGGGACAAAAAGTGATGACAATTTTCCCCTTGAGGAAACGACGATGGAAGTCGCCATAGGCATAGGGAACACAATCAGCAGAAATAAGCAAGTCTGCATTCTCAAAATATTCCGCCGCAGGATTGAGCAAGGTAAGCTGCACAGGCCATTGACGAAGCTCGCTGCTAACGGTTCCGGTAACAGATTGCTGTTCGGTTGGCTTATCTATCTTTCGTGCATGGGTTCCGGAACAACCACAAGCCATTGTTTCCTCTTGGGTTAAAGCTTCAATATCATATCCGGCATCTTTGAGTATTTCTAATGCTTGGTTATAATACGTAGTCTCGCCATGAGACTTCAAATGATGAAGGTGAGCTTTGATGGTGTTCTCCCCCGCCCTCATGATGTTTTCCATTACTAATGCTTCGCTATATGGCTCTGCTTCGCGCTCTTCCACTTCAATAGCTGCTTCCGGGCAAGTGCCTAGACAAGCTCCCAATCCATCACAAAAGAGATCACTTACCAAGCGAGCTTTGCCGTCAATAACTTGCAGAGCTCCTTCAGGACAACCGGGTATGCAAGCTCCGCATCCGGTGCATTTAGACTCATCGATTTTGATGATTTGTCTTCTCATTTCTTTACCTCTATTAGTTTGATTATTGTATTGATAAGATCAGTTCCTTCTTTTTGCAAATCAAAAGCCCCATGGTTCATGGTCCATTGGGTAACCAAGAGACGTGTTGCTCCCATAATGATTCTGAATATATGCATTGGTTCGAAGTTGCTTTGTATGCTTTGGTTATTCTGGGCTAGTTTGATGTATCTAATTATCTCATCGCGATGAGCATGCATCATTTGCAGATATTGAGAGGAGAAACTCGGGTCGTTCTTGAACAGCTCTTCGGAGAACATAACCTTGGCTAACGCAGGATTGCTTTCAAACAAACGATACCTGTTCAGCACGAAAAGCCTGATGCTCTCTACCGGTTCCAAATGTAGATTGCGGACTTTCTCCAACACCTTAGCAGAGACATCCGTAAAATGAGTAAGGATCATTAGTACCAAATCTCTCTTGGAGGGGATATGCTTGTATAATGCAGCTTCAGTGAAATTCATCATCGATGCCAACCTCTTGGTAGTAAGGTTCTCGTAACCCTCATTGGCAATCACATGAATTGCGGCATCGATAATCTCCATTTGTCTAACGGTAAATTCCATTAATCACATCCTTGGTAAGTAAGCATTCACTAACCGCAATAATCAAGGCGCCCCTGCTGTCAAGAACTATTTTAGTATGATATAGCCATTTCAATGAAGTAGAAGGTTTATCTTTACTCTTATAGCGTTTATACATAGTCGTTTAGCATTTGTAATTAGCTTCGCATATCTGCGGATAATTTTCCCCTTCCGTTTGTTACATGAGAGCTTATGTTTACAGATATCCGCAAGCAGCATTAATAATCTTTTGCAGAACGCACATAATTGCTGGACAAGATTTGATAATAAATAAAGCTTGCACTTAGAAGGATTGTAAGTAGATTCTCAGTGTACTTGGCGGTTTTACATCTTCGCTCTTGCTGTGTGAATTTTCGGCTTGAGTTGAATAAGTCATTACGCCTGAGGTTGAATAACTATAATTATACAGGAATAAGGAGCCGATTATGAAAACAAAGACTTGTCTTGTGATCCTAAGCATGCTGTTGTTCGTTTCCATTGCAAGCGCAGCATACACCAGCCCCGGTTGGAGCTATGGCTTTGATTTGGGAGTTGCCAGAGGTGACAATGCCGGAAGTGCCGAAAACTTCGGTCCTCTCGTTGGAGGTCATGTACAACTGGATGTTTTTCCATTTTTATTCGTAAGAGTTGGTGCAGGTTATACTCAACTGCATGCTTCCAAGACTTACAAGACTCAAACTATTAAAACTGATTATCGCGTTTTGTTTGAGCCCTTTGTAAAAGCTAATGTTTCACCCTTTATATACCTTGGTGCCGGTGCATCCAAAGAACTTAGAGATGCAGATGCAGATGTTATTCCCTTGGTACCTGTTGGCATTGGTATACACACCGCAATCAAGGAAGGTTTGAAGTTAGAAGTAAGCACAGGATACAATTTGGCAAATTCTGATATTCTCGATGGCAGAGCACGTGCCAATGATGATCTAAATAGATTTACTGACAAAAAGCAAGATGGGTTTTTCAACCTTTCTGTTGGTTTATCATTCTCGAATGTGCCCAAGAAACCTGCACCCAAGCCTGTTGTTCCCGTTGTTGTGAAGCCCACTCCTGCTCCCGCACCCAAGCCTGTTCCAACCCCCGCACCCAAGCCTGTTCCAACCCCCGAACCTGTTAAACCGGTTCCTGTGCCCCAGGTTGATCCTGCTACTCTGGATACCGATGGAGATGGATTGAGTGATCTTGATGAAACCAGCAAGTATAACACCGATCCTAAGCTTGCCGACACTGATGGTGAAGGTCTGAATGATTTCGCCGAAGTGATGAAATATAAGAGCAATCCGCTTAATCCTGATACCGATGGTGAAGGGTTGAACGATTATGCCGAAGTAATGCAACACAAGACTAATCCTTTAAATCCCGATACTGATGGCGAAGGTTTGAACGACTACGTTGAAGTGATGCAGTATAAGACCAACCCCTTAAACCCTGATACTGATGGTGAAGGTTTGAACGACTATGCTGAAGTGATGGATCATAAAACCAATCCGCTTAATCCTGATACCGATGGTGAAGGTTTGAACGACTATGCTGAAGTGATGGATCATAAAACCAATCCGC
>CAZPNU010000022.1:22747-41036 GCA_964588075.1 uncultured Candidatus Cloacimonas sp.
TTAATCCTGATACCGATGGTGAAGGTTTGAACGACTATGCTGAAGTGTCACAGTACAAGACCGATCCTCTTGTTGTTGATACCGATAAAGGCAGTGTTGATGACGCAACTGAAGTTAAGGAAAACAAGAATCCTCTGGATCCCAAGGACGACGTTTTGAACCTTACCGAAGGCGTATCCTTAACCCTTGAAGGAGTTCTCTTCGAAACCGGTAAAGCCACCTTACTGCCCGTTTCCATTCAGATATTGGAAAAAGCTTATACAGCTTTGGCAGCAAATCCTGATGTCAAGGTCGTGATCATTGGTCATACAGATAATGTGGGTACCGATGTCAGCAACCAATCTTTGTCTGAAAGACGTGCTGCTGCTGTTAAAACCTGGTTAGTAAATAAAGGCATCAAAGCCGACCGAATGAAGACTCTTGGAAAAGGTGAAACAGAACCTCGTGCCACCAATGATACTCCTGCCGGTCGCACCTTGAACCGTCGTATAGAGTTCCAAATCGAGAAGTAAATACCAAACATACATTCAATCAAGGAGGAAAGCAAGCGCTTTCCTCCTTTTTTATTTCCATTCGTCTTAAGCAGCAGCAGGTCAAAGATTTGTTTCTGTTTTTCATTAGCAGCAGTACTGGGTAACATTGATTAACCTCTTTACTCAACTCTGTATTCTGATAATCACGTAACTTATTCTCTCTTATTTCACACTGTTAATCACTTCTTAATCTACTCTTAATCAAGCCTTAATTATTAAGGCTTGATTAAGAGATGATAATGACTTGATTATCTCTTTGAAAAAGGAAGAGTGTCGGCTAGCAGAAATTACTTGACTTGCAATATATATTTTACTTTGATGCAACTATACGGTTTTATATCAGATTTTCAGAGGGATTGTTGTTGGCTCAATATGTGTTTATTTAGCTGTGTATAATACGTTTAACAGAGAATGACTTTCGGAAAAGTGTAAGTAGATTACTAGCTTATTACAGGGAGCAACTATGAACAAGCACTTGATCTTTCTATTGTATGTGATTTCTTTCAGAGTGTTGTTTGCTCAAACTTATGAGCCAATACCTGCGGTGCAAAATCTTCTGCCGTTTGTGAGCGTTGATTCACTATACGCATATGTTCAACATCTGGAAAGTTACCAAACCCGCTATGCTTTGGCAAGCAATCAATTGGAGATTGCTACTTGGATAGCAGAGAAGTTTCATAGCTATGGTATTACAAATACCTATTTGCAAGAATATCAACGCGCTGGTATCACACAATACAATGTAATCGCCACCATCCCGGGATATCAAAGCCCCGAGAAGTATGTAATTGTAAGTGCACATTATGATTCTCAGTCTCTAAACACCGATCCTCTCCTTTGGGCACCCGGAGCGGATGACAATGCCAGTGGTACCGCAGCTATGTTAGAAATGGCAAGAGTTATGAAACTATATGGTTATCAACCTCGTTGCACAATTCGATTCATCGCTATCAGTAACGAAGAATTAAACGCATGGGGGTCCGAAGAATACTGTGATTATGCTCATAGTCAAAACCACGATATACGTGTTATGGTGAACATGGATATGCTTGGGTCTAACATTCCTGTCAGCAATGAGTTCTATATCTCATCATTCTCCGGTGCACCATCGTTGCATAGAGAAGCGATAGCTTATTCAGAACCATACACTTATCTTGATCCTGTTGCCTCTCCCTTGAATTATGGCGGCGATGGAGGAATATTCGACCATGCTGGATATCACTCGCTAATGTTCATAGAGAGGTACCTTAGTCCAATGTGGCATACCGGTCAGGATACTATAGACAACCTTGATTTCCAATATGCTCAGCAAATACTACGAGCGGCTTTGGCAACCACTGCCATCTTTGCAAACCAACCACCTGTTCCGAATAGTTTAAGAATTATTGATACCGGTCTAGGAAGCTCACTGCAGGCAAGATGGGATAGCTCTGAAGACCCTGAAGTTGAAAATTATGCAGTATTCTATGGCACAGATTTGGATAGTTTAGTTCTTTGGCAATACACTAGTGCTACGCAATGTACGATATCCGGTTTAACCGAAGGGCAGCTATATCATATTGCCGTTGCTGCAGTGAATAACTCGGGGTATCCAGGTATGAGAATCTATAGTGGAGAGACACCTCAATCTCTGCCAAAAGCACCACAGGGATTGATTGATAGTCCAAATACACAATCAATACGTATTTCATGGAAAGCTAATGCAGAATTAGACGTGGTAAGTTATAGCATATATAGGAAGCTTGGGCAAAGTGATAATTGGTCTTGTATCGGCTCTGTTGCATCTCCGGATACCTGTTTCACAGATCCAAACATCATGGCAAACCAAGAATATTACTTCTATCAGATTTACGCCATTGACAACCAAGGATACATTAGCCCTCCTTCCGAACCTTTGTCCAGTAGGTTAGTGTCACTCAATTCAGGTATTTTAATTGTTGACGAGAGTAAGAACTTCTCCAGCACCAATCCTTTCTTACCTTCTGATTCGGCTGTGGACGAATTTTACAACGATCTGCTTCAAGGATATGGACCCATCAATTTCATTGATCTTGAGGAAAATGATTCAATCCTGCGGTTGGCTGATATAGGTATCTATTCATCTGTTCTGTGGCACGGCAATGATAAATCGGATTATTCATATCCACATCAAATTCAACAAGCATTACGTGATTACATTTATCTGGGTGGTCAAGTGCTGTTTAGTATCTACTTTCCAAGTCATGCATTCGAATTAAACACAATATATCCCAACTCGTTTATTCCGGGGAGCTTCACCTATGATGTTCTTGGGGTTTGTGAAGTGGATTATCATTCGGGTGCCAGATTCAAATATGCTACACCTACTAGTGATGTTTTTCCGAGCTTATCTGTTGACAATGAGAAAACTATATCCTCACTAGCAGGTCATATAATGGGAGTGGAAGGATTTCAGACTGTTAATCCGCAAGAGAGCATATACCTTTATGCTTCGGATTACAGTTCTGATATTAATCAAGGCATTCTCAATGGCAGCTGTGTAGGAATAATGCGTACTTATGGATCCGGCAAACTGATTTGCCTCAGCTTTCCTCTGTTTAACATGCTGAGAGAAGATGCGGAAGCATTTGTTGACTATGTTTTTAGTACTGTGTTTGAAGAGCCTAGCGTGGTTACAGACCCAAGTGCTACTTCTGTTTTAAACATGAGAGTGACAAGTAATTATCCAAATCCCTTTCGTACTCAAACAACTTTTACAGTACACCCCAAGACATATACCACTAGGTTACATGTTGCTATTTACAACACTCGGGGTCAGATAGTGAATACAATATACGAGGGGCTGCCAACCAACCCTCTGCAACTCACATGGGATGGTAGAGATAGCCAAGGCAATGACACCGGTTCAGGTATTTACTTTATCAAAGCATCTGAAGGAAATGTGAAGGTAATAAGTAGAATTCTCAGAGTAAAGTAGTCCTGGTGTAGGCTGATTTAACGCTTATTGATTAGTATTAGAGTATATAAAATAAACTCAGATATAACCTTAGTTTGCACTGATATCTTGCTACTTAAGTGAGTTGTTGCTGCAAGTAAGTTTATAGATAGGCTGTTCAAGATACCTGCATCATTAGTTTGCTTGTTCAGGTATCAGTACCTTTAAGAGAAAAAAGCACTTGACACAAACTCCAAGAACAAGCGAGAAGGGCGATAACTTAAAAGGAAGGAAGAGAATGGAATACGCAGATTATAAAAAGACTGCTCTTGAGCTTATTGACCAGATATCCGAGATCCGGAGGTTACTTTGATCCTGAGCCGAAGCATAAGCTAGCAGGTGAATTAGAACAGCAAATGAATGAACCCGGCTTTTGGAATGAACAGCAAAGAGCCAAAAAAATCAGCAAACAGCTTAGCCAATTACGTGAAGAGATTAGCCATATCAATAAACTGGACAGAGTTAGAGAGGAACTTGAAACCTATATCAGTTTCCTTGATGAAGAGTTTCAATCTAGCTTGTTTGATGAAGCGGTAGATAGCATTGAAGACATAAAAGCATTTATTGAGAAGTCTGAGATCGAATGTTACTTGAACGATAAGTACGATCACAACGATGCCTTGTTCACAATCCATGCAGGTGCCGGGGGTACAGAGGCACAGGACTGGGCCGAGATGCTTCTGCGTATGTACGCTCATTGGGCAGAAGATAATAAATTCACCTTTAACATAATAGACTCACTCCCCGGAGAAGAAGCCGGCTTGAAGAGCGTTAGTGTGGAAGTAGGTGGTAATTATGCTTATGGAATGCTGAAGAGCGAAATTGGTATCCACAGATTAGTTAGGATGAGTCCCTTTAATGCTCAAGGCAAACGTCAGACCTCATTTGCATCCGTGTTCGTGTATCCGGAATTTGATGATGATATCGAAGTGGATATTGAAGCCAAAGATTTGAAGATTGACACCTACCGTGCCAGCGGAGCAGGTGGTCAACATGTGAACACTACAGATAGTGCGGTTAGAATCACCCACTTACCAACTAATATTGTTGTTAGCTGCCAAAATGAACGCTCACAGATACAGAATCGTGAAAAAGCAATGGCAATACTGAAGAGCCGTCTTTATCAGTATTATGAGGAACAACGCGAGGCTGAGAAGAAGAAGGTTGATAGCAGCAAGACCGAAATTGGATGGGGGAATCAAATTAGAAGTTATGTGTTTCAACCCTATCAGATGGTAAAAGATCACCGCACAAATTACGAAAGCGGTCAGGTGGATAAAGTTATGAATGGTGATTTAGATGGCTTTATCTACGCATGGTTAAAATACGCAGCATCTCAGAGGATTAATGGCTGATACTGATTACAAAAAACTGATACCCCTTCTCAACAAAGATATCCTACCGACTCATGTTGGTATCATCATGGATGGGAACGGAAGATGGGCAAAACAGAGAAGACGCCCCCATCTCTTCGGCCACCGAGCTGGGGCGAAATCCATCCGTGAAGTGGTTGAGCTTGGCGTGGAACTTGGCATAAGATACCTAACCTTCTACACATTCTCTACCGAGAACTGGAACAGACCTGTCGATGAGGTTAATGGATTATTGAAAATGCTGAAAGAGCAACTAAAGAAAGAGATTCCGGAGTTGCATAAGCAAAACATACTGGTGCAGTTTATCGGCAGTAGTGAAGGCTTAGACCCAACCTACTGGAATGAGATTAAAAGTATCGCTGCAATAACCCAATATAACACCGGCATGACTCTTAATATTGCCTTCAACTATGGAGGAAGGCTGGAGATTATTGAAGGTATCAAAAAGCTCGTTTCAGCCAACCCCGATGTCTCAAAACTAAGCATTGATGAATTCTCTCAGTACCTATGGACCAAGAATCAACCGGATCCTGATCTAATCATCAGGACCAGCGGAGAAATGCGCTTATCGAACTTCCTCTTATGGCAATCTGCTTACTCGGAGATATATGTGGTTGACACTCTCTGGCCTGACTTTACAAAAGCTGAATTCATAAAAGCACTGCTTAACTACCAACAGCGAGACAGGAGATTTGGAGGAAGAAAGAAGTGAAGGAAGTCCATACAAGGATATTGACGGCTGTTATTTTGCTACCGCTTGCTTTGTTTGCCCTATACTATGGAGGTTTTCCATTAATACTTGCCCTTGGGTTAGTGGCAATTATTGGCACTTGGGAGTTAATATGCATGCTCAGAAAGGCAGATATCCATATTTCTAAGTTGTGGATAACTGTAAGCGCAGCATCGTATTTTGCTCTTATTTACACCGATAAACTAGATTTGTTGTTGCTCTGGTTAGTATCTCTTTTTACGTTCGTGATCGCGTTAATAAAGTGGGACGAGAAGAAGAGCATCCCCAGAATGTTCGCTACGATATTTCTCATCTTGTACACATCAGTGTTCCCGGCAATGATAACCCGCATAGGCTTGTGGTATAATGATAAGAAAATTTTACTTGCCTTAATTGCTATGATCTGGATAGTGGACTCAAGTGCCTATTTTATCGGCATGAAATTTGGTAAAAGACGCAACATAACCGCAGTAAGTCCGCGTAAATCCTTAGCCGGATTTATCGCAGGGGGGCTTGTCCCTTGGATTATTGTGGCTATATTGTATATCATGAAGCTAAATATATTGCCGTTGCCTGATCTGCTGCTAATAGCAGTTGCCGCGGGAATATTTGGTCAAATAGGTGATTTAACAGAATCGATGTTTAAGCGATTTTGTGGTGTTAAGGACAGCTCGAACTTGATTCCGGGTCATGGAGGGATTTTAGATCGTGCTGATAGTATCCTGCTTGCAGGTTCATTTTTATATTGTGCTCTACTAGTTTTAACAAAGTGAGGTAAATGATGAAAAAAGCACTAACAACCGTACTGATGCTGGCAGCTTTGACTTTGGTCTTCGGTCAGACAGTTCTTTACTATTGGAACTTCAACACCGGAGCTCCGGCAACTGATCAAAGCTGGGCCCAACCCATTGCCGCAACGACCGGTAATGCCCAACTTACTTACACTTTTACTGAAGCCTTCTCATTCGGCGGGACATTGTTTAATGGCGTCGATGGTGAGGTTATTGGTGGAAGTTTTGCACCACGTGGTGGTCTTGATAATGAAAACAACGGCGCCTACTTTACCATGATGGCATCAACCGTAGGTTTTGACAGCATCACCTTATCTTATCCTACCCGCAAAACAGGCACAGGTTTTACCACACAGGAAGTGAAGTACACCATCAACGGTACCGATTGGATTACCAAACAGACCATTGATCTAAGTGCTTTCACCAATGCTTGGGTGGAAACTCAAATGGTTAATGTTGATTTCAGTGGTGTTGCCGGGGTGGCTAACAATGCCAATTTCGGTATCAGAGTCGTACTTAACGGTGCTACTTCAGGCACTGGTAACAATCGCATAGATAACATTCGCATCAGCGGTGCCCTGCAAGGTGGCGTAGCTACTCCTTCCTTCGATCCCCCCAGTGGCTATTTTGTCCAGCCTGTAAGTGTTGCTATCTCCACAACCACTCCCGGAGCCAGCATTCGTTACACCCTGAATGGTACCGAGCCTTCTGAAACTTCAACTCTATACTCTACCCCGATACAAATCACCTCCACAACAACTGTTAAAGCAAAAGCATATGCTACCGGATTAGTTCCCAGCATCACTGCTTCAGCAACCTATAGCTTTGCAACCCCGGTGGGAAGTCTTGCCGAATTGCGTCAGATGCCCGCAGACCAGACAGTATACTATCTTCCCAACCCTGTAATTCTCAGTTTCAAGCAAAGCAACAGAAACCAGAAGTATGTGCAAGATGATGGCGCAGGTATCCTCATTGATGATACAGCAGGTGTTATCACTACCAACTATAATATTGGTGATGCCATTACCGGTCTTTCCGGAAGACTTACCCAATTCTTTGAGACTCTCCAATTCAATCCTGTTTCAAATCCCGGCCCTGCCACTTCAACAGGTAACAACCTAGTGATTCCTATTGTTACCATTGCCGATTTGAACTCTGATATTGGTATCTATGCTTATCAATCCCGCGTTGTGTATCTTAATGATGTCCATTTCGATAACCCCACCGGAAATTACACCGTTAATCCATCAATCAATCTGGGCTTGTCAGATGATTCAGGTTCCATGACTTTCCGCACCACTTTCTGGGATGCAGATTATGTTGGAACCCCTGTTCACACAGGAACATTCAATCTTCAAGGTATCATTGCTCACTATCAATCCACTGTACAAATCACCCCTAGAATGTTAGCAGATTTCAATGCTGCTCCTCCCTCAGATATTGATGATGAAGTTGTCACTCCTGCCGGTGCAGCTCTTATTGGTAACTATCCTAATCCCTTTAACCCTAATACCAATATCAGTTTCACTCTTGATAAAGCTGCTCCTGCTGATGTAGTTATCTACAATCAAAAGGGACAAATTGTAAAGACCTTCAATGTTGCTCATGCTCCCCAAGGTGTAACAACTCTTAGCTGGAATGGAACTGATGATTCCGGTAAAAGTGTTACCAGTGGCGTTTACTTCTTCCGTTTAAAGACCGGAAGCTTCAGCAGCACCAAGAAAATGGTCTTAATGAAGTAACTTGATCTTAAGAAGCCATCTATATTGCTTTGTTGCCATACTGATATGGTCAAGCTTAGAGATAACCGGAAAGTTAGTTGGAGTAAGGATAGATCCCTTTACTCTTACAGCTTGGAGATTTCTAATCGGTGGATTGGTGCTACTGCCAACTGCCATCAGACAGAGCAGAGTTAGACAGCTTAGTTTAAACAAAAGCAGCATACTGCACATAGCAGGTTTAGGTATCCTAAATGTATGTGTTAGTATGCTGCTTTTACAATTATCCATTTTTTACGGAAAGGCATCACTCAGTGCGGTTATTATGAGTATGAATCCTGTTTTTGTCAGCTTCTTCGCTGCAATGATATTGAAGGAAAAACTGGGTTTGATACAGGGGATTAGCTTGTGTGTCGGTATGTTGGGACTAATGCTAATGCTGCTCTTCGAGGTTGATTTCCACAGCACACAATATCGCAATCTTAGCTTGGGTATCTGTTATGCCATTGCAGCTTCTCTACTATTCGGGTTTTGGACAGTGCTTACCAAGTCTGCAGTTGCCAAATTTGGTAACATGACCACGAACTCTTTATCATTCCTTTTTGGCAGTGCTGTGCTCTTTATTGTTAGCGCACTGATAGGTAGGCCCTTACTGTTTTCGGCATCCATGATAAATATATGTTTCGTAGCATATCTGGGGCTAATAATCACCGGAGTGGCATATCTGCTATACTTCGAGGGAATGAAAGTGATAAGCGCAACCAATGCATCAGCCTACTTCATGGCGAAACCGTTGATTGCAGCCCTTCTATCCTCCGTTATTCTGCACGAAACCCTGAACCTACCTCAAAGCGCCGGCATATTGTTGATTATCCTTAGCCTTGGTATCCCGTTCATGGTCAAGCTATTGAGTTTTTCTAAAGAAGGAAAGTTCTCATCCTGACTAATCATTCAAGGATTTAAACTCGCCAAATACTCTCTCTGCTGATAACTTTTTTAAGCACTCCACTTCACAGGCAACTCTCTTTCTTCCCACACAAGGTGCACAGCTTATATCATTTCTCACAACCTTGCTTTCAGGAGAGAATGGTGCTGTTTGCGCTTCATCTCCAGGACCAAAGATAGTGAGGCTTTTAATCCTGAAACAAGAAGCTATATGCCCCAAGCTTGAATCTGTATTGATAAAGTAGTCGCACCTTGCTATCACAGCCGCAACATTGCATAGAGAGGCTTTACTTAACAGCTTACAATCGCTTTTTTCACTAATATACTCACCCACATCCAGTTCATCAGGTCCTGCTATCACAAGCACATCATAATCATATTCTGCTTTAATCATCTTAATGAGTGCAACAAAGTTGTCCTTATCCCAACGGCGATAACTGTTCTTTGCCATACATCCGGGATGCATACCAAGCAGCTTCTTAGCTCCAAAGCCCATCTGCTCCAAATAATTCTGTGCCCAAAGGTGAACGCTATTTTGAAGGTAAAACTTCGGATAAAGGCCTAGTTCATCTCTACGAACAAGTGCGTTGCTCCATGTTGGCATATCCAATAATGTGCTTATCAGATGATAATTACTCTCGGTTCTGCTTTTTGTGCCATTAAAAGGTATGGAAGCATGCAGCATTGGATATCTAAACTTGTTATACTCCCCAACCTTCCGTTTGGCTTTTAGTAACAACAGAAACAGCCATGCCTTCCAAGGCGTAACACCGGATGAGAACATTACCGCATCATAGCGTACTTTACGTAAACTGAGTATTGACTTCAACAATTCCTTGGGCTTCCAGCTACAGAACTTTATCTCACCCACATATGGAGCATGCTTCAACGGGATAGCAGCAGCCTTCGGGAAAAACAGAAAGTGAAACTTAAGCTCGGGGTGAATAGCATAAACCGCATTCAACACCGGAGTGAGCAATATCAAATCCCCAATCCCCCAAGTGTGTATTATCAGAATGTTATCTATCTTTGGTTGATTACTCACTTATCAGCGCCTATCGATTCCGCTTGTTCATGTTTCTGCGTACAAAGCCTATCACAAGGTGATATACATCCATCCAATCCTGTTTTACAGGTATCAGATGCTTTATCATCACTCCCTTGGTGCACTTTTGCTCGTAAGCCACGATTAATATAAACCACAATAGATATGCAACACTCGTAGCCACAGCTGCTCCATATATTCCCCAAACAGGAATCAAGATATAGTTTAGTGCCACATTCAACACAACTGCCAAGGCAGGCAAGATGATACTTATAATGGGAAACCCTTTGGCGTTCAGATAATTGTTGAATAGAGATCCAAAGCTTAAACCGTAGCATGCAGGCATCAGCCAGATGTAAACGTAGTACACTGGCACAAACTGCTCACCAAACATCACCTGCAGAATTAGCTTTCCAACCAAAATGAATCCGATGTTTGCAACACTGAGGAACAAGAAGAACACCATCAACATCTTCTTCATCAACACCCATTTCTCCACATCGTCCTCGGTATCGGAGAGCTTAACTAATAACAAGCTTCCCACCATGTTGGATGCAACCTGCAGAATATCCACAATATGTGAGGCAACAGAATATATACCTACTTCTGCAAAGCCAAGCATCTGTTTCACAATAACGATATCCACTTTGAGCAACAACATGATGAACAGAGATGATAGAAAGACCCTGAATCCATAGCTATATGCTACTTTACTGAAACTTAGCTCAAGCTCAGACCATCGTATCTTTTGCCCGTATTTCAACAGCAGGTATAGCGAACAACTGAATGCTGTGAAAATTGTGATGCACATCACGACTAAGAGCCTGTCTGCATTACGAAGCAGGAAAAAGGCCAGCACAAACAAAGCTGTACCAACAAAAGAATTAAGGAAGTATCCAATCGAGCTTTCGAATATTCTATCCAGTCCCACATACAAGCCTTGCATCTGCATAAACAGCTTAGTGAGAGTGATATACAATACGAATAGTAGTATGGTAATTCTGCTGAAGGTGAAGCCCAGTAACGAACTCCATAGATTTAGCAAGCCCAGCCCCAACAATGACATGATAATTGTTTCTGCCACAAAGCAGAGAAGAGTCCAAGTAAACAGACTATCAACCTTATCAGGGTTCTTACGCACGATATACGGATAGCTTCTGAACAACCCAAAATCCATCACCATCCAGATAAAACCACCCATAGTGATAAAATAGCTAAGCTTACCTTTTAGCTCCACACCCAGATACCTTGCGGTTATCCAACTGCTGAGAAAGGATAGTATTAACACAACTATCCTGAAGCTTCCACTCATGATGATGTTCTTTTTTAGGTTTATCGACATCCCTTATCCATATTTACTTCACATTTATTCTATGTAACTGATAGGCGGTTCAGCTTTAGAAAATCCGCACTGATGTCAATAACAATTGTCAATTTCTCCTTGGGATCATTGCATAATCATTACATGTTTATTACGGATGAAACATGCAATGATTATGTAATGATCAAGTAATAGCTTCGACGAGATTAGCATAAAGAGGCAAATTTCCTTGACAGGATAGTACCCAATCATGTGTCTGAACCGCATGGGAAATATGCAAAAATTAGATAAGGTTAATCGATGCCGGGAGTAAACCTGATATACAGCCATAAGCTTATTGCTGATTTTGAGCTACAGCTTGCTGAGTATTATCAGGAAGTATCAGCCATGCTTCCCGATACTGTGATAGAAAAGCTGCTACTTAACGAGCACACAGCTTTATTGTTATCCACCAACCCCGGTTACCAAATCCAAAAGATTAGCATGCATGATTGGCAGATCTTCCTTGAATGCAGAGAAAGTAACCCTTCTTGCATCACTTCCTTGATAACCGAGTTTTCGGAAATACAGCCTAGCGAAGCTGAGTTTGGTCGGCTTTGGAGCAAGCATTTTGGCAATTTCCCACATAGCTTTTTCTGGCTTGCTTACAATAATGAAAGCAAAACTCTGCTTTGGGCAAACGATGCTTTGGCTAGACTGCCCGTATACAGCTATACTGATGAGCATATCCGCTTTGTGGGGAGAGATATAGCCCTGGCTACCAAACTCGCTGCCAAGCTTACCCCAAATCCGCTTTATTGTGCGCTATATCTGTCCTTTTGCTACGTTCCCGGAAGGGGAACAGTGTGGGATGAGCTTGATACCATTCCCGCAGCGAGCATGGCATGCTTAGATACAGCCACTTCAGCGTATAGTTGCTCATCTCAACCATTGCTCCGTTTTGTTGAGCCGGATAGGCGAGGAACATATGCTGATAGATTGGTGGAAGCAGCAGAATGCTTTCTATCCGCCACAAGACCTTATAAGAGCTATCCCAATTGTGTGCTAGCTCTCAGCGGTGGGATGGATTCTCGTCTGGTTGCAGCCGCTTTTGCACATCACAATATCCCCTTTGGCAGCATCACCTATATGGACAGTGCCCAAACTGCTACCGATGACATGGCTATTGCCAAACAGTTGGCATCAAATCTGAATAGCGAACATATAGTGTTGACCTTAAACCGGGAAACCCCTGCCCTATATGAGAAGCTTAGATTCATCAAACAGGGGGTAAACTACCTTGGCATGGCTTTCTTTTTGGAATTCATGGATGCCGTGGCACAGAGCTATCCCCAGCTCATTACCTTTGTAACAGGCGATGGTGGCGATAAAGTGCTGCCAAACCTGCTTCCCGATAAGCACATCACCAATGCTGAGTCATTCTTGCAGTATCTTTATACCAAGCAGACCTACATCTCTCCGCGGATAGCTGCTGCACTCTTCGGCATCTCACCCACATTGATGGATGAGTATCTAATTCGTTTAGTTGATATGTATCCAACCGAAAGCTATGATGTCCGTTATAAACACTTCCTATTGGCAGAACGCTCAGCCCGCTGGTTGTTTGAGGGTGAAGATAGAAACCGGTACTCTTTTGCATCCGAGACCCCTTTCTTCGATTATAATTTCTATAAGACAGTGATGCAGATTCCGGATAATTGGAAGAATGATAACCTCTTCTACATCCGCATGATGAAGCATATTTCGCCCACTATTGGCGATATCCGCCTGGCTAACTCCCGCGTTGTGCCTAATAAAGTGCTTAATCCCATATACCGCACTGCTCTTGCTGCCTACCGCTTTGCCATAACAAAAAGGCAATTGCAACCCCCACTGCCCACCTCTACCCCATCCTTCCCTATGCGTGAATGGCTGATGCAGGAAACAGCAAACATCCTAAATGCTGACAATTGCTGCTCCGTCAAGATGGATAGAAGCATACTCATTGCAGACTATCTGGCACAGCTAAACCGCAGCCAACTAAACATCGTTTACACCGTTCTTACCTCAATATGCCGTTAATCTCTTTTATCAACCATAGAACTGCGTTGGTTAGAAGCTCGTTAAAGAATCTAAGAAATAGCATCTCTGCAGCGATGTACGTGCTGTTCATTGTGTATGCTGTTCCTTTAGCTTCACAGACTTCAGCTTACCCCATTGAATACCTCAAATCCTACCCCCAAACCGTGTGGGAATGTACCACAGCTCCACTATCCTGGGATGGCAAGGACTGGGTGAAAGCAATAGCAATCACGGGATTAGCTACGGGATTGTATATCTACGATGAGGATATAAACCAATGGGTGCAGGAACATAAAAACGACAACACCAAGCAGATTAGCGTGGTTGCCAAGCAGTTCGGAGAGGGGAAGTACATGCTTCCCGCCATAGCCCTAGGCACAGTAGGTGGACTTATTTTGTATGATGACAAAACGGTGGACACTGGCATGATATCCTTGAAAAGCTTTATCCTTGCCAATGGCACTTCCCAAGTGCTGAAGTTCGCCACTCAACGCAATCGCCCCATCTCCCGAAAAGGCAAGCAGTTCTTTAACGGCGAAGGCTTTAGCAAAAGCAGGGAATCTTTTCCTTCCGGTCATGCCACCGTGGCATGGTCTGTAGCTCCTATCATTGCTTACCAATATAAGGATAGTAAGTGGGTTCCACCACTTGCTTACGGCATTGCCACCCTCACCTCTTGCTCTCGCGTGCACGATAACAAGCATTGGGCAAGCGATGCCTTTGTCGGCTCTGTTATAGGCTTTCTAAGTGCACAACTATGCCTTAAAACCACTCCCCGTCTGCAAGTTATGCCCAATCCCGATTTGCAAGGTATAAGCTTCAACTGGGAACTGTAACTCCACCATCCATCACAAGAAAATCGTATATCCCACGGAGAATTGTTGAGCATACTGTTAAAACAATGTTAATGATTCCGTAGTATTACTTAGGAATCTTTTACATTGCTCTCAAGGAAGCCTCAACAGTATCTTAGCTGATATAGGAATGCTTTGTCTTTACCAAGATGAATATCATATTAATGAAGGATAAGTTTACAGGTTTGCTACATGCAATGTAATAATTGGAACTATGGTATAATTTATGCTACCTATAAATAGAATGCCGAACGCTTGCACAAGCACTTCGGTAATAAGGGTTTATTTAGGAGAGGAAATGAAAAAGCTATTACTACTATTGCTGGCTACTCTTAGCGTAGTCATCCTATCAGCTACGGGCTTAGTGCTAAATCGTGATTCAAATCAAATGCAGTTTCTAACTCTGCATAGTACAAATCAAGTGGCAGATATCAACAATCAGATTGCGGTTGTTACTGTCACGGAAACATTTATAAACAACCATAATACTCTGTTTGATGCGCGTTACTATTTCCCCATTCAGGAGGGTGCCAGTCCCACACAGTTGCGATGGTTTTGGGAGAATGAGTGGCATACCGCCATTATCGCCGGCTCTCCCTCCAATCCCCAGGGCGGTCCCAGCAATATCCCCGCATACTTCACAAACTATGTGGGTGCTTTCCCAGTGGTTTTCGACTTCAATGCCAATTTACTCCCCGAGGATTCTCTCACAGTGGAAATCAGCTATGTGCAGATGCTTCCTTATGAATATGGCAATGTTAGCCTGAACCTTATTAATAATTACTCCGTTATCCAACAATCACCTGTTATCTCTCAAACCTTTGATGTGTCCTTGGTTTCCGACAGAACTATCCAAAGCTTCCTTACGCCAAACTTCACTTCCACCATCACTCATAGTGAGCATCATGCCACTGCCACTGCCTATATCCCGGAACTTATGGCAGATACAGATTTCCGTGTGGTCTATTCCCTGGCGCAGGATTCACTGGCATTCACCGCTCTCAGTGGGATGTTTGATGCCCCGGATAACCTTGGTGATGGCTTTTTTACCTTCATTGCCGAGCCGGATGACGACAGTGCCGATTATGTGGAGAAGGTTTTCACCCTCATCATCGACAGATCCGGCAGCATGAGTGGCAATAAGATCGTGCAAGCAAGAGACGCAGCCAGATACATCGTTAATAACCTTAATGAGGGTGACAAATTCAACCTCATCTCCTTTAGCACTAACGTTACTCCCCTCTGGGATACCCATCAGATTTTTACCATGGAGACAAAGCAACAAGCTTTAGACTTCATAAACGCCATTAGTGCCTATGGCAGCACCAACATCTCCGGAGCTTTCGGAACGGCTATCCCCCAGTTTGTCGGTAGTGATCCCGATGTTGCCAATATTATCCTCTTTTTCACCGATGGAGTGCCTACCGTTGGTCACATTGACACCACCACTTTGCTGAACTATGTGCAAGAAATCATTATGCTTAACGAAGTGTATCCTTGTGTCTTTAACTTCGGAATCGGCAGCGATGTGAACACTCAGTTGCTCATGAATCTCGCCGTGAATAACGACGGCTTCGCCCAGTTTTTGGGTAACGATGAACTGGAATCAAGTATCACTTCTTTCTATGATTCCATCCGCTATCCCGTGATGCTTTCCCCCACTTTCACCGTTTCTCCTGCCGGAGCAATCAGCGAAGTGTATCCCTATCCCCTGCCCAATGTGTACAAGGGACATCAGCTTATTGTCAGTGGCAGATACAATCAGGCACAACCGATTGAGATAACCTTCTCCGGTAACCTATACGGCAATACTGTCAGCTTCCCCTACAGCACGGTTCTCTCCGAAGACACTCCCGAGGGCATGGACTTCCTCCCCAAAGTGTGGGCAAAACAAAAGATAGAATCCCTCATTGTTCAATACTATCTGCTTTATGAAAATTCTGCCGAAGCTATTGCTCTGCGCAATCAGATTGTCAACTTGAGCATTGCCTATGGTGTGGTGTGCGAATTCACCAGTTTCACCGGTGGCGAAACGTCAAATGAGGACATGGTAAACCAGGATTCACAGGTTAGCCCTGCCATCAAGCTGCTGGGCAACTACCCTAATCCATTTAATCCTTCCACCACTATCCGCTTTGAGGTGAAGGATGATGTAAGCGGTCCGGTGTTTATCAAGATATATAACCAGAAAGGTCAGTTGGTTCGTACTCTGGGCTTGCATGTGAACCACCGCGGGATGTATGAAATTGTTTGGGATGGCATGGATCAGTCAGGGAAAACAGTAGGCAGTGGCTTGTATTTCTACACGCTGAACTTCGACAAATACCTGCTTTCCGGTAAGATGACCATGCTGAAATAACCCCATATTTATCCCTTCCTCAGCGCAGTGTCCATAGCTTTTACAGATACTGCGCTTTTTTATTGTGGCTGTCGTTTTCCACAATACTCTTTTGCTGCTTTTTTGCTACATGACCTGCAACTACATTAATCATTTCGATAGTAATGCTTTTCACTCACTCAAAGCTCTCTACATAAGCTTTATCTCCATGTTTTCTCTGGTTATATCCCAGTATTTCCGCACCCTAAGTTACTTTATTCACATTAATCTGCTGTCTATATGATAGCTAATCATCTTCTTATCTTTCTCTAATAATTCCCTAATCAGATCAGAGAATAGCTACTGTTCAACAAGTGGAGTATATATTATCATATAGATGGCACATTGATGGCTGTATCTTATCTTCTTTTGGAGCTGCGTACTGGATCTGGGTACTGGGTAATGTGGAGTTGGAAACTGGGTACTCATAAAAGGGCTCAATTAGCCTCTTGTTATCAAACCCTCCGTATAGCCCGGCAGGGCGATATAGCATAGCGATGGTTTGGTAGAATAGCGGATAGCAGTTATAAGACTCACAGAATAGAACTTGTTTATCCACTTATTATCAATCTCTCCGTATAGCCCGGCAGGGCGATATAGCATAGCGATGGGTTCGTAGTGCCGCAGGCACGAAGACCCTCGTAAAGCACAGCCCGGAGTTAAGCCCCTTAGGGCGAAATAACTGCTCAGACTTTTCGATATGTATCTTTTGTAACTCTTCGAACTCTGCGATGTTAGTAGAATAATTAGCACCAGAAAGCTATGCATCTCTTTTCTGAGGGTCTCTTTTAAGCACTCCAATCAATTGCGGGTAGATAAACGATATATATGGCATTATATTAACATGATGCAGGCAAACGTCTTTCACTGATACTAAGTAAAGTGATGTATCATATTGTGCAAATCTAGCTTGTGTGTATGTCGCCCTATGGGGCTTATCTGTTTTCTGCATATATACGAGGGTCTTCGCCTTGCTGTTAGCAAGGCTGCGAACCCGTCGCTATGTTATATCGCCCTGCCGGGCTAGGTGGTGGAATATTGTAATGATAGAGGATTAGCTCTCGATGTGTTATGTCTTGCATCAGCATTTCTCGCACAGTAGAAGCAGGTTTACTGCCTGTGGTTTACGACTATGCGCATCTGGATAGGGAAATATGAAGGACGGGTTGGCGTGAGGTAGTGCCGGGGTGCTGGCGCGAGGGAGTATTGGTATATGAAGAGATTGGTGGTCATAAATGGGATTGCAAGCTCTTTTCCCGCTTTGACCTTCCAGCTTTTCCCTCTCTGCATCCCGATTATCTACTCCCGTCATTCCAGCTTTTCACTTCCGTCATTCCAGCGAAGGCTGGAATCCAGTTAAGTGCTATACATTATTAACGCGACACGTATCTTTTTGCCCTACAACCTAATGGTGCTTATTCACTACCGTGATTAACCGGTTCTGGATTCCAGCCTTCGCTGGAATGACGGGGGAATATGGACTGTTCCTAGGTTTGATAGTAACGAGATATAATAGGCACTCCCCCAAAAAAGTGATAGAACAGAATCGTATCTATCATATTAACAT
>CAZPNU010000023.1:0-40499 GCA_964588075.1 uncultured Candidatus Cloacimonas sp.
GTTAATATGATAGATACGATTCTGTTCTATCACTTTTTTGGGGGAGTGCCTATAACTCATAAACCCCAAAATCTGAAGGAGCGTTGCAACATTATCTCGTGGCTGAGTTCTTTCTCTTGGGGTAGATATTTGAATGTGTAAGCAAGCCTGTATCGCTTGGGAAGCATATATCGCATAGATGTCTCATGGGAGATCATCAGCTTGGTTTTGTTTTGTAAATCCGTAGCTTCCTGCAGTTCCAGTTTGTAGTCCAGGAACAAACTGCGTCCCAGATATTTACTCATGGATAGGGATAGATTGTTTAACAGAATGGCAGAGCTGAACTGAGCTATATCATTGGTGAAGTGCTTCATGTCCGTGTAGTCTGCAAGTTGGTTAGGGTCTGTTGAGTATTGAGTGTAAAGGTTTTGAATAAATCCGGCACCGATGGAGAAACCATCCAGTTTCAGTTTGCGGCGGATAAAGCTCTCCACAGGTGAAAGGAAGGGAGTAATCAGAGAGGAATCCAGATTCCTGGATAGCAAAGATAAGGCTTCATCCTGTAAGGGTATCCCCTTCTGCTCCTCAATTATATCTCCGGTCTGATTATACCGCAAGCGTGCAAGAATCTGGCTGATATTACGATCTTCGGGATTGTCACTGGTGAGGCTGAATTCCAAGCGCTCAGAGAAGCTTTTGGATAAATCCGGAGATGTTGAAACTCCGAGAGTAATCATGGTTCCATCCGGAGCACGCTTGGTGAATATACCGTTTACACTAAGCAAGTTCTGCGCTTCAACCATGCTGATGTCCACTTTCTCCACTTGGAAGACAGTGCCAAAAATGTCTATTGTCCCACGCTCCGATGCGAAATTGGCATCCTTAACGCTGAATTTCTGCCCGTCGTATAACAAATGCAGAAAACCACCCTGTTGGATTTGCAGATGTGTGGGATATGTTACAAAAGCCACGTTCTCACCAAGGGTTATCATAACATCCAGGATAAAAGGCAGAGGGGCGGGATCACCTGAGCTACGCCTGGTTGTGGCATCTCTCAGGGTTGAGGCAAGCTTTAACAGGTTAGCGGTGTTGGGAGGATACAGAACATCAGAGTTCGAAAGCTGAACTTCGGCAGAAATCTTCATCTGATCGAAAGGACCGCGTAGGGTGGCGTATCGGCTGTCTCGCCCTCTCATAGTGATATTAGACAGAGTGCGAGGAGGAGAGAACATCGGCATATTAAGCAGGATGCCCGGTTCTTCAACCATCAAGCGTAAAATGCCAAGATCGATGAAGCCCAGCATAAAATGATCGCTGTTATCTGCTTCGAAGATATTGTTGAAAACCAATACCCCTTCACCCATCTTCACGCTACCACGCTCGATGATTACTTTGTTACGATCAAAGATTCCCTTGAGAGTGATATTTTCCAATGCTTCGCTTTGATCCTTGAGTCGTAGAAAACCGCTATGAATATTTAAATTACCATTGTACAACATGAATTGATCATCTTGGCTGCCCAAGCTGAAGTTTAGGGCAGAATAACCTTTAGACTCCTCGATAAAAGCAGTAAGTTGCATCAACCAAGGAAATAACTGTCCCTCAGCCTGAATGTTTAATCGGTCATTACCTTCATAAAATTCACGCTTGATAACATTGTAATCTATTGCCCCGCTTCCCTTTAAGCTAAAGAGATTGTCCGCTATAACATACAGGCTATCCACTTGTAGTTTTGTGGGACTTTGCACAGCATCAACTACAACCTCACGTATATTAATCTTGCCAACTACAAGATCCTTGGCCTGTACGTCTGCCTTTATAGTCATCGCAGGTTTAACGCTCAACAGATCGCTGAACTCAATACCTGCACTTCCCGAGCCTATGCCTTGCACCCCGGAGTTGAGCAACAATTCCCCGAGATTTAACTTGGAAAATTGAGCACTAAGCTTCAAATCCAACTGAGATTTAATACTCGCCAACCCACTGATATCAAACAATCTATGCTGCTCATTACGTATGTCTCCGGCAATTGCCAGATCTTCAATCGGTCCCTGCATGGAGATATCTACCGCAAGGGGGGTGACAGCAATCAGATCAATGTATGCCAATGATAGCTTTGCGCTTAGGTCTCTCGCACCATCCCTGTTGTAATTGGCGAACAAGGATAAACCGCGAAAATCAGGTAAACTGGTATCCAAACTGGGGTAGAAACTTACAATATCTCGAGCAGCAATGTCATTCAAGGCTAAATCAAAGCTGAAATCCTTGGGATCCCTCAAGCTCATATCCCCGCTTAAACTTAGAAAGTCATTAACCTTCAAACCATTGATGCGGAGACGTTTATTATCGATTGCTGAAGAAAGTGAGAATTGTAAATTCTGATCGTTTAATGAGCCATCCGTGCCTTGTACTTGTAGCGCAGCATCTAGGGTTTTGAGATTAATACTTCCCACTCCTTCAAGATGAGAATTGAAAGTAACCGGTTCACTGATGCCGGCATCCAGACGCGTGCTCATATAGATTTCATCACCTTGCATGATTGCTCTTAAACTGCCACTGGCGTAGGGATTTAGCTTCTGAATGGCTTTATGGGCATAGATTTCTGCAACATTCAACTCCCGAAATTCGGCATCCAGCAAGAGATTTCGATCTAGAATATCTCCAACTAAAGCCAGAGAATAGCCGTTGTTGCTGTTCAGATTGGCATCGACATAGTAGTTATTATCGACTGCCACAGGGATTAACTTCAGGTAGCCATTGACACCTGTGATGGCGACCGTACCAGAATGGAAGTCCATATTATGGATGCTGGTTTCAATTAATGGATAACGATCGAGCAGTTCGGCATAAACATCCATTGTTGTTGTAACACTGTATGTTGCGCCTTCATTGTTGATAGGCCAGGTTGATACAGTAGCGCTAATAACTTTATCTTCCAGCTCATAAGAACCATTTAAACTGATGATTTGGTTCTGATATGATGCCTTTGGAATTTGTAGGTTCAGCGATCTGTCAACAAGTTCTGCTTCAAGCTGTAAGTCCTTAGCTATGTATTTTTTGTATCCAGCCATTGCGGAATTGATTCGAGCTTGGAGATGAGGTTCTTTAATAGTGCCCTGCCCAGACAAGGAGTAATCTACCTGACCCTGCAAGTCATCGGTGATCATGGTAAGATCCAAACTCCCCTCTGCGGAGACAGAATCGAATTTGAGGTTTTTACCCAAGTCGCTAATCTTCACCTCTGCTTCAATAGTGCTTGATCCAAAACTGCTGCGAGATAACTGGGCCTTCAGGTTGTTACCCTCTAACTCAGCACCCATGAAAGGAATGCTTGTGGGATACTTGTTTGCAAAAGTGAGTTGTGTACCCCATATCTGTGTTTGAACATTGTAGTAGAATGGCTTACCGACGGCTTGCTGACTTAAATCTCCGACTAATGATATCTCTGTAGAGACATTCCTAATATCTTCGTGGTGAACATACTTAGGATGATATGTTTCAAGCTCCACTTCAACATTACGTACACATCCCTTATCCAAGTAGCCATTAACCTTCAGTTTACCTTTATCTGAGCTATTCGCCTTGAGCTTTATGTTACTTGTTCCGCTGTTCACAATGCTCAAGCTCAGATCAGAAAATTGCTCCTTTATGATTAGATTATCCTTGTTTATAATTTTTACTGGGATTTCAAGAGACAAATCCAGTTTCCCATCTCTAACATCCAATCTGGAGAAATAAGGGGCAATATCGGGCAATTTGAAGGGTTTTTGTGGCTTTCTGTCCTTAGTTTTGGGGTGCAAGCTGTAGCTTATCTGTGGTTCAATGATTTCGATCTGTCTCAGTAAGCGAGAGGGTTTAAAACCGGAGACAATGAAACGAAGTAGGTTATATTGCGCACGGATACGCTTCACATTCACAACCACGCTGCTATCCGCAGAGCAATAGCTTAATCCTTCAGCAAAAAGTTGTCTGTCACTGAAGTTGAGCTCTGTTATCTCAATTGTCCCCTTTGCTGCCTTACCCAGCTGATATGCAAGTAACTCGCGGAATCTAACCCTCATCCCCAACCAGTACCAGGAAATGAAAAAAGCCGCATTAACAAGCAGCAGAATAAGTATCAGCGCAAAGAACTTCTTGGATCTCGGCATCGCTGGCTCAGGAGAATGAAAATCCCCGCAATAAATGCATTTTTATGTTTATTGACATATGCTCAAAGTACCTTTTGCCAAGCAATATGTCGAATTTGCCAAACGAGCAGATTCTTGGTCGTGAGTAACGATTACGAAAGCCTGCCCAAACTCTTTGTTTAAGTTAACAATCATCTGCCAAACCTCTTCACTATGTTGGGGGTCAAGGTTACCGGTGGGCTCATCAGCAAGCACGATTTTAGGGTTGTTGATTAAAGCACGAGCCAGAGAAACACGTTGCTGTTCTCCTCCACTCAGTTGGTTGGGATAACGATTTAACCGTTGTGACAAACCCAGCCGCTCAAGTAATTCGGTTGCTAACTTTTGGGCTTTGCTCGTACTGATTCCGGCAATAATAGCCGGCAGTGCGACATTCTCTCGGGCAGTTAAGTCCTCTACTAAGTAATGAAACTGGAAGACAAAGCCTAACTCTTTGTTACGTATCATGGCCGCTTCAGGCATCCCGGCATGTACATCTCTTCCCCCAATCAACACTCTTCCCCTATCCGGCATGTCCAGCAATCCCAGAATGTGTAGTAATGTGCTTTTACCACAGCCAGATTGCCCGGTGATGGCAATCATCTCAGCTTCTTTCAGTTCAAGATTGGTGCTGTTAAGCACATGGATGCTTTGATCACTATCAACGTAGCTTTTGCACAGATCATAACCAGCTAAGCAAAGCATCGGTCATTCTCCATAATATCATAATATCTCATATTATCCTTTACGAATTACGTAGTAACTCTATAATCTGCATCTTGTCTATCTGCTTCAGGGGATACAAGATGCAGCACCATATAAGCAGTGAAGATACGATGAACACAATTCCTTGGTTCAATGGTGATATACTGGCGTGCAAACTATCGATGAAGTACACGTCTCCTTTCAGGTGGTACCAGCTTTGTTTTTCCACCAAGAAAGAAAGAAGTGCACCGAGTAACTGTCCGCACAAAATTGCCCCCATACCGGTTAAACCTACCTGGAAGGCAAAGAGTTTCTTGATGGATTTGTTACTGCCACCGAGTGTCTTGAGCACAGCTATCTCATTGCGCTTATCAAAGATAATGGTAGTAACTGCAGAAATTACATTAATACCGGATATCAATACTAAGAAGCTGAAGATAATGAAGATCAACCACTTCTCCATCGTAACTAAACGGAGCAGACTTGCGCTGAATGAGGTCCACGGATAAATACTATATGAAAGCCCCAACTGTTGCTGAAGCTGTTCGGCAATACGATTTGCATTATCCACAGCATTTGGTTCAAGCCTAAGCTCGAGCTTTGCATAACTGGGATTGATGTTCAACAATGAAACCGCATCATTCATGGTACAGATTACCTGCGAGCGATCACTTTCATAAAAGCCGGAACTATATATGCCGACTATTTTGTACATCCTTTCGGATGGATACAAACCCATCGCAGAGATCTTATCCAATTGAGGATATAGTATTTTAAGGTAATCTCCGCACTTTTTACCGAGTTCCTTGACTAGATACTTGCCTACGATAACCTCACCGTCTTGTAATGTTGCTTTACCTTCGCTAATATATTCTGCATAAGGAAATGGCGTTCTGTTATCAAACAAGTAGGCATTCAGTGAAGCTCCCCGCACCCGGCTTTCGTTAGCAGCCATTACAGAATAACTTACCGTGGGAGTTACTAATAGAACCTCAGGGTTGTTAGTTAATTCAGCACGTAATCCGGCGGCTTCTTCCAGGCTGATATAATCTTGCTCAGCTTTTTGGATCGTGATATGGGGAAAAGAGCCCAGTAGGACTTCCCGCAGACTGCTTTCATACCCCTGAAAAAGGTTCAATCCGGCACTTAATATACCAACAGAGAGTACAATCCCTAAAATCATGAATACAAAGCTGAAACGTAACAAATTACGCTTCGGAGCTTTGACGTATCTTCCGAGATAAAACTTCTCCAGATTATTCATGATCGGTTTTAACAATCAACTCCGGTTGGGTTACGTTCACGGTCTGGGCAATAGAGATAGGAATTCTTTTACCCACGCGAAACCTGTTAACAATCAACTCCGATATCAACCCCATCGAAATAAACTGAAGCCCACCAAGGATTAACAATATCCCAAGCAATAGTAGTGGTCTGTTTGATAAAGGATACCCCAAGAATAACTTCAATGCTGCCAAATATGCGGTTACTGCTCCGCCAAGAAAGGCAGATATAATCCCAATTCTTCCAAAAAGATAGAGAGGGCTCTTGATATAGTAAGTTATCATTTTAACCGTCAGTAGGTCAAAAAATCCTCTTAAATAACGTTCTAACCCATATTTGCTCTTACCAAACACCCTTGCCCGATGCTCCACGGCAAGCTCAGCCACTTTAAAACCCAAAGCATGAGCCAGTGCAGGAATGTAACGGTGCATTTCACCATACAGACTAAGCTCTTTCTCCAGAGGGTGTTTATATGCTTTGAAACCGCAGTTGTAATCCCGCAGTTTTAGCTTGAAAGTACGTGCAGTTACATAATTGAAAAGCTTGGAAGGAAGAGTTTTGTGTATAGGATCGTGTCTCTTTTTCTTCCAGCCAGACACCAGATCGTACCCTTCATCAAGCTTAGCCAGAAAGTTATTGATCTCACATGGGTTATCTTGTAAATCAGCATCCATGGTGAATACTACATCCCCTTCACTGATGTTAAACCCTGCTTGCAACGCGGCTGCTTTGCCGAAGTTTCTGCGAAAGCGGATTATCTTGATTGCTTTATCTGCTAAGGCAAGCTCTTGCATCACCTTGAAACTTCCATCCTGTGAGCCATCATCTATGAAGATAATCTCATAACTGTGGGCACCACAGTTTTGGGTAATCTCTTTATATAACGTTGAAAGCGATTCTTCTTCGTTTAGCACGGGAATAACAAAGGATAACTTCATCATTTGCCTCTTTGCTCAAAATATAATATACAGGATTGTCATGAACAAGCCTGCACTAAAGGGTATCTTTAGGTTATCATCTAAAGGTATGCGGCTTAGTTCTGCCAAAGTAGCTGCCAAAGCCCCACCAATTGCTAATATTGGGCTGGGCAGCCACAGTAAACCAAACACTAAACATGATACAAAACAAGCAAGGCTTCCTTCCAGGCTTTTCCCCGTACCTTTGAATTTCCGCTTGCCAAAGCTCATCCCCACCATAGCTGCAAAAGTATCGCCAATAGATAGAAAAGCCATTGCACATGACGCGATCACCGGCTCTAAAAATACCACGCAGATCATGGACGAAAACAGTAAATAGGTAGCTCCGGTAAAGTCCCGTTGCTCATGTCTTCGTAGAATCATACCAAATATTCTGTTGAACGTTTTCCTAAAACTTCTATGCCAAAGCCTCTGAAACTCGATCACCATACTAATGCCAAATGCCACCAACAGTAACGAAAACCCAATCCGCCGATTAAAGGCAAAGATATAGCGATAGCTGAAGGGAATGATCAAGGAACCTAAATGAATTGATTTCCGTAGTGTTTCGCTCAGTATCAAGCTATAATCCTCATACAGATAGCTTTAACTGCTTTCCTGCCAACTAAGTACCCTTATCACCGCAGTGCTTTTCCACAGCACTATCGCATCGCCAATACCTTGGTGGGGAACATCCACCCCGGAATGATCCAGGCTAAAAGCTTCCATAAGGTTAGCTCTGCTCACTTGCCGCACTTTTAATATGGGTTCAGAATTCATTTGTCCCCAAGGTAATAGAAGCTCAATCTTCTGCCAATTGGATTCGTTTAAATCCATTAAGTTTACTTCAGCTTCCCATTGAGGGACTTCGTTTGCGTTCTTCTGCCAATTCGCTACCAGGAAACTATTAAAGCACTCTAAAAAAGCATCATATTGCTCGGGATGCATAGTAAAACCAGCCGCTTTGGGATGACCGCCAAACTGCTTCAAATGAGCCTTGCAGTGACTGAAGGAATCAACCATGTTGAAGCCTTCACCACACCTACCTTCACAAACGGTATCTCCGTTATGGTGTTTCAGCATAATTGTGGGGATATGCAGCTTATTGACAATATAGGTAGCTGCAGTTCCCAATAAAGAATATGGAATAACATCCTCATCATCATAATACACAAAATAGCTACCCACAAAATCTGTGCTAAGAGCATCCAAGAATGCAAAAACCCGGTTCAACTCCCCTTCCCAATCATTCTTCTGTCTTTCTAAATCTTGAAATAACTTTGCTTTGGCATCAGAGAGCTGGAGTATAAAACGAAATGCGGTATGCTGACCATCAGCTTCACGCCCATTAGCTATCAATCTGGATGTATATTGCAAAAAGTTGAATATGTCTGTTTTACTGCTTACACGATTATAATTCCTTAACAGGAAGTCCACTGTCTCATCCTGAACCTCTGAAAAATGATCAAGCACATGGCGTACGATGATCCTGTTTAAACCGATCATGGGCACCTTGTCCGCAAGAGATCCAACCGCAGTCCAGAAGTAACTTGCCGGATCAATTGGATGTTCCCATATCTTGCTTAAATATCTGATAAGCATCAACACAACACCAACTCCTGCCAGTTGTTTAAAGGGATATTGGCAGTACGAAAGCTGTGGATTCATGATGGTATATGCATCCGGAATAGCGTCCTGTTGCACCAAATGATGATCGGTGATTATAACCTCACACCCCAAGGCGTTTAATTGTTCCACTCCAACCTTTGCCGATATTCCATTATCAACGGTAATAACCAGCTTGTAACCACCTTGCTTCACATACTCAATAAAGCCGTTTTGAATACCATGTGGCTCCAGGTTTCGGTTGGGTATATAATAATCGTGCCGTTGATATCCACAGGACTCAAGGAACTTATAGAGAATATATGTGCTGGTTATACCATCAGGATCGTCATGCCCAAAAATGATCATTGGCTCGTTGCGAAACATTGCTGTGCGAATCCTCTCCGCCACTTCATCAATATTGGCAAACAATGCTTCATCCGGCAAACTCTCTATTCCGGTGCCTAGCTCTTGCTCGTCCAGCCCTCTTGTTTCTATTATTGAACTTAGTAAATCTCGTTTATTACTGTCGCCTGTTCGTTGCTCGTCCGACATTATTCGAATTCCTCCTTAACTGGGATATCCCTAGCTGCGGTGTTATCCTTTGCTTTGGTGATGAAATCAAAGCCGGTGAAACCAAGTAAAAACAGCACAGAACTATCACTTAACTGATTCTGGTCAAGATCACCTCTTTGCAAGAATTGTAACCCCAAATCAATACGGCTAACTTTGCTAGCCAAGGGTAAAGTGATACCGCAGCTTAATGACATCTCATCAATATCCTTGCCATCTTTATCGGCAAAAGCAAGCTGACGGTAATAAGCGCCCAAGCGTAGGGGCATTCTTCCCAAGGATGTTCTCTGTTTCTCTTTATCCGGTTCGTAAGCTAAACCAATTCCTACCTTGGCAGCATCTCGATATTCATCGGAAATGGCTGCCCAGTTTTCAACCCCCGCATCAACCGCAATCTTGTAGTTCTTACTAAGCATATAAGTAGCACTGAGGTTATACTGTGCAGGAAGCTTATATTCATAATCCACAGCATCTTCGGTATTATGGGTGTTAGCTCGAACAGATTCACCTTTCAGAGTTACCGGAAGCCCGGCATGAACACCAAAACTTAAGTTTTTAAGAGCTTGCAACACCCCCACGGTCATCCCAATATTCTTAAAATCTCTGGTTAGACTCTCTGAGGTATCAAAACTATAATCATCGTCAATCTGAGCAAATGTCACTTTATCGTGTCCAAAGTAAAAGTTCGCACTCGCTCCGGCATGAAATCCCTTATATGCTGTTCCATAAATCAAATCAGCACGATATAGATACTTATCAGAACTTTGCTGTTCAACCACACCATTCGCAGTTATGGTTTGATTTCGAACCATCCCGGATGAATGGGAATTAAACTGAGCACTTAGGCGATGCTTGCCGATGGGAACACTCACATTGAAATAGGGGAAATCGAGCGAATCGTCGCGATAACTTCGAGTAATCCCGTTATTTTTTGAGCGGTAGTAATTGTAACCCATAATCATTCCGGTACTGAACAATGTTCGATTGGACATGTCGCCCAAAGCCGGATTGGCATAACCGGTATTGATACGGAAAATGTCACTTGCCCCGGTATCTCCCATACCCAAGCTGTAAATGTCCCTGCCATAATTCTGCACCGGGAAGCCTTGATAGGAAAAGATTGAGTTCCCCGCCCAAAGGGCAGAGATGCTTATCACGATGGCTATAAGTAAAAACTTCTTCATTTCTTATGTCCTGCTTTATGATGTGTTGCTTTCACCGGATCTGGTGGTATTCTGAAAAAGCGGTGAGCGTTTTCAAATGAACTTTCGGCAACTTCATTGGGGGTTATTCCCTTTACCTCAGCAATTCTCTCTGCCACAAGATGCAGTAGCAGAGGAGAATTCCGCTTCCCCCGATGTGGATGGGGAGGGAGGTAGGGACAATCTGTTTCTATCATGAACCTATCCATGGGGACGATACGGATTACATCATCAAGTTGCGAATTAGCATATGTTATTGAACCGGTGAAGGATATCATCCATCCGGCATCCAATACCTGTTGGGCGAAAACTATGTCTCCGGAAAAGCAATGAAACACTGCCTCTTTCACAGATTCATTTTTAAGGATGTTATAACACTCTTGATGCGCCTGCCTATCGTGCACCACCACAGGGAGGTCATACTCAACTGCAAGATGAGCCTGATTGGCAAAGACTTCCCGTTGTACCGGGAAAGGTGAGAGGTTGCGAAAGAAATCCAGTCCAATCTCACCTATAGCTAACACTTTCTTCTCCCTGGCAAGACGTTTAACCAGTTCTGCATCAAAATCCAGCGCATCATGCGGATGAAATCCAACTGTGGAGAAGATGTGTAGGTGCTTCTTCGCTAACTCCAGAGAGCTTAGGGATGTCTCTTTGTTAAACGCAATGTTCATGATGTACTCAATCCCACTGCCAAAGCATTTATTAATCAAGCTTTCCCGATCACTATCAAAATCGGGATGGTCTAAATGGGCATGTGTTTCAAACAGTTTCATTTTCGGTTACTTAACCCCTATTCTATACTGAGAACAAAACAAATCACTACTTCATTTTCTGTCAAGCTCCATCCACAGGTTTTATGGATGATTACTAAAGCATAGTTTTTGATGCATTGTATCTTGAACACCATTTATCATCTGAAGCACACATTGCATTCCAGAAGAGATTTATTCACTCTACAATCTAGCGGGTGACAGATTTTTAAATCGGTGACAGATTTGGGGTTTATTTTTCGGAATCTTCTAGCATCGTTTCAGCCAGCTATATCCCCGCAGATCAATTCAGCTTGTTCAATTACCAGGTCGGTAGCTTTTTCTTGCTTATCAGGAGGATAGCCGTACTTGCGCAGAATACGTTTCACCATAACCCGCAGCTTTGCCCTTGCCTGTTCTCGGATTGCCCAATCTATTGTTACGTTTTTCCTCACAGTGTCTATCAGCTCTTTGGCGATAAGCTTCAAGGTATCGTCCCCCAACACCTTAACAGCACTGTCATTTGCCTCCAACGCATCATAAAAAGCCACTTCATCCTCAGTTAAATGAAGCTTTACCCCCCGCTCCTGAGCCACACGTATATCCTTTGCCAACCCGATCAGTTCTTCTATAACCTGCGCTGTTTCAATCGCCCTATTCTGGTACTTACGGATGCTTTCAGTCAGCATATCGGTAAATGAGCGTGATTGCACAGCATTAGTCCTAAAACGGCTTTTTATCTCATCCTTCAGCAGTTTGTTCAGCAGCTCCACCGCCAGATTCTTATAGGGCATATTCTTGATATCAGCTAAAAACTCATCCGACAAAATCGAGATATCCGGCTTCTTCAAGCCCGCAGCTTCAAAGATATCCACCACCTTATCGCTGGATATGGCTTTGGATACCAACTGCCGAATTGCAGTTTCCATCCCCAAACCGCCGTCATTGCTTCCATAGCGGGATTTAACAATAGCAGCTTTCACCGTCTGGAAAAACGCCACACATTCTCTAATCTCCAGTGCCCCCTCGTGCGGAACAGCCAACGCAAAGGCTTTGGTGAGCTTGGCAACGGATTCTATCAATTGGCTTTTCCCATTCTCCATCCCCAGAATGAACTCCTGCGCCGGAGCTATAATATCCAGCTTATCCTTGGGTGAACCGGTTAGCCAAATGCTCCAGTCGAAACCATCAAACAGCCTTAAACACTGCTCATATTGCAACTTCAGCACTGCCACAGCTTCTTCCTGATCTATGGTAACCGTTTCCTTGCCCCCGCTTTGGGTGTAAACCGCCAAAGCCTTCTTAAGCTCATCTGCCAGCCCCAGATAATCCACAATCAAACCACCCGGTTTGTCCTTGTAAACCCTGTTCACCCTGGCAATTGCCTGCATCAAACCATGCCCGTGCATGGGTTTATCCACATACATCGCATGCAGGCAGGGCACATCAAAACCGGTTAGCCACATATCCCTCACAATCACTATCTGTAGCGTATCGGCAGGATCTTTGAACCTCTCGGCAATCGTATCACGCCGTTCTTTGCTGCGCAGATGCATTTGGTATGGCAGCGGATCAGCCGGGTTACCCGTCATCATTATCTTAATCGCCCCGGCGTTGTCGTCAGTTGAGTGCCAGTCCGGCTTCAGCTTAATAATGGCATTGTATAGCTCCACGCATATCCTGCGGCTCATGCACACGATTAGGGCTTTACCCTCTATTATCTCCACCCGCGTTTCCCAGTGTTTCAGCAGGTCTGCCGCTATCAGGTTCAGGCGCTTATCCGCCCCCACCACGGCTTCCAGAGCTGCCCATTTGCTTTTCAGCTTCTCCTTTTCGTCCGGTTCCCTGCCCTCGGTGATATCGTCAAACTCGCTATCCAGATGCGGTTTTTCCTGTTCATTCAAGCTCAGCTTAGCCAATCTGCTTTCGTAATAGATGGGCACTGTAGCATTATCCAGCACCGCCTGCTGGATATCATAGATGCTGATATAATTACCAAACACCGCCCTGGTGCTGCGATCGCTAAGCTCCACGGGTGTACCCGTAAAAGCAATAAAGCTGGCATTGGGCAAGGCATCCCGCATGTGCTTGGCAAAGCCATCGATAAATGCATACTGACTGCGATGCGCCTCATCGGCGATCACCACAATATTCCGGCGCTGGCTTAAACAAGGGTATTCACCGCCCTTATCATCGGGCATAAACTTTTGAATGGTGGTAAAGATAACCCCGCCGGAAGCAACCTGAAGTAGCCCTCGCAAATCATTTCTACTATCTGCCTGCCTGGGAGTTTGGCGGATAAGCTCCTTGCAAGCGCAAAAGGTGCGGAATAGCTGATCGTCCAGATCGTTCCTGTCTGTTAAAACCACTATGGTAGGGTTTTCCATCGCCGGATGCTGAATAATCCTGCCCGCATAAAAAGCCATGGTTAGGCTTTTCCCGCTGCCCTGAGTGTGCCACACCACCCCACAACGCCTGTCCCCTTGTGCGGAGATGGCTTGCACGGTTTTATCCACTGCCACATTCACTGCATGAAACTGGTGATAACCCGCCACTTTCTTGATGATCTTCTCTTTATTCACTTCAAACACGGTAAAATAGCGGATCAGGCTTAGGATATTATGCTTATCAAACACGCCCTTTAACAGCACTTCCATCTGCGATGCATAAGCCCTGCCCGTCATCCCAGCTTCAGTCCGGAATCCAGCCTTTTCCCCCTCTCCCGTCATTCCGGATTTAGTCCGGAATCCAGTCATTTCACCTTCATCATCTATCCTGCGCCAGGGCATCATCCATTCCCTGCCGGAGCTAATGGTCCCCAGCCTTGCTTCTATGCCATCGGTAACAATCAAAAGCGCATTAAACACAAACAGCGAGGGTATCTGCGCCATATAGGTCTGCAACTGGTTATAGGCACTCCAGATGCTTGCCTTCTCGTCTGAGGGGTTCTTCACCTCGATAACCGCCAGGGGAATGCCATTGATAAAGATAACTATATCCGGCCTTCTGATGTGCTGCCCTTCCACCACCGTCATCTGGCTAACCGCCATAAAGCTGTTATTATCCCCCAAGTCAAAATCAATCTGCTTCGCAGAGGTGTTTACTATTCTGCCACCCTCACGATAGGCAACCGGAACACCTTCCACCAACAGCTTGTGAAAAGCCATATTATTGCGGATTAGGGAAGGATGCTGCACCAGCTTTACTTGTCTTATAGCTTCGCTGAGGCATTCCTCCGGCAACCGGGGGTTTAGCATGCGCAGCTTATCCCGCAGAATATCTGTTTTAATAAGCTCTATAACGCTATCCTCTGCCAATAGCCGGGGATAGCTGTGGGTGCTGTAACCCAACTCTTGCAGGATATGCAGGGCTACGGATTCAACCGGTTTTTCTAACATATTACTAATATCATCCCATCATATTTCATGTCTTGCTCCTGGCATTCTGCCTGGTTTTGTAAAGCTTTTCCGTGAAGCCACCCTCTTGGGTAAAGGCATCTGCCTGTGCCTGTATCTGCCTGTCCAATAAAGAGCAGGCTACACCAATCAGCACAAGGGCTGCATTTGCGGCAATTTCAGAGTAACGTGGAGCATTGCCGGGAGTGGAGGTTTGTTCTTTGGAAGGGATGGACTTTAAGGACAACTTGGACGATATGGACTCTCCCTGCTGATTTTTAAAGTTAAAGTGTTTATCTTGTCCATCGTGTCCATTCTGCCCATTTAGCCTTTCCCGTCCATCGTGTCCATCTCCCCCATTTCTCACTTCCCGCACCCATTCCGCCACTTCATCTGCGGTGCGGCATCTCCGCTGCACCAATGCCTTGCGAAGTGGCTCATCTTCTGCCCAAAGTGCAAAACCACCCTGCCTTAGATAGTCCTCATAATCCAGCTTCAACTCTTCCAGGCTGGCTCTGGCAACATTGGTCAGCTTAAGCTCCGTTTTCTTGGATGTCCCGCTGGCTTGGCTGCCTTCGGCAATGTTCTGCACTCCGGAGCGTGCCGCCTGCACCATCTGATCCCTTGTTCTGCTGAATTTGCTGATATACCGCTCACAAAACCGCACGGTAATGTCATAAACCAATTGTGCCAGTTGAAAGCTCTTAAGTTTACGGTATCCTCCATGCTTGGGTATCAGTGGCTCCGGCACCGGATTATCTATTGTCTTTTGTGTCATCTCACTTTCTCTTTTCCCAAATCCTTAATCTCATCCTTCTCAGTCCATCTCGTCCAAACCTTCTATACCGCCCCTAATGTCCATATCTTAGCCCCAATGTTGGGCAGAGCCATCTGGAAGCAGCCGGTTATAGCTGTGGGTGCTATAATCCAACTCTTGAAGGATATGCAGCGCTATTGATTCAACCGTTTTTTCTAACATGCTATAATCCTTACTAATTCCATACCAAACCTCATATCAGATAACCTTTTTTTTGCATTAACAACCGCGATTTTTGCTAAAACAGAATTGTAAGCCGCAATGTTAAAAGGGACAGCTGTATTTTTATCTACAAAAGCGAGGGTATAAGTTAGTGCTTTGTTGTGTATGGCGTCAATAAATTTAGCTTTAGAGTACGGAAATCTAACTGTATTAAAAGATTCTTCATATTTTCTTTTTGCTTTTTCATAGTATTGCTCTGCTCCACTCTGTGCTCGGTTCTTTCTCCATGACATAATAACACTTGCAGAAGTAATGATTTGCTCTGCTACATCACGTATTGGTGCGCTAAACCCAATTTTCACGTGGACTAACTCAATCGAGTTTGAGTGTATCCTTAAAAGATCGCATACTTCTACCTTTTCTTCTCCATCAAAGAATACTCTGTCTAAAACTATTGTTTTATCGTCGTTAAGGTACTTCCTGTTATACTGTTCTTCGTATTGGACATGAACGGTAAGTCCTTGATCTTGTCGTATGCGAGCTTCAGGTTTCCTTACAAAGTATTCTTCTTTCAAATCTTCACTAACATAGGGAATGTTCAACCACTTGCTAGACATGTTTGTAAACATATCTTGCACTGACGAGTTTAATCTTTCGGTTAGTGTTTCGTTAATGCTTAACCATTTGCCATTCAAATAAAACCATGTTTTGTTATTGTATACTACTTCTCCATGCAAATGCTCAAGTAGAGTCCCTGAAGTTTGCTTTCTATTAGCATCATTATAAGTGTTTATTCTAATTCTTTTCAATGCGTTCCACATATCAACGTCGTTAAGGTTCTGATTTAACTGTGTTCCGACCATATTTATTACTTCTATAGCGGAAGCGTCAATAGTTAGCGAACCACAGTTTATGTTATCATCTGCTTTAATTATCATAGTTTCTGCATAGAGAAATTTGAAAATCTCTTTGTGTATAAAATCCAGTTCATAGTTATCACTATGCCCGCTTACAATGTCCTTAATCATGCAAATAAGCTTGCTTTTTAAGTCCTTAATGTTAGGATTGTCTTCTTGCAACTCAGAAATGTCATTCAATTCCATCAACACAGGTCCCTGAAGCCTTTCACTAAGTTTATTACATAACGCCAAAACATCGGATATTGTAAGTGCATGGGACAATCTAAAACCAGAACCTGCAAAGCAACTACATCCGTTTCGAGAGTCAATACCAAGTAAGCGAAGTTTGTTTCTATCTATTCTTGCTACAGATTTTTCGAATATTTTACCATAATCCTCTTCGACTGCAATATTGGCGTTACTCCTGAATATCTTAGATGCGCCAAGTATGTTTCCAACTAGACTCCTATCTTGAAGTGAGCGAAAAACAGCAGATGTCTTATCAAACGTTCTTTCAATAACACTCTTACTGAAGTTATGGTCAAAATAGTCTGATATTACGTGATATCCGTGTCCACATGAAAGAGCATAAACCAAATTATTGTCAAGGATGAACATAACAAAGGAGTTCACTGTGTTTTTGAGTTCAAGATTTTCTTCAAGAATTGGTCTCAGGAACTTAGTCCATATTACTTCCGGGGTTTTAACTTGTCTAAATAATAACAAATTAGCTCTATTAACGGGCACCTCACTATAACGTTCATCGGCAACATCTTGTTTGGTGTTGTAAGTATCAATAATCAGTTCTTTGACTTTCTGCAGTTGATTATTAACTACATTTCCATAGCAGTCTTTTTTTATTAAATAGATGCTTGCAGTGGTAGGCAAACTTGTTAATGCTTGTGGCATAATGTCCCTCTACATTAGTGATTTTATTATATCAGTTCTTTGGTTAGCGATGATTTCATTTTGGAAAATGTTCTTACACACAACAAGAAAAATACCGTAGGATATCTCGCCAAACTGAGAAATAGTCTCGAAAGGCGGTAGTATGATCTCTACAGATTCGATATCAGATGTACTAATATTGGGTTGAGCACTACCTGCACTACCAACGCTAAAAAGAAGTTGCTGTACTTCATTAGAACTAAACACAATATAGGCATAGTATAGTGAGTTCTTCATTTTTTCTCTGATTAGACAAACCCTCTGATTTAACACAACCCTTTTGCGCGTAAATGGTACAATACCCACTTTTGCAACATTAGCTCCCGTCATTGCAATAAGAACGTCACCTGTCTCTATAACATGCTTTTTATCAATATCTTTTTCACCTATATCGCTAAGATACTCGACATTATTTACATTAACTAGTCCTTTTTCAATATTCTTTATCTTGATTACTCCTATTTCGCCAGTATCAGTCATGTTTTCACTTTTGAATGCAAATCCTCCTATAGCGGTTATTATGTCTTTTGTCTTTCCCACTCTCCACCCTTTGGGGATAGACCCCAGTTCCGAATCTATCATTTCCCCGCCGGAGGATTTGTAGGGTTTACCTTCTGCATTGGGAAATTCAAAATCTATGAACCAGTGCTTAAAGAGGGTTTGGGCTATTTCCTCCAGGGTTTTATTCATCTTGCGGTTAAGCTCTATCTTGTCGTCAAAGGTGCCAAGGATATGGGCTATTTCTTTTTGGGTTTCGAGGGGAGGAACATAGATTTCCAAGTTATAAAGCAGCTCTTGGCTTATATTGGGAAAGGTTGATCCGGTACAAGAACCCAGTAGTATAGGCAAATTGCATTCTAGAACTGCTTTAACATATGGCTGATAGCTTCTGCCAGCTTTGTGCCGTATTGTTGCGATTCCTCTTCCAATGGCATATATTTGATCAGAATAATTCATTCTACCTGTGGTAGATCCCCTTACACAAAACAAAATATCACCAATTTGTGAGTATTTCCTTGCATCGGTCGTATATTGTACTGGAATAGGGTGAAAGTTGCCAAACTCAGTAGGTCCATTTAGTAAAGGGATTCCAATTCTGTCGTTGTTACAAAACTCCCCTGGGGGAGATTGCCCCATAACGATGTTGGCAATATCAGATAATCTGCCTTTACTCCAGTTTGCTTTGTTCATTTCCATGTTAATCTATGTTTGTCCCTTTGAACCCAATCTCTTTCTTCTTAGGCGTGGGTGGTTCCATCAGTTGCCTTATGGCATTAACAATCTCAAGGATGGCAGTGTCGTGTTCTCCCAGGCGTTCCTCAATCTTGGCAAGCTTGTTGGTTAGTTCTTTGTATTCAAGGGTTATTGTTCGGAGTTTAACAAAGGATCTAACAACATAAACACTCATCTCAATTGCCCTGGGGGAGTTTAGTACTGATGCAACCATCATCGCTCCGTGTTCAGTAAATGCAAACGGTGGGTATCTACGGCCACCCCAACTTGAGGTGGCAAATTGTGACCTCAAGTTTGCGAATTCGTCCTCAGTTAGCTGAAACATAAAGTCTGGTGGGAATCTGTCTAAGTTTCTCTTTACAGCTTGATTAAGTACTTTGGTCTCTACCTCGTAAAGAGAGGCTAAATCAGAGTCCAGTATTATCTTCTGTCCTCTGATCATATAGATAATGTTTTCAATTTGCATAGTTTGCAGTGCGTTAGTCATATCAATTACTCCATATTTCAATCTTGAGGTCACAATTTGTGACCTCAAGTTCTGGATCCCAGATCAAGTCCGGGATGACAGAATAGCAGAAACTATAAGGTATTAAGGTGCTTTCCCTAAAAGCTCTATCCCTCTTCTCCTCTCTTTTAATCATCCTCTTCATTTATCTTCCCCAAAGCCCAGCTTCTTTAGGTTAGCTTTTATCTCTTTCTCCAGTCTGGCGGATTCCTCGAACTGGGCATAAAGCTCGGTGGTAAGGCGCTTCATCTTATCCTCGAATGGCTCTGTATCCTCGTTTTCCTTGGGTGCCATGCCCACATAGCGTCCGGGGGTTAGGATGTGGTTCTGTGCGGCTATTTCCTCTGTCTTAACCGCTTTGCAAAAACCGGGGATGTCCTGGTATTCGTCATACCGTTGCAGAACGGTATCCAGGTCTTTTTCTAGTTCTGGATTCCAGCCTTCGCTGGAATGACGGGGAGGTGAGGAATGACGGAGAGTGGATTTGTCGCCCTTCCAGGCATGATAAGTGCCCGCTATTTTGGCTATGTCCTCCGGGGTAAGCTCCCTGTGCACGCGGTCTTTTAGCACACCCATATTGCGGGCATCGATAAACAGGGTTTCGCCTCTGCGGTCACGGTATTTACCGCCTTTTTTGCTGCGGGTGAGAAACCACAGGCAGGCAGGGATTTGGGTGGAGTAGAAAAGCTGTCCCGGCAGGGCTACCATGCAATCCACCATATCGGCTTCTATTATAGCTTTGCGAATTTCGCCTTCACCGGATTGCTGGCTGCTCATGCTTCCGTTTGCCAGCACAAAGCCCGCAAGTCCATTGGGGCTGAGGTGGCGGATAAAGTGCTGAATCCAGGCGTAGTTGGCATTGCCTTCGGGCGGGATGCCAAAGATCCAGCGGACGTCTTTCTTTAGCTGTTCTCCGCCCCATTCCTTCATGTTAAAAGGGGGGATTGGCTATTACAAAATCGAACATGAGGTCTTTATGCAGGTCTTTTAGAAAGCTATCGGCATTTTCGGCTCCCAGATCAGCTTCTATACCCCGGATGGCAAGGTTCATCTTTGCCAGCCTCCAGGTGGTGGGGTTGGATTCCTGACCAAAGATGCTGATATCACCAATCTTACCGCCATGATCTTCGATAAACTTCTCGCTTTGCACAAACATCCCGCCACTGCCACAGCAGGGATCGTATATCCTTTTGCCGGGCAGGGGAGCCAACATGGATACCAGCAACTGCACAATGCAGCGGGGTGTATAAAACTGCCCGCCTTGCTTGCCTTCGGCACTGGCAAATTCGCTTAAAAAGTATTCATAAACTCTGCCCAGGATGTCTTTACTGCGGTTTTCCTTATCGCCTAAGCCAATAGTGCCGATCAGGTCTATCAGTTCCCCCAGCTTGGCTTTGTCCAGATCAGGGCGGGCATAGTTCTTGGGCAGGATGTTTTTCAGGCGTTTGTTATCTTTTTCTATGGCATCCATGGCTTCGTCTATCAATTTGCCAATCTCAGTGGTATGGGCTTTGCCTTGCAAAAAGCTCCAACGCGCTTGGGATGGCACCCAAAAGATATTGGCAGCGGTGTATTCGTCCTTATCTTCGGGATTCGCCATGGGGTCTTTCAGCAGTTCCTGATGGTGTTCTGCGAAGGAATCCGATATGTATTTTAAGAATATCAACCCCAACACAACGTGCTTGTATTCAGCAGCGTCCATATTGCTGCGAAGCTTATCTGCCGCCTGCCATAACTTGGCTTCGAACCCCAAATTTGCGCCAGTATCGGCTTTCTTAGCGCTTTTTGTCATGCACAACCTCTTTTGTTAAACTTGAAAAACTTAATTCCATGATATAGCTATATTTGTCAATAAAATTCATTAGCTCCATTCTCTTAGCATAGTTCATTTATTGCCAGTGTCTGCTAATACCCTTTTCTCCCCGTTATACTCTCCACAGGTCACCCCCTCGTAATTCCGGGCTAATCCCCGGGTCCCACCCGGGATTCACGAGGGAATCTCAAGGCGGTGAACAGGCATCCGAATAGGAGGGAATTGAAGCCCCAGGGAGAAAAGTTGAGCCGGCAGCTAAGCTTTCAGGCAACTGATTACTTAAGTGCCGGCTCGTGTAGCAGGTAAGATGGTAGTATTTTATCTTGCTGTGGGTGAAAAAGTTCGCCTAAGCTTCTTCTTCCTCCATCATTTCGTGCACATCGCTATAGGTGAAATCGTGGCTTCCCGCTTTAACTAAGTTCTTAAGTTTATCGGCTATCAACTCCACCCCGTCCAGATAGTCGATAGTGTTTAATCCACCCGTTGGATCGCAGGCACCGTTTTGGATTTGGCTTAGCACTTCTTCGCGCAGGTGTTTGTGTTGTTCGTTGATTCTGCCTTCCATTTCAATAATCTTATAGGTATAATCCGGCTTCAGCTCTTCCAGATATTCGATTGAGAGATCAATCATGAAGATAATCTTGCCATGCAGGTCGTCTATCATCTTGGCAAAGTTTGGACACAGAGCCACTTTCTGGGTAGAAATTTGACTGTTCAGTATCTCGTTTATATCTTCAGTAAAGTCACCCAGTTTCTCAATGTCGTTCACTGTGTGCAACAAAGCGGGAATCTTCTTGATGATGTCGTCGGCATTGGTCTTTTCGTTCACGGCAATCAGATATAGGGTAATCTCCCGTTGTATATTGTCGATAGCGCTTTCGATGCGAGAAACGCGGATTTGCTTCTTGTAGTTCTTGTCCTTGTACGCTTCGTATGAAACCATCAAACCCATTCGAACCAAGCGAAGCATCTCGCGCATTTCTTTTAAGCTCTGCTCAATAGCAAGCTCGGAATTGTTTGTTATCAAATAGTTCAGGTGCTTGGGTTCACCCAGAGACACGGTGTCCTCCTTGCTTTCGGGGATGATCTTAGTAGCAAGGAGAGCGAGTAAGCCGGCAAAGGGAAGAAAGATGATGGTATTTACGATATTGAACATGGTATGACCATTAGCCACATGCCTGGCAATATGCGCACTCTCATGTACAGAGCCGGGAGTAACCCAATCGATAAAAGTGGTATAATAGCCCATATAAGTTAAGGTGCCTATGATGATGGTGCCAAAAACATTGAAGAGGGTGTGCACCAGTGCTACGCGTCTGGCGGTGCTGTTTGCGCCTATCCCTGCCAACCAAGCGGTGATAGTGGTACCGATGTTGTCACCAAACACCAGGTATAAAGCACCTTCGAAGGGAATCAAACCTGTGGATGCCAGCACGATTACTATACCCACCGAAGCAGATGAGCTTTGGATCATCATGGTAAAAAGGGTCCCCGTGAGAATACCAAGAATTGGATTGGATGAGATGTTTACCATGAAGTCACGAGCTATCTGCGAATCCTTTAGGGGAGATACAGCTGCAGACATGACATTCAAACCCACAAAGAGCAAGCCGAAACCGATAAGGATTTGGCTCCATTTCTCCATCTTACGGCTCTTGCGGATGAAGAGCATGGCAACGCCGAAGATAACGAATACATAGGCATAATGACCGATATTGAAGGCAATTAGCTGTGCTGTTACAGTGGTGCCGATATTTGCACCCATCACCACACCCACCGCTTGGTTAAGGGTCATGATGCCGGTGTTTACCAAGCCAATCATCATCACTGTGGTGGCTGAGCTACTTTGGATAAGGGCGGTTACCCCAAGACCAACCAGAACGCCTTTAAGCGGTGTGTTGGTAAGTTTTTTCAAGATTCTGCGCATCTCACTGCCGGCAACAGCATTAAGATTCTCGCTCATTTTGTTCATGCCAAAGAGGAAAAGCGCCAATCCCCCGATAAGATTGATAATCTGCAAAACACTCATAGTTTCCGTTTATTCCTTTTAAGCCAAGATGGTCGAACTTTTTCCTTGGGGGCTCTGAGGTCAAGAGGTATTTTAAGCTATCTTTTTTCTGTGGTTCGGCTTCAAACTTGCTTATACTATATATCTTGGTTAAGTATAACCGGTTGAATAGAGCTATAATATCGAAAAATATAAGGAGTGGAGATGAGACACCACATAGTTTTACTGGTGTTGTTGCTCTTGAATGTTGCCTTGTTTGCAACTTCGGGAACAATAACTTTACAAAGTGCGCCAATGGCAGCGGAATTGCTCCGTAGCAATGCCGATGGTTTGAACATTCGTTATGCGATTGATGAGATCAGCCATAGGCAGGTAAACTCCAAGGAAGGAGTTTGGACAGAGCTTTCCATCCTGAATTACACTTCCACCAACCGCGTGGGTGTGCCGGCATTGCCGTTGATGAGACAGCTTATTGAAGTGCCTCAGGGTGCAGTGGTGGAGGCAAGCATTGTTACCTCCAATGTAAAGACCCTGAACCTTGATCAGAACGGGATTGTGTATCCCTTAATGCCTCGCCAGGCTGAAGTATCCAAATCTGCCGACCTTAACAACTTACCCTTTGAAGTTGAGCGTAGTTTCTATAACTCCAATAATTGGACAACGGACTCCCCCATCAGTGTAACAGAGCTGGGAATGATGCGCGGTACCAGACTTTTTGCCGTGGATTTTGTGCCTGTTCGCTACAATCCTGCTCTAAAGCAAATGGAAGTTATCTACAATGCTCAGGTTCAGATTAAGTTTATGGGTGCCGATATTGCAGCCACCGAAGAACTGAAAGCCAAAACATACTCCCCGGCCTTTGAAGGCGCAATTCGGGATAAGGTGATAAACTACGAACCTTCCCGTGCCACATTGAACAGATACCCCCTCGGTTATGTGATGATAATGCCGGATAGCTACGTTACTGCCATGCAGCCCTTCGTAAACTGGAAACGTCAGGAAGGTTATAATGTAACCGTAGCCCCCACTTCTGTTACAGGAACCACCGCAAACAGCATTAAAACCTATATGCAGGGTTTATGGAATGCTGCCACAGCACAAAATCCTGCCCCATCATACCTGCTTATCGTGGGTGATGTGGCTCAGGTTCCCACCAACAATGGTGCAACCGGCACACATCCCACAGATTTGAATTACGTTCGTTTGCAGGGAACAGATTATATGCCGGAGCTTTATTTTGGCAGATTCTCTGCCATCACTGCTGCCGAAGTAACCAACCAGGTTAATAAAACTTTGATGTATGAGCAATATACCATGCCCAGTGATGCCTATCTTAACGAAACTGTGATGATTGCAGGTGTGGACAGTAACTATGGCAGCACACATGCCAACGGACAGATAAACTATGGCACCACGAACTATTTTAACACTGCTCATGGCTTGAACAGTCACAACTATATGTATCCCGCTTCCGGCAACCAGGAATCTGCGATTGTTGGCAATGTTTCCGCCGGTGCAGGCTATACAAACTATACTGCTCATGGAGATGTTACATATTGGGCAGATCCAAACTTCACCATTTCCAATATCAACAGCCTCCAAAACACCAATAAATCCGGTGTTGTTGTGGGGAATTGCTGCCTAACCAGTAAGTTTGATAGCGCCATTTGCTTTGCTGAAGCATGGCTTAGAGCAAACAACAAAGGCGCTGTGATTTATATTGGTGGAACCAATAGTACCTATTGGGATCCTGATTACTATTGGGGTGTTGGTTACAAACCTCCTGTGGTAGGATCCGGTTCACCCTTTGTCGCCAATCGTACCGGTGTTTACGATGCCCTGTTCCATGAGCATAATGAGCCTGTGGCAGATTGGGCTGGAACCTCCGGAGCAATGGTGCTGATGGGTAATCTTGCCGTGGTGGCGTCCAACTCCACCTACATCAATTACTATTGGGAAATTTATTCCATCATGGGTGATCCCACACTGGTGCCCTATGTTGGCATTCCTTCACTAAACAGTTTCCAAGCCCCCAGCCAGATATTCCTCGGTTTGGGATCCCTGGATGTACAGGCTGATCCTTATACACTGGTGGCAATCTCCATGAACAATGTTCTGCATGGTGTTGGAGTTACCAATGCAACAGGTGCTCTGACCCTGAACTACACTCCCTTTACCGAACCCGGAACAGCACAAATCGTGCTAACTCGTTCCAGACGCAAACCGGTTATCGCCAACGTGCAGGTTATTGCCAATGTGGGACCCTATATCACCACCGGCGCAATGAATATCACCGATGGCAACAATAACACTCCCGAAGCCGGAGAGACTCTTAGTATATCCATTCCCTTCAGCAATGTCGGTGTGGAAAACGCCACAAACCTAAGCACTACCTTGAGCATAGCGGGCGATTGGGCACATGTGGTTACCCCCACAATTAGTATTCCGGATATCAATGCCGGTGGTAATGTGAACATGCCTAATGCTTTTTCTGTAGTGATTGATCCAAATATACCTGATCAAACCGAGTTAGCCTTAACTTTCACCACTACCAGCGGAGCTAACGAATGGGTAGCCGAGCGCTCGATCACAGTTAATGCTGCTAATATGATGTTCTCTGCTCCCACCATCTTTGATGGAAATGGAAACGGCATTTACCAGAGTGGCGAGAACCTAAGTGTTACAGTGGATATTAGTAATACGGGTCATATAGTAACCCCCGGTGGGACTCTTACATTAATCCCCACAAGTAATTATGCCACTGTGGATGTTACGAACTTTACCATCCCCTCTTTACCTCTGAACTATGTGATGCCATTAAGTTTCAACGTTACTCTTTCCCCGGACGTGCCTGATGGTGAGGTAGTGCGCATCGGCATGACCTTCGATACCGGTGTACAGATGTTCAATTCCTCCCTCAGTATCCCAATCGGTCTGGTTGGAGAGGGTTTTGAGTCCAATAGCTTCACAGCATATCCATGGGTAAACACCAGTAACTCACCTTGGGTTATCGGCACCGGTGCAAATGGCGTGCATAGCGGTTCTTTCTCTGCCAAATCAGGCACAATCAGCCATTATGGTAGCACCAGTTTGCAGGTTACCCACATAGCTCCTGCGGGCGGAAACATCAGCTTCTTCCGTAAAACAAGCTCCGAAGCTAATCACGATTACCTTACCTTCTATATTGATGGTACCGTTATCGCCTCATGGAGTGGTGCAATGGATTGGTTGGAAATGTCCTATCCTGTAACAGCCGGTTCACATACCTTCAAATGGACATATGCCAAGGATGGATCTAACTCCACTGGTAGCGATTGCGCATGGATAGACGACATCGTGTTCCCAGGAACCGGTACTTCTCCCACAGCATTGATCTACACAACTCAACAAGCTGTGAATTTCGTGGATGTTGCTCCCAATAGCACCGTAAGTGCTGATATCTTGATTCGCAACTTAGGCTTTGCAGCTCTGAACGGTGAAGTTGCTGTGCCAGTGGGCTTCATGCTTAGCTTGAATGGAGTTAACTTACCCTCAGTATATAACTTCAACATCCCCGCAAATGCCAATAGAACTTATGTGCTTAGCTACACCAGCGGTGCGGTTGTCCCCACCTTCGATGCTGAGCTAATGTTCACCACCAACGATCCCGAAATCCCCGTGTTGACCATACCCGTCCATGTAGAAGGAGGTTCGGCAAATGATGACAATCAGAACAGCCCTGCCATAACAGCTCTGGATAAGAATTATCCCAATCCCTTTAACCCGGAAACCACTATCAGATTCTCAATAAAGAATGCAGGAAATGTGAATTTGAATGTGTATAACTTGAAGGGACAGCTTATTCGCAGCTTGCTTAACCAAAACATGACTGCTGGTATGCACCATGTTGTATGGAACGGAAAAGATGATAACGGCAACAGCGTAGCCAGTGGTATCTACCTATACAAAATGGATACAACAGGTTACTCCGCCACACAGAAAATGATGCTGATGAAGTAACATAATATATAGGGTTATGGTGTTCTTTTACCGCACCATAACCCTTATCCATGCTTTTTATCTTTACACTCTTGAAAATTGAATAATGAGTATATAACATGGAGGAACCCATGAAACCTTATGTGATAATGTTGATACTGCTAACAGCGATGTTCTCGCTCTCAGCAGAGAAAATCAACGTAAGCGGATATCAGAATGACTTCCGTTTAACCGCGAACACCCTTAACGGTATGGAACTGGAGTTCACCCTCGGCAGCTTCGAGCGTGAACCGGTTACCATCAACGGTGCAGTGTGGAATGAAATCAAACTTAAAAAGGAAGGCTTAACTCTGGAAGCAGGCATGCCCCAGCTTCCCACAGTCTCCCGCAGTGTGATTATCCCCGGCAGTGCATCCATGCAGCTTGATGTGCTAAACAGTGAGTACGTTGATGTTGCTATGCCCGTTGCCCCCTCCAAGGGTAATCTTACCCGTGATATCGATCCGGCAAGTGTGCCCTATTCATTCGCAAGTTTCTACAACAGCAACGGAGCTTATCCTGCTAATAACACAGAGCTTACTGAGCCATTTATTCTTAGAGACTACCGTGGGGTGACTATTCAGGTTAAACCCTTTGTCTATTATCCGGCAACCGGTACACTACGCGTATATACCAAGTTGGTACTCTCCTTGCAGGCAAGTGGCAGCAGCACTGTCAATGTGTTACCTGACACCAAGAGAGCAACCTCACTAGGCTTTGAAGAGATATACAGCAATATGTTCCTTAATTACGACCAAGCCAAGTATCCCACCCTGGGCGAAGAAGGCAGCATCCTGGTTATTAAACACAGCTCCTTTGATACTCTCGTTCCTGCCTGGGTGAACTGGAAGCGCCAGATTGGCTTCGAAGTTGAAGTTGTTGATGTAACGGTGGCAGGACCATCTGCCAACAATATAAAGACCTATATCCAGAACTATTATAATACTCACAGTAACCTTATGTTTGTCCAACTTTTTGGTGATGCACCACAAATCCCGACCTTAACCGCTAATGGCGGAGGTAGTGACCCTTCTTACTCTCTAGTATCAGGAACCGACAGCTATCCCGACATCTATGTTGGTAGATTCTCTGCCTCCAATGTTGCCGATATGCAAACTCAGATTGACCGTAGCATTTATTACGAACGTGATATTGCTGTGGGTGCCACATATCTGGAGAAAGCCACCGGTATCGCCTCTAATGAAGGTGGTGGTAGTCAAGGTGACAACAATGAAAGCGATGCCACTCATATGAACAACATTAGAACTGACCTTCTTGCTTATGGTTACAACACTGTTGACCAGATATACCAAGGCACAGGTGGTAATGCAACAGGAATCACCAATGCTTTAAATAACGGCAGAGGCTTTGTTAATTATGTCGGTCATGGCTCTGATACCTCTTGGGCATCAGTAACCTATACCAACAGTAATGTAACATCTCTTTCAAATAACAATATGCTCCCCTTCATCGTATCAGTTGCATGCGTGAACGGAAACTTTGTAAGTCAAACCTGTTTTGCCGAAGCTTGGTTACGTGCCAAGAACAGCACTACTAATGCTCCTACCGGTGCCATTGCCTTCTACGGTTCCACCGTTAACCAAGGCTGGAATCCTCCCATGCGTGGGCAAGATGAAGTTACAGACCTGCTTATCGCCGGTGCAAAGCATCGTATCGGTAGCTTGTTCTTCAACGGCTCATCCAAAATGATCGAGGCATACAGCGCTTCGGGCATCTCGGAGTTCAAGAACTGGACTATCTTCGGTGATGCCACCCTAATGGTGCGCACCAAGAACCCCACTCTGATGACCTCTACTTATAATCCGGTGCTGCTTATGGGTGTAAACACTTTCTCCATTCAGACCGAGCCCAACGCTCGCATTACACTCAGTAATGCCGGAACCATATATGCCAGCGGAATGGCTGATGCCGGAGGTTCTGCCCTCTTGCTTCTTAATCCTGCTCCCGCAGCTCCCATGGATTTGACATTAACTGTCTTTGCCTTTAACAAGCAAACACAGATAGAGACTGTGCAAGTTCTTCCCAATACCGGCCCATATATCACCATGGATGGGATTAATGTGACAGATAACAACGATGGTCTTCCTCAGTTTGGCGAGACTGTGCAACTTAGCATGGATTTAAACAATATCGGTAGCCAGGCTGCAACAGGTGCCACTGCCACAATCAGCAGCCTAGATAGCTTCGTCAATATAGTTACTCCCACCATCACTTTGGGAGACATCCCTGCAGGCTCGGCAAACCCATACGGCAGTTTTACCATCCAGATCAGCAACACCATCCCCGATCAACATGAAGTGATGTTGCACATTGTTATCACTGATGCAAATGCAAACAGTTTCGAATATGACCAAAGCTTTGTGGTAAATGCCCCAGCCATCACTTGGGGAAGTATTTTGGTGGACGATGCATCCGGCAACAATAACGGTAGAGTAGATGCTGGGGAATCGGTTGTGTTCAGCCTTCCCATAAGCAACTCAGGCCATTGCCCCACCACGATGATAAGCTCCAATGCCATGCTATCGGGGATAACCCACATCATCGAACCCATCTCCCCCACCGTTGATAATCTGTTACCCGGTGAGTCCGCCACATTGATGTACAGAGCTACCTTCAGTTCCCAAATCCCTGCCGGAACAAGCACCCAGCTTACGGTTATGAGCCTTTTTGGTGCATATGCAAGTGCCAATAACTATAACTTCATTCTGGGATTGGATTTGGAAAACTTCGAAAGCGGAATAACCGCTTCACCGTGGATCTTCGATGGTGGTTCTTGGACTATTTCTCAAGCCACCAGTTATAATGGAACTCAGACGGTTAAAACACCTTCAATCTCCCATGCCACATCTACCAGTATGAGTATCTCAAAAACCATCACCCAAAACGGAAGCATCACCTTCTGGAAGAAAGTATCAAGCGAAGCCAGCTATGATAAACTTAGCTTCCTTATTAACGGTTTGTTAATGGGCGAATGGAGTGGTACCTCTGACGACTGGAGCCAGGTAAGCTTCCCTGTATATACCGGGGCTAACTACTTTACCTGGAAATACACCAAGGATGGTGGAACTTCTGTGGGCAGCGACTGTGCATGGATTGACGATATTATTTACCCTTCCACCAACACTGTCTCCGGTACACCCGGTTTGCAACTCAACACCCAAGAGCTGGATTTCAACGTTGTGCAAGTGGGTGAATCCCTCAGCCTTCCCCTAACCATATCTAATGCCGGTACTGCTGCCATGATGGGCACCATTACCAGTATCGCCCCGTTCTATATGTATAACGACTTGATGGAGCCTGTGCTATTTATGGACTATATCATCCCCGCCGGCGAGAGTATTGTACTGGATGTAAACTTCATTCCCGGTGCAGAACAGCTTTACAGTGGTGAAATGGTTATCACTTCCGATGATCCGGGTCTCCCCGTTATGACCGTTAGCCTGGAAGGTTCGGGTCAACCAGTATCAAATGAGGATTTGGTTAATCCTCTGCAGACTGCCCTGGTGGGTAACTATCCCAACCCCTTTAACCCCAACACCACCATCAAGTTCAGCTTGAAAGAACAAAGCCCGGTTAACGTAACCATCTACAATATTTCCGGGCAGAAAGTTATCACTTTGGTGAACGATACTATGCCGGCTGGCACCTACAACTTGCCTTGGAATGGCAAAGATGCCAAGGGGCGTGGAGTGGGAAGCGGTATCTATTTCTTCAAAATGGATTCCGGAAAATACACCAGCACCAAAAAGATGATCATGCTTAAGTAACCATATAACAAGTAAATCCTAATGACGTGAACCCTGAGCTTCGGCTCAGGGTTTGCTTTATCAGGATGGATATCATAGGCATTCGCTCTTGGTATCATTACCTAATCATTGCATGTTTATTACGGATGAAACATGCAATGATTATGCAATGATCAAGTAATGACCACACGAAAGCTGAATCCGGAGTATGGTAGAATAAAATGGGATTATTAAGCGTAATTAATGGCAGCTAAAGTGCAAAAGCCGTTTTTATGGAATAGATATTGCACAAGAGGAGAGAGATTGCTTCACCATTTCTTGGTGGGATAGGAGCGATGTATCTAAGTTATTATAATAACAGGGGAATAAATGACTGTTTTGATTCTTGCGACCCTGATACTGATAGTCTATTGGATGATTGAGTATCGAAGGCACACCAAAAATGTGCTTTCCATACCCATCCGAATTCATGTTAACGGAACCAGGGGAAAATCCAGTGTTACCCGCCTCATAGCAGCCGGTCTGCGAGCAGGGGGGATTAAAACCGTAGCAAAGATTACCGGAACTCTTCCAAGGGTGGTACTCCCGGATGGACGTGAATCTGCCATAATCCGTTTAATGGGTGCAAACATAATCGAGCAGAAGTATATCTTCCGCCATGCCGTTACCCATAAGCCGGATGCCATCGTTATCGAATGCATGGCGGTGAATCCTGTGTTCCAGTGGCTCACAGAGCGGAAGTTCGTGCGTAGCACCATCTCCGTGATCACCAACTGCCGTCCTGACCATCTGGACTTGATGGGCTCGACCGTGCAAAGCGTAACCATGTGCTTAAGTAACACCATCCCCAATAACGGAGTGTGCTACACCGCAGAGAATGAGCATTTCGGGATATTGGAAAAGGTGGCTAAGAGCCGAAACTGCAAGATACACAAGATCCGCCCCACGGATGTAACTCAAGATGAACTGGATAAATTTCAATATATTGAGCATAAAGAGAATGTGCAGCTAGCTCTGGCTGTATGTGCCGAAGCAGGTGTCCCCCGCGAAGTTGCCATGCGAGGCATGCAAAAAGCCCATCCTGATCCGGGAGCCTTGAAGAAATATCGGATTGAGGATAAAGGTAAAACCATTCATTTTTACAACATCTTTGCCGCAAATGATCCTCAGTCAACTGCCAGTATAATCAATATGGTTACCGGTAATCTTGGCGATGTGGAAAAGATAATCATCCTAAACAGCCGTTCGGATCGGCTGTTCCGCAGCCATCAGCTTGTTGATGCTGTAAAGGATACAGATTATTCATACCTGCTTTTAACCGGCGAGATTCCGGATAAGATAGAGTCCTACGCTCTACAGGCAGGTATCCCCCGCGAGAAGCTCTTTGCCCTAGGAGAGCCATTGACAGAGGTAATTTACCAGAAAGTGATGGAGCTTACTCGTAGTGAAGCCCATGTGTTGGGAATTGGCAACATCGCCGGAAGAATCAAATATGGAGCTCAGATAGTAGCTCACTTTAAGCATAAAATGAATGATACAAATAAAAGGAGCCGGAAGTGATCGATGCAGTAGTGCAAGCAGCAGTCGGAATCGGCGTTATAATCAGTTTGATCTTTAGCGAGCTATTAGGAGCATCCGCCGGGGGTATTGTTGTTCCCGGATACTTAGCTCTATATCTCGATAAACCAATGCAAATCTTGGGTACTTTGATTATCAGCCTTCTCACCTGGGGGATAATCCGCATCATTGGCAGCTTCACCCTGCTGTTTGGAAAAAGACGCATGGTGCTAAGCATCCTAATCGGGTTCATCCTTGGTTGGGCTTCCCGCATGCTGGTATTCAATGACATCACTATTCACCAATTGCAGATGCAATCCATTGGCTACATTGTCCCGGGACTAATCGCCAACTGGTTTGAGCGTCAGGGATTCTGGAAAACCTTATCAACCATGGGAATTGCTGCCGTTCTGGTACGCCTCACACTGATGGTTGTGTTCCATGGGGAGATATAATATGTACCGTCCATCATTGAAATCCGGTCGTTCACTAATCTCTCTCTTTGTACTCTCCGTAATATTGTTCTACATTGCTCAAAGCAGCTATGTGCATATTAAAACTGATAATTATGATGTGAAACTGGCAGCATCACAGCTGATGAAAAGCGCTATCGACTCGCTAAAAACAGAGCTGCAACAACGTAAAATAGAAGTTGATCCCATCGACGATCCCATGCAGAGTGGTTTGGTTGGCATGCGCTTAAGCTCCATCACCACCGACCGTGGCTTGCTTTCCGAAAAGCAGGCAGCAGTGAATCCCAATCTTGCCGCAGTGTTTGTGGATGAGTTCACCAAGCTGAAACTGGAAGCCGGGGACAATATTGCTGTGGGTATAACCGGTAGTAATCCCGGTGTCAATTTAGCATTATATTCAGCCATCAAAGTGATGCACCTGAATCCTAAGATAATAGTAGCCCTCTCCTCAGCATCTTACGGAGCAAATCGCGAGGAACTTACTTGGCTGGATATGGAAAGCATCTTTAAAGAAAAAGGCATCTTCGACTTTGGCTCTTCATACGCCTCAATGGGCGGTAGAGAGGACTTGGGCATTGGAATGTCCGATAATGGAGTTAATGCCTTGCGTGAAGCTATGAGCCGCAATAAAGTTCCTTTGTTGATAGGTTCCAGCCTTGCAGAAAATGTGGATATCCGCATGGCTGCATACCATGAGCTACTTCCTACAGACCAGCGTTATCAAGCTTTTATCAATGTCGGCTCCGGCTTGGCTAATGTGGGTAGCGAACCAAACGCCAACCTCATCCCAGAAGGAGTTAATCATAAGTTAGCCGAACGGGAATACGAGAAAGAAGGCGTGATGATGAAGATGGCAAAGAACAATGTAACTGTGTTCCACTTCCGTCGTATCCTGCGATGGGCAAAACAGTATGACCTTCCCATCAGCAACGACGTAATGCCAGAGGTTGGCAAGGGTAAGGTATTCAGTTCGTTAATCCATAACCAAACCATCAATACCATCTGCCTACTTGTATTGTTGATTGCCATTGTTATCGTGATTATCTTCGATAGGCATGACAGACGCTTTATGGCAAACATAGTAGATCCTGATGATGAACTATAAGGAACCACATAGATGAATAAACGCAATATACTAATACTCATCGCTCTCCTTGCCATAGGCTTACTGGGAGCACAAGCAAAACTTAAATACAAAGCGATGGCTTTCGACAACCCCGGTACCAAACGTGTATTGAAAACCGAAACGGATAGCTATTTCTACTTTCGCTCGCTCCCCGAAAAGTCCATGATCCTCAACACTAATGGCGTAACCAAGCTGGAACTTCGCAGCTTTAGCACAGAACCGCTCCGCAAACCTGAGGTTGTCACCGTGATTGGCAAGAACCGCCAAACCTATACCCTGAAACAGAGCACTGTTGTTAAAGCATATATAGTTTACGAGCCCATTACCATAGAGATACCCAAAGATACTAAAAGCATTGAGGTGCTTTGCTACAATCGCTCTACATATCTCCGTGCTTTCCAGATTATACCCCCAAAAGCTCCGAAAGCTACCAAGCTTAAAAACCTGGTGATCAAGGCTCACGGTGGGGTTGTCAGCCTGCTACATAATGGGTCTTCAAGTCAATACTACAGCCTGATGCCTGCTCAATCCTTCAAGTTTAGCTTGAATAATAAACGTAATGCCGTGGTGTATGTGCGCCCCCGTCTAATTGACCGCACAACCCCAAAACTAGGCTTGTACAAAGATGGAGCACTGGTGCAGACCATAGACTTCACCAAGAAACGTACTACCAAGTATCGGGTTCAAGGCATCCAAAATCTTGGTATCTCCATCAAGATTACCCTTCCGGCAAATTCCGGCAGCAGCGATTTTGAGCTTAGAGCAATCAGTGACCACCTGTTCATCGCTAAACCGGTTCTAATTAAACAATAGCATGCCCGGAGAATAAATGGCTACAAAACTAATCACCCCTCTGACCAAGCTGAGAGTTGCCTGGCGAGTGAGGTTGTTCAGGCCTATCTTGCTAACCTTGTTTATCTTGCTTAGCCTAAGCAGCGCTTCACTATATGCCCAGTTAAACGGCTCCGTAACCGTGTCCACAGTGTATAGCGACAACGCTTTCCAGCTTTCCGATTACGACTTAAATCGCTGGGATGCCGATCACCACTTGCTAAGCTTTGCCGAAACAACCGATGATGTTAGCCTTGCAGCCTCCTTGGAACTGATTTATCCCTTGCAATACCGCTGGTGGAAGATTAGCCCTTCCCTTACCTTTAGCGGAAGCAGGAACATCAGCAACACCGAGAAGTATCGTAATGACCTTGCTGCCAAACTACGGGTTGACCGATATTATTGGTATGCCAGTGCACAATATGCTTACCAACCGCATATCTACTTCCGCGATTTCAACGACAACGATGGCACAGATGACCTGCAAAACTACACCTACAGCAGAGATATTTACCGCGCCGATATTGGCATCAAACCCATCAAGAACACCTCTTTGAAGGCAAACATCCGCAAGGAAGTGTTCAGCTATAACGAGTACTTTACGGAAGCAGACGGCGATGCTATTCAAGGCGGAGTGGGCATATATCACCGCTTCCCCATGTTCAGCCTTGATGCCGGTTACGACTACCGTACCTTCAACAACGAAAACTTGGTGGATAGTGATGATGCCTCCTACGATGCCAACATCTATCATGCCAAGCTTACCCTCCCCAAAATGCCCATCTCTGAAAAAGGCAAAGCAACCTGGCAACCAAGCCTGGGGCTTAACTATCAACAGCGTTACTATCAGGGCGACGGCTCTTGGTATGGCGGTAGAGCAGATTATTTATACACCATGAATGCAGGCTTTCTATGGTCTCTATCCTCAAAGATAGATTTATCGCTTGACTACTCACACATCTTCAGAAGTGTAGAGTCCGACAACGATGATGTGTTGCTCCTAAAAGAATACGGTGAAAACCGCTTTGGTGCAGAACTCAAATACAGCTTTTAAGAAGTGAGAATACTATGCAATATCGTCAAGAAAGCGAACTAAAGAAGATTAAAGAATTTGTGGACTTAGTGGAGAATCATAAGATTGATCTCCGTCATTACAAATCCCCCGTTCTCGTGTGGGGTATCCAAGAAGGAACCGTATATTACTCCTTCTGGGAAGCTGAACTACTGCAACGCTTCGGCTTGGACAACGTTGATGGATGGGACTTTGAGGAAGACCTGTTGTTCTGTCCCGACTGGGTGGGCGATACCGAAGATGACGATGCAGATTTCGATGATGATGACGACGATGACGATCTGAGATTAATCTGCGACATTAAACTCAAACCAAAGAAATAAGCCCACTTATCCATGAAGATTGCCATCATCGGCGGAGGCGGCTGGGGTCTTGCTCTGGCAAAGCTGCTCTCTGAGAACCAACACCATATTCTGGTTTGGGAATATAACCAAGAATATGTGGCTACCTTGCAGCAAACACATTCCAATTTCGTGTTACTCAAGGGAGTTACGCTTCCCCCTGAGATAAGCTACACTGCGTCCTTTGCCGATCTGGAAGATTTCTCTCCTCAGCTTATTGTGCTGGCTACTCCCGCACAGTTCCTGCGTAAAACCATCTCCCAAACCTCATCTTCCTTGTGGACATCTCCCAACTTGCTGGCAATCGTCAATGTTGCCAAGGGGATCGAGGAGCATAGTCTGCTCACTTTGGATGCGGTACTCAGAGAGCTTATCCCGCAAAGTGTTCATCACCTCATCTGTGCCCTATCGGGACCCAGCCACGCCGAGGAAGTTGCCAGAGGCGTCCCTACCACCGTAGTAGTTGCCGGAAACAACCAAGCTACTCTGAAACAGCTGCAAGATATATTCAGCAACAGCTATTTCCGCGTTTATCGCACTGAAGACCTGATGGGCGTGGAGATAGGCGGTGCGGTGAAGAACATCATCTCCATTGCAGCGGGAATCATGGTTGGTTTGGGCTTTGGCGACAACACCATGGGAGCACTGCTAACCCGCGGCATAGTAGAGATAAGCCGTTTAGGTATTGCCATGGGTGCCAAGGCAGAAACCTTTCTTGGCTTATCCGGCATAGGTGATCTGATCACAACCGCCACCAGCCCCCACAGCCGAAACCGTTATGTGGGATACGAGATTGGCAAAGGCAATATGCTTAAAGACATCCTTGCCGGAATGAGCATGGTTGCCGAAGGAGTAGCCACCACCCGCAGTGTGCATTTCCTTGCCTTGAAACTGGGGGTCGAGATGCCTATCGTGCATCAGGTTTACAGCATCCTGTTCGAAGACAAAAGCCCCAAAAGCGCCATCACGGAGCTGATGACCAGGGAACTAAAAGCCGAATAAAGCTTACAGTTGTTTTACCTAGCCTGCTGTGCCTTATCCCATCCTGCATACATCGTGCAAAAGCGTATGTTATTCACCACTTCATAATTAGCTTCCACCACGCCAAACTCATACCACCCGGTCTGTGCACTGAAGGTATTAGCCTTGTAGTTATACTCCCGCACCTCAGGAGCGAGGGTAGCCATAATCACCTGGCTCTCTGATGGTGGCTCACCAATGATGTACTGCACTTGTGAAGCAGTCGCCAGCGTCCATTGAAAATTACAATCTTGTGCACTGTTAAACCCATCGGCTATGCTTAGGGTGGGTATCGCCGGGATTTTGATACTGCATTCTGCTTTGGTGAAGTTATCCACTTTAAGCTTCAACTGATAGCTTGCTCCGGCGGTAAATACAGGCGGGATTAACTCGGCAAACTGGTAGTATATTCCTTTGGCATTGCTAACCAGAGGATGAGCTATGTCATTTATCACCAGTTCAACATTGTTGGGTGTCCCGGTTCCATTATACCTGATGAGGTAGGAATCCACCTGGGCTTCTCCCTGATTATCTTCTGCACTGCCAAGCATAATCAACCACTCTGTGGAACTATCCATCAAGGTACCCATACTAATCAGATTGTTTGCCTCCGGGGGCTTGGTGCTTTCATCACCGCAAGCTGTAAAGGCAATCAACATCAGGATTGCCATAACAAACATCCAAAACCTGCTACGCATGATCACTCCTTTCTCTATCTTATTCGCTTACATTGAGCAAGGGATTGCTCTATCCTTTCTTTGCTAAAGCTCCAACTTTTTGCATTTTTGTCAAGGGTTTGTTTCGCTCTTCTCCCCTTCAGATTATTGTGGGTGACAAATCCAATATACGGTGACAGATTTGCAGTTTTTTTCTTAGAAACCAAAAAAAAGAATCGTAGCTAGCCCTAGTCGATGAGCTAAAGCACTTGGATAAATTGCTGAATAATCTATGCTTTCTCTTGACAATAATACAACTTACAGATATTAATGATTTGTACGCTCAGTTATGTGATGTACAATGTGGCAGAACGGAGATTATATGAAACTAAGACAGATATGTTTGGCAGCACTTATCTTATGTGCAAGTACCTTGGGGTTGCATGCAACAAATCCATCGGTAAATGTATCCTTGCTGGATACCGAGACAGTTCCATATCCTTTCAATTATGTTTCCACTCTCGCAAATGGGGATTTGCAGTTCTACACACTTGAGGAGTTATCGGGAGGTATTTCTATCTCCGGCTTCCGGTTTAGCAGAGAATCAAGCATTCTTACCGCACCGGGGCAGATTGCCTATATACCCGCAGATACGGGAGTATATTCTTTGGTCACCTACACAGAACGCTTTGGGAAGAGTTTTTTAGTCTATCGCTATGAGATAGGCAATGTTTTGCAAGGTATTGCTGTTCTAAAACTTAGCGGCAACAATGCCGAGTTCCGGCTGATAAACGATTTGCCTTTTGACGCCTTCTTTTCTCCCCTATTCTCTTTGGAGATAGTTGCCGAGAACTCATTGGTTTTGGCATTGGCTGATAGCCTCGTCTATCGGGATTTTGAAAGCGGGAGCAATAGAACCCTGCTTAGCGGAGAGCAATATCAGTGTGCTCCACTGCAGTATAAGAGGGTTTACACCACTCCAGAGGGGCATTTCTTCTATATCAAGGATACTCAGGGTGGTGCAGATTATGTGCCGGAAGTATGGATGGTGTTTGATGCACAGGGCAATTACCTATTTACTAAGACGATAGCCGATTCATACGTTAAGAATTGTGCTGTGGGAACCACTTTCACGGATGGATTCCAAACCGGCAGCAACAGGTTCTATATCAGCAACCCACTTCTAATCTACGAGGATGGCTGGCTGGAATGCAGCTTCCCATGTCCAGACTCCTTGGATTTATATTCCTTCCGTGCTCCAAACACTATGGGACAATTTTATTCTGGATTTATGGGATTTGGCAGCGACCGGGTGTTGGCTTCAAGTTACATTGATGTTTCTGAACCATCGCTCTGGATAATAACTCTTCTCAACAGCCCCATTGCAGATGGCATACCCGGTGGGGACATGCTATATACGGGTGTGGATTATATTTCACTTTGCAGTATTAACGATAACTTGCTAACCCTCTGCCGCAGAGCACAAGATAGCATAGAAGTTAGAGTTCTCTGGGAATTAGACTATCCTGCTGATCATAGTTTCAGCTTTCCTGCTCCCCCTTTAAGCGGACCCGCATGGTGTATAACCCTTGCTGAGGGGAATGTGCTATACGCCCTCAACCACAATGCGCTTCAGGTATTTGGCGTGGAAACCTCGGTAGCCAATTCTGACCCGATAGAAGTGCCCGTTTCAAACCATCTCTCGGCATACCCCAATCCCGTTAGGCAAAGTCACGGTGTAAGCATTGCTTCCACAGCCAAGCATGTCTTCACGCTGGAAGTATATAACATCAAAGGGCAACTTGTGAGAAGGCTTACCACAGATAATGAAGGCAAGACAAGTTGGGATCTGCGTGATGATGATGGGACTAAACTCGGAGCTGGGCTATATATCGCAAAGCCCGCAGAAGAACAGGGCATGGCACCAATAAAGATTGTTGTTGTTCAGTAGGTAGTTTTAGCACAACCATATGTATTACTATCCAATATCTATCGTAAGAAACTCTTCCCCAAAACCAAGCATCAAAGCTTAAGAAGCAAATCACACCCCAAGCATACTCAGTTAAATGACTCACAAGCCAAACGCATGTATTCATTACGCTAACTGCCTATCGCTTTGCATCATTGCATAATCATTGCATGTTTATTACGGATGAAACATGCAATGATTACGTAATGATTAAGTAATGATAGTTGGGATGGTGTAATAAATATAAGTTCTCACCCAAATCTGCAAATCGATATCACATGTCACAGTGGTCGTATGGGTTTATCAGGCAGAGAGATAGATAAGACTGGCTTTGGATTGTGTCACAGTGGTTTTTGGACGTTTCTGGACGTTTTTGTATCAAGATTATTGCAAATCTGCGCTGGTTTTGGACTGGTTTCGGATGATCAGATTTTTTGGAGAGCTCATCAGATTTGTTAAGGCTTTTATTGTCACAGTGGTGGGTGGTGTGGGAGAGCTGGAACAAGTCTGAATTCGGTCTAAAGTGCTTTGAGAAAAGTCCTTATGCTATTTGTGTATTGGCTTTGAACAGGGGATTGCTTCCATGTTTCTTTTGCTTCTGTCTGGTTCTTGAGGAATAAAGGATGCAGGGTCTAAAGATAAAAGATGGTCGGTTCACTAACCAGGAT
>CAZPNU010000024.1:0-36293 GCA_964588075.1 uncultured Candidatus Cloacimonas sp.
CCTCATCAGGTGGGCATTTTTATTATAAAATCTATGCCATTGATCTAAATAACAATACATCTGCAGTACCTGATTCCGGCTGGTTTGATATAGAGTTTACTCCAACATCAAATGTTGATCCTTCAGCACAGAGTACTATATACGAAATCCTCCAAAACTACCCCAATCCCTTCAATCCGGAGACCACCATCAGCTTTTTCCTACCGGAAGCGGGGATCACCGAGCTGTGCATCTATAACCTCAAGGGGCAGATGCTGCGCAGGCTGATAAATGCACCTTTGGGTGTAGGCACCCATAGGCTGTTATGGGATGGGAAGGATGACCGCAACACCCCCGTTGCCAGTGGAGTCTATTTATACCGGTTGCAGAGCGGAATACAGCAGTTCAGCGGTAAGATGGTGTTGGCGAAGTAAACACTTAAGAAAAGCAAAGTTATTTAGATAAACACAGAGTAAAAGCAGAGAAAAGCAGAGAAAAGCAGAGGGTCATCAGAGCAAAAAGATAGTATAGGCTTCATGTTCACATCATCAATGTAGGAGCATTATTAACCTATTAACCTGCTAACCACTAACTTTTTCCCCATTTCTGTCACCAAACTCTAAATCTGTCACCCTATACACTATAGAGGCATGGTAATCATGCAGTGCAGTTTGATCTTTAAACAAGTGTATAGAGTGTGTTTGTGCAAGATATAAAAGAAAGCCGGAGCATAAGAAAGCTCCGGCTGTTATAGTATGGGCAAAATGCCCTTATTTCACGTGGAAGTTATCCAGGAATTGTTGCAGGATGGCGGCACGGCTGGGGTGGCGCAGTTTCTTGAGGGCTTTGTCCTCAATCTGGCGGATGCGTTCGCGGGTAACCTGAAAGATGTTGCCCACTTCTTCAAGGGTGCGGTGATAGCCATCATCTATACCAAAGCGCAGGCGAATAACACGCTCTTCGCGGGTGGTGAGAGTTTTAAGCACTTCATCCACCTGTTTCTTCAGCAAGCTGCGTTCTGCCAGACGTTCCGGCGATATGATGGTACGATCTTCGATAAAATCACCCAGAATGCTATCCTCACTATCGTGCCCGATGGGTTTATCCAGCGACACAGGCTCTTTGCTGATGGAAAGGATATTCTTAATCTTCTCCACGGGGATATCCAGTACCTCGGAGATTTCTTCCGGATAGGGGTCTCTGCCCAGTTTTTGCATCAGGCGTCTGCTGGTGCGGTTGATCTTGTTGATGGATTCAATCATGTGCACAGGGATGCGGATGGTGCGGGCTTGATCGGCAATGGCGCGGGTTATTGCCTGACGAATCCACCATGTGGCGTAGGTGCTAAACTTATAGCCTTTGCGATAGTCATACTTCTCCACGGCACGCATCAAGCCGGTGTTACCCTCCTGAATGAGATCAAGAAATTCCAAACCGCGGTTGTTGTAGCGCTTGGCAATGCTTATCACCAAGCGGACGTTTGCCTCTATCATCTCGTTCTGCGCTTTTTCTTTGTTGCGTTCGGCACGATCTATCTCACGGAGAAGGAATACCAGCTCGCTGCCGGTCATCTTGGTTTCCAGTTCCACACGGCGAATCTTGCGGCGGGCATTCTTTATCTTACGCAGGGTTTCCACGAAGACATTGGGATCCATACCGGTTTCAACCTTAACTTCCTCAAAATCCTCATCGCTCTTTTTGGCGCGGCGACCGTAGGTGCATATCTCGTCTATGGTATAGCGTTTGATGCGGGTTAGCTCGGTGATGCTGTCATAGCTTTCTTCTATACGCTCCACCAGACTGCGGATGCGGTACACCATGCGTTTGATAAGTTTGTCGTTGTACGAAAGTATCATGAAGGTGTTGATAATCAAGTTGCGGATATCATCAATCTCTTCTTGGCGGTTGGCGGTACCTGTCTCGTCAAAATCACAATTATCCAGGATAGCACCAACTTTGTCGAGATTCACTTCGTTCTCTTTAAGTATCTCTTTGAACTTGTCGATAATCTTCACATCTTGGTTTTTATCTATCCAGGTGCCGATATCCACCTTGAAGATCTGGTCCAATCGTACCCTGCGTTCACGGTAGCGATGCAAGAAGTTATACATTTCTCGCAGAGTGCTGCCGGACTGGAACACGTTCTGGTTAATCATCTTTTGATAGGTTTCAATCTTCTTCGCTACGCGGACTTCACCCTCTCTGTCCAACAAGGGCACACGTCCCATTTCGCGCAGGTACATCCTAACGGGATCGTCATAAAAGCGTTTGGTCTTAAACTTCTTGGGTGCTGCCGGTTTGCGGATTGCCGCTCCGCCTTTGGTGATTCTCTTCTCAGTTTCGTCGATTATCTCGATGCCATCCTGGGAAAGATCGAAGATAATATCATCCACTTTATCAAGGAAAAAGGGACTGCTGGGAAGAATATCGTTAATCTGTTTGAAGGTGATATAGCCGGTTTCCTTCCCCAGCTCCACCAGTTTCTTTAAATACTCGTTGTAAGTAATCATCAATGCTCCTTGCAAGGTGCTTCAAAAAAGGACTTTGTTGACCACCTTTCGGGTCATGCGTCGGTAAGTGAGAGTTAGCTTTTCTTTCTGCTTGAGGAGTTCCAGGTTGGATGGGTCTTTGATTATGGCGCTATCCATCTCGTCCAAGTCTCGTTGGATCTTTCGGATGCGAAGCCCGACAAGGCAATCTTCAAAGCGCATTTGCTGTAAATCCTCGAACAGAAGCTCAGCCAAGCTTTCCTTTATTTCTTTATTTTCAATATTATCGATTAGCGCAGCGGGTTCCCAAGTTCCGGCGCTCAGGCTTTGGGATGATAAATATGAGAAGATGTCACGGTAGAGCCTATTACTAAAATAACTCGCATCCAACTCGTTTGCAAGAACTTTATAAGACTCAAAGTCTTTAAGTGCCAACACAAGAGTATGCCGTTCCTCAAAACTTTCTTGATTCTTGGTGGGTGATGAACTGGGGCTTGGTTGTGGAGGGGTGTATGAAGTACTGCGATGTAGCTTGCTGTTAAGCGCTGCAACAGATATTGCAAATGCTTCCGAGACATCTTTAACCAGTAGTTCACGCTTAATCTGGTCTTTGAGGTTGCGAAGTGCATCCAATATCTGATCTATCCTCTCCGCTGTTGAGGATTCATAGCGTGTGTCCTGCGCGAGGAAATTGATGATGCCCGGTGCATCATCCAATACCTGCTGCATAGCCACTTTGCCTTGCTTTAGAATAAGTGAATCAGGGTCTTCCCCTGTGGGAAGCAAAGCCACAGAAACATCCATCCCTCTGCTGAGGCATAACAGACCTCCTCGCACAGCAGCTTTGATGCCTGCATTATCACCGTCGTAAAGCATAGTTGCCTTTTGCCCAAAACGGCTCATCAAGCCAATCTGTTCTTCTGTAAGGGCGGTACCCAAGCTGGCAACTGAGTTGTTGAAACCACTTTCATAGAGGCGTAAAAAGTCAAAGTATCCTTCGCAAACCAAGCATGTTCCTGCTTTACTAAGGTTATATTTGGTTTTGAATAAACCGTACAACTCCTTACCCTTGGTATAAAGCTCGGTTCCGGGAGAGTTCATATACTTGCCTACTCCGGCTCTCTCTTCCAAGAGCCTTCCACCAAAGGCAATAACCTCTCCAAAGCTGTTATGGATGGGAAACATCAGCCTATCCCTGAAAAGATCAACAAGACCTCCAGAGTAGTTGCCAAACAGTCCGGAGTCCTTTAGTAGAGAAACGCTTAAGCCCTCTTTTAATAAGTGGTTAAGCAAGGCTTTCTCGCTGTTTAAAGCATACCCAAGCTGCAATTCTTTTGCTGTTTCGGGGGAGAAGGAGCGCTTCTGCAGGTATTCCAAAACGTGATTGCCATAACTGAAGAGGTTGTTGCTGAAGAACTCCGCAGCAGATTTATATACATGGAGAAGCTGTTCACGCTTGGTTGATACTTGCTTGGTTTGATACCGCTCCGCTATAGTGATGCCGGCTCTTTGGGCGAGCCTTTTGAGTGCCTCTATGTAGCTAAGTTTCTCGAAATCCATCACAAAGCCTACCACATTACCGGCTTTTCCACATGCGAAGCACTTGTATATCTGCTTGGGTTGGCTGACGTATAAGGAGGGTTTGGTATCGTTATGGAAGGGGCAAATACCACGCCAATTTGTGCCTACGTGCTTCAAGGGGAGGTAGCTCTGTACCACATCCACAATGTCGTTAGCCTGGCGAATCTGCTCTATTAAACCTTGTTCCATAACTTATAGCTTCACAATGGTGACCCCGGAACCTCCCTCATTCATGGGTGGGGTGTCAATACTGATAATCCCTTTTCTTTTCCTTAGGTAGTCTCTAACTTTGCTACGCAAAGCACCAGTTCCCTTTCCATGTACAATACGCAGAGAGTGCAACCCGGCATAGGCAGCATCGTCGATAAACTCTTCCAGTAACGGTTTGGCTTCGTCGAAGGTTAAGCCCAACAACTTCAGCTCGAATTTTGCCTTCGGGGTTACTGTGCTTTTAATCACAACCTCCTGCCTTCTTTCCTTAGCTGACGTTATTGAGGCGGTGAAAAGGTTATCCAGAGGAGTCTTAAAGCTTATCCCATTCATATCTACGGTAGCACTGTCTCCCGTTACAGAGATTAGCGTAGCCTCAGTGTCAAAATCAGCAAGCCACACCCTGTCTCCGGCTTTGGGATTGTTTAATGCTTGCCGGGTGTCTGACCCGCTGCTGATAATCTCTTTTTGCAGCTCCGCTGTCTTGACTGTAACTTCATGCAATTTTCTTTCCGAAAGTAACTTGCGTTCAGTCTTGTCCAAGCTTTTCAGTTCTTTAAGCTCGCTGGCATATATCTTCTGTTGAGAGATAAGTTCGTTTTGCATTTCTTTCAGGTGCTTCTGGCGACGCTGTTTCAGCTCTTGTTGCCACAAAGCTTCCTTATCCTCAAGCTCCTGTAATCTTGCGCTGAGGTTACGATTCTTAAGTTCGTACTGGTAAGCCTGCACGCTGAGGTTCTTTTTCTCTTCCTGCATCTTTTTCAAAAGCGAGGTGAATTCCTGATTCTGAGTTCCGGAAAGTTCTTTGGCGCGAGTGATAAGCTGCTCATCAATCCCCAGGGAAGCAGCTACCTCAATGGCAAAACTATCACCGGGAAAGCCGGGAACGAATTTATAGGTTGGGTGAAGTGATTTAAGATCAAACTGCATGCTAGCATTAAGGCAGTTTGGGTGTTGCTCCCCGAAAATTTTAAGCGAAGTGTAGTGAGTGGTTACTATCCCTGCACAACCGGTTTCCGCAAAGCGCTCCAAGATGGCTTGTGCCAAGGCAGAACCCTGTTGGGGATCTGTAGCTGCTCCAATTTCGTCTATCAGGACAAGGCTATTAGCATCTGCACCGGCTAGCATTTTAGAAATTTTATCCAGATGTGACGAGAAGGTGGATAGTGCATTTTCGATGGACTGGTCATCGCCAATATCGGCAAAAATCTTGTTGAACATGCCAATACTGCTGCTTTCATCTGCAGGAACAGGTAAACCGGATAACGCCATCAGGGAGATTAACCCCACCGCTTTCATAAGAACAGTTTTTCCCCCTGTGTTCGGTCCGCTGAGGATGAGCATCTTATACTCGTTACCAAGCTCTAAATCAAAGGGTATCACTTCGGTAGGAGTGCCAAACCTTAGGATCAACAGTGGGTGGCGGGCAGAGATGAGACTGATGCCGGGGCTGTTTTGCATAATCGGGACTTTGGCATTCATAGTGCGGCATAGCCTGCCACAGGCAAAGCGAAAGTCCAGTTGGGAAAGCACCTGCTGGTTTAGCAGGATTTCTTTCTTAACTGCCTTAATCCGGGAAGTGTATTCGGAGAATATTCTATGAATCTCCTGTTTTTCCTGTTGCTTGATCAGTTGCAGTTCGTTATTCATCGGCACAACAGCCATTGGTTCCACAAAAACGGTTGCCTTGCTGCCTGAATGGCTCTGCACAATACCATCCACAAAGGAAACAGAACTCTCCTTGACTGGTAACACATATCGGTCATCACGTTGGGTTACAAACTTATCCTGCAAGAACTTCTCGAAGCGGTTATCACCCAGGAGGTTTTGCATGGTTTTGTTTATCCTAGCCCGTAGTATCCCGGTTTGCCTGCGAATACGCATCAGTTCAGGGGAAGCCGTGTCCAGAATATTGCCCTCAAAATCGAAAATTTCCAGATACCTGCGGTTTAGCTCAGGGAAAGCACTTAGCTTAGTTATCATGGCTCTGGCACCGGGGAACTCGCGAAACTGCTCATGACGCAGGTACACTTCATCGGATATGCGATTATTGTTGTAAACTTCAGTGAATTCCTCGTAGGCAAAGATGCTGTGAGCGCTATCCTCAAACAGCGGATGCAGGTCACTTAAGGTCTCGAAACTAAAGTCTAAGCCTCGCTCCAGCAGTTCCTGAATCTCAGCCACCAGTTTTTGAGAACTGCGAATCAGGGTGATGTCCGTTTGAGGGCATAAACCCTCTGCCAAAGAAGCTCCAAGTCTGCTATGGCAGCGCTTGGAAATCTGCTGGATCAGAACATGGTATTCAAGGTCAGGATTGTTGTAGTTCATTTCCCTTCGGGGGCTGTGATTGGTGTGTCAGCATTAACGGGATATTTGGGCATTTTAATCAGCTTCATTCGTTCAGTTAGCTTCAGCTTGCTGAACGCTTCTTCTTTAAGTACATTCACGCCGGCATACACTCTGTGGCTTTCACCATCCTTCAAGGGCGTGGAAAGCCTTGGCATAAAATCTAAGATAATCATAAAGATAATAACCACCAATAACCCGTTACCGAATCCTATCAATGCTCCAAGGGCTTTATCCGGAGTGCTGAGCTTGCTGGCAACCAAGATACGGCTGATGATATAAATCACCAACTTGGTAAGAACCACCAGTAAAGCAAGGATAATCAGCACAGATATCACAACAGCCACGGGAGCTGCCATGTCATACTTTTGCATCAGACTGCGTTGCACAAGCGGGTAATAGTGTCCCACCAAAAAGAAGCTGAGGATGTATCCGCAAAACTGAACGATGTTGGCTGCAAGCCCTTTGCGCCAACCAAAATAAGTGAAAATCAGCAATACGCCCAAGATAATCCAATCTATAATTCCCATGGTTTCTCCCGACTATAAAAAAGCATACAGGGACGAATCCCTGTAGCTATGGTGAATAATTGCAGCTTTCCTAAGGCAGGAAAGTTATTTCATGTAACGCTGCATGCGACGCTGTATCTTCAGCATCTTGCGGCGTGCAGCATTAGCTTCGCGTTTCTTCTTTACGCTGGGTTTCTCGTACGCTTGATTTTTCTTTATCTCAGAAAGGATAGCAGCTTTCTCGCATTTCTTCTTGAAACGTTTAAGCAAAAAATCGAAGGACTCGTTCTCTTTAGCTACGACTGTCGGCAAACAAATCACCACCTTTGGTCTTATATTTTGTTGAGGAGGTCATGTTTTGCAGCACCTTATTACTGTCAAGTAGTAATTTACCTTCTTTGTTAAGCATAGTTGTGCGTGTTTCAGGCGGATATCCGGTAAACATTCAATAATCAACTTGTATTTTGTTTCTGAAAACCAAACCATGTCAAGACTCCATTACTCCCTCTTACCATGCAATCTGGCACCCATGTATATCACCTATCAAAGAACATGGCAGTGTTACCTGCCTTCATAATGGTGAGGGTGACAATAATGTGTATAAAGCTAAAGAATGGCAAATTAATAGGTTATACATGTCTCGTATAAGCATCCCTCCAAACCTTTTAATGAGTATCACATATCACAGTGGTTGCATGGGTTTATGAGATAGAGATCAATCTGTACTATTGCGATTGCGGCAACTACTTATGTGAGTTCCAGTAGCAAAAAGAAGAAACATCGAACTGGTTACCAAAGAAATAATGGAAGTGGAGGTGACTGCTGAGATCATCGGAAGCATCCATTTCAAAAACAACGGTATTATAGACAAGTTATGAAACTGATGTTTATCATGGAGGAGGGATCACACAGACTCCATGCTTCTTGCTGGAAAGCGAGGGGTTGGAGACGTAACTATGTCACACAATGATAATACCGAAACTTAATTCTTCAGTATCGAAATCAGTTCAACGCAGAAACGATAACCGAGCTTCTCGGTATGAGATCGAGACCGTCAAGCAGTCAATCAGAACGCTGCTTTCCAACCAAGAAATAAAGTGCATCTCAACAAAAAACGAGCCCTATGTATGCAGTAAACGCTATCGTTGCAGGTTGGATTCAAGTAAAAAGGCAAGTGGAACAACAGCACTAGGGTAGTTGAAGAAATCCTACACATTCAAAGAGTCAAGCGTTACCGATCCATCAGAGATATTGTCAATTACTTTGGCAAGAGCAGGCAACTGGTCTATATTTACCTTGAGGCACCGGCATCAATCGGTATGACGGCCATCAACTTCAATGGGTATCACGCAACACAAGTGATGGGTTCCTTTCATTGGGCATCTTTGATACAACATGGCATACTTGGAAAATGTACGTAATGAATCTGGTTTGAAAAAGAAGTATTGAGAAAGATAGCCGGCAGATAATGCAATCGACGGGTTTTTGTTGCCCATCTGTGTTTGCTCTTTCCTTCTGCCAACCGACAAATCAGACCGCATCAGTTCCATCATGATCCGACGAAAGCCGAGAAATGGCCTCCAAGTATAAATCTCATCAATCTATAGTATTAACCTAAATCAAACTCATTTATCCAGAGTTTGTAATAGTAGGAAGACTGAGATATCCTCAGTAACTCACACTGTCGAACAACACCGATAATCTCTTACGCCAATTCAATAAGCTGCAATTTAGCCCTTTTCGATGATTCCATATATTTTTCCCGCTGGGTTAACTCTACTTAAGCTGGCCATTTTACTTGTAACACTCAACAATAAGTTGAAATTTATCTTCTTTATCTCTTCTTCGCTTGTTGCAAAAAATTATTCATATCTCGCTAACAATTGGCTCAACCATTGACTGGTCAGACTCGGATGTAGAGAAAACTCCGATGCAAACTCTAACATTCTCTTTCTGCCCTCGATAGCCGTAATGGCAACTTTGCCCTCAATCTTACCGCTCAAGTGCTGGGTAAATTCATATGAACCACCCAAGGTCGTACTTTCTTTTTCGGTTTCTTCATATCAAGTACACTTCATTGGGCTGTCTGAAAAGCTAATCCACTATATAGAATCTTCAGTGCATCCCCAGCTGTTCAAGTTTAGAATAGTGTGACTATTTGCTATAGCAGGAATTTCATAGCTCTATGCCAATCATAATTATGACTACATCATTAATATGTGCGCTATCCAGCTAAAAGTATCATTATAATGATATGAGTTCAAAGCAATATCCCGCATCCAGCGTATGCGGCAGCCATTATTGTGAGGAGTAGCAACAGAATGGGAACAAGGCATCCCCCGGAGGCTACTTTGGAATATCCACCTATGGTATAATTGATCCCCTTGCTGCAATTTGGGCAGTTGTACTGGCCATAATCTCTCATGGGAGCGTTCATAAAGCCATCGCAATGCGGACATTTTGCTCTGTATTTATGTGGACTCCATTCCAGTAGAGTATCCCACTTTTTGGGGTTGATCGCATACAGATAATTGTATTCGCGTTTCATTACCATAATTGCTTGCTGTATCTCGGCATTTAGAGAGGACAAATCTATTTGTGAGAATAACAGTTCTTGAAACTTGTCCAAATTTTCCTTATCTTCTTCTGAAATGCTTCCAAAGTAATACATAGTGAGCAGCAGGGTTACTAAACGAACCAGTTCATTGCAATCATTACGGTCAAAAAAATCCTGAGTTTGGGACACGATCATGGCATTTATTGGCCAGTCCATATCATCGTCCAATTTACTTAAAAATTTGTAGAGAACCGCGCTTTCTTTAAAATGATGAAATCTGACCGCCAGATCGATTAGTCCCAGAATGGACGATATCACCATTTTTTTGTCATCGTCTCGGTTGATTACTGCGCTCATCTGGTTCAACCTCTTCTGCATCTGAACAAGCTCGTTACCAAATAAATGCATTCTCAGGAGGTCGAGTATATAAAAGAAATCTTGAAAGTCAAGCTTGCCATCGCGGTCGATAGCTTGTTCAAGTTCTTTAATGGCTTCCTTTTTTCTGTCTGCCTGAAACCAGTACATAAAAGCCAAGCCTCTGATGGCCTCAATGTTAGATTCATCCAGGTCGGCGGCCAGCCTGTAATACTTTTCCGCTTCAGAATAGCTCTTCATTTCCCTGTATGTATAGGCAATATCCACCAGATTGGAGGAATCATCGGGATCAATATTTGCTGCTGTTATAAAGGATTTTAAGGCAAAATCGTACTTCTCCCTATTAAGGTATACTTGTCCTAGTCTTTTTCGCAACAGTGAGCTTTTTGGTTGAAAATTTATCAGTTTCTTTAGAGATGCTTCTGCTTGGGACCAGTTTTCATCCTCGATTGCCTTATCAAGTTGATTATTGATGGTTTCTATTTCTGGTCCATATCGAAGACGGCTGTCAAAATCTTCCCGAGTGACTGGATTCTTGAGAATGTCATAAGCTTCACGAATCAGCTTGTATTCATCCGGAGATTTCTGGGGTGGGTATTCGCGGACCATCGAAAAGAAAGCTGCCTTAATCTCTTCCTGAGAAGCTTTGGGAGTGATACCCAAACGAACATAGTAATCCGAGCTGGTTATTTCATCCATGAAGAATCTCCATAACTTTAGAATTTAGATATTGCCGGTATTCTCGCTTGGCAGGCATACTATTCACCCAATTCAGGAGCCTTTCAGCCACTGCTTTCTGCTTGGCAATGTCCAGATGGTTGGGGCTTGAGTAGATATTGATCAGTGTGATACACGCGTCACCGTAGAAAGATGGGAAGTCTGCGTTGTTTAAGGTCCACTCATCTAGGGATGCTATCGATCGGTTGGCTTTAGCGGGATCAACGGCAGGAAGTGTGGCAGCTTTGTAAATCAACATAAATCTGGCTGCGCGCGTAAACCAGCTTTGGCTGTCGATCTTGTCCAGTTGCACATAATCTCCTTGGTTCCACATTTCACGCAAAATCATTTGCTGCACCCGGGTGGGCATTGACTCTATAAAAGCCTGTAGACTCTCTTCTCTCAAAGAGTCTTCCATGGGATGTTCAGTTTCCAGGGTGAGAGTCTGAGTCTTAGTTTGCCCAGTTGTACTCATCACTGGATGGTTCTGAAGCCCGGTTTTGGTCATTTGCCAAACGTTTAATAGCCCCAAGGAGATAACTACACCAACTGCTATCCAGTACCATTTTCGAGTGGGTGTGCTAGAATCGGAACTGAATGGAAGGTCTGGATGGGTTGCTGATAGACCGTGCAGTTCCCTCATTCGGCTATGCACCATCAGGTCTGAAATGTTGTCTAACCGTGCGTCTGCGTCCTCCAATAACAAGTTGTATAGTTGTATTTCTTTGCATAGAAGGTCAAGCGCGTTCTGATACTCAGTAGGGTCGGTTTCTTGCTTATAGGACTCCAGTATACTCTGGGCATCGTTGAAGTAGCCAAGCTCGCGGGATAACCTCCAAGCCAGTGTAACTATTTCTGGGTGAAATGGGAAAATGTTGATCGCTTGCGTTGCATCTTGCCAGGCAGCTTCCCAATCCTCCTTTTGAATCATCATCAGTGCTTGGTTGTAATGTGACAATGCCATGTCTTTTGTGGCAATCACAATGCGAAGGTCTCTTTCACATGCCTGGCATGTATAGGAGAGTTCTGTGATCTTAGTACAGAACGGACAGCGTATGGATACTATTTCCATATATCGTTTACCACCATGCTAAAGGATTTAACAAAGACGAGTTTCATATGACGTCTCACATCATCTGGCAATGCTCTTGTATCAGGATAGTTCGCAGCGGGAAGCCACACTTGTTTTACGTTGCTATACCATGCTGCCAGTATCTTATTAGTGATCCCGCCCACAGGATATATCTCTCCTTTCAGACCAATCTCGCCTGTGAATGCAGCTTTTCCGGGAATATCCAGATCTCTCATTACTGCCATGATCCCCAGACCGAAAGCAATACCGGCTGATGGACCATCCTTGAAACTTGTGCTCTGGGGGATGTTTACTAATATGCCATGCTGGGAGGATAATCTACCAACAACCATGTTTTTTATGCAGTTAAAAGCCACTTGCACGGAATCATATAGTACCATGCTTACATTTCCAGTCACTTGGCATCCCGGAGTGTCTGTTCGCACAAACTCCACCGGCATAAGGCTTCCACCACCGTCATGCACCACAAGGGCAAATACTTTCTTTACAGTGGGGCAATCGGTCGGGTTATCCAAAGAATTCTCCAGAGCAGAGATACTACAAGTATCCAGTTTACCGCTCTGTTTAAGCCTTTGAACGCATGCCGCGGCCTGCGAGTGCTTTCCTATCTTACCATAACATTCCACTAGTTCCAGCCATGTCTGCACCGAGCCATTATCATAGTTCAAACTATATTGATAATGGCGGACAGCTTCTTCATACTTGGACTGCCGGGAAGATATGTCTCCCAAGCGATCATGGATAACAGCTAGGTTGGGATATTCCGCTAGCAAGGAATTGAACGCTGTCTCCGCCTTGTCCAGCTTGCCGGTCAGTAGGTATCGCTCTGCGATTAAATATCTACTGAGCACGTTGTGGGGGGCATCCGCTATTACCTTTTTCAATATATGGTTGCATTCCTTGATCAAGCCTTGTTTCAGCAGATTGTATGATTTTCTCAGCAATGGGGACAGGAGATCCTGACGCTGCGACCAATACCTTAATTCTACGGCAAATTGCTGCATCAGCCTATCTATACAAGGCTCGCAGTAACCATGCTCTTGGTAATGCTTTATTGGATTGGCAAAATCCTGCCTGGTTACGTTTTCATGCAGCAGGTTCAGTTCGGTTATGTTTCCGGTATGAGAATAATACTCTTCATAAAGGCCGAGCACATTTATGGATTGATAGGGCGAAGCGGTATGGGTTGACAGTGCTTCATAGGCCCTGTCATAGTATTTCTGTGCTAGTAGTAAGCGCACGTACTCCACCAAAACTGCTTCGTCCATGGACTGCTGCATGGCTTTCTCACAAAACAGCAGCCCTTCCTGATAACGCCGGCTCTGCAGCAACTGGTGCAAAACCGCTATGAACTCCAAACGATTGAAGGGCATATATTATCAGCTGATATCAAATAGATATGTGTTTATCTCGTCATCAAGCCTGTTGACCGCGGCGCTGTCGTTTCTGACGGCAGCCTCCTGCATCAATTTGAGTTTGCCCATCAGAACCAACTGTTGTTCGGGAGCGATATCCTGTAAACGCTTGTTTACAAGTTCCTGTACGATTTGGACCTGTCTCGCCATTTCGGAGTTTTCCCATGTTTGAGTAACCAGATTGGCGTTAGTATCCGATCTGTATGAACGCTTGGCGGAAAAACGGATGTCTTTGCCAGTGGAATCTAATTTTGCTTTTACATCCACAGTCCCATTCAGGTTATAACTGAATGTTATAGTTACAGACTGCTCTCCGGCAGGGGCAGGAGGAATGCCAGATAACAGACATTCGTCTGGATTATCTGGAACCAGCTGCTCCATCTCATGCACGAACATGCTATTATTCATGCTGGCTTTCTGGAAAACATTCACTTCTATCTGTTGTTGATCATCCACCACGGTATAGAACCTATCGCTAAATTCACGTTGCATCGGGGAATTGGCTGGTATGATCTCGGAAAAAAGACCTTTGATCATATTTCCGTCTATCGAAGCAACAACGTCAGTGCCAATGGAGTGGGGCACAACATCCATAATTATGGTATTGTCTGTGTGCACTCCGTCGATGATGGCTGCCTGGATACCTGCACCTATGGCAACTGCACGATCCGGGTCGATATTATATAGTACCTTTTTTTGGCCGAACATAGCAGATACTTTCTCTCTTACAAGGGGTATTCTGGATGATCCACCCACGAGCAGCACATAATCGATATCAGTTACAGTCAACTTGGCCATGGACAAAGCCTTTTCCACACATTGGAATGACTTGTCGATTTGGGTGGAGATCAGTTCTTCAAAAGAATGCCTTTGCACTGTTTTGTCCAATGAATATGTCGCTCCGTTAAGAACAGCTAAGTATGGGATGTTTATTTCCATGTGAGGCTGGAAGGACAGGTTGATCTTAGCAGTTTCCATTTCCAGCTCCAACCGCCTTTTCCTTTTAAGATTATCCTCACTTACTTCGCCTGTGTCCAGAGTTACTCCATCTTCGCTTTTCGCGCGGCTAAGAACATGGTTGTAGAGCGCCATGTCAAAATCAATGCCGCCCAAATGTGTATCCCCCTCAGATACAATTACATCCACCACTTGTCGCGAGTAGTCTAGGATAGTGATGTCAAATGTACCGCCTCCCAGATCATAAACCAGCACCTTTCCCTCAAGGTCTTTGTGGGTTTCGGAAAATGCCAGTGCAGCGGCTGTGGGTTCGTGAATGATCCTCTCCACCTTCAAGCCTGCCAGTTCTCCCGCTCGCAAAGTTGCGTTTCTCTGGCTCTCAGTGAAGTTGGCTGGGATCGTGATCACTGCGCGGTCCACGGTTTCACCTAGGAAATTTTCAGCGTACTTCTTGATGTATTTCAGCAGTAACGATGATAACTCAATGGCGTTGTATTCATGGTTACCCAGGCGGGTCGTCTCACTCGTTCCCATACGGCGTTTGAATTCCTTGGCAACATCCCTGTAAGCTTGTTTGGCGGGTCTTCCAAATTGCAGGGTAAGCGAGCTGTCCAATGATACAAAGGATGGTGTGATATCTTCGGAGTACTCATTCTTGATCATTTCGACCTTGCCGTTTTTGTAAACAGACGCTTCAGACGTAGTAGTACCCAAGTCGATGCCAATAAATGCCATATTGATCTCCTTATAAGTTATATGTATACTATTATTTCCGCCCTGCGTATCACGCGATCACCGCACCTATATCCAGACCTGATAATACCTGCGATCATATCTTTCTGCGATGGGTCGGTAGCTTGTTTAGTATGCAAGGCATAATGAAGGTTCGTATCAGCTTTCATGTTCTGCGATGGTATGATAGACCACCCTAGAGTGTCACAGATAATAGACAGCATTTTGTTGAATGGCAGAAGAAACTCCTCAATTTCTTTGTTATCGGTTTTCTTCAAAACTGCCATCATGTTGTCCACAGTGTCCAGTATGTCCAGAATGGCCTTTTCATATCTTGACATGTTGTTCTTGAGCTCGGTTCTTTCCAATATCAGAGCTTGAGTGAGTTCCTGGGATTTTTCCAGGCTACTGTTAGCTTCCAAGCGCAGATCTTCCATTTTTTGCAGGTTTTTCTGCTGGATAAGGTTAAACCGGTTTAGAATATTGATAAACTGGTCATAATCTGAGCCACAAGCAGTCCCTTCGTCATGCATCTGAATTGGAGTAAAATCAGTTAGAGTCTTGTCTTTCCATCTCATATATCCTCCTGAAATTATCTGCGAGCAACGAGAAATAAAGCATGTCTCAATGTCAAGAAAAAAGTAGTAAGCAGTACACATACTTAGATAATTCACGAGTTAGCGGTTAGTTATTCATGTCATTTGTATGCGTTCTCACTTATGTTTCCAAATCGTATTACCATTCTTCCAAATTGGCAGTTTTGTAAGTTTGCGATATCAAGACTATTTCATATATGCATAGCTATTTTTTCACATTATATATACGTGATTATTATGGAATGGTGCATTTCTTCTACCTCGCACCTGAAATGTGCATGATGTACTAATATCAGCCTGTCGATTGCATTATCTGCCCGCTTTTTTCTACATGGCTTCGGTATAAAGCTGGATCCTTTTCGTCTTCTTCCCAGTATGATGGGTTGCATCAAGATGCCCAGTTTAAAGATCCCTTCTCTTGATGTTACATGATACCCATTGCAGATGATGCTTGGCAAAATATTATGGGAAAGTATGGAAACTTAGTTATCAGCTGTATTCTTGCTCCTTGCATATTAGGTTGCGGTAGAGATGTGGTTGCGATACCCAGCGTTTTGCTGGGAGGCGCAACCGTATCTCTACCGTAACCCAATATGCAGGGGGTAGGTGGAAAGATGTGGTGAAGTGACAATGTAACATAAAATACGCAGTTTCCCCAGGTTTCGAACCGGAATAGAACCTGGATTTAGACAGATTTCCAAGAAAATGAGTGCGATAATTATGGATATGCAGAATTTGCAGAGGATAAGTCCCTTTTTTCTTGACATCTTGGGGGGAATAAAAAAGAATGTGCGACAATGGAATTAGTGTAACTAATATAGATTTGACCTGCGGTCGCAGATATAGAAAAGAGGTTTTACATGTCCATATTTGATTTTTTTGGCATGATGGCAAATGATATCGCTATTGACTTGGGCACAGCTAACACGCTGGTGTATAAAAAGAATGGTGGTATAGTTATCGATGAGCCTTCCGTGGTGGCAGTATCCACAGACAGTAAGAAAATTATCGCCATTGGATCACAGGCTAAGGTGATGTTGGGTAAGAACCCTGACGAAGTTAGAGTTATTAAACCCTTAAAAGATGGTGTGATAGCAGATTTCCAAGTAACAGAGCTAATGCTACGCAATCTGATTCTAAGGGCGCAAAAGAAGCGCTTGTTAGTGCGTCCCAGAGTTATTGTGTGCGTGCCTTCGGGGATAACTGAAGTGGAAAAACGTGCCGTGCGGGATAGCGCTTTGCATGCCGGTTCTCGCGAAGTATATTTGATTTCCGAGCCCGTGGCAGCAGCCATTGGGGCAGATTTACCTATTGATCAGGCATGTGGTAACATGGTGATGGATATAGGCGGAGGAACCAGTGAGATTGCCGTTATATCTTTATCGCACATAGTGGTTCACAATTCTATCCGTGTAGGTGGCGACAAGATTGATGTGGATATCATCAGTTATCTGCGCAAAAAGAATAACTTGCATGTTGGCTTACAGACAGCGGAAAAGATTAAGATGACCATAGGCAGTGCCTATCCTTTGAAACAAGAACTAACCATGGATGTCCGAGGACGGGACATTGTTTCGGGTTATCCGGTAACCATCAAGATATCATCCGAAGAGATACGCGAAGCCATCTCCGAAACCGTAACTGCCATGATCGATGCAATTAAACGTTTGTTTGAACGCACCGCACCCGAGCTATCCGCAGATATCGCGGAACGGGGGATATTCCTGACCGGTGGTGGAGCTTTACTGAAGGGCTTGGACGAGAAGATTCGGCGTACTGTTGATTTGCCTGTGCATGTCGTACCTGACCCACTTGAGTGTGTGGTTAAGGGTGCCGGAAAGGTGTTGGATGATTTGGATCGCTACCGTCAGGTGTTGATAAAAAGAATTGAGGATTAACGAGTTACGAAAATACCCGCCAAGTAATCCCGGAGATTGGAGTATGCCTTGCTAAAGAAGCATCTGGTCCCTACTATCCTGATATTGTTGTCTCTTTTGATGCTTCTTGGCTCGAAGGATGATCGCAACAAGAAAGCCGGCTGGTTGGGTAATACAGTTTTCTTTCCCTTGCTTCATTCCCTAAAAGCTATCGAAACAAATAACACGCTTAAGCAAGAGCTATTTAGCTTGCGGAAGCGCATGGCAGAGGAAACCTTAGTTAAACTTGAGCTTCAAAATCAACTGAAACAATATACACAGGAGAGCTCCATCCGATTCGATAAGGGTAAATCTGAGTTTGTGATGGCTGAGGTGGTGGGGTTTTCCGGGCAGTTTCAAGAGCGAAATCTGATAGTTGACAAAGGTAAGGGTAGCGGAATACAACTCGGAGCAGCAGTAATATCGGCGAATGGCATTGTAGGTAAGATCATATTGGTGAATACTGACCATTCTATTATCCTCCCCTTCTCCAATCCCAAGTTTCAGATCCCCGTGATGGATGCAAGAACAAGTGTTCAGGGCATATTGGAAGCGGATATCTCAGGAACAATCAGTATGAACATGGTTAAGCTTGGTTCGGAGATAGTGGTGGGAGATACCATAGTAACTTCAAACCTTTCACGTATTTATCCGAAGTCATATCCTGTGGGAGTAATCAAGCGTATTCGCGAATCACAAGATAATCTGTTTATCAGTGCGGATATAACTCCCTTTACCTTAGTAGAAAATTTAGAGCATGTGTTTATCCTAAAAAAGGAAGGTCGAAATTGAGCCATAGTAAGAACCAAGACCCGGTAATAACATTATACGGTCAACGCTTTGAGCGGATACCAATTAAAACCAAGATACTGAGCGCAGAAGATAAGATAAACGATGTGGTGCGCAGTTATGCTCTTCCCCAGATGCAAGCGGGTGACATCCTATGCATCAGCGAAAGCCCATTGGCGATAACCCAAGGCAGAGCTGTACCCGTATCGGAGATAAAGGTGAGTTATTTGGCAAAGTTGCTAAGCAGTCATGTTGCCAAGGTGCCATACGGTATCGGCTTGGGTTCACCCACCAGTATGCAATGCGCCATAGATGAGACCGGTAAGTGCCGAATCTTGTTTGCAGCATTTATCGGAGCCATTGGCAAGCTGATTAAACGCAAAGGAGATTTCTATCGCATAGCCGGGATGCAGGCTGCTTTGGTTGATGCTGCCACTACATCACCAGTTCCTCCATACAATGAGACCGTTATCAAAGGTCCGCTTAATCCCGGGCAAGTATGCGAAGAGCTGGCAGCAGAATTTGGCTTTGGCTTTGCGGTGATGGATATAAACGATATTGGTGGAAGCTGGATGATTGGTGGAAGCAAGGGTGTGTCAAAACACTTTATCGAGCGAGTGATGAAAGATAATCCGCAGGGGCAGGGTGACGAGCTTACCCCCCTGTGCATAGTGCGTAGGCTTGCATAAGATGATTTTGAGCATAATCTGGACAGCATTGCTAGGTATTGCCTATCTGTATGCCCAGATTTTGATTATGCCGGCATTTGCCTTAGCTAATGTGACGCCCAATATTCTCATACCATGGCTGATTTATATGGTATGGACAAGACCCCGCAATCATGCTCTGATAATGTTGTTCATTATCGGTGCGCTATATGATACCTTGAACCCTAGTACTTTTGGGATGTATGCCTTTTTATTCTGTGTGCTTGGTCTCGGCATCGATGCATTCCGAAAACCCTTTGAGGTGGATAGTATAGTGGCTAAACTACTCACAATCGGGGTTGCGAATCTTGTGTTTGCCATAATCCAGATGTTGGTACTAGGCTTGGCATATGGTTTTGACAGCAAGCTGATAAGCCTTTCCGGGATTGGATTGCTATATAACTTGATCTTTAGCTTTGTGGTGTTTTGGTCTTTACAACTTTTAAGCAAGGTGCGTTTAAGTATAGCACATGACTAAGTCGTATGCTACTCTGGTTTACCATGTAACCCTAATTGCCCTTTTTTGCCTATTGATAGGTTCTTTGTTTCGTCTGCAGGTAATTAAAGGCGCAAAGTATCAGCGAATTGCCGAAAGTAACTTTGTGCGTATCCGCAGGATTATTGCAACCAGAGGTGAGATATACGATCACAAATATCGTCCCATTGTAAGTAATGTCCCATCTCACAACCTATTTCTAACCAGCGGAAAGATACATAATTTCCCGGCTCTGGCCAAGTTTCTGGATCGTAACTTCGGGATCAAAGAAGAAGATTTACACCAATTGGTGCTGAAACAGAGGTTTAAAACATACGAAGAAATCCTGTTGGCAGATAATATTCAGTACGAGAAGATCCTGATGCTATCTGAGCAGATGAACTATTATCCCGAGCTTTCCTTCCGTATCGGTGCAACGCGGGAGTATTTGTACCCCAATCACTTCACAGGTTATGTAGGAAGGATAAATGAAAAGGAATTCGAGCAGTATAGGAAAGAGGATTATTCACTAAACAGCTACATTGGTAAAACCGGATTAGAGCGTTATTATGAGGTGTTGCTAAGGGGAAAGGATGGCCGTGAGATTGTGCAGGTGGATGCTCAGGGTAGAAGCTTGGAGCTTTTTGCCGAAAACAGCAATATAGAGCCTTTGAACGGCTTATCGGTGGTATTGACTATCGATAACGATTTACAGAAGTTTGTGGCAGACACTTTCCCTTCCGGGATGAACGGGGCAGTGGTAGTTAGTGATGTCCGTTCGGGGGGAATACTTGCCTATGTGAGCAAGCCGGATTATGATCCGAATCTGTTTATGCAGAAGATTAGTCCTGAGACATGGAAGTTTCTGAACCGTCCTGAGAAGCCCATGATGGATAGAGTTATTCATGGTTCATATCCTCCTGGCTCAATATACAAGCCTTTAACCGCATCCATTGGATTGGATTCCGGAATTGTTACACCTTACACTAGGTTGGCTGCTTGTGTGGGGGGGATGAAGGTCGGCAACAGGTTTTTTCGCTGCTGGAACAGCGGGGGCCACGGGAGTACTAATGTTATTGATGCTTTAAGGGTTTCTTGTGACGTGTATTTCTATGATCTTTCGCTTAAGTTAAGTCTGGAAAAAATGCGCGAATACACTACTAACAATCATCTATTTGGCAAGACAGGTATTGATCTGCCTAATGAACGGCAAGGCTTTTTCCCCAATACAGAATGGTACAAAAAAACGTATGGGAAGAATGTGGGAATAATCGGGCATAAAGTGAACCTTTCCATAGGACAGGGTGAGGTGCTTACCACTCCCATTCAGATGAATGCTTTCTACGCTGCAATTGCAAATAACGGTCTCTGGACCCAGCCACACCTGCTTAAGCAAACCATGGGCAGAGGGAGACTGACAAGAGAACAGCTGATGCCACTTATCCGTAAACCACTACCCATCAAGCAATCAACCATACAGACCATACAACAGGGACTTTGGGCAGTTGTTAATGCCCCCGGAGGCACAGGAGCAAACGCCAAAGCCAGCAGTGGTACTGTATATGGAAAAACCGGTTCGGCAGAAAACTCCATGGGCAGAACAACCCATGCTTGGTTCTGTGGATACTTGGTTACCACAAAACCTGAGATAGTAGTTACGGTGTTTTTGGAGAATGCAGGTGGAGGTGGAGCACTTGCTGCACCAATAACGCGCAGGATTTTTGAATACTATATCGGCAATCTGGAAGAGATTAAAAAGGTTACTCCTCTCCCTGCGAAATTCAGAACTGCCCAGGATGTAACAACTGAAGTGCCTGAGGAGCAGGAACAACCCCCTGAAGAAAGTGAAACCAGCCCGGTGGAAGAGATATGATAAATCGTAAGAAGTTTGATTTCACTTTACTTGGTCTATTGATTTGTCTTATTATCATGGGTTGTGTTGCGATATTCAGTGCTTCGACAACCGTTATTGGTCAGCATATAAGCATACAAAATCACTGGTGGAAGCAGATAATCTTTGCTTGCATATCATTGGGTGCAATCGCCCTGCTATTGAAATTGCCAATGCCGATTTTCGATATTGTTGTTCTACCAATGTACATTTTGAATATCTTAGCCTTGATTGTGGTGCTGTTTACCCCTGTTGTAAATGGCTCGCATAGGTGGTTTAGCTTTGGGGGTATCAATTATCAACCCTCCGAAACGGCGAAGCTATTCACCATACTGATGGTCGCCAGAATAATCTCTCGGGAACATCTAACAGAATACCGTCAAATACTCTATGGATTCCTTCTTGTTTTACTACCCGTTGCGATAATCATCATTGAGCCCGATTTTGGTACTACTTTAGTGTTTTGGACAAGTCTAATGGCAATGTTGATTGCTGCGGACGTGCCCATTTTTTATGTGCTGTTGATCATCAGTCCTGTAGTCAGTGTAATCTGTTCTGTTTGGTTTCCCGCCATACCGATATGGGTAATAATCCTCGTATTGTTACTTCTGCGAGCACGGCTTTCCTGGGTAGCAGTAACCGTAGCTAGCATAGCAAACATATTCATCTCGTTGATAACGCCTGTGTTATGGATGAGTTTGAAGGACTATCAGCAGAACCGCATATTAACTTTTATGGATCCCACTCGAGACCCTCTTGGTGCAGGATATCAGATAATCCAAGCCAAGATCGCCATCGGTAGCGGGAGCGTGTTTGGCAAGGGCTGGCTGATGGGCACCCAAAAGAATATGAACTTCCTGCCAGAGCACCACACAGATTTTATTTTCTCTGTAATTGGAGAGGAGTTCGGTTTTATCGGAAGTCTCTTGCTGCTTGGAATGTTTATTGCATTTTTCTCTCGTATCGTCAAAAATACCAATGAGCTTAAAATCAAAGAGCGGAAGGTAGCCACAGCAGGCATTATGGCATACCTTATGTTTCAGAGCTTTATAAATATCGGCATGAATATTGGCTTGGTACCTGCGACGGGGATACCCTTGCCATTTATCAGTTATGGTGGATCCAACTTGTTGATAAACACCATCTCAGTTGGAGTTATATTAAAGTATATGAATGAACGAGGTTTTATAAAATGAAGTGTTTTCAGTTGCTCCTCTTGTTGGTTTCTGCATTGTTGTTATTAAGTTCTTGCACCGGGGTGTCATCTCTGAACTTCACCGACAAGGATATAGCCGATGCTCCCAATCTGATAGTTAATCCCAGTTTCAACCCCTATTCTGAGATCGCAGCAGAAGCACTTAAAGGATGGGTAGTGCATCTTGATCCCCCCGGTGGCGAAGAAAGTCCCGTGATTATTGATCCGGAGCAAGCTCTGGAAGAGGGCACTTCGCTTCGTATTGATGCCTCCGATAAATCCGTTATGATCTTAAGCGATCCATTCCCCGTTCGCAGATACGGAGGTTATTATCTCCGCACTTCCATGAAGTCATCTTCAGCCATGCCACCCCAGATTCAGATGAATATGATAGTGTTCAAGGATAATGGGCAGATTGTTAACCGCTTCAAGAATCGTTTTTATCTGGGCACAGGATGGGAGCAGAAATCTTTCAGTGCCGGGTTTATCAGACCCGGAGCAAAGTTTGGCAGGCTTGCATATATGATCCCTCCCTTTAAAGAAGGTTCAATCTGGCTTGATGTTGCCGGTTGCTACGAGGTTCACAGTTTCCATATCGACTAGATTATGCGTATTACTCTTCAGCGCGTCAGCAGCGCTACTTGCCGTGTAGAAAAGCAGATAACCGGGGAGATAGATTCCGGCTTATTGATGTTCGTGGGTTTTTGCGCTTCAGATACACAGGAGAAGATTGAACTTGCTGCAACTAAGTGCACTGAACTACGAATTTTTGCCGATGTTAACGGTAAGCTCAACAAATCATTGTTGGATGTAGGGGGTAGCATCCTTCTTATATCCCAGTTTACTTTGTATGCAAATTGCACTAGGGGCAGACGTCCTGATTTCACTCAGCAGCCCCTCCACTTCAAGCAAAGCAACTATACCAATCATTCATACAATGCCTGCAGGATAAAGGCATCAAGCTTCAATGCGGTGTCTTTGCAGCAGATATGCAAATCTGTTCAGTTAACGAGGGGCCAATAACCATCAACCTTGAATGGTAGCCGGACACCTCGCTTCAAATTTCTGAATCAATAAGTATATATAGAGTCCTTATCGCCATCTACCAAGGTGTTGCAGCCATTTGCTATGGTTACGGTTTTCGGTTGTGGTGGGACTAAAGGAGATGTCGTGTTACGCACCCATGCTATCGTTTTATGTTTTGCCATAATTGTGATGCTCTTCGTATGCATCCCGCTCGCAGCAGCGTATTTATCAAATATCCCGGTCAGTATCAGCCAACCTGATGGTAAGGTTATTGAGTGTTTATCCAGTGGGGATGAATATCATAACTGGCTTCATGATAAAGACAATTATACCATTATCCGCAATCCCTCAACCGGTTATTATTGTTATGCCGGCAGTGGTGGAAGCCAAGTTCTGGCTTCCAACTATGTGGTGGGTGAAGGTAGCCCAGTTAGCTATGGCTTGAAACCAGGTATAAACTTGGATAAAGAGGCATATAAAGCACGTCGTAAAGCTCTTTTCCAAGCTCCGGTTACACGCGATGCTCCCACTACAGGGACAATAAACAATGTGGTGATCTACATTCGCTTCTCGGATGAAACAGAGTTTGGCGAGAACATCAGCATCTATGATGGCTGGTTTAATAGTGGCACGAGTTCCCAGAAGAATTATTTCCTTGAAGCAAGCTATAACCAGCTAACTGTAAACACCTCGTTTTTCCCCAGTCCGGTTAACAATATGGTTGTCTCTTGGCAGGATAGCCATCCTCGTGCATATTTTCAACCCTACGACGCCACAACTAATCCTACAGGTTATCAGGACGATACAGAAAGCCGTAACAGGGAGTTCACTTTACTGCAAAATGCCTGTGCCGGTGTATCTGCCTCTATACCAAGCGGTTTGAATATCGATTCGAATAACGATGGACGGGTAGATAATGTTGTTTTCGTCATCAGGGGGGCTGCAGGTGCATGGAGCAGCTTGCTCTGGCCCCACAGATGGTCAATCTGGGACAGGTATGTTTACATTAATGGTAAATGTGTGTATGATTTCAACCTGCAACTGCAAACCTTCTTGGCAAGCAGAGGAGTGGGGGTTATCTGCCATGAGTTTTTCCACACTCTGGGAGCACCGGATTTGTACCATTACACATCGAATGGAATTACACCTGCAGGCTCATGGGATCTGATGCAATCAGACCAGAATCCTCCCCAACATATGACAGCCTTTATGAAATGGAAGTATGGGGATTGGATCTCCAGCATTCCTACCATAACAACCGACCAACTATATACTCTTAACCCGCTCACTTCCAGCACCGGAAATGCGTATCGGATAAACTCCAATAATGCCAACCAATACTATATCGTGGAGTTCCGTAAGAAGACCGGTACCTACGAAAGCAGTATCCCTGGTTCAGGATTGCTTATATACAGGATTGACACTTCAGCAGGAGATGGAAACGCAGACGGACCTCCGGATGAATTATACATCTACCGCCCCGGTGGTACTACCACAGTTGACGGCACAATCAGCTCAGCTAACTACAGTGCAGAGGTTGGCAGAAACAAAATAAATAGCACCACCAATCCAGCACCCTTCTTGCAATATGGTAGCGCAGGCAACCTATCTTTATATGGGATTGGCTCTTCCGCAGGCGCAACCATGAGCTTCTATAAAGGTGTACCACCTATCGTCACCATAGGTTTCTCACCCAACCCACAAAATGAAAACCTTGATGCCGCAACATACATCCCGGATGGATGGGAAAATCAAGCGGTGGTTGGTAGCCAGGTTTTCGAGCGGGTTACAACCGGAGGAAGCCCAACTTGCTCTCCTCAAACAAGCACCGGGATGCTTCGCTACAACAGCTACAGTGCCAGCAGCGGGAATGCAGCCTTTCTTTCCAGCCCCCGGATCAACTGCAGCAACATCGTAAACTATGCTTATTCTTTCTCCTTCTGGATGTATCGCGATACCGGCTACAGCACCTATGCCGACAAGATGGAAATCTATCTTAACACTACTCAGAATCTTAGCGGTAGTCCCACATTGCTGGGAACCATCAACCGTTACATTGGCATGGCTCCGGCAGTTGCTACAACAGGATGGTATCAGTATTCATATAACCTCAGCCTTCCTGCCGGAGGTTATTACTACATTGTTCTTAAGGCTATCAGTGCCTATGGCAACAATATGTTTGTGGATAGCTTCAGCTTCACCCGTAGCATCACCAGCCCCAGCCCAGCCATAAACCCCGGTCCGGCTGACGGAGCATCGGGGCTGAACTATACCCAAGCTCTTACCTGGCAAAGCGGTTCTGCAAACACCGATGGTTACAAGCTCTATCTGGGAACCAACAATCCGCCTTCAAACCTCGTGAACGGCTCCAGCATAGGTAATGTTTTAAGCTATACATACAGCCGCGGAATGCCTCTGGGCACCACAGTTTATTGGAAGATAGTACCCACCAATTTGGGAGTTGAAGCTCTCAACTGCCCGGTGTGGAGCTTCAGTACTGTTGCTGACTACTCCAGCTTCCCTCTCTCTGAAACTTTTGGCAGCACCGGAACAATCTTTCCTCCCACAAACTGGACACGTTACGCAGGCGTTTTGGCTGATCCCAGCTCATTAACCGCCAACACCAGTCTTTGGGTTCAGGATGATTGGCTTAACACCGCTACCAGCCCCGCCAATTTCTGTGCACGCAACAACATTTATAGCAGCCGTTATGGTTGGATGGTAAGCCCTCTGTTAAACATCCCAATGGGTGCCATGCTATCCTTTGACCTGGGCTTAACCGACTATGCCAACAGCAATCCCATCACCAGCGACCCAAGCGGGACAACCGGCACAGATGACCAGTTTGCTATCCTAATCTCTGATGGTACATCCTGGTCTAACGCCAATCTAGTCCGTAAATGGGATAATGCCGGCAGCAGCTATGTGTACAACAATATCTCTGCCACGGGAGAAAAGGTGCTGCTGGATTTAAGTGCGTATCCAGGTTATAAATACCTGGCGTTTTACGGTGCATCTTCTGCAAGTAATGCCGATAACGACCTATTTGTGGATAACATTTCTGTGCAGACCAAGCCCGTAACTGCTCAAGTTATCTGTTCTGCAAGTTCTTGGAGTGTCGGAGCAAGGGAACTTAATAGCTCTATCAGCAAGCAAATCACAGTTTACAACTCAGGTGGGGGTACCCTCAACCTCAGTTCCATAAACATTTCAGGCAGTTCTGCTTTCACCGCGCAGGGCTTGCCGGCTTTCCCCCAGAGTTTGGCTTTTGGGCAATCCCTCAGCTTTAGCGTTATCTTCCTTCCTGTCACCACAGGTGATCACAGTGCAACGCTATACATTAACGGCAACAGCAGCACATCCATCCCCTTAAGCGGTAGCAGTGTTGATCCTCGCATTGCGGTTTTACCATACAGCGAGAGCTTTGATACCGCGGTTATCCCTGCCCTGCCTCTGGGCTGGAGAGCATATATCAATTCCAGTTCCACCTCCGCTTCCGTGTCCACCAGTAACAGCTATCCCACCAACGGATTGAACAGTATTGCCCTAAGCAACAGTTCGGACACTGCGGCAGATTTGCGCCTGGTTAGCCCTGAGTTACTGATGCCCATTAATGGTGCCAAACTTAAATTCTATGCCAAGGGCAGCACCACTCCTTACACACTACTGGTGGGAACCGTGTCCAATGCCAATGGCAGCGGAACCTTCACCCAGGTAGCCTCCCTAAGCCTAAGCGATGCGCAGCAAGAATTTACGGTTTCCTTTGGTGCATATGCCGGCTCTGACCACTACATTGCCATAAAACACGGTTTAGGTGGCACATACCGCACAATTTATCTGGACGATTTCCGTCTGGAAGCTCTGCTGAATGAAGACCTCGGCATAAGCTCCTTTAGCTCTCCTGTTTTCGGTATGGTTGGTGAGAGTATAAATTATCCCATAAGCATCACAAACAATGGCTTGCAAGCCCAGAGCAGCTATACGGTTAGACTAATGACTGCCAACCGCAGCACCGAACTTGCCAGCCTCAACGTAAATAGTCCCTTGCAACCCGATGCCACGGTTATACACACTCTGAACTGGGCTCCTGCCAACCCCGGCAGCTATGAACTATATGCAGAACTTGTCTTCAGTGGCGACGGAAACACGGCAAACAACAGCAGTTCAATCCGCAGCACCAACATCTATCCCGCCGATACTTATCAGAGCACTGCCGGAGATTTGCAGAGCAATTCCACGGCAAACACTCTTCCCTTAAGCATGTATTGGAAGAATAGCGTTAGTGAAACAATCTACCTTGCCAACGAACTGCAGATGGCTTCCGGGAACTTGTTTGCCATGGTGTACAAGTATAACTTTGTGCAGGAATTGCTTGATAAACCGCTTAAAATATGGGTTAAGAACACCTCCGAGGCTGATCTCGCCATTGGTTGGAGCAGCTTCGCAGGCTATACTCTGGTGTTCGATGGCACTCTGGATTTCTCTGTGGGGCAAAACCAAATCCTAATTCCCTTCTCTACTCCCTTTGCCTATTCCGGCGAGAATCTTGCAGTGCGGGTGAACCGTCCTATGGACTCGGTGTATTTCAACACACTCAACCATTTTTATTACACCGAATCCACCCTATACCCCAACCGTAGCCGTTATATTCTTAGCGATAGCGATAATTATGATCCTGCTTCACCTTCATCTTCAGGTACCCTAAGCAGCAACATCCCCGTATGTATGTTTCTCAGCTCCGGTGCCAAGCTGGCAACACCCCAGCTAAGCCTGCAAAAGGATGGCAGCAACTTGGTGCTAAGCTGGAACGCAGTTCCGGGAGCTAACCTTTATCGCATCTACGCTTCTCCGACACCATCCTTCCTGCGTGATGTTCCTGTAGCTGAAACCAACCAGCTAAGTTACACCATACCTGAGGGGAGCAGGATGTTCTATCGGGTGATAGCAACATCCCAAGCCTCCGGGGGGACAGCGAAAAGATACCGATACTGATTAACCCCATAAACTACTTAAGAGCCTCGCTTGCGGGGCTCTTTCTTTTATCCTTCCAATAGTGTCCCACTTGCACTAATTACCTGATCATTGCCTAATCATTGCCTGTTTCATAGGTAATGATTACGTAATGATCAGGTAATGATGCTTGGAAACAATACGGGCAAGGCTAAGGAATCACCTGTTAAGGTTATGGCAAAAACCTTTGGTAGAGTGGCTGGGAAGCTGTTGTTTTGCTTCCACGCAGCATCCATATGTTAGTAATATTTTACTTGACGTGATAGCCCCCTCCAATTAGCTTAGCCTTAGATGTAAGTATTTTATATCCATGAATGATAACGAAATTTCCTAAGGAGGAATTATGAGAAAGCTTCTCTTAGTTATAATGGCGGTTCTTTTTATCTATCCGCTATTAGCCCTAACGACCGGTGACATTGCGATTTTAGCAGTAAATGCTGATATTACGAAAACTCTTACTTTCGTTGCCTTGGCAGATATTCCAGCCAATACAACAATTAGTTTTACTGACAATGCTTGGAATGCCACTACCCAAGTTTGGCGAACAGGTGAGGGCACAATTGCCTGGAACCATACTGCCTTAGTGACAAAAGGAACAGTAGTAACCATAACTTTAGCCGCTACCTATACCGTTGATATTGGTTCAGTTAACACTGTTGCTGGCTTTAATCTATCCACTTCCGGAGATCAGGTATTGGCTTATGAAGGGACAACTGCTCCCACATCCAATACCGATGCACTCTGGTTGTTCGGTTTTTCTCTGGAGAATTGGCTCTGGGCAAATAATACCAATACTTCAGATTTACCTACTGCTCTCATCGGAGCCTCAGTTGCGCTTACCAGTTCCACAACCGAATTTGATAATGGTTATTTTGCCAATGGCGCCACAGCCCAAACCATCGTTTCTGTTTCCGGAACGAAAGCAGAATTGCTTGCACTTTTCATCGATAACACAAAATACTATACAAACGATACCGGACCTTTAACAATTCCTACATACACAATCACCGTTGGTGGTGGTTCTACAACCCCTACCATCAATGTAAGCGGCACCCTTAATGCCTTCAGCACAACTACCGGAACACCTTCAGCTTCTCAAAGCTACACCCTTTCCGGCAGCAACCTTACTGCCAATATCGCTGTAGCAGCTTTAGCGGGGTATCAGTACTCCACCGATGATACAAACTGGTCTAACACACTCTCTCTTGCCAGCAGCTTTAGCGGCTTGGTTTATGTGCGTTTAACCGGTGCAACTGCAGGCTCATATAGCGGTGATATCGTTCACAGCAGCACCGGCGCAACCAGCGTAAACCTTGCTGCCAGTGGTACTGTTACAGCTCCCACACCCACCATCACCTTGGGTGGTACTCTCAGCCCCTTTGCTACCACAACCGGCTCTCCTTCCGCGGCTCAAAGCTACACCGTGGCTGGTGCTTATCTTACCGGCGACATCAATATCGCTGCCGTAACCGGTTTTGAATATTCCCTTAGCTCCGGCTCGGGATACGCCAGCACTCTTGCTCTTACCCCCGTCAGCGGAACCGTTGCCACCACCACTATCTATGTGCGCCTCGCAGGAACCACTGCGGGTGACTATTCCGGCAACATTGCCCACACCAGTGCAGGTGCCACACAGCAGGATAAAGCCGTTTCCGGCTCAGTTTCTGCTCCTGCCTCACCTGAAACCTTCTTTGAAGATAACTTCGAATACACCGCTGCAACATTGTTAACCGCAAATGGTTGGACTGCCCACAGTGGTGGCGGAACCAACTCCTTCACCGTTGCCAGCTCCGGCTTGAGCTATGCAGGTTATCCCGCAAACAGCGGTCTTGCAGCCCAGACCACCGGCACCAGCGGTGAAGATGTGAACAGAACATTTACTGCACAAACTTCAGGTGCAGTTTATGCATCTTTGTTGGCAAATCTCAGCAGTGCCCATGCAAATGGAGACTATTTCTTCCATCTTGCAGCCAGCCCTGTAAGCGGCGATTTCAAAGGCAGAATCTTTGCCCAATCCAATGCCAGTAATCAGGTGCGTTTTGGTGTATCCCGCGGGGGAAATAACACAACCGCAATTTGGACAGATTATGTATATGCACTTGATACCACTTACCTCTTAGTGCTTAAATATCAAATCGTAGCCGGTGCTACCAACGATGTGGTTTCCCTTTGGGTGAACCCCACCATTGGACCTTCCGAGCCTGCAGCTAATTGCATTTCCACAGATATAACCGCGGCTGATGCAGCCAACATTGGCGGTGTGGCTTTACGTCAAGGCAACACCACCACTCCCACTCCTGCCGCCAAGTATGATGGTATTCGTATTGCTAATACTTGGGCACAGCTTTGGACTGTTCCCGCAACTCCCGTACTCCACGTAAATGCAGTAGAGCTTGATGCTCTGGAAAGCATTGTTGATATCGCTTCCGAAGAGTACCGCACCTATAACCTGTATGGGGAAAACCTCACCAGCCAGATAGTGGTTACCGCTCCTAACGGTTTCAAGTTAGCCACCGCAATAGATGGAGAGCTTTCTCAGAGCTTGAATCTGCCTACCGACTTCAATGGCACTATATATGTTCGCTTGTTCTCCTCAACCACCGGTGACTTCTCCGGTAACATCACCCACACCAGCGGCAGTGCCGAACAAGTAAACGTTATCGTTAGCGGAACCTGCTATCCTCCAGCTGTGGTTTGGAATATTACCCAGAGCTTAGTGCCTTTCGCATCCAATGTGGGAACTCCTTCCGATATGCAAAGCTACAGCCTTAGTGCCAGCAATGCAACTGCAGATTTGGTAGTTACTACCACTGCTCCTTTCGAACTGAGTTCCAATGGCATAAGTGGATGGGCAACAGAACTGATACTTGCTAACTCATATAATGGTCTTGTGTATGTTCGCTTGAACTCTGCCATTCCCGGTGACTTCAATGCCAATATCACCCATACCTCTCTCGATGCTTCTCCCGCTTCCTTTGCCATCAGCGGACAAGCCACTCCTGCAGCAGGATATGCGTACGATCTATTCTTCTCGGAATACGTCGAAGGCAGCAGTAGCAACAAAGCGATAGAGATCTTCAACGGCACTGGTGCCACTGTTGATTTGTCTAATTATACAATTAAGCTTGGCAGCAATGGTGCAGCGTGGGGAAATACACTTACCCCTACTGGAACATTAGCGCATGGCGAAGTTTATGTTATCGCTAATGCTGATGCAAATGCAAGTATTTTGGGTGCCTCTGATGTAACATCCACTGTAACTTTTTACAATGGTGATGATGCACTTGCTTTGTTCCACGGGGAAACTCAGATAGATGCAATTGGCGTATACCAAGTTGACCCAGGTACTGCCTGGAGTGTTGCAGGTATAGCAAATGCTACCGTAGAACACACTCTTATCCGAAAACCATCTGTGATTAGAGGTAATCTCGATTTCATAGCTGGCGCAGGAACTACAACAGAAGACAGTGAGTGGATCGTACAAGCTCAAGATTACTCAACTGATCTTGGTATGCACACTTTTGGTAGTGCTGTTACTCCTGATGCCCCTGTAGTAACCATCACCAGAGATGGTGCTAACGTAGTTCTTACCTGGGAAGCTGTTGCCGGTGCAAGCAGTTACAGCATCGAATCAAGTGATGATCCTTATACCGGTTTCTCCCCTGTAGAGACGGTTGCAAGCTCACCTTGGAGCGGTTTGGCAAGTGGTGCCAAGAAGTTCTACCGTGTGATTGCCCTACCCTAAGTTAAACAACTGATAAAGCAAAAGGTGGAACTTCGGTTCCACCTTTCTTGTTATATGCAGGTTTATCTCATTCCATATACAGCTTAAACTGCTCGAACACATCCACCGGCAGCCGCTTTGCTTTCCCTTCCGAGGCGAATACCACCGTCAGCATCGCATCCAGGCACTTCTCGCCTTTGGAATTAAACACTTCCTGATGCCATTTCCCTTTCAGGCGGCTAATCTCGGAGAAACTGCTTCTCACCGTAGCCATATCTTCCAAATCCACCGATTTCAGGTAGTCCAGCTCAAAACGATACACAAACATCTGGATGCCTCTATCTTTCAGCTCTCCCACGGGAAGCTTCATCTCAATTGATGCCTCACTGCGGGCAGCCTCCAGGAGCTGGAGATAGTTAGCATTGTTAAGGTGCCCGTAAATGTCACATTCGAAGCCATAGATTCGCTTTTGGAAAGTAAATATCATCTTTATATCCTCGTGCCGGACGGGATTTTGCTTGACCGATATCGCCAAATCATTTCCCGTGCCTATAAAAATATGATCCCATAAGATGAGGAATTTGTAATGGCAAAAAAAGTCAACCTCAAAATGAATCCCCCGGCTCCCACAGCACCAAAGGCACCTAAGAATGCTGCTTTTGGCAAGCATCTCCCATGGGTGCTGGTGGCAATTCTCTTCCTTGCTCTTTCTTTGATTTACTTCCCCGTGGCGTATCAGGGAAAGGAACCGCAAGCATCAGATATCACCCAATGGCAAGGCGCTGCCAAAGCCATCTCGGAATATAATGCAACGCACAAAGATAATGCCCTGTGGACTCCCTACATGTTCTCCGGCATGCCATCCTATATGATCTCTTTCCCCAATAAATATCCCTTTCTGGAGAGCATCACCCGCCTAACGGACAAGCTTATCTCCTGGCGTATCTTTCTGCTCTTCATTGGTGGCTTCGGCATCTTTTTGCTCATCCGTCACCTCAAGCTTTCCCCTTGGGTAGCTTTCTTCGGTGCTATCGCTTTCGTGTTTTCCTGCCATTGGGTAGGCTTGCTGGAGATTGGGCACAACACCAAGTTCCGCGCCATCATGTATATCCCCTGGGTGCTTTGGGCGATGTTCCGCGCCAAGGACAAGCCCAGCCTGCTAAATCTGGGCTTAATGGCTACCTTCCTCATCACCCAACTACGCGAAAACCACCCACAGATCACATATTACATGTACCTCTTCATCGGGATGTACTGGGTGTTCAACCTCATCGAAAGCATCCGCAGTAAAGAGTGGAAACGCTTTGGCACCTGGACTCTGCTGCTCATCTTCGCCTTTGGCTTAACCGCTCTTGCAGTGATGAATCCCTACCTCTCCACCATGGAATATAGCCATCACACCATGCGTGGCGGTGCTGCCGGATTAGAAAAGAGCTATGCCCAGGCATGGAGCTTCCCTCCCAAAGAGATTATCGGCTTCATCATTCCGGATTTCTTTGGCGGGATAAATCAAACTTACTGGGGCGGTATGCCCTTCACGCAGATATATAACTATTTCGGCATTGTGGTGCTGATGCTGGGAGTGCTGGCACTCTTCGGCAAACACCGCAGAATGTCCATCTTCCTATGGATAAGCAGCTTCATTTTTACCCTAATGAGTTTCGGCAGCTTCACTCCAGTGCTTTCGGACTTTTTCCTCAATCTTCTGCCATATTTCAACAAGTTCCGCGTTCCCTCCATGATCCTCATCATGGTGCAGATCAATGCCGTTATCCTTGCCGTGTTGGGTATTGATAGCCTGATAGACAAAGAAGGCGACCGCAAATGGGAAAAGGCTCTATACCGTGCTTTCTGGATTTGTGGCGGTATCTTTGCCCTGTATGTTATTGCTGCCAAGGGTATCTTCAAAGGCTTGCCTTTCACCACTCCCGCAGAGCTGCAAAACTACAGTGCCAACAATGCCCTTTCCCAGCTTGAAAGCTTGAAATCCATGCGTTTGGACATGCTGGTTAAGAGCGGTATCATCAGTTTATTGTTCCTCACTATCGGTACAGGCATGAGCCATTTGTTCGTAGCCAAGAAGCTTAAGGCACCCATCTTTGTGATGCTCATCACCCTGTTGTGCTTCGTTGACCTGTGGATATACACCGGTAAGCACCTCAAGAGCGTGGAACCCACAAGTAACCGCACTGCTCGCTTCGACATGACGGATTATGACCAATTCTTGTTGCAGGATAAGGACAACTTCCGCATCTATCCCTTTAACATGAACCGCACCCGACCCGCCGGTGAGTGGGCATTTTATCATCAGAGTGTGGATGGCTATTCCGCTGCCAAGCTGAAGCGTTATGACGATGTTTTGAAGCTCATCCAGGGCAGTGCAGGTAAGGATGGCGAGATGGTGAGGTATCTGAAGGGTATCTACGACAATCCCGCAACCATGCACGAAACCTCCATGCCCGTCCTGGATATGCTATCTACTAAATATATCATTCTGCCGGATTCTCTGCCCTACGCACAAGCTTTTTCCTTTATCCGTCCGGCATACACAAATGGGGATGGGGTTTATATCTACCAAAACCTCCAAGCCCTTCCACGTGCTTGGTTTGTGGATTCCTTAACCGTGATTCCGGAAGCGGATAAGCGTCTTGCTCTTCTGGGTAAGGCAACTTTCGATCCCGGCACCACGGCAATTGTGGAAAGCCCGATTACGGGTGCCGCAGCCCCGGACAGCAGCTATGCTAAGCTGGTGGAAAGCGGGATGCATAACATGAAGTATGAAGTGTTTACCAACAAAGATGCCTATCTGGTGCTATCCGAAGTGTATTATCCTGCGGGTTGGAAAGCTCTGGTTGGCGGCAAGGAAACAACCATCTATCCCACCAACCATACCTTGCGTGGAGTGCTTATCCCCGCCGGGAAGCACAGCCTGGAGATGGTTTTTGCTCCCAAAGCCTATGCCCTCAGCTTGAAGCTGAGCCTGGCAGGACTGCTAGTAACCATCCTTTCCGTGCTGGGTGGCTTCCTGTGGCAGCGCAAGAAGAAGCAGGAACCAGACCCCGCATAAGCATTTAAAAGCCTTGTAACTCCGCAATTCTCTCTTCCAGGGAGGTGCGGAGTTTTCTTTTGTCCCCCTGCCTTTTTCTAACTTCCTGCCTATTGGGTTACGGTAGAGATGCGGTTGCGCCTCCCAGCAAAGTGCTGGGTATCGCAACCGTATCTCAACCGTATATCAATAAGCAAGGGGTTACGAGGTGACGAGGTAATGAGGTAATGAGGTGACAGAGTGACAGGGTGATGGAGGGGAAAACAACGGTTGATTTATACCGTCTGACCACACTTAAGCCCGAAGGGTGACATAACCCTTTGGAACACCGGATTTATCCGGTTGGCGGTGCCGGATTCATCCGGCATGTCTTTGAAGCCAACACTACATAATTAGCTTATGCTTGAATTAACCGGATAAATCCGGTGGACCAACCGAATGAATTCGGTGTGCCTGCTCCGCGGCAATGGGAGTTAATCGCGTCTTGAATTGGCACAATCTTACCCCCTCTGTTTTTGCCTACATGGACTTCAAATGTCTTGCTTTTCGTGTATATGCTTCTCAACCTCTCGACACATCGACTTCTCGACTTCCCAAATAAGCCGCGGCTCGTTTAACGTTTAACTTCTACCGTCTAACCCACCAAAGAGCCCGGAGGGCGAAATATCATAGCGATGGGTTCGGAGCATTGCGCAGCAATGCACAGACCCTCGTCCCTCGCCCCAACAGAATAAGCCCCTTAGGGCGACATACACATTGGAACACCGGATTTATCCGGTTGGCGGTGCCGGATTCATCCGGCATGTCCGTGAAGCCAACCCCGCACATATTGTTTAAGCTTGAATTTACCGGAAAAATCCGGTGGACCAACCGAATAAATTCGGTGTGCCTGCTCCGCGGCATTGGGAGTTAAAGCGGCTGGAAACCGCTTCCAACTTGCTCCGCCACACAAACTTTA
>CAZPNU010000025.1:0-33976 GCA_964588075.1 uncultured Candidatus Cloacimonas sp.
TTGAGCCATGGCAAATGAAAATCAGGCTGACTTAAAAAATGGGGGAATGCAAGATATCACTTTATCATTGACAAATATGCGCATTGTCCTTTTCCTTGAAACCCCTATATGAATTTTAAGGAGAAATTGATGAACAGATATATAATTCACGGTGGGACTATCCTAAGTCTTGACCCGCAACAGCCTTTGCATAAGGACAAGGCTATACTGGTGGAAGAGGGAAGGATTAAGCAAATTGCTGCCCTGGCAGAGTTTGCCGGGGAAGAATGCGAACGCATCGACGTGAACGGCAGGATAATAATGCCCGGCTTAATAAATGCGCATCACCACTTCTATTCCACCTTGGTTACCGGGCTTGGCAAAGCTGCGCCTTCTAAAGATTTCAATGAAGTGCTGCTAAACCTATGGTGGCGTTTGGACAAAAAGCTGTTGGCGGAGGATAACTATATCAGTGCGCTCATCTCTGCCTTAACCGCCATTCGCAAAGGCACCACCACGATTATAGACCACCATGCTTCGCCCTTTTCCGTAACCGGTTCCCTGCGTCAGGTGGCAAATGCCGTTAAGGAAGCAGGCATCCGGGCAAGCCTTTGCTATGAAGTTTCCGACAGAGATGGAGAAGCAATCTGCCGGGAAGGGATTGAGGAAAATGCCCATTGGGTGCAGGAATGTAACCAAGCCCAAGATGAGCAGTTGAAAGCCCTATTTGGGATGCATGCTGCATTCACCTTGAGTGATAAGAGCCTGGAGCAGATTGCCACCCGGGTGCAGAGCCTGGGTTGCGGAACCCATATCCATGCTGCGGAAGCGGAATCTGACCAGCGTTACAATATTGAGCATTATGGTAAAAGAGTGGTGGAGCGTTTGAACGACTTTAGGCTGATTAATGCCAACAGCATTCTGGCGCACGGAGTGCACCTGAACCCCAAAGAGATGATGCTGGTGGCGGATAAAGGTGCAGCCATCGTTAGCAACCCCCAGAGCAACCTGAATAATGCAGTGGGGATTGCCGATGTGTGCAAAATGACGGAGCTTGGCGTAACGGTTGGGCTTGGCACAGATGCCATGACGGTGAATATGCTGGAGGAGCTTAGGGTTGGGCTTTGGGCGCAACACCTGAGGCAGAACGATCCCTCCAAAGGCTTCATGGAGATAGCCAACACCCTGCTTAAGAACAATCCCCTGATTGCACAGAAGTATTGGGGAGCCAAGCACGGCACTATAGCCGAGGGAAGCCCTGCGGATATCATTGTGGTGGATTATGACCCACATACACCGCTGGACGAAAACACCTGGATGGGGCACGTAATCTTTGGTTTGTCCCAGGCGAAAGTGGATGCCACTATCTGTGCCGGAAAGGTGCTGATGTGGGATGGCGAACTGCTGTTGGATATTGACGAAGAAGCAATAAAGGCACGTTCCCGCGAGCTTGCCGCTGCGCTGTGGGATAGATTTTAGTAAAAGTGACAGAGTGACGAAGTGATGGAGTGATGGAGTGATGATGTTTCTACTTCCCTCTTTTGCTCTGTTATAGATAGAATATTTAAGGAGACGAACATGTATAAAGAGATTATGGCAAAAGCCAAACACTATGAAGAGACCAGTGCCCGCTTTTTGATGGATATGATTCGCATTCCCGCCTTTTCCACCAAAGAAAAGGAAGTGGTGGAGTGCATCAAAAAAGAGATGGAAGCCATCGGTTTGGACGAGGCATATATTGACCCCATCGGCAATGTGATCGGCAGAATTGGTAAGGGTGAGCGGGTTATCGCCTTTGATGCGCATATCGATACTGTGTATCCCGGAGACCTTAGCCTGTGGGATTTTGATCCCTTTGATGCCCACATCAAGGACGGCAAGGTTTGGGGCAGAGGATCGGTGGATCAGGAAGGCGGTATGGCAAGTATGCTAACCGCTGCCCGGATAATAAAAGACCTTGGATTGGGAGATAAATTCAGCATTTATTTCACCGGCACCGTGATGGAAGAAGATTGTGACGGCTTATGCTGGCAGTATATCCTCAATGAAGGGGAGATTAAGCCTGAACTGGTGGTGATAACCGAGCCGACAAACCTGAATATCTACCGCGGACATCGCGGACGCATGGAGATGCAGGTGCATGTTAAAGGCTTGTCCTGCCACGGTTCTGCCCCCGAAAGAGGCGATAATGCCATCTACAAGATAAGCCGTATAGCCCTGGAGATAGAGAAGCTGCACGAACGCCTGCATACCGATCCCTTCCTGGGTAAGGGCAGTGTGTGCGTAACCGAAGTGTATTTCACGGGACCCAGCCAGTGTGCTGTGCCGGATAGCGCAAGAATACATCTGGATAGAAGGCTCACCTGGGGCGAGGATTTGGATTCTGCTGTGGCAGAAGTGAAAGAAGCCTGCCGCCTTGCCGGACAGCCGGATGCGGAGATTGAAGTGCTAACCTATAACGAAGCTGCCTTCACCGGTTTGGTGTATCCCACGCAGAAATACTTCCCCACCTGGGTGACACCGGAAGAATCGCCCTATGTGCAAAGCGCTGCCAAAGCTTATAGTGAGACTCTTGGAGCTAAACCCAAGATAGATAAATGGACATTCTCCACCAACGGGGTTGCCATTGCGGGAATGCACAAGATACCCTGCATTGGAATGGGACCCGGAAACGAAGTGTATGCCCATGCCCCCAATGAAGCCTGCCCTGTGGAACACCTAACCTCTGCGGCTGCCTTCTATGCTGCTCTTATTTATGAGCTGGGATTAAATGGCTAACTATTTAAGAGGTTTCCGCTGCACTATGTGTGGCAAAGAGTTCTCGCCGGATGGCTTGCACTATCTTTGCGACGAGTGCAGCAAGGATTATAAGCCGGGGATGCCCCTGCTGGGGGTTTTGGAAGCTGTGTTCGACTATCCTGCAATAGCCACGGCATGGCAGCAGCACCCGGATATAGCTCTGTTCTCTGCGGTTAGCTCTTGCCACTATCCACCCATGCCTGTGGGTAATACGCCATATTTCCGGGCAAATCGTTTAGCAGAAAAATACCGCATCCCGCGACTAATGGTTAAAAATGATGCCCTCAACCCCAGCGGAAGCTTTAAGGACAGGGCTTCGCAGCTTGTGGTTGCCGATGCTGTGCAGAAAGGGATTACTGAGATCGTGGCAGCCAGTACGGGTAATGCCGCATCGTCGCTTGCCTGTATCGCATCATCCGTTGGCAAGAAGGCAGTTATCTTTGCTCCGGCAAGTGCTCCTGCAGCTAAGCTGATCCAGATACAGGTGCATGGTGCAGAACTAAACAAGGTGCAGGGAACTTATGACGATGCCTTTAAAGCTGCCTTGGACTATTCCGCCACGCATCCCTGCCTGTGTCGCAACACCGGTTATCATCCGCTAACGGTAGATGGTAAAAAGAGCTGCGGATTGGAGATATTCCTGCAAAATGGTCAGCAGGTGCCTGCATGGATTGTGGTGCCCGTGGGTGATGGAGTAATCATCACCGGAATATACAAAGCTTTTGTGGATTTGATGCGTGCGGGAATTACAGACCGCCTGCCTCGCTTGCTTGCTGTACAGGCAGAAAGCAGCGATGCCTTAACCCGATATTGGGAGAGCGGAAGCTATGCAGACGCACAGAACCCCGGCACCATTGCAGATAGCATCAGCGTGAAAACCCCGGCTTTGGCACATTGGGCAAAGCAGGCAATTAGCCACAGCAACGGCAAGGCTATCCGGGTAACGGATGCTGAGATAGAGGCTGCTCAATTGGAGCTTGCCCGCATGGCAGGTGTGTTTGCTGAGCCATCCTCCTCCGCCACACTTGCCGGTTTGAAGAGGGCAATGGATATGGGATGGATAGATAGCAATGAGCTTGCCGACAAGGAAGTGGTGTTGCTCATCACGGGGCATGGCTTAAAAGACCCTGCTGCGGTGAAGGTGTAAAACAAAATGGGAAAAGTTAAGCTCCCGCAAGAAAGCAAGTATCCCGGAATATACGACTTTCATGTGCATATAGGGGAAACAATAGCCGGCCACGAGCTTGCCGATAACTGGCACAGCTTTGCCAGGTTGTATGAGCATTGCGGGCTTGAGGGAATTGGAGTGTTCGTAACCGAAGCGGAGGATGAAGGCATAGTCCACAAACTCCACAGGATGCGCACTGCAGCCAAGGACTACCCCGGCAAGGTATTTTGGCACTTAACCCCCAGGAGTATCGAGGCAGATGCAATCATCCCACTTTTGGCAGAGGATGTGGATATAAAGCTCTATACCACCTATCGTTATGCCGGATTGTACCAAAGCTATCCTGCCATCGAACGCATGATGAAAGACCTGTCATCACATAAGCCTCTCTTGCTGGTGCATTGTGAGGATGATGACATAGTAAGCGAATACGATGACATGTATCCCCTGCAACGGGCAGCAGACCATTGCCTACGGCGACCGGAAAAGGCCGAGATTATTGCTGTGGAAAAACTGTTGGAGCTTTCCCTGAAGCACAAATACCCCCTACACATTGTGCACGTATCCTGCCCCAAAGCAGCCCTTCTAATTCAAGAGGCAAAGAAGGAAGCAAGCTATATAAGCTGCGAGACTGCACCTCACTATTTACTTTTGAACGAGGAAAGTCTTGGCGGACCTCAGGGGCATCGCTGGCTTTGCTCTCCACCCCTGCGCAGTGAGAGCAGCCGGGGAGCTATGGTTGAGCTGCTGCAAGATGGTGTGTTTGATATCATCGCCACAGATCACTGCGCGTTCCCCACAGGCTTGAAGGATGTAGGCATTCTGCATCCATCTCAGACCCCTATGGGTATTGCCGGAAGCGGTGCTCTGTTCACCCTTTTGGCAGAACATTTGGTAAGCAGTGGCAAACTGACCATGGATAAGCTTTTTGAGCTTATCAGCATAAATCCTGCCAAACTTATGGGTTGGGGAATACCCGAGTTACGGTATCACTGTGAACGCTTAGGTGCTCCTGTGCCGGTGCAGCCTAGTTATGCTGACACAACTAACCCCTGGATAGACTTTTGGTCGCATTATGAACTACGGAGAAGCCAATGAAATATAGCAGCGATGGCATAAAAGCCTTCCGCAACGATGCAATTGCCAAGGTTACGGGAACTGCCAAATACACTGACGACTACAATATGCCCGGCATGCTACATGCTGTGCCGGTTTATGCCCCGCTTGCCTCCGCCAGAATTGTTGCCATAGACACTCAGGATGCCTTAAGTATGCCCGGGGTTGTGGCAGTATTCACTGCCAAGGACATCCCCGGCAATGTGGTTTTTGGGCAGATAATTAAAGATTACCCCATCCTTGCTTTAGATAGGGTTCGTAGCAGCGGTGATGTATTGGCTTTGATTGTGGCTGTTACCCGCGAGCAGGCAATTGCTGCCATACCCTCCGTTAAGCTGAATCTGGAAGAGCTACCTGCTTTGTTTGATCCTGAACTTGCTATGCAGCCGGAAAGCCCCCTGCTTCATCCCGAGCACGGCAGTAATGTGTGCAACTATCATTGTGTGCGCACGGGTGATATAGCCCAAGGGGAGAAGGAATCTGATCTTATAATTGAACAGGAGTTCAAAACCTCCCGTGCCGAGCATGCCTATCTGGAGCCGGAATCTGCCCTCTGTCATCTGCGTCCCGATGGCGTGATGGAGGTTATCGGCAGTATGCAGCATCCTTTCAGCACCAGGCGTTTTGTCGCATCTACGCTTGGGTTTAAGCTTAATGATGTGGAAGTGCGTACTGTGCCTATGGGTGGTGGATTTGGAGGGAAGGACGATACCGCAGCTCTGGTTTGTGCCAGGGCAGCACTATGCGCCTTTCTACTAAAGAAGCCGGTTAAGCTTACATATAATCGGGAATGGAGCATGCGGGAAAGTTATAAACGGCATCCCTACACCCTCCAATATCGTATGGGGCTCAAGAACAGCGGAAAAATCCAATTTGTGAAGGTGCGTATGGTTGCCGATGGTGGAGCTTATTGCAGTGTTACTCCGTGGGTTACCTGGCGTTCCACCGTGCAATGTTGCGGTTGCTACGAAGTACCCAATGTGCATTGCGATGTGTATGGAGTTTATACCAACAACGTATTCTCCGGTGCTTTCCGTGGTTTTGGCTCGCCCCAGGTGAATTTCAGTATCGAACAATTGGTGGAGATTGCCGCTGCCAAGCTGGGTATCAGCGAAAGCGAATTCCGCCGCATCAATATGGTGCATCAGGATAGCGTTACCATCACTGGGCAAAAGCTGGACTCGCACACTGTTTCCCTCAAGCAGGCGATGGATACGGTTCTGAATGAGGTGGATTACGAAGCCAAGCTACCCCTTTGCAGCTTTGGCAATAAAGATGCAGATGAATGGTATGGCATCGGCTATGCCATCTCCTATCGCGGCATGAGCTTGGGTGCGGAAGGAACAGATTTCAACAGTGCCATTGTGAATATCCAGCCGGATGGCAGTGTGCTGCTGGAAACCGGAGTGCACGAAAACGGTCAAGGCTCGGAATCTGCCATGATTATCATCCTTGCCGAAGAATTGGGAATCCCCCAAGAGCTTATCCGCTATCGCTTTCCTTCCACTTCCAATATACCTGATGGCGGTACCACAGTTGCCTCCAGAGGGACACTTTTGGGTGGGGGAGCAACGGTAAAAGCCGCAGAACTTGTTAAGCAGCGCATCTGTGAGGGAGTGGAAACTGCTCTCAAGATAACTGGTTGCACCTATAACAAGGGTATTATCCACGATGCTGATGGTAAGCAGGTGGCAGATTATTTTGCTGCCATTAAGATGTGCTATGCCAAACAGATATATCCCTATGCCTTTGGAGTGTTCCAAGCTCCACGGGTTAGCTGGGATGAGCATACCGGGCATGGCAACGCATACTTCACTTGGGTATATGGCTGTCAGGCGGTGGAACTGAAAGTGAACCCCAAAACCGGACAGATAACCTTGCTGAATATGCTTGCCGCTCACGATATGGGCAAGGCAATAAACCCAGCGATGCTTGCGGGTCAATTCTATGGCGGTATGACCATGGGCGCTGGTTATGGCTTATACGAGGATACCCCGCTGAAGGATGGCACTCCGCAGATAAGCAATTATCATAATTATCGGGTGTTACGCAGCACAGACCTGCCGGAAATGACTGCTTTCTTCGTCGAAAACCCTGATCCTAATTCTCCCAGCCAAGCTAAAGGCATTGGGGAGCCGACTCTGGAACTGATGGCTCCTGCCATCGCCAATGCTCTCTATCGTGCCACAGGAGTTCGCTTCAATGCTCTGCCCCTTGCCAAAGGCGTGCAGGACTTAGTTAAAGGACAACAGCTATGATGATATATGTAAACGGCACCGAGTACCAAGTGGAAGCCACCTATGCTGAGAAAAGCCTTACTTTGTGGCTGCGTGAAGATCTTGGGTTAACAGGCACCAAGATAGGCTGTGATATCGGCGTATGTGGCAGTTGCACAGTTCTTGTGGACGGCAAAGCTATGCGCTCTTGCAAGCTTAAACTGAAGGATGTTGCCGCCAAGAAAGTTATCACCATCGAGGGAATAAGTGCTCCCGACGGCTCTTTGCACCCCATTCAACAAGCTTTTGTGGATTGTGGAGCAATTCAATGCGGTTTCTGCACTCCGGGAATGGTGCTGTCCACCTATGCCTTGCTGCTGGAAAATCCGGCACCTACCCGCAACCAAGCCCGCATGGCAATTAAAGGAAACATCTGTCGCTGCACGGGTTATCAGCAGATTATTGATGCCATCATGCTTGCAGCCAAGCAGATGCGAGAAGCATAAGTTTTGGATTGAGACATGGAGTAATGGAGCGAAGTGAAATAGTATGAGCGAGTTTCGGCAAAACCATTCCACCGGTTTATCTCTCTTTTTTTGGGCATGGTTTATCCTCTCCCTGCTTATTTCTTGCTTGCCTCCTGTTCCAATTACGCCATCATTACGGATGCAATACGGATGGGATGCGTAATTCACCCGTAATGCATCCGTAATGATACCAAGAGACGAATAATACGATATAGAGGTAATTATGAATAACATGGAAAAAGCAGCAAAACTGATTAAAGAATTGGAAAGCCTGAAGACAAGCACCTATGGCAAGGACTTTCTCCTCACTTGGGAAAACAGCATGGAGAACCTTAAGGCAGTGATGTTGGTGGCAGAGATTTTACAGCTTCTACACAAGGAAAAGAAACCATGGCGTATCTTTGATTACGGCTTGGCTATCTCCATCTTCCGCGACAACAGCACCCGCACCAGATTTAGCTTTGCTTCGGCAGTGAACGGCTTGGGCTTGGGTTTATCTGAGCTGGACGAGGTGAAAAGTCAGATTGCTCATGGCGAAACAGTGCGCGAAACGGCAAACATGATCTCGTTTCTAACCGAAGTTATCGGTATTCGCGACGATATGTATCCCGGTGAGGGACATACCTACATGCAGGAAGTGGCAGATGCGGTGGAAGAAGGCTTCCAGAACGGGCTTTTGGCACAGCGACCCACCTTGGTTAACCTTCAGTGCGACCTTGACCACCCCACCCAGAGCCTTTCGGACTTGTTGAAGCTAAAGGACTATTTTGGCGGTTGGGAGCAGCTTAAGGGCAAAAAGATTGCCATGAGCTGGGCATATTCACCCTCCTACGGTAAACCGTTATCCGTTCCCCAAGGCGTGATTAACCTGATGACTCGCTTCGGCATGGAAGTGGTGCTGGCACATCCCGAAGGTTATGACCTGCTGCCAGATACACTTGTGACAGCGGAGAACTTCGCCAAGGAAAGCGGTGGCTCTTTCCGCAAAACACATTCCATGGCAGATGCCTTCAAGGATGCCGATGTGGTATACCCCAAATCCTGGGCACCCATGGCAGTAATGCAAGAACGCACCAAGCTGCTGAAAGGTGGTGATAAGCAAGGTTTGAAGGATTTGGAACAGCACTGCCTTGCAGAAAACGCCAAACACATGGATTGGGAATGCACAGAAGAGATGATGAAGCTAACCAAAGGCGGTAATGCGTTATATGAACACTGCCTACCGGCAGACATCAGCGACGTGAGCTGTAAACATGGTGAGGTTGCCAAGAGCGTGTTCGAACGCTATCGCCTGCACACCTATCAGGAAGCGGGATATAAACCCTTCATCATTGCCTCCATGATCTTTAACAGTAAGATTCAGGCTGCTGCTGCCAAACTGAAGAGCTTTCTGTAATAGCTTTTTGGGGTGAAACCGGGAGACAGGTTTGGAGATTTCTTTCATTAACACAGAGGGAAAGCAGAGAAAAGCTGAGAAAAGCAGAGGCGTTAATAGATGAGCTTTGTAGCGGAGGATTTTAACCCGGAGCTAACTGCTCTAAGCCATCGCGTGATAGGTTCTTGTATTGATGTGCATAGAGCTTTGGGTCCGGGACTGTTGGAATCCGTTTATGTGGATTTGTTATGCCATGATTTGGATCTAAAAGGGATTCCATATGCTCGGGAAACCATGATTGAAATATCTTACAAAGGAAGGTACTTTACCACCAAACTAAGAGCTGATCTAATCGTGGATAACCGAATTATTTTGGAGCTAAAAGCTGTGAAGGAGATTGTACCCGTTTTTGAATCCCAGATTATGACCTACATGAAGCTAGCGAACATCGAGCTTGGATTGCTAATCAACTTTAACGTCCCCCTTCTTAAAGACGGCATTCACCGCTACCGTCTAAACTTCGGCAGGTTGAAATGAGTACTCATTCACCAATTTCGCTTCAACCCCCACCCCTCCAGAAACCTCTGCTTTTCTCTGCTTTTCTCTGCTTTCCCTCTGTGTTAAAAAAGACACCCATCGTTGATCCCCCAACCCCAAATAAATCACATCACCATCCATCTCTGTGTTATATAATAAGGAGACATAAATGCCTAAACTGATCACATCAACCAACCTTAGCGTTGCAGCCAAGACTGCAGCCCGTTGTAAGAAACAGGGGATAATCCTCCCCACTATACGTCAACAAATGCATCCGGAGAGCATCCCGGCAGATATTCAGGCAAAACTTAAGCCCATCGGCTTGTGGGATGTGAACCCCCTTAACCTTTTCCGCATTACCTGGAAGAACGATATCAAGACAGGGCTTTTTGGCAAGCCGAACTATGTGGAGATACCCTCCAGCATTACCGGTGTTAAAGCCCGCATAATAGGTATGGTGGGAAAATACTTCCCTACCGGAGCTCACAAAGTGGGTGCTGCTTATGGCTGTCTGGCTCCGCGTTTGGTAACCGGAACCTTCGATCCAGATGTGCACAAAGCTGTATGGCCCTCCACGGGTAACTATTGCCGTGGCGGAGCATTTGATTGTGCATTGCTGAATTGTCCCGCAGTTGCAATTCTGCCCGAAGAGATGAGCCAAGAACGCTTTACCTGGCTGAAAGAGATTGGTGCCGAAGTGTTTGCCACTCCCGGTTGCGAATCTAACGTGAAAGAGATTTACGACAAGTGTGCAGAGTTGCGCCTTGATCCCCATAACATTATCCTGAACCAGTTCGATGAGTTCGGCAATCCTTTCTGGCACTATCATGTTACAGGAAATGCCATACAAGAGGTGTATGAACTGGTTAAGAACAAGGATAGCCGTCTCAGCGGTTATGTTAGTGCCACCGGAAGTGCAGGCACCATCGCCGCGGGAGACTTCCTGAAGACATTGCATCCATTGATGAAGACCACTGCCAGCGAAGCATACGAATGCCCCACGCTGCTGAATAACGGCTTTGGCGGGCATCGCATAGAAGGAATTGGCGACAAGCATATTCCTTGGGTGCACAATGTACGTAATACCGATGCTGTGGCAGCCATCCGCGATGAAGATTGCATGCGCTTACTACGCCTGTTTAACGATCCTGTCGGCTTAAACTTCCTCAGCAAAGAAGGGGTGGATGCCAAGAGTGTGGAGAACTTATCCCTATTGGGTATTTCCTCCATCGGCAATCTGCTGTCTGCCATCAAGATGGCGAAGTACTTCGAGTACGACGAGAATGATGTTATCTTAACTATGTTCACCGATTCTGCAGAGATGTATCTCTCCCGCATCCAGGAGCAAAATGCCGAGAAAGGAGCTTATAGCGAGCTCCAGGCTGCTTTGGATAGAGAGGCAGCCCTTAGGTCTCAATATGCTGACAACTATCTTGAGTTGAGTTTCCAGGATAAGAAGCGCATCCACAACCTGAAGTATTACACTTGGGTGGAGCAACAAGGCAAGACCTACGAAGAGATTAATGCTCAGTGGGATCCGCAGTATTGGGTGGAAACATTTGAGAACAACCTGGAAGAATTGGATAAGGCAATAGAAGCGTTCAATGCCATGTAAAGGTATCATCGCTATAATCCTGGCTTCCGGCAAAGGAACCCGCTTTGGCATGCCAAAAGCTGAAGCGGGTTTTGCCGGTAAAAGCTTTGTTGAACACATCAAGAATACCCTCATCGAAGCTGGGATAAACCGCATCGTTGTTGCAGATAGCTACCACAGCCCGGATATGTTGGCAACTCTGCGTCTTGCCGTGACGGACATTATGTTGCATGAAGGGGGCAAGGGTGGAGCAAATGCCTATCTAATATTTCCCGTGGATTTTCCCTTTGTTACTGCAAGTAGCATCCTCGAGCTTGCCCAAGCGCATCAAACAGAACCCAATTCAATTATCCATCCCATGTTTATGGGACGTAGAGGGCATCCTATTATCATACCGGCGGGTATAAACCTTCTGGCAGATGACGAGGGTAAAGGCTTGCGGGAGGTGATAGCCAAGAACAATCTAAACCATCTCGATGTGCCTGTGCTGGACACGGGAGTGTTAAGCAACATCAATACTCAAGAGGACTTGGCAGCATGGATACGAAAGAATTGATTTTTGGTAGGCATAGTGTACGTAACTTCCTTCCCAATCCCATCCCACAGGAAGTACTCTCTGACATTCTGGAAGCAGGGCGTCTGGCTCCCTCAGCCCAAAACAGGCAGCCTTGGCGATATATTGTGTTCACCGAAAGTGAAAAGATACAGAAGCTTGCGTTGAATTGTGGGTTGATAGGGCTTTCCAACTTCTTTATCCGTAAAGCTCCCTGCCTGATTATCGCCTGTGCGGAAACAAAGTCAAACCTGCGGTTGAATGGGCAGGATTATTACTTGGTGGATACTGCCATCTCCTTTCACCAAATGATGTTAATGGCGCGGAGCCAGGGCATCGAAAGCTGTTGGCTGGCGGCTTTTTCCGAGAAGAAACTTAGCAGTTACCTTGATATTCCTGCTTCTTGGCGTATTGTGGCACTTTCACCTTTTGGGTATCCGGCAGAGAAGAAAAGCACCTACAGTAAACTTATCAGCAGCTTTGCCGGCAGCGCAGAGCGTAAGCCATTAGCGGAAATTGTTCAGTTCCGATAGTCCCAACATTGTCACTTAAGCAGATAAACAACAGGATAGTAATACTAAGCACCGATATAGCAACAGAGCTAAAGTGTAAAAACTCACTTGACAGTATTTGGTGCATTATTTTCCTATTTCCTGAAAGGAGTATGCCATGGCAAAGATAACGATAAAGAACCTTAACAAGTATTATGACAACGGTTTCCACGCCGTTAAGGGCATCAGCTTTGTGGCTGAGGACAAGGAATTTGTGGTGCTGGTTGGTCCCTCCGGTTGTGGTAAAACTACTGCCCTGCGCATGATTGCCGGTTTGGAAGAGATTTCCTCTGGAGATATATATATCGGTGACGTATTGGTGAATAAAATGCCCCCCAAGGACCGTGATATCGCCATGGTGTTCCAAAACTACGCTCTTTATCCGCACATGTCCGTATATGAGAACATGGCATTTGCCCTTAAGCTTCGTAAGATGAGCAAGGAAGTAATCAAAGAAAAGGTGGATATTGCGGCAAAAATGCTTGGTATTGAAAGCATGCTTAAGAATAAACCGGGCCAGCTTTCCGGTGGACAGCGCCAGCGTGTTGCCTTAGGGCGTGCCATTGTGCGTAACCCCAAGGTGTTCTTGTTCGATGAACCATTATCCAATCTTGACGCCAAGCTTAGAGTGGCGATGCGTGCTGAAATCGTTAAGCTGCATCAAACCTTGGGAAATACCATGATTTATGTAACTCACGACCAGGTGGAAGCCATGACTATGGCAGACCGTATCGTGGTGATGAAAGATGGTATTATCCACCAGATTGACACTCCATTGAATATTTATAACAAGCCTGCCAATATGTTTGTAGCAGGCTTTATTGGAAGTCCGGCGATTAATATGGCTACGGGCAAACTTGTTGCCAAAGAGGGCAAGCTTGCTTTTGACAGCGGGGATTATCAGCTTCCTCTAAGCCCCGAGCAAACCAAGCTGCTTGCCAGTTATGAAAACAAAGCAATCTTGATGGGCATTCGTCCTGAGGATATGTATGACGCCAGGTTCGATTCCATGGCAGAGTTCCCTGCCGGCTTCGGTGCTACGGTTGACCTTGTTGAGCCTCTGGGCAATGAGTACCATATAGTGCTGAAAACAGCCAATCATACCTTTACTGCTCGCTTCGATCCCAAAGAGCTACCAAAGATGGGACAGAAGTTGGATATAACTTTGGATATGGCAAAGGCGCACTTCTTCGATCCGGAGAGTGAGGCAAGCCTGATCTGAGCCTCATAGTTTAGCAAGGCTATCCCCCAAAGGGTTAGCCTTTTTTGTATCTATACATTGTAGTGGTGGGAGAGTAATGAGAATCGGCTTGGTTATTATCTTCTTGCTTACTTATGGCATTCTTGGTGCAGTTAACTTGGAAGGCTCAGCTTCAGCCAATGCTTTATCCGGTTTAACCGCTATCTCTCAGAGCGTTAGTGATTATTCTCTCTCCCCCGTGATAGGCTTAACCGGTGCATGTAGCACCTGGCAAAAGCCATTCAGCCAAGCCGAAACATCCATCTACGGCTTCCACACAGCCTTCCGCACAGGCAGCTTCATTGTTGCCACGGGATTGAACTATCTCAACCATCCTGATTACCGTTGGCAGAATGAGTATCTAGCGCTTGGCATCTACCATGCAGGATTTGCCCTGGGTGTCAGCCAGCATCTGGAGTATGAAAAGATTGCTCAGGAAAGCTGGTATGATTGGACGAATGACTTTGCCCTGAAATACAACGGCAGTGAGTATGGCAGCGAAATCCGATATCAAGCTTGTGGAAGCAATGATGCAGCCTGGACGCTTTCTGCCACCCACCGGCTAAGTAAGGCTGCGGAGGTTTGCTCTGCATACACATGGCACAAGCAGCAGCCGGATAGCTATTCAGTTGCCAGTTCGGTGCGGATTGCCACCCCGCTGTTGTTGCAAACATCCTGGCAAAGTGAGCCGGCAAGATTTGGCGCAGGGCTAAAGTTTAGCATTAGCAAAGTTGAGCTGATGTATGCCGTGCGTACGCATGCAGAGCTTTGCCTTACCCACTGTTTAGATCTGGGGATTCTATGGTAAAAAGCTGCTTTCTCACAGCAATATTACTTATCTTGTCCTGTGTGCTTTGGGCACAGGTGGAGGAACTCCCTGAGCTTAACCCGGAAGAGATACAAGATAACTGGGTACGCAAGGTGTATGAAGAACTGCAAAGCAGTCAGGTTGGCTTCCGCTTCAACAGCAGATTTCGTCTGCAGGAAGATGATAACTACGCTTGGTATGCCCTGCAGGGGCAAAGCAAAGACCTGCGCCTTAACTTGAACGTCAGCAGCCGCAACCATCGCCAGGATTATTTCAACTTTCAGCTAAGGCACGGCAAAGACACAAGCCGTCTGCAAGATGTTTGTATTGGTAGCTTTAACCCCAGTTGGGGCATGGGTGCAGTGCTTAAGCGCAACCGTGACCGCACTGCCATCTTCGGCTTAGGTAATGCCGGGAATCCGGATTATGTAAACCCCTTAGGCGGTGGATTGATCCTTGGCTCGGAGAAGTTTAAAGCCGTCCTCTTCACCGCACAACAACGGCGTCCCGCAAAGCTTAACTACAAAAGCATCGTTACACTCTACCGCCTAAAGGATACGCAGCAGAGATACAGCACTGAGCGACTTGCCGCAATCGGCTTGGAAGCCAAGCTGAAATCATTTGGAGCAGGCGTTTTGGCATATACCCAAAGCTATGAGCATGGCTTCAGCGACCCCAATTTGAAGCGTGAACTAAATGCCTTCAGCATGGCTGCCAAATATGATTATAAGAACTTCCGGGCTGCGGGGGAATATGCCCTTGTGGCGGGTGACCCTGCCTTCAAGACAGAGATCAGCTTCATCGTTAGCCCCCTAAGGCAAAAGATTAGCTATAATGTGTTTAATTACATTCAACTTCCAGCCTACGCAGCTCGCAGTGGAGTGCTTAGCAACCTCGGCAATCGCCGTGAAATTGCATGGGATATGGACTTCCCTTTGGCAGATAATCTGGATTGCTCTCTCCGTAACTGCATTTCCGGCAGGATAGAGGGGCTTGGGAAACCAGCCTGGTTATCTCGCAATATCCTCTATCTTAGCCACCATGCGCACGGCACCCAAAGCTCTTTACAGCTAAGCCGCTATGACAAAGAGCTTATCGCCTATGCCGACAGCAGCTATCAAAGCACCTTACCTGTGCACTACCGCTGCAAGCTAAAGCTAAACCACTCCCTGAACGAAGCTTTTAGCATCGGCTTTAATTTCCGCTATCATTATGAGGACAAGCTTAAGACCAAGAATAATAGCTTCCATTGGGAAAACAGCGTTGCCTGGAAACACAAGAAACTTGAGACTGAAGCGGGAATAAGAAGCTGGCAAAGCTTACACAGCATTGCCATTCCGGATGACGTAATGGGCGATGAAGAGGGTGTTTATTTGGCAAATAGCGATGATAACCAGGTGTTCCTGAAGCTTAGTATGCGCTGGATTACCTTTCATGTAAACGCAGAATTACGCCAATCCTGGCTGGATGGATACCGCAGTATCTTTCTTAATATAGGATTTTAACAGCTCTTAACTAGTAGCAATATATTCATTTAGTGTCTTGAAAATTCTCTCTCGTCCCGGTGTATCTGAGCTTGGTAAATACTTGCTATACCGAAATCTACACCAATAACCAGCCTATTTCTCTAACTTATTCTCCCCCAATTCAAAGCCTTAATCAAGTGATAATCACTCCTTAATCAAGCCTTAATAGTTAAGGCTTGATTAAGGGTAGATTAAGAAGTGATTAAGAATGTGAAATAAGGAAGAAATGTCCACACGCAGGAAGCCATATTCATGCCCATATGAAAAAACTATCTGATACCAAGGTGGAACCTCCCTTATGAAGAGTCAAGGGATACAAATACGCGATTAATACTCAGTTCAGGCTTGACCTAAGCAGTTCCAGCGCTCTTTCACGCTCTGAATCTATGCCATTTTTTATATCATGGATTGTTTTCTGAACAATTACATCCGGGATTATCCCAACTCCATAGAACCTGCTTTTATCAGGATTTCTAACCAGCATACCCGTCCAATCCACTAAAATATCACCCGGTAAAGGAGTGGTAACAACGTTTCCGTTAGCTCCCGCACTCGGCTGTCCTACAATGGTGGCAAGCTTGTTGTGTTGCAGAGTAGCCAGGTAGCCCTCACAATAGTTTTGGCTATTCCTGCTGCTAAGGGCAACTACTTTCGCCGAAATATGAGGTTTTTCGGGCGTTAAGCCCCAGGTTGGATGTCCCTCGTTTAGCCTGGGTAATTCTTCTTGGGGGCGAATATATCTTTTTATCACCGTGTAAGACATTGTATCCGGTGCTGAGAGCAAGTTCGAGATTAGGCTATATGATATAGTGGGATAATATCTTAAGTCCAGGATAATGCCTTTTGCCTCCACCAAGGCTGGCATTAGCTCCTGAAGTTCCTTTTCAGTAATAATATTGGCATTCAGATACACGATCCCACCCTCATAATGAGTTACCTTTTCATCCGGCACCACCCACTTCCAGCCGGAATAGTCTTCCAAAGCTATCTTCACCGTATATTCATACTTCTTAGCCTCACGAATAGTGGAGAAAGTAAATGTGGCTACTGAATCAAGATAAGTCTTCATATACATGCTAAACAGCCTGATATCTGTAGTTTCCGGGTTGGCAGACAAGAAATATGGACGATTCTCTTGCATTAAAGCGGAGAAATCAATGCCGTTCATTTTGATAACCTCATCAGCAAGCTCTATCCCCAGTGAATCATCGAGGCAGGAGGTTACTATCCACCTCCCATCAACAGGATAGGTATTGAATTTGGGCATCTTTGAGTTCTGTGATTGGTCACTTAAAAAGGCATGCCCATCTTGTGTTTTGGACATCAGCAACCTGAGTGCTTGCTTGTACTGCAAAAAATCCTTGCTCTGTAACACCCTTTCCAAGCAAAGAGGCAATTCCTGCTCCCAATCACAGATGTTATACTCAAAGTTTGGATAAAAGAACTGTAACTCATTCCAATAACGGATAACCCCCGCTAGCCATACACCGGGATCAGTTCTATCATGAAGGTCAACAGCATAGAGTTTCTGTTTGAGTTGTTGTAGTTTTTTCGGATTAGCAAGTGGATATGTATGCTCCATATCACATTGCAGCACCATGGGAAAACGGCAATGCAAGCCTGGAACCAACTGCTTATCCAGCAATTCACCAAAGGGGGGGTATTCCGCGAAAATCTTATCCACTATTCCCAGCGTAAAACTTGCCGCAGAGGTGGATTTTTGGATAGAGAGACAGTATCTTCCCGCACAATTCTCCACCATAACATCAACATTGCTACACATATAGCTGCTCTCTGGAAACATGCTAACATTGAAGTTAGCAGGCAAGGCACCGGGCACATCATTACTAAAGTCCGAATAGAATACCGTTTGCCATGCCTCAAGTTGCCATTCTTCCACCCGTATGTAGTCCAGCAGTAGATGCTCAAATCCAATCAAACCTAACCACAGAGGTACCGGTGAATAACCATCCCCAATAAGTTCAAAGCTCTTTTCGTCTTCATCACCGGGGCTTAAGGTCATTTTGCCATAATCACCATTGAAGCCAAATTTAATTTCGGAGGCAAGGGTGTCACCTACTGCATGCCTAATTTTGAGAGTAACTCTAATCCTTGCAGACATATCCAATGATTGGGGCAATTGGGGGCTTAGGTTTGACCAGACAAAGCTATTTTGCGGATTTTTATTAATCTTATGCGGACGGTTTGTTCTGATAGACCTATACACAGATTGTTCACCGGAAGGGTTATAGCCCTCATATTGCCAGAATGCTGTTTTATGTCCCGGAAGCAAAGCTCTTGCATTATGCACCGGCTTTGTTTTAGTGTATAACAAGAGCTCCGGCACAATAGGTTGAAATAGCTTGCTTAGGGCTTTACTTAGCTCTTTGTTGTTCTTGGCAAGCATCACCTGTTTAGAGCCATAGACAGCAAAACTGTCCCAATCCATCTCTGCTGCTTCATCAGCAGGATAGAAATGCTTCACATAACCCCAGAGTTTGGAGAAGGCGGTTAGATTATGCACTTTAACTCTTGTTGGGACCTCATAGGCAATGCACACACTTACCATTAGGCAGATAGATAAAAAACAAATGAACCGCATCATCATATGTTGCTCCTTAACCCCAACCAATTCAGCCGGGACAAGTTTACTTAGTCTCATAAAATTGCCTACTCTCTTGTATTTCCATATCCACAATAATGCCAAGCATAAGTATTTATTATTATTGTTCTTATTCAGACGATATGAGAAAAACGGGATTTTGCAAGCCTCAGAACAAACTAATCCCGCCGTTTACACGCTTCTTACATCTTTAGTTCAAAACATGCATAGAGTCACCTCTTACCCTGAATCCGGGAGAGATTTGCTGTGCATAAGCCATAAGTTATGCGTTGTATTATATATTAGTTAGTCACGCAGGTAGAAAAATAGCAAGCTGTCAAAAAATCGTGTAGACTAGGATCAAGAAGGACAATAAATTGTGGAATTAAAGCAAATTAGAGCTTGACATAATGCCAGATTATTGCTGGAAGGTAATGTATACAACTACAGGTCGTGTGGCACCATTTTGATGCTCGCAAATCCATACCTGGTAAGAGGGGTGTATATGAAAAACTACATACTGATGCTAGTGATGTTTCTTATGTTTATTTCATCTTATGCCGTAAGCATTAGCGAAGTGGAGGCAAAGAGGGTAGGTCTTGGTTTGTTTATACACAAGGGAGGTTCTCCCGATTCAAAGGTTGCAATAGAGACACTATCTGCGCGGGGACAAGAAGCGGATATATACGTTATCAACTTTAAGCCCACTGGTTTTGTTGTATTGTCCGGAGACGACAGAGCCTATCCGTTACTTGCGTATTCTCTTACAGACAACTTCCCGATTTATGATCTACCAGATCACGTTGCGTGGTTTTTAAGCGAATACCAAAGAACAATCAATGAGATTAGGGAGAGTACGACCCTTAGTGTGGATTCGACCTGGCAGGAATTGCTCAACTCAGATTACAGTCGTTTTACTTTATCCAGGGATGTTGGACCCTTGCTAAGTACTACCTGGAACCAGGGGTGGCCATATAACAGCATGTGTCCGGCAGATGGCTCAGGACCCGGTGGACACGTTTGGGCTGGTTGCACAGCCACAGCAATGGCCCAAATAATGAAGCGCTGGAATCATCCTGTCACCGGAAATAGTTCTCACTCATACACAGCAGACAGTTATGGTACTCAGAGTGCGAATTTTGGGGCAACCGAATATAACTGGGCTGCTATGCCAAATAGTACTTCCAGTGTTAACAGCAATATATCTACCCTGCTGTATCATTGTGGAGTGGCGACTAATATGGACTATTCTCCTACTGGTAGTGGTGCATATCTGACTGATGCACGGACAGCTTTCATAACCTATTTCCGTTATAATAATGGAGCTACGTATTATGAAGCTTCGGATTACAGTACTTCAGCATGGGCATCGATGTTAACGTCGGATTTGGATCTTGGACGTCCGATCCTGTATCAGGGTTATAATCTTAGTAGTGGCCATGCCTGGGTCCTTGATGGATATCAAGCCACCAATTATTTCCATTTTAACTGGGGTTGGAGCGGAAGTTACAATGGCTATTTCTATTTGAATAACTTAAATCCCGGTTCGCACACATTCAATCAGAATCAGGGTGCAATAATGCATATATATCCCCAACAGCAGGGAGCATTGCAAGGAACGGTTACTAGCAATGGTATCGCCATATCCGGGGCAACCGTATCTCTGGGCAGTACTTTCACTACTACCAACACCAACGGGCAGTATTCATTTCCCAGCATAAATAGCGGTATTTATCTTGTTTCAGCAACCAAGTCTAACTATAATTACGTTGCAGAATACGTAAACATCTACGCCGGGCAAACAACCACATTGAATTTTACTCTTGTGGAGTCGGTGTATCCTCCCACACAACTTAGTGCTGTTGTTGTCGATTCAAACGTTAATCTGAATTGGCAAGCACCCTCAGTGCCCACCGTTACTGAGTGGATATGTTGGGGAGATGGTATCCCCTACTCCAGTTTGGGATGGAATGTGCCATATGAATTCACAGTTGCCCAACGCTGGAACCATGCAGACCTCAGCCTGTATTGTGGAGGATATCTGAGTCAGATAAAGTTTTATCCATGCTATAGCAATGCTGTTTACACTCTAAAAGTGTGGTCTGGCGGGACTTCAAACAATCCCGGGACTCAAGTATATTCTCAAGTGATATCCAACCCAACCATTAACGCCTGGAATACGGTACAATTGCCTTCTACGATCAGTATCCCGAATAGTGGTGATCTTTGGGTTGGCTATCATATCAATACCCAAGGAGGCTATCCCGCTGGCATCGATATCGGACCTGCTATAAATGAGAAAGGCAATATGATCTGGATTGGTGGCTCATGGTACACTCTCTATAGCTTAAGTGCTTCCTTGAACTATAACTGGCTTATTAAGGCCTATGTAACTTACTCTGAGAGATCAGATGAAAAAATGGAAGCACTACGTTTTACCAGTAACGCACCTGAGTCCCGTAACCTTAATGGTTATAATGTTTGGCGCTTCAGATCCGGGCAAGAAAACAATCCCTCGGCGTGGACACTACTAAATCCACAACTTATTAGCACCACCAGTTATTCTGACACCAGTTTTTCTTCCCAGATGGCAGGCACGTATAAATGGGCTATCAGGGCAGTGTACACTGGCGGAACTCTCTCTGATGCAGTGATCTCAAATGGTGTGGTGAGATCTATATCCGCTCCAAACACCCCGAATGTTTCTATCACAAAAACCGGTGCTAGCATAGTGCTCACCTGGCCTGCTGTTACTACCGATATCAATGGCTCGCCGCTGAACGGAGTTCAATATAAGATATACAGACATACTTCCCCTGATTTTACTCCAAGTAGTAGCTTTCTCCTAGCCACAATCTCAGTCCCGCAATATACGGATATTTACGCAGTAAGCTCAGTTAAGTATTTTTATAAAGTGATAGCAGTTGCCAATTCCCGGGATGATTAACAGGTGGCAACGGGTTGCCACACAATGCCAGACACCTAGTTTTATCACCATAACATCAATTTCACCACTGTTTAAGGAAGCACTTGGATATTCTTTAATGCTTTACCGAATACAGTGCTATATGCACAACTAATAGTTTTGAAAGAAGTTATCATATTTGAAACTATCAACTCTTCTGGTTCAAAATCTTTCTGAATTGGACATTTGGAATCTCCAGTCCAAAATGCCAAGTCAGAATAACCGCAACTAAAGTGACAAAACTCCAATCAGAAATGCTTCGAGACCATGATCTGAGTCCATAAGTCAATCACTATCGTCCAAACCTCGATGCTGCGATAAACATAAGTCTAACTCAGGACTGAGCATCAATTTTCTCAATGATGTTTCCAACGAGTGCACAAATTGTTACTGATTTACTATTGGCCCAATCTGGCAAACTATGTTTCACGACCTTTCGACTATCGCTACTAAGCCAGGAAACCACTTTACTCTCAGTCCCGTTATCGGAAGCAAGATAGAGACATGGATTATCTCTTTATTGACCTGCCATGCGAGCTGAACAGAATCTTGACTCAAGGATACGGATGAAGCGGAAGCCTATATTGTTGTTCGTGATGGTCGGATTGAAGTGCCAATATTGGGGTGGCAAAATCCGTTTGCCACAGCGAGCAGAGCTCGCTTCTGAAGGCAGCTGCGCTGCAAAGATTGTATAATAGGTTGGAGCGCGCCTGTAACTTATCAATAAATGAGCTGGATGTATGCTTCTTAGCAGGGATTGTATTGCTTCTCTTATCTTTGGTTCAAAACATGCATAGAGTCATCTCTTACCCTGAATCCGGGAGAGATTTGCTGTGCATAAGCCATAATCTGCTGTATCATATAATGTATTAGCGAGATAGCATTAGGCAGCCGGGATAATAATCCTGCACCTAAAAAAAGATTGCAGGTAAAACTCATTTTCGGGGTAATATGTTTGCATTCCCAATTATGGGGGTGCAAAAACCTAAAGAATATATGCGCAGGATAAAGCCGTCTGCATCGGCTAAAAACTGCAGATGAGGTAATGATGAACACAGAGCAATTGATGACTTTAGCCGTGAATAAGAACGGCTTCATCTTCGATCCCGAAAATGGGATAAGCTATACAGTAAACGATACCGGTTTATTTATTTTGAATCACTTGCAAAAGGGCTTGGAACATGAAGAAATCATCCGGTTGCTGGTGGAAGAGTATGATGTGAACATCGAGCATGCCCGCAGCGATATGGAGCATTATATGGGCATGCTGAAAGCCTTGCGGTTGGTGGAAGACTGATGCTTGACCTTAGTAAGCTTGATATCACGATAGCCGTATCGGGGCTTAAAACCGGGGATAATCCCCAGCCCGGTGTTCCGGTGATTCGCAGTATTCGTGCCGCAGGATTTAAAGGGAAAATCATTGGCTTTGTGTATGACGCCATGGAATCCGGCATATATCTGGATGGAATTGCCGATGAAGTGTATCAGATGCCCTATCCCTCCACAGGGGCAAGCCCCTTTCTGGCAAGGTTGGATTACATCCTCAGCAACAGCAAGATTGATGTTATTATCCCCACTCTGGATTCCGAAATCCCCATCTACATTCGCCTGGAAAAGGAGCTTCTGGAAAGAGGCATCCACACTTACCTGCCCACCGAAGAGCAGTTTAACTTAAGAGACAAGATTAAGCTCTCTCAGTTCTTCCCTCCCAAAGGAGTGGATATTCCCAAGACCCATCTGCTGCAAAGTGCCGATCAGATTATCAAGCTGAGCGAAGAGATGGTGTTTCCGGTAATCATTAAAGGCAGGTTGTATGAAGCCTACAAAGCATATAACGTGTTCGAAGCACAGAAGTATTTCTACGAACTTCAAGCCAAATGGGGATTGCCTATCATCATGCAGGAAATAATCAACGGTGACGAGTTCAATGTGGTAATCGTAGGTGATGGTAAGGGTGGTTGCTTGGGCATGGTACCGCAACGCAAGCTGGTGATTACCGACAAAGGTAAAGGCTTTGGCGGAGTGGTGGTTAAGAATCCCGGGTTGGAGAGCTATGCCCGCAAGGTTATCGAAGCCCTCTCTTGGCGGGGACCCTGCGAACTGGAGATAATGAAGGATGCAGAAGGGGTGTTCTACCTGATAGAGATAAACCCCCGTTTCCCCGCCTGGGTACGTTTGGCAGAAGGATGTGGACAAAATCAGCCTGCTGCCACTGTGCTGTTGGCATTGGGCGAAGAACAGGTGGAATTGCCAGCCTTTAAGCCGGGAACATTGTTTATCCGCCATGCGGAGGACATCATCAGCGACATCAGCCTATTGGGCGACATCTCCGTGAACGGAGAACTAATCAGAACAGAGGTGAAGAAATGAAGAAAAGCTATACCGCACCATATATCGAACGTAACAGCGCCGGAAACCTGAATAAATATGCCCACACTACTGTGGTTAGACACCAAGATAACATCGATAATGTGCCAATCAGAGATCTGATAGAGTCGCATGGCAGTCCCTTGTTTGTATTCTCTGAAAAGCAAATCCGCCGCACCTATCGCAGACTTAGGGATACCATTCGTATTCATTATCCCCTTGCAGACATCACTTGGTCATATAAAACCAACTACCTTTCCGCCATCTGCAACATCTTTCATCAGGAAGGCGCACCGGCAGAAGTTGTTTCCGGAATGGAATATGAGCTAGCCCGGCACAATGGCATCAGCGGAGATAACATCTATTTTAACGGTCCCTCCAAACGTAAGAGCGACCTTAGCCGTGCCATAACAGAGGGTGCCAGAATACATATTGACCATTTGGAGGAGCTATACCTGATAGAAAAGCTTGCCGAGGAACTGGGGATAACTCCCAAGGTAGCAATCCGTATGAATATGGATACGGGAATAAGCCCACTGTGGACGCGATTTGGCTTTAACTACGAGAATGGAGAGGCATATCGTGCAGTGCAACGCATGGTATCTGGCGGAAAGATGAAGCTTTGCGGGTTGCACACTCATATCGGCACTTTTATCCTTGATCCCAATGCCTACTATTGGGCTGCCAGCAAGATGCTGAACTTTGCCCAAACCATAAAAGAGAACTTTAATCTGGTGGTGGAATACATAGACTTAGGCGGTGGCTTTGCTTCGCAGAATACGCTGCTTGACCAATACACTCCCGGAGAGTTGGCATCGCCTTCCTTCGAGCAATATGCTGAAGCTATAGGCAATGCATTCAATGCTTCGGTGTTTGTGAAAGAGCATCATCCGCGCCTGATATTGGAAACCGGGAGAGTGCTTATCGACGAATCCGGTTACCTCATCGCCAGCGTGCTGGGCAAAAAGAACCTGCCTACGGGGGAACGTGCCGTAATCCTAGATGCAGGGGTTAATATAAACATAACCGCCTGGTGGTATAAACAGCGTGTGCTTCCCACCAAACCATTCCCGGGGAGTTACCAGAATACCGTGTTTTATGGTCCGCTATGCATGAATATCGATGTAATCCGTTCTGCTATGCCCTTCCCGGACTTGTATTATGGTGATACGGTGCTCATCTCACCGGTGGGTGCGTATAACGTTACCCAGTGGATGCAGTTTATCGAATACCGCCCCAACGTGTGCCTGATAAGTGAGACCGGACAGGTAGATGTTATTCGTGAAAAAGAAGATATGAGCGATATGACCTCCAGAGAATACATACCCGAGCATCTGCGCAAGGTTTAGGTTACATGAAGTTGTTTGAGCGCATTGTCCCAACATTACGGGCAGTTGGCAGCGTTATTCTTGCCATTCCTCACAGTTATGCCTCAATCCTGTTTTCGGATTCCATTCTGCTTGGCTTGATGCTGTTGCTGGTAACCTTGTTATCGCCGATTGTTGGCATCTCAGGGCTTGTCTCGCTGTTGGTTGCCCTCTTGGTATCCCGCAGTGTGGGTTTTGAGAGCTGGGAATCGCGCAGCGGGATTGCAGCTTTTAACAGTTTAATAATCGGCATGGCGGTGGGATATTACTACCCCATGCAAATGATCAATAGTGCTCCCGTATTCTATCTTGCATTCCTTATATTGATTTCAATAGTGACACTACTGCTGTATCTGTTGCTGAGTTATCTATCCAATACCTTTTTCAGGCTACCCGCCATGAGCTTGCCTTTTTCCATCATGGCATTGATGCTTTGGTATTACTTTGCACGTTTAGGGTACTTGTCCAACTATCCTTTCGACAAGCTGTTGCTGTTTACGAAAGCCCCTGATTTACCGGAGTTCTGGCGTCTGTTCTTCGTCAGTTTGGGCAGCATCTTCTTCACTCCCGAGGTAGTTGCAGGTATACTGGTGGCTCTAGCATTATTTATAATAACGCGTATTGGTTTTGTGTTGGCGTTATTGGGATGGACAATAAGTTACTACCTAATGCAGTTGATGGGTGGTGTCCCTGGTAGCGGCATGTTCTATCCTGGTTTTAATGGTATCCTGATCATGCTTGCTATTGGGGGAATATATTTACTTCCAGGCAAGGTGTCGTGGTTGGTTGCCGGCTTTTCCACAGCCATCGGCTTCATGCTGATAATGATGTTGAACATCACATTCCACCACTATAATAGCTACACCGGACATTATACACCTTTAAGTGTGCCTGTTTTTGCTTTCCCCTTGAATATCGTGGTACTGTTGGTGATTTTCACACTCCGCCTAAGAATAGTGGTGGGAAAACCGGTGATGAATGACTTTGGCGTGTTCAATCCGGAGCAAGCATTACAGACCTATCAGGAAAGACACAAGCGCTTTGGTAGCTTGGGAATTCCTCAGTTTGCGCTTCCGGTGCAGGGGGAGTGGTTGATAACCCAAGGGCACAGTGATGATGTTACCCATAAACTGGATTGGGCATATGCTTGGGATTTTGAGATACAGGACAGGCAAGCTAAGTTGTATGCGGCAGAAGAACATAATGTAACAGACTATTATGCATATGGCAAACCGGTATATGCCACAGCTGCAGGATCAGTTGTGAAAGTACTGGATGGCGTTCTGGATAACCCGGTGGGACAGATAAATACCCGGGAGAACTGGGGTAACTTCATCTGCATTTCGCACGGCTATGGCTTGTATAGTTTCTATGCGCATCTAAAACAGGGCAGTGTTCAAGCGAAAGTTGGAGAGTACATTAAGCAAGGTGATAAACTCGGCTTGGTGGGAAACTCCGGACGCTCTGCCGTTCCCCATCTTCATTTTCAGATTCAACTCGGTCCCGAAGCTGGCAGCCGAACAAGGCTCTCGCACTTGGTGAATTATAAGCTACATAAAGATGAAGGCTTGGTGTTCATAGGCAGTGGCATTCCCCAAAAGGGTGATATCCTAAGCACCTTGGTGCCGGAAGATCATTTACAGAGCATGATGGGCTTGCAGAACAAGAGTGAACTGGAATTAAGAGTCAAACGTAACAATCGCAGTAAACAGGAGAAATGGAAGGTTGAACTGGACTTCTGGGGAAAATTTAAAATAGCCAGTTCCAACCGTAGCGAATTGGAATTCAGCGTGTTTGGTGGTATATATAACGCTTTATCACTCAAGGGAAACCGCGATAGTGCGCTGGCAGCTTTTGCTCTGCTAATCTCGCGCTTACCATTCAGCGATAGACAGAAGCTTAGCTGTCAGGATGAACCGGCACTATCTGTAATACTACATCCCGCATTCCGTCACCTAATCTTATTGTTTACCCCTTTATTTCCGTTACTTTCCGCTTGCACAAGCAGCCGGATAAGCAGCACCAGAGAGCAGATTGTTGTACGTAGCGAGGTGTGTTATAAGCTCTTGGGAGTAAAGGTCGGCGCATTGCATGGCATGATAAAAATAGACAAATACCAAGGGGTAAAAGAGATATCCCTGTTCAAAGGGCAACGCCTGCTTCTGGAAGCCAATAGCTTCACAGAAGCGAAATAAGCTAAAGATAATAGATGAGTTTAAGGAGATTATAATGAAGAGTAAAGTATTAGTGCTTATTCTCTGCCTGGTGGCAGGGCTGGTGTGGGCACAGAGTAAATCTACCATAACGGATTCCTACAATGCAGAAACCGCCCGTAATTATACCCGTGCCTTACAGATTATGGAAGAAATTGCTGCTGCTGACCCCGGAGATGAGTTTTACCAACTTCGTATCGGCTGGTTGCAGTATATGCTGGGCAGATATGACGATGCAATAAAGAGCTACAGCAAGTCCAACAACATTGCCCACAGCCTGGACGCACAAACAGGAATTGTAAATTGTCAGCTTGCCTTGGGAAAATGGGATGATGCACGTGCCCTTGCAGACCAGATATTAAAGAGCTATCCGCTCAATCCCATCATATTGGGCAAGGCTGCCTATGCTGCATATATGAAGCAGGATTATGCCGGAGCTGCAGGTTATTACAGCCAAGTTATGAAGATTACCCCCTGGGATATGGAGATAAGAGGCTATTTGGTTAACAATCTGTATCTTGCCAAAGATATGGAGAATGCTAAAAAACACTATCAGAAGCTTAAGAAATATTACCCTGATTCAGCTATTGTAAAGGAATACGCCAAGACCCTCGGTTCGTAAATGCGCTTCATCTTTCTCTTTATTTTATTGCTGCCTTTGCTGCTGGGGGGACAAACAGCCCCACCTCTGCCAACTTCCGGCATGGGCGGAGCTGCTCCCGTTAAGCAGAATATGTTGTTGAGCGCATATGACAGTATGATCGCAGGCAAGTATTCTCTTGCCGAAGAGCAGTATTATTCCCTCTGCCTAAATGAGCCTGATAATCTAAGCGCACATGAGGGCTACCTATGGGCACTTAATGCTCAAGGTAAATTCCGCCAAAGCCTTGCCCACTCTGCATCAGTACTGAAGCAATATCCCGGATCAGCGCAGTTTTACAACTATCGTGCTTATACATTGCTACAAACCGGTAGATATACTGAAGCAAGGGATATGTACTCCAAAGCTTTGAAAGAGTTAGGGCTGAACCCCTTGGCTAATGAAGTGTCACACGATGGATTGGAGCTTGTGTATCTATCTCTGGGTGACTACCTGAGACACGATATGCACAAGCAGGCGAAAGCAGCCTTGCTGCAAAAGCCCGCAGGAAATACAAAACCCAACTTCAGCAGCAGTATCGCTTGTGCCCTACCTGGGGATGATAAGCTTGCGGTTATCTTCAGCCAAAGCGCAAGCTATAAAGCTTGGAGCATGCGTGCTGCCTATGACGACCTTAGCATTGCCCAGAAGCAATTCCGCTCGCTTACATCCCTGTCTGTTACCAAGCAGTTCCTTCCCCTGGATGTGGAACTTGCTGGAACAATAATGCAGGGTAACGACAAACGTGTGTATCCCGCACAGCAAGCAGGCATCAAGCTTAGTCCCAAACTATATGCCGGGAAAATGTTGCTTTATCCTGCAGTAATGGCTTCTTACAGCCATTACCCCCGTTTCGATATCCAACAAGTAAGCTTCCTTCCCAAGCTGTTGCTGAGGGATGTTAGTGTGGAGCTTGCCACATATTATTCATATATGGACAACCTTGGAGTGGGTGCGGATAGCAGCCGAGTTGCCTGGCAGTTAAACACAGTTAAACAATTACCCTACAGGCTTAAATTGGGATTGCATATTGGGGGTGGTGACTACCGTTGGATGGTGGATGGCTCCGGAGTTTTGATGGATACTTTCGACGAACAAGGCAGTTATTATGGATTATCCTTGGTGCTGCCCATAATAAAACCGCTCACCGGCTTCGTGTATGCCAACCGCAGCGAAAATGCTACCTTGTTATTCACTTCCCTGACCCTGAGGTATTAAATGCAGCCAGTTACAGCACTTCGTTACCTCCTCATTATCCTTGCCCTAAGCCTGCTCCTTTTCGGGTGCAATAATCGTGAGGATGCTCTTCTTCCCCCCAATCTCTCTGCTGCGGACTATTTGGAAGGCAACAAGATAGAAAGCTATGACAACTACTTGGTTAAATGTAGCAATGATGATAGCTACCTGCTGGTGGACAAACTGGCGATAACAGATTCCCTATTGAACTACGGAGATGTGCTTCACTTCCGCAGAGAACAGGACTTCGCTTCCCGGGACAGTATTGCCCTACAGAATAATGCAGTAGCTCTTAGCAATAGTTACAGCATCACCGTAACCAGAAAGGGACAAGCAGTTAACCTTAAAGGCAGAATTCCCTTGGGACAGGTGTACACCAAGCTTGCCTATGCCACAGAGCCACACCTGATAAGCTTTGACTATTACCTGATGGGCAGCCCCATCCAGGCTTCATATTATGGTGAGGGCAGAGCTTTCTTTCCGATATACTCCACCGGTGATTTTGCCGTATACAACGTCCCTTCCTCGGACAACCCCGGATTCAGCAAGAATACCACAAGCATGCTGCATGTGTGGATGCAAGCACAAGGGGACAAGCAGCTTTCGGTGAACTTCCCCCAAACCTACTGTGCTGAAGCGGGAGAAATAAGCCTTAGTATGGGAGCAAGCCTAAGCCCCAACGAACAAAGCACCCTACAGGCATACTATCCCAATGCCGCAATCTCCACCCCAATTTTTTTCATCAGCACTGCCAATCCCTTAAACAGCAGTGTAGCAGAGCTATGGTATCGGGATGGTAGTAAAGCATTGTTTACCGAGCAGTGGATGCGTCTTGCAGCTCCGTTGGCATACACCTGGAGTGCGCAGAATCCCGACACACAAGCAGAGGACTGGTGGCAGGACGATAGCGGACTGTACAGCTTCCTTGCCGGAAGTGGTAAATACTTCCTCATCAACCCGCTGGAAAGCCAAACTGAGCTTAGTATTCCCCTCGACGGCAGCTATAACAATGTTCTGCTGCAAGATTACTGGTTTGACCTAAGGGACATTAATCTGCCCAACACAGTGATGAGGTTACAACAAAGCTCCATGGCATCTTTGGGAGAGTATTTCCAGGGCAAACCTTTCACCTTAAACGGAGCATACAGTAGCTTTAACCTTGTCTTTGAGCAGAATGGCAGCCAGATACAGGAGTTACCTGATAATGCTTGGTTGGAGTTCGGATTTCGCACCACGATAACCGCCACACCTAATGACCGTTTATTCCTCTGTTACCGCGATGACTCCCGTGATATCATCAGCTATAAAAGCCCTGCAACAAGTTATGACTCCACGCACTACACCCGTAACGCAAACTTTGTGTATTGCAGTATGAATAGTAGTGGGACTTATCTATACGGTAGTGCCTCCGAGGCATCAGGAGAACTGCATATACCATATTACAAGAGCAAACAATACATCAGTACTTCTTATGGAGCAGTTAGCTGGAGTGACAGTAGTAAGCGTGGATTCAATGAGCTTCGCCTTAACCTGAATCCCTCTCTACCTCAACACCCATGGTTAAATGGAGAACCCTTGACCCTTACGGATAAACAAAACTTAGCTGAGGCAATATTCTATACTAATGATGTAGCCCAAAACAGCATTCCAAGCGGTTTCTCTCTCAGCCTACCTTACAGTGGGGACAATAATGAGCTTATCCTGTATAACAATCTAAGCTACCCTCGCCTGAAATTATACCACCAAGCCGAGAACTACGAAGGTGATACTTACACCTCCGATGGCAGCAACATCACCATCTATCCCGAGTTCCCGGGAAGCATCATCAGCGCTGCAGTATCCTATCCCAACCCCATGAATCTAAGGATGTATTCCACCCAGACTTTTGTACTGGATGAGTTGCGCCTATACACCTATGGCAACGCCCCGGATGGAAGCAGCGCACTGCTTGGCATAAATAAGCAAGCATCCTTGGCTGACCCCTATTCCATTTTGCGAAACCAATATAATCTCAGCCAAAGCTCTCCCGCATACAGCATCAGCGCAGCTAATGAAGCGGATTTAAGCCTCTTCCAACCCATGCTGTTTTTCCTGCGTAGTCGCAGCCGCAACCTGCTGTTCTATGAGCGTAACGACACCTATTACCGTCTCTATCCCTATGAGGAAAGCGGCAGTTTCAGCCCCTGGAACTTTATGATTGATGGTGATTACAACGGCATTGCTCTAAACGACAACGGCAGCTATGCCTCCTTCAGTGAGCCAAGCGCTCACAACGCTGTAAACTCCGTGCTAAGCGGCTTTGGACAGGATAAACATCTCTCCCTTTATCAGGCTCAGTTTGTTATCCCCTCCTATTACATGGAAACAGCTATCCCTCAGAATAGTACGGCTTCGCTTAGTAAGCTTAGCTTGTTACCTGGGGTTAGCAATCTGCTTGCTGCCTATCAATTGGGAATCAATCAGCCAAATGGAGATGCCCTGTATCCCAACTTCTATACTGTGGTGGGAGCACCATTTGTGCCATATATCTACCTGCCTGTCAGTGAGGTGGCGTCTTTACCAACCGCAAGGCTGTTCTTCCGCAACCAATTGGGACAGGTTATCGAGTTACAAAGAGTGCAAAGCTTCTCGGATAACTATGCAGCGGAATATATGGTGCTGGGCAATTGCTTCCTCTGCACCGTGCCGAATCCGGGGATTTTCTATATTACAAGATAGTAAGTGGCTTTATGCTTCGGCTCTGTGGGCATCCATCCATTTCAGAGCGCGGGTTCTTACTTTCTTCACATCCTTGGGCTTAAGTAAGGTTTCCAGCTTGCGCAGGCTTGCTTCGCCTATATCCCATGAGCCGGGGAAACAGAGCAGCAGCCAAAAGTAAGCTTCTTTGATGTTCTTTTTTGTCCCTCTGCCTTCCTGATAACACTTGCTGAGAGCAAGCTTAGCATCGCCGTGATTCTGATTTGCGGATTGCTGATACCAGTAAACAGCGTTGGGCAGGTTTTTCACCACTCCCAAACCTTCATCCAGACACTTTCCGATGCTGTATTGAGCATTGGGATCACCTTGCACTGCTGCTTTATTCCACCAGCCAATTGCCTGAGCCATATCACCTGAGTAATAATCTGCATAGAAATCTCCCATCCAGTTCTGGGCTGCGGGGAAACCTTTTTCTGCTGCTTCGCTTATCATCGTGTAGCCCTGGCTCAAATCCATCTTAACACCCTGCCCCATCATGTACATCACTCCAAGGTTGTACACTGCTTCGGTGCTGCCACTTTCCGCTTCCAGCCTGCATTTCTCGAATGTGGCTTGCGCATCGGACTCAACTTCTATGGCTATCAAACCCACAAGCATGATGCTCATGATAACAATTAGGCACAAATTCTTCATCGGTTGCTCCATTGTAGTATCTTAACTGTTCCACCCTTTTTTGTTAGCATGCAAATAGTCAAGCAAAAACCTGCCTCAAATCAGCCTGTGCTGTTGCATATATTCACGGTTATCTAGCTTACTTATCTCCCCTGAGTGTCATATCCAACCTATCCACTATCTTGCTTTTTATCTCATCCCTGCACTCACGAAACTTCTGTAGAGCTTCTTCATCAGGTGCTTCGGCGTAGATCACGGGATCGTCGATGCCAATATGAACGCTCTTAACTGCGCGCGGAAACACAGGACAATTATCTTTAGCGTGATCACACACGGTTATCACCAAATCAATGTCGTCCATATAGAAAAACTCCATAATCCCTTTGGATTTAAGATAACCGGTATCTATGCCCTTTTCCTTCAACACCTGGATTGAGCGTGGATGCACCATTGATGGATGCGTTCCGGCGGAGTATGCATGCCAAGAACCTTTTAGATAGTGGTTTATCTGCGCTTCTGCCATTATGCTGCGACAGGAGTTTCCGGTGCAGAGAATAAGTACTTTTTTCATTCGTAACCTCTTTGTTAAGTTATTTATCATTATATGTGATGGGGATCTCCGGGAACCAATCTCGGGTGTTGTTGGCGATTTTTACCAGAGTAAGCATTACGGGAACTTCCACCAATACCCCAACGATTGTGGCTAACGCCACGGGCGATGTTGCTCCAAATAGCGAAATAGCCACTGCTACCGAAAGCTCAAAGAAGTTGGATGCCCCAATCATCCCAGCCGGTGCTGCTATGTTATGAAAAAGCTTCAATCTTCTGCTTGCAAGGTATGCGATGAAGAAGATGAGAAAGGTTTGGATGGTAAGCGGTATGGCGATCAATAGAATATGCAGGGGGTTGCCTAATATTACTTCACCCTGGTAGGCGAAAATAATCACTAAGGTTAGCAGCAATCCACCAATGGTAACATTATTGAACTTCACGATAAACTGCTTGTTAAAGAACTCTTCACCCTTCCTTTTTATCACTCTCGTTCTGGTTATGATTCCTCCTGCCAGGGGAACAACAACGAACAAGATTACCGATAGAATCAGGGTGTTCCATGGGATTTCGATACCCCCGATGCCTAAAAGGAATGCGACGATGGGAGTGAATAACACCAAGATAAAGACCATTGAACAATCCAACCTTGGTCAATACTGTGATGTGTTGAACGCCC
>CAZPNU010000026.1:0-31028 GCA_964588075.1 uncultured Candidatus Cloacimonas sp.
TGGGCGTTCAACACATCACAGTATTGACCAAGGTTGGATTGTTCAATGGTCTTATATTATGCCCCCAGTAGTTGCGCTTGGACGAATTACGCCTGCATTGCGCGTGAAATACGGATGGGATGCGTATTTCACGCGTATTGCAGGCGTAATTGGAACAAGGAAGAAATAATCTTTCGCTTAGAGATTAGGGGATAATCACGAATGTAGGACACATAAAAAGGCTGCCGGTTTGGCAGCCTTAAGCTATGTGATAAATAGCGTTACATCTTAACGCTGATGTTAATATTCTTAAATCTGGCAGGTGCCACTCCATGAGAGAGTTGCATAATCTGCCCGGGTTCACCTTTACCACAGTGGAAAGTGCTGTGATATTCCCATTCTTCTTCCCCACAGATAGCATCGCAGGCATTCCAGAAATCCTTGGTTATACCGAAGTATGTGGGCTCTTTAACGATGCCGACTATCTGCCCATCTTGAATCTTGTAACCAATCTCCGTGGTGAATTGGAAGTTATTACGGTTGTCATCTATGCTCCAGGTTTTGGTGAAATCCAGATAATATCCCTTTTCGGTGGATTTGATAAGCTCTGCCAGACTGCCTTTACCGGGACTGAGGCAGAGATTTGTCATGCGAACCAGAGGCATATCATCAGCATAGGAACCCTTCATATTGGAAGAGGGCTGTAAACCAAGCATGTGGGCAATATGGCGGGAAGTCTGTTGGTCCACCAGCAAACCGTCGCGGATAATATCCATCTTCCTGCCGGGTACACCTTCGTCATCCATGGGGTGATAACCCAGACCATTGGTATCAGTGCTGTCCGAATAGATGTTCACTATGGGTGAGCCATATTGGTAACTGCCAAGCATTTCCGGCTTAACAAAGGTCTTACCTGCGTAAGATATCTCCATCCCAAAGATGCGGTCAGCTTCCGTGGCATGCCCCACAGATTCGTGGAGTTGCAAAGCAAGATGACCATTACCAATAATGATATCAGCTTTCTCATCACTAATCACCGGAGCAGTTAACAAATCTGTAGCTTCCTTAATAATTCTATCCGTATTCTCAGCAAATTGTTGCTCGAAGAAAAGTTCGAAACCTGCTCTTCCTGCGCTCATATGACCTGGCCATGTGCGGGACTGCACCTGCCCGGAATCCGCTGCCACTACCATCATGATGGGAAGAGTGTTGTAATATGAGGTATGGCTATAGCTTCCTTCCGTGTTGGCATAATACTTCTCTTGTCTCATAAACTCACCGGATACATAGGAATGGACAATCTTACCGTGGGGGGCAATTGCCAAAGCGAGCTTGCCCAAATAGTCCATTTTCTCCTCTTTTGCCATGGCGAAGGGATTAATTTTGGGCTGATGATGATACTCCGCCACAGTTGGAGCCAGGGCAGGGAAAACAACCTTATCTTTAAGGAACTGAGATCCTTGCAGGGCATTGCTCTTAGCTCTGGCAATCAAGCGGTCTATTGATGCCGCAGAAAGGTCTTTGGAACCAGCAAAGCCCCAACAACCGTTCATCAAGACTCTGATGCCAATTGCCGGAGAGCCATGAGAAGAGCCATAATTTCGCAGGTGACCATTGTTGAAGCTGATGCTCTCGTTATCGGTTACCGTGATGCGGACATCGGCAAACTGGATGTCCTTGCTATCCAAACGGGCAATAATACTCTTTATCTTAGTTTCCATGATGTTTCCTAAATTGTGTTGGTTGAAGAGGTGATATTGAAATCCTTCACCAGAGCATGAGGTGCTTTGACCGTAGAGATGTCGAAGCTCTCATAGTTTTCGGAGAAAGGAATGGTGTAGGCACGGTTTTCCAAAGCGATGATATGTTTCAGAATGCGTTCAATGCGCTCTGTGAAACGTAGATTCATAACAACTTTGCTGATCTTTCCATCTTCAATCAGAAAGGTGCCATCCCGAGTGAGTCCGGTGAGGGAGGTTTCTTTGGGGTTAATGAAGTTCATGTAATGCAGACTGGAGATGTATAAACCCTTTTTTACCTTGCCGATAAGCTCGTCCAAACTGTCTGTTCCGGGAGCTATTTTTAGGCAGGAAGCGGTGTTGCCGTTCTTGGGTAACCCGGTCTTATAATGGTAATACTGATTGCACATAAAGCTGCGGAAAAAGCCCTTATCAACAAGTTTCAGAGGTTGGTAAATATGACCTCCCGAGCCGTAATCCATCCTTATCATCTCCGGATCAGAGGGATCATCGATAATGCTTACATGGCTGGGGAAAACCTGCTGGTCTATCTTACCGTCAAAATAGCTGCTGTGCTGATCCAAAGCCCTGGCACTCATGCCATAACCGAGATACTGCACAAACTCCGCCACACAACGGGGAGCAAGAATCACATCATATGTGCCGGGCTCTACATTCACCACATCGTTATTGCAGAACTCAATCTTCTTCATTAAACGGCTACGGAAATCCTCTAAATCAAAATAGCGGAAATCATCACCGCCAAAGGTTTCCATCACCGTAAGCTGAGTGTGCTTGTGAACAGCCTTAATCTCCAAATAGATAGGGGATGTGGTGCTACACTTATCAAGATTGTTGCTATTCATTAAGCGGTAAGAACTGTAATTACAGATGAAGGTGCCATAAAGCTCGAAATCATGCAGTGCAGCGCTTTCTGCCAGGGTACTGAGAATAGCAGTTTTCTGCTGCAAGCTTAGGGACTCGATATTATTGGTTACGACACGGGGTTGAACCACGGTGAGATCACTTTCCACATCCACAAAATCCGGGTCTTCCGGCAAGCTGTCAATGATGCCAAGTGCATTTTGTAAGGCTGCATCAATCTTTGCTTCACTGGGGTTATCGATGCTGAAACTAAATGACTTCTTGTTAAGATACAAGTCAGCGGAGAGATTAATGTTGTCCTTGCTGATGTTGTAATTTGTTTGGCTACGATAAAAACGGAGAAAGTCCGTCTGCCATGACCGTTGGTAAATGCTGTACTTTAATTCCGGATGTTTACCCAAAGCAAGCTTCAGGTACTGCAGTTGTTCATACATGTCTATATCCTTGTTGTTTATATCCAGGTGTTGTTATTATGCCGACGTTTGGGGCTGTTGGTCCTTTGCAGAAAGCTTCCCTTACGCAGTGTTTTATACTTTATACCGGCTACCTTCTCCCCTTTTAGATACACAGCCTGAAAGCTGCCTTGGAGTTCTGTCTTGGTACCCTTAGGGGTCTTAATAACTGTGTTCAGTTCGGGATTGTACAGCACGAAATCTGCATCAGAACCGGCAGCGATACATCCCTTGCGTGGATATATACCCAATCTCTTGGCAGCATTCTCGCTGGTCATTTTAATGCAGGTTGCCAAGGGAACTTTACGGTTTTTCCATAGTTCGGAAAGAACCCATAGGTAGCTGTATGCCAGGTTTGCCGGATTACTCCCCTGAAACACCGGTGCATCTTTGCTTGGGGCATTGAGAGGAGCTGTACAATTGGAAAGCAGGTATATCTTGTTGGTGCGGATAAGCTCGAATAGCATGTCCAAGGATTCCTCGAAGTCACATAGCTGCTCTTCAGCAAAGAAATCCGGGCTAAAAAGCGGCATCAAATCAGCCACACAGATGGCAAAAGAGATGTCACTGCGTTTGGAGATGCTGTTTATAAACTCTATAGTGGGAAAGGAAGATACTCTTGGGATATGAATAGGGTTCTCCTGCATGCGCCTGAGCATCTTCTTGATGGCATCTCGTTGAGCTTCGAAACCAAAAGCGCTGTGATTTTCGTGGTCAAAGCCCTGAAATGCAAAAGCAGTGTCGCTCTCGTAAATATCCAGAAACAAATCCATGATTTCTGTGAAACTAATCTCGGGAATGGCAGGATTGGGGGTTGGAGCAGCAAGTGAGATGCCAACCACTCCTTTTGCCCAAAGCTCTTGCGCTGCTTCGGCATGATAGGGATAATCGCTTATGTCCACATGGCCCCATAGGGCAGTATCGGTAAAGGCATAATCATCAATAAGCTTTCTCTTCTTCTGTAAATCTGCAGGATGGAACACCGGACTGGAGGTGTAATAACTAAGCTCAGCAATGCTTGTCCAACCGCCTTCGAGCGCAGCCTTACTAATGGTGGCAATGTCCTCTGCAGCGGTTTTGTCGTCACTTAGGATGTGCAAATGGGGATCTACCCCACCGGGAAGGATAACTAAACCCTTACCGTCAATAATCTCTGTACCTTCCTCAAAGGGAATCTCGTCTGTTGAAATCTTAATAATCTGCTCATCAAACAGGATGTTAACCCTTTTAAATGCTGTTGAGGAAGTGGGAAGCGAAACGTTTTGCAGCAGCTTCATCTTAGTACGCCATTATGTTCATGCCGGCATCCACATAAATTGTCTCACCGGTAACACCAGAGGATAAATCAGAAAGCAGATAGATGGCAGTTTTAGCCACATCCTCCGGTTCTATGTTACGTCCCAGAGGGGCAGATTTCTCAATTCTGCGTTGCATTTGCGATATCCCACCTATTGCAGAAGATGATAGGGTACGGAGTGGCCCTGCAGAGATAGCATTAACCCTTACCCCTTTTTCGCCCATACTATAAGCCAGATATCGTACGCTTGCTTCTAAAGCGGCCTTTGCTACGCCCATAACACCATAGTTTGGGACAACCTTCTCTGCTCCGTAATAGCTTAATGTAATAGCTGAACTGCCGGGGTTTAGTAGGTGCTCAGCCTCCTTCAATACTGCAATCAAGGTATATACGCTAATATCCATCGCGGTTAGAAAGCCGTGTCTGGATGTATGGTGGAAGGGGATGTTTAGTTCACTGCTTGGGGCATATGCCACAGAATGTACCACATAATCCAAGCTTTGATACTTACTTGAAACCAAGCGGATAAGGTTCTGTATCTCATAATCTTTAGATAGATCACACTGGATGCAATCTGTTACCCCAAGTTCGTCGGCAATCGGCAACACCCTTTTTGCCAAGGCAGCAGAGGCATAAGAGATGACCAATTCAACCCCACTTGCTGCAAGCTCTTTGGCAATAGCGTATGCTATGCTGTGTTTATTCGCCAAACCCAAGATCAGGGCTTTTTTCCCCGTTAGCTTCATGGCGTATCTCCTTTAAGACGGTAAATCTCTTCTGCAACCCCTTGCAGGGCGGTGTTATCATTACCTGCTCTAAATATTAGCTCTGCTTTGCGTAAGCATGCCAGAGCTTTTTCCTTATTGCCTCTTTTTGCTTCCACCTGACCCTTCAGCCAATAGCCATGCCCCAAAGCGTCCTGATTGGCATAACGATAATCAAGCTCAATAACCTTATCAGTAAATAACAATGCCTCCGGATATGCCCCACGAGTGAAGTGGTAATAAGCAATGGCATACCATGCCGAGGATAATAACTCTGCGTCCCCACTGCCTTTCTTTCTAAATTGCTTCCGGTAGCTTTTTGCCAATGACTCCAATTCCTTTGCTTCCTTAGCAGTTCCGGGACGGAGGTAGGCCAAGGCTTGCAGTTTCACTGTGGCAATCTGAAGCTTGGCGGTTAGGGGGTAGTCAGGCTTGTATGTAGCTATCTCTACGATAGCGGTATAATCCTTATTCTGCTGCAATTCGAAGATACTTAGCAGCAACATGTGGTATGCATATTCAGGGGCTATCTCATCGATAATCTCCTGCATGTATTCCTTGTGCTCAGCATAAGCCTTATCATCTTTACTTCGCAGAGCTAAACGGCAGTTACCACTTAAGCAAGCCAACACTCCATCCACCTCAGCAATGCCCTCATACATAGTTTGAGCACTCTGGAAATAACCCCTAGCTGTATCATAATAGCCTTTGCTCTCCATATCGAGTCCAGAGTTCAGCATTGTATCTGCATCCTGCTTCTGCAAGGGCTGCACCGGTTCTTTGATGGAAGAACATGCCACCAAGCCGACAAGCATAATTAATAAAGCAAGTTTATTCCTCACCCGGTACCTCATGCATGCGCTCTACGGAAGGACTTGTTCCCGTCTGTGAAGGGCTTATCCCTTTTCGTAAGAAAGGATTGTTGTTGAGGGCTTCCAGAGTCTTCTTGGCTTGTGCCAAGCTTTGGTTCAAGTTTGCTAACATCACCCTCAGTTCAGGGTTGTTTACCGTGTTTAGAATACCGCTAAGCTCATCTGTAGCGGTGCTGAGACTGCTAAGAGTGTTGGATAACGGAGTAATCAACAAGTCTCTATTGGGGTCAATCATCTTAATAAGAAGTGAATCAGGCTTAGAATAGTTATTCAAGCCGGTTTGCACACCTTGGATAATCCCATCCAGCTCATCCAAGCGTTGGTTTAATCCTTGGCTTAGATCTGCAAGATTGTTTACTAAGCGGATCAATACTCCGCTCTGAGCATTATTGTCTTGATTCAAGTTCCGCGATAGTACCAACAATTGAGCCATGATTGCCTGTGCTTCCACCAACCCGGCATTTGCTTTCTCTGAGGCATCAGCCATATTAACCAATAACCGGGGTATTGCCCCTTTGTCTGGATTGTTATCCTGATTAAGCTCTCTAGTAAGGGAAGCAATATTGTTGATAATTGCTGCTATGGGGTCACTCTGCTCCGGAGCAATATGCCGTAACTGCAACCTCCCCTCCTCAAAATCTGATGAGGGTACCTCTGCCTCCAGGGTAAAGGGCACTTTCGACATTGGGTCGCGGATGAACTCCAGTGTGGTTTTACCCGTGATGGGATTGGTGTTGCGGACTAAGACAGAGCCTTTAACCATGATATTCTTGTATCTTTTCAGTATGTAAAACAGCAGCTCAATATTACCATCATCTTTCAGACTAAAATCGCGCACTCTACCAACTTCAAATCCTTTATACAATACGGGGGTTTGGGTAGAGATGCCCAAAGCGTTAGCTACGGTGCTTCTATACTCAAACTTCTTTTCCAACAGATTTTGGCGGATAGCAATAAACACTAAGGCTGCCATCAACACAATCAGCGGGAAACCAACGAAGGTAAGGACGATTTGTTTTGCGTGCTTTATCTTATAGCTCATAAATTTATCTCTATTTCAGGCTGGCATTATACTTTTCAGCTACGCATTTTTGTCAAGCTTTTGATTGCCTTCTACTTCAAATTAACTCATATGTATGCCATAGAACCCAATTGTCAGAGAGTTAGTACATGCCCAAGATCTATTGGACAGTATGCATGTATTTGCAGTAATGTTCTGTTGGTCAATGCGATAGGAGTAGTGCGTTATCGAGGCTCAATCCGTTGGGAGTTAAAATCAATTACCTTTGTGGCAATATCACCCAAAAACTCATCATCTGCGCTTGCAATAAGCATGTCTTGTTCTGCTTTTATCTCTTGTAAGAAGTTGAATATCTTTGTCCGCTCAATCTTGTTGAACAGATAGAAAGGGTCATCAATTAGTAGTATCCGTGGCTTTAACATAACCCCACGGATAAACCCCAAAAACTTTCGCATGGCGGGGCTAACGAGTGCAGGACGTAAGTTTACATCACATTCGATATCCAGCATTCTGAGAAGTCTCCCCAAGTCAGTATCAAAGGTTGTAAGCGATTCTCCGGGAAAACGCAGCTTCCAAGGAAGCAACAGATTCTCTCTTATGGTTAGATTCGCCAGCATGATGCCCTCATCGAAAACAAAGGCAAAAGTGGATATCAACCTATGTTGCAAGAAGAAGTCATTATATTCCACTCCATCCAGATATAGCTCTCCGGCTTCCGGAGCTTGTAACCCCACCAAGGTAGCCAGAATTGAAGCTGACAAATGTTCTGTTGGGTCATACAGCACTGTGCAACCTTCACTGGAGAAGTCGAGATCGAAACAGTTCAAATTCCCTGAGGAGCAAACTTCACTAAAGCGTATCTGCATCATTGCATCATCCAGAACAACCATGATATTACAATATCTGTTATAATTACGGAGAATATGGAACTCACCACAGCCTTTATTGTTCGTTGAGGCACCTCTGTGGAAGCTCTCTGCACACTCATTCCATGGTAAGAAGCAGTTATTGAGATGATAAGTCCGAACAATATGGATTTCAGCAAACCCATAAGAATAAAGTTTATCTGCAATACAGAGATGAAGTCATTTATAAAGGCTCGGAACTCTAAATGGTTAAAGAATTGTGAGAATAACCATCCCCCAAGCACAGCCACGATATTGAAATATAGCGTTAGAATCACCATGGCAATAACTACACCAATAATACGTGACACCACAAGATACACCAAAGGAGATATTCCGAAAGATTTCAATAGGTTCATTTCACGGCTCACTACCATGTTACCCAGTTCGGTGGAGATAGCCGTTCCACTGCGGGCAATCACCACTAATGCGGTTAATATACCGCTAAGCTCAATCACAACCACCCGCACCAGGATGATATGAACCCATATCCCCTGTCCAAAATTACTTAGCAGTTCATAACCCTGCATTATAACCAATCCGCCGATTGCCAAAGCAATGAAACCAATAAGTGGCAAAGCTTCAACTCCGGTGAATAAAATCTGCCTGGTTATCACCACACTGCTAACGTGTCGATTGCCTCTTACGTTAAGCAATTCATAGACAGTTCGGATAAAAAACAAAAGAAAGTCCGGCAGGGACTTTCTTTTAGATACTTTACTCATCGAGAGAGGATAAACCTGATATAATTACTTCAAGATTACTGTCTTCTTAGTGGATGTATAACGACTACCTGTACTAACCGTAACAAAATATGTACCGTTGGGGGCATACTGCCCATTATTGCCCAACCTGTCCCAGTTTAAAATCAGAACCTTCTCACAGTAACCCGAATATATGTTGCGGACTAATTCTCCCCCCAAGGTCTCAACCACAACATTGATTGGTGTAGTGTTTGTTGCCTGAAAAACGAGAGAGATAGTGCATTCCTTATCCATGGGATTAGGGCTAACCTCGAAGCTAAGCAAGTTATCTTCCTTAGCGTAAGCAATAGCTGCAACCAACAGCAGCATCATTGCTATTAAAGCGGTCAACATCGTTTTTCTCATATCATAACTCCATCTGTTTACTACCTATAAATATAAAGCAAGTTCTATTCCCAAGTCTGCATAATTCCCCGGGATGCGAGAAGTATCGCCCCCATAACCCCGGCGCGGTTTCCGTAGAATGCCTTTACCACCGCTACTTTATCCCTGTTCACTGCTGCTAAACTTCTTTCCATATCTCCTTTTATGCTATGCACATCATACATTCCCGCATCCATGCCACCTCCCCCTAAAATCACATACTCTGGATCTAACAAGGTAACATAGTTTACAATTGCAGCTACAAGGTAATCATGCCCAAGTTTCAGAGTTTCTGTCACACGGTTGTCTTGCCGTTCCAACAGCTTTCCAATGCTTAGTGAAGCCAATTCATCATCCATAGCAGAAAGGCTTCTTCGCAGCCCATCCACCGAAGCATATGCTTCCAGACATCCCTTCTTCCCACAATTACATAGCTGACCATTGTCAACCACGGTTACATGACCGAACTCTCCCCCGAACCCGTTTGCTCCGTGATATATGCTTCCATTTAGGATTATTCCTCCACCTATACCGCTACCCACAGTTATTCCCAAAGCATGGTCGGTCCGGTAATGATGTGCTTCTGCCAGGGCCATCAGGTTGGCATCGTTATCCACAAACACAGGGATCTTCAGGTTTTCGGGAATTATGTCTGCCGGTACGCAATCCGTCCAAAAAGGTAAATTTGGATTAACCCCACGTATCCTGCTGGTTGACCGCTCAATAGTTCCCGGAGAACCAATCCCCACTGCTGCAACATTATCCAATCCCAGGGCACGGTCTGCTATCTCCAAAACTTGTGAAGCTGCACTGCGAAAATGCTCCATGGTTTTTTGCTTAAGCGAGATTGCGTCGAAATGCTGCAAGCCTTCATGGTTACCCCAGCCATATTTGATGGCTGATCCACCGATATCCATGCCCAATATGATACTCATCTGTTCCCCTTGGGTGCGTTTTTTAAAATTAGATTCCAAGATGCAATAATACAGCCATAAGCCGAAGGATGATTTGTGTGATGCGGATTGAAACTTTTTTAATAGTGGGGTGGGTGATGGGACTCGAACCCACAACGCCCGGAACCACAATCCGGTGCTCTGCCATTGAACTACACCCACCACGGTGGTATATTCATTTTATCAGGATCGGGACATTAAATGGCACGCCAGAAGGGATTCGAACCCCTGACCCGCAGCTTAGAAGGCTGCTGCTCTATCCTACTGAGCTACTGGCGCATAAAAAAAACTGGTAGCGGCGCAGGGATTTGAACCCCGGACCTGCGGATTATGATTCCGACGCTCTAACCAGACTGAGCTACACCGCCACAGTTCTTAAAAAACAAGAGCCTAACTTATAAAGCCAAACTCTTAATAAAACTGGTAGCGAGGGAAGGACTCGAACCTTCGACCTTCGGGTTATGAGCCCGACGAGCTACCAACTGCTCCACCTCGCGTCATGGTTTGGTCATAAAATTGGAAGCCCCGTTTCTGTCAAGCAGAAAGTTGCAATATCGCTTATCCATCCCATCTTTGAACTTAACTAATCTCTCATCCTCATCTGCCTGCCAGCCCACCAAAACCAAGCTCTTGCTCACAATCATACACTCTATATGCTTTGAAAGAACTCCGGGCAGAAATCCTGCCTTCATAATGATGCGGGTGACAGATTTCCGGTTTGGTGACAGAAACTGAAAAAAAGTTTTGGGATGTCCAACTTCGAACAACCGTAATTCCGGATTTAGTCCGGAACCTAGTCACTTGATACCAAGCCCAGCAGCCTGGATGATGCAAGAGACTATATCAAAGCCCTTGCTTCCTGGGTCAAGGACAGACAGAAAAGAATACGACTCAGAAATGAACCCTATAGGTGTATCCGGAGCGCATACTCCTTTTCCACCGTTTCATTGGAAATGTAGGACAATGACAAGCACTGCTTACTAACTCAATTTTGCTCTAACAATAGGTTCAGAAACAAGACATGAAAGTACATATCACTGATCATTGTTGCCTAGTTCTTGTTTTATCATCTCAGCAAAAGCCTTAGCTTCCTCTAATGTGTCAAAAACACCGAGAACTTCAACACCTTCTAAATCAATAACATAGAACTTCCCGACTGCCTCTCGTTGAATCGTAATAGTCCTTCCCATACTCAACTCCTTAAATAGTTTAACATTAAACTGTAATCATAAGGTATTTGTATTTCTAATTTCTTGAATCGATATCAGTGATAATCCAAGAACCTACTTATAGCTGTCTTGTAGTTATTGAAAAAGGCACACAACTCGCAAGTATTTAAAGTCTGAACGCTCAGATGATATGTTTTTACTACAAATGTTATATTATTTGAATGAATAGTCCAGAAATGTGGTAGTGATTCATAGGGATCATTACGTATCAGAAAATCCTTAAATGCGTGATTTGGGTTATCTCTATTCTTTAGTATGCGAAGTACCCCATTTGATAAGAACACCAACTTTGGATTAGTTGAGTTCATAATATCGTATAAAAGCTTGAGATGATTTATTGATTCATCAATATTCTCTGTTTTATTCATTAGCTGAATAACTTGCTTATCATTTGGTTTGGGTTCTTCACCATCATCATACGTTGGGAAAGGTATTGTTTCTATGAACGAAATACAATCAGCAAGCTCTTTGTCTATATTCAAGCATCTGAATCTGTTATGATATCTTGATCCAGCTTGATGGTTGGGTAACAATGGATTCACCGAAACTAAGGGATGATGAAATCCCCGAGTTCTCCAGTAATCTACGCCATCTCTGATATAATCACATACATCATTGAAAAACTCTCTATCATTACTGATATCTCGATCCCAATTTGCATCTCTCCCAATGAAAACTATCTTTGCATTTAAAGGGTCACTCCCCTGCCAACCTTTACTACGAGATACTTGGGAAAGCTCATGTTCAATCGGAAACCTGCGAAGCATCTAAATTCCTTTGCGAATAATAGTGTTAGCCTAAATTATTAACAAGCACTTAACGATATCTATTCTGTCTTTAGAAATCAACTTTATGAAGTAGACACCAGAAGGCATTTGTTTACCATGGTCATCTAACCCATTCCATTTAAGATTATATGCTCCAGTTTTCTGGTTTTCATTCTTCAGCACCTTGATCATTTGGCCTTTCAAGTTGAATACTGATACATTTACAGCGCCAGAGTATGTAATACGATAACTGATTGTAGTCTCCGTTTTAAAAGGATTAGGATAATTAGATTGTAATCCCGTAGCTGTGGGTGTTACATACTCATCGTCATTCGCTACAGGAACAGCTACTGTCCAAATCTGCTCTACAGTTGAGACATTATCCGAAACGACAGCTCTCACTTCGTATGTAGTGTATTGTGTGAATTGATAGGTCAATGCATTTGATGGGTTATTTTGATTTACGTCATTCACAAACCAACTATAATTGATAGGGCTATCGACATCAGATGCCGTGACAATGAAACTTAAAGTTTCATTAAGAGCTACAGAGATTGTTGTTTGAATTGGCGTGTAGCTTTCTATGGTCGGGGGGTCATTAACAGGTGTTACAATAACATCTGCTATATCAGAAGCAATAGCTCTGCCCATATTGTCATTTATGGTGAAGGTGACTTGTTCTGTGCCACTCCAGTTTGGTAATGTTCCCAATGATATATTCATACCCGTTATTGTTACCGTCACATTGGTATTGCCACTAGCGGAAAGGGTTAGGTTCGCATTGTCAATATCGCTAGCATATAAAGTCATATTAATCGGCAATGTTCCATCCTCAGCAAAAGTAAATGATGCCGGCAAGTCTATCACTGGAGAATCATTAACGGGGGTAACAATTACATTCACTTGGTCTGTTGTATTGAGTAATCCATCACTTACCGTGAAGCTGACAGCTTCGGTTCCATTCCAGTTCGCTGAGGAGGTCAGGGTAGCGCTCAACCCATTCATTACTACTGTTATATGTGAGCTGTTCTGAGCAGTGACTGTCAGGGTTGTATTATCCACATCACTAATATAGGCTGCCACATCAACTACATAATCTCCGTCTTCTGCAAAAGATATGGATGCTGGGAGATTGATAACAGGAGCATCATTTAACGTAGTTACAATAATACCAGTGATGTCAGAAGCAATCGCTCTACCCATATTGTCATTAACAGTAAAATTCACTTGTTCGGTTCCACTCCAGTTTAACAATGCTCCCAAAGTTACATTCAAACCGTTTATTGCAACCGTTACATTGTTATTTCCACTTGCTGTCAGTATGAGGTTTGCATTGTCCACGTCGCTAATGTATAAAGCCATGTTTATCAGTAAGCTACCATCTTCTGCAAAAGTGAAAGAATCAGGCAAATTTATAACAGGTGCGTCATTGACAGGGCTAACAGTTATATTGGTTTGACTCGTAGCATTGAGTGTTCCATCACTTACTGTAAAGTTGACTACTTCGGTTCCGTTCCAGTTAGCGGTTGCTGTCAGTGTAGCACTTAGCCCATTCATAACGACTGTAATGTGAGCAGTATTCTGAGCTGTAACAGTAAGAGTCGTATTATCCACATCACTCACATAGGAAGCCATGTTGACCACTAAATTGGAGTCCTCTACAAAAGTAAAAGATGCAGGTAAAGCCAAGACAGGAGCATCATTGACAGGAGTTACGATAACACTAGTTTGGCCAGTAGCAGTAAGTAAACCGTCACTAACTGTAAAACTAATAATCTCCGTTCCACTCCAGTTGGCTGTAGCTGTCAAAGTTGCACTTAATCCAGTGAATGACGCAAAGATGTGTGTACTATTCTGGGCAGTTACTGTTAATGTTACGGTATCCACATCATTAACATAAGTACCCATATAAATGTTAAGAGTCCCGTCCTCAGTTAAAGTAAACGAAGCCGGCAGATTTATCGTTGGAGCATCATTGACAGATGTTACTACCACATTAGACTGACCGGTTGTATTTAGTGTTCCATCACTGACCGTGAAGGAAACCGACTCTGTTCCATTCCAATTAACAGAAGAGGTCAGTGTAGCACTCAATCCGTTCATTACTACTGTAATATGTGCGCTGTTCTGTGCTGTTATAGTCAAGTTAGTATTATCTACATCACTGATATAGGTTGCCATATTGACTACCAAATTTCCATCCTCAGCAAAAGTAAACGATACCGGAAGATTTATCACTGGGGCATCATTAACCTGTGTTACAATCACACTGGTTTGTCCTGTCGCAGTCAGAGTTCCATCGCTAACTGTGAAACCAACAGATTCGGTACCAGACCAGTTAGCTGTTGCTGTGAGGGTTACATTCAAGCCATTGATTGCTGCAGAAACATGAGCACTGTTTTGGGCAGTTAATGTGAGAGTTGTATTATCTATGTCACTCACATAGGGTGTCATATTGACTACTAAATTGCCATCTTCGGCAAAGGTAAAAGAAGCTGGAAGATTGATTACAGGAGCATCATTAACGGGTGTAACAATGACATTTGTCTGCCCGGTTGCGCTGAGAACACCATCACTTACTGTAAAATGAACTATCTCTGTCCCGCTCCAATTGGTTGTCGCTGTCAAAGTCGCATTCATATCCGTAATAGATACAAAAACATTTGTGCTATTCTGAGCAGTGATGAAGATAGTAACATTATCTACATCAGTAGCATAATTAGCCATGTTGACACTTAATGATCCATCTTCTGCAAAGGTCATAGATGTAGGCAGATTCATTACAGGTGAATCATTTATGGGAGTTAAAGTAACAAAGATTGTGTCTAACACTGTATCATAACCGTCAAATATCGAAAACCTGATACCTTCTGTTCCACTCCAATTTGGCGAAGGAACCAGTTGCAGCACCCACTGAGTTATTGAAGCTGTAATATGAGCACTGGAATTTACTGTCACAGTTATCGGGTCAGAATCAGAATCCGTGAACATAGTTTGAATATTCTGACTATAAGTTTGATCTTCTATTGATGTTATAGTTTGAGGCAACGTACTTACAGGTAAATGATTAAGGATTGTAGTAAAACTCCTCACCTGAGACCAATTACTATTTCCAGAAACACCGATAGACTTCACTCTCCAATAATAGGTAGTTCCTCTTTGGAGGTTGCTTACAGAATATGAATTGCTGGAAATGGTGCTCTGATCTACTGCTAATCCGCTTGCGAATGTGTTAGATGTAGCTACTTGTAACTGGTAAAACCTTGCGTTTGTCGCTGGATTCCAGCTTAAAGTAGTTTGCACAGGTAAGTTGATTGCTCCGTTTGCAGGTAAATTAAGTGAAGGAATAGCAGGAAGAGTTGGTACCCCAACGGAAGCATATCCATTCTGAGTAACTGCTACTGGTGTACCTTCGTTAAATTGGAATACATCAAAGTTCAATGGAGAGCCTAAACCAGTAGTCCCGACCACTGTAAAAACAACTTTCAATAGCGTGCCCTGCCCGGTGAGAGGCTGTGTTCCATAAGCAGCAATAGTAACTCTACCATCAATAGATGTATTCACAGTTGGTGCACCCCATCCTGATGATAGCGTTCCCGTTTTAATTACACCGGTACAGTTTAAAACAGCCTCAGAAAAGCTGACATCAGCATAATAAGAAATTACGCCAGAACCGGTTAAATCAGATACAGTAATGGGAATTTCGACTGTCTGCCCATTAGTAAGACTTGTAATGTCTGAGAAAGATACGTTGATGCCATAAATTGAGCAAATTGAACTTAACACTAGCATCATGGCCAGAATTGCAACTTTTATATATGATCGCATTTTATCTCCTTTCAAGAATTAAGTCCACTCCTTTTCGCAAGGTAGTGGACTTAACTGATACTATTTCATCAGCACCATTTTGCGGATTATTCTGTCCGTGTCTGTGTCTAATCTATAGAAATATATTCCTGATGCCATGTTCGAAGCATTAAGAGATATTGTGTAGCTTCCTGCTGGTTTATTTTCGTTCACTAGCTCTTTCACTAATTGGCCCTTCATATTGAATATGCTCAATCTAACATCTGATTTTCTGGGAAGTGAATAGCTGATGTTGGTGATTGGATTGAAAGGATTTGGATAATTTTGATTTAACTGTAGTGGGATAGTCGGAGTTTCTGTTGGAATTATCCCAACTGAATTCAAATCAACAGCTACCTCATCAAATTGGATAGCTTGCATATACACTATTGATGAAGAGTTTACAGAGTTATCAATAATTTCAAATTGCAGGTTAAATACAGGTTCATTGCAAGTAACAGGTGTCACTCCAAAAGTGGAAATTCTCAAGGTGCCATTCTCAGTATTTGAGAAGTGCTGCATATCATCCATTGACGATGCATATTCTGTATCCACATATCGCAACTGCTCCGGATTGTAACGTAACTGCACATATCCAGACACAAATGGTTGTGTCCATTCAATTGGTATGCTAACTGAGTTTCCATTACGAGTAGCAATAGTAATAGGCATTTCTCCGCCATTCTGAGCGGGTTGTGATATCCAGTTGCCTGACGGATCTCCGATTGCATATCCTAAAAACTGCACATTAGTGAAATTGCTGACCAAATTGTATGATTGATTAACCGGATTAAAACCCCACCTACCAGGAGTAAAAGATGTTATCAACCCAACCGAATATTGAGCTATCAAGGCTGCATCAAATACAGTTGCAGAATTATCTCCATTTACATCTGCAGCTTTTTGCTGATTATTGGTAAATGTATATAGCCCCAAAGCAAATTGTGCGGTTAACGCTGCATCATATGGTGTGATTACTAAACTTTGGATTGCAGTGTTGCAACTCGGAGTCAGTACATAATTTCCTGCCGAAACGGGAGGCATGGCAAAGTTACCGTTGGTACCGCTGGTTGTTGTGTAGGTTTGATCCCCTGTGAGTGTCAAGGTTGTGTTGGGGATTGGAATGTTTGTTCCCATATAGTATTTTACATTTCCTGATATACTATACTGGTTTACTACTCTAAACACACCATTAACCAATGTTGCCACGGGTGTGCCGGCATTCAATACACAATCGGCAAAATTCAAGGGGCTTGTAGCATAATTAACGGCTCCAGGTAGTACATTGAACACAATATTCACTAAATTACCGCTGCTGTTGAGGGGTTGAGTAGAGAATCCATTAACTGATACCTGCCCCGGAGTGCTAGTATTTGCATATACAGTCCAGGTTTCTCCGGTTAGCGTACCATCAGTATTTATCCCAGTCGCTTGAATGATATTGGTATTGTATGTCATAGTGAATTGAAACGATATAATATTAAAATAATCTACCGTATTTACTGTTTGCACCGGAATTGACACAGATGTGCCCGCTACACCTGTTGCATTGATGGGCATTTTTACTTGCAGACCTCCCACCATTATTCTACCAGTTGACAATGCAGATACTGGAGTATTAACTCCATCTGATATGACTGCTTTAATATAATATGTTCCGGCTGGAACAGCCGCACAGTTCCAAGTATAGCTATTTGTGCTGCTATCTTCTGAGATGTTATTAACAATCAATGTCCCAGGTTGTGCGGGGTTTTCTGTATAATAAAGAGCTATCATTGCATTATCGTCTAAGTCTCTATCCGTCCAAGTAATGTTATAGGTTGTAGGATTTAATATCATCGAAGTTGGCGCAGTGATGTTCATAGTAGGCGATAAATTGGATAAGGTGCAACCTGAGCCAGTTAAAAAAGCAGTTTCCATTGTTTGATATGAAGCGGTTCCAGAGTTCTTTTGTACTACCAAACTATCGACACCATTAACTTGACCCCAATAATTATTGTTCATGTTTACTGTTTGTGTTGCGTTGTTGACTATAGTGGCTTGTTTATAACTTCCACCGAAATAATAATAATCACAACTAAGAACGCTTGCCATAGGTGATGGGACATATTGGTTCCATTCACCAGTAAAAGTAAGATCAAGTAGGTTATTAGAAATAACGTCGAAGGTATGCGAGAAAACAGAGTATGGGAAGTCATAACCCCAACCGTTAGGATAGCCAGCCCCAGCCCAAGCTGCATACATATCAACATCTATATTGTTAGCTAAATATTGAGTGCCCAAATACGTTGCTCTTGTATTAAATACAAAATGATAATGGATAGCAGATCCCCCTAGAGAATACTGAATTGAAGCATCCTTTGCATATGAGAAATCAGCCAACAGAGCCCTTGATAATCCAATAACACCTGGGAATGTTTGGTTTATATTCCATGTCCCTGAAGTAACCAACCCCGATTGACCACCTTGATTATTATAAATATTGCAAAATTGTACTATCGGTTGACATTTGATGATGAATATTCCCGCACCAACATTATTGAAAATGTTTGAATAAGAGAGAGTGCCTTGTGCTAGTCTAAAAACTATTCCAGCAAAATTGTTAGCTTTAATAGTGCAGTGATTAAACACTGGATTCGCAGTAGATCTATCAACAAAAACGCCAAAATCTGAGTTATTAGAAAAATCGCAGTTGGTAAATGTTGTCGAAGCACCATCTAACCATACTCCATATTTACCATTGCTAATAGAGCGGCAGTTAGTAAATGAAGCTTCCTGGTCATCTACAACCCAAATTCCTGTATCTGTATTTGTAGATGACACGATATCGGTTGCAGTCACAGTCGCTTCATTCAATATTTTAATTCCATAACTGCCATTATGGAATAGCACTAGACCAGTAATATTTACAGGACCTGTTTCGACTAATAGTCCATACCCTGTGTTTTCTTCAATAGTACAATTAGTGAGAGTTGTTGTTAGAAATGTGTTGTTGATTCTCATTCCATACGAACCTGAGTAGGCTATTCTTACATTATTCAGGGTCATATTCCGGCCGTTAACAAAGATTGGTTCATGTGCATATCGGATTTCAGCATTAGAGATAGTGGATAACATACCACTTTGAGGAGTTATGTACTTGATACCCAACCAGTCACTACGAGCCGGGGTAGTTTGATTTGAAGTGAATATTACTTTGTTAGTGAGTGTGCCCTGCACTTGCAGCCTTCCGGATACTTCAATGTAAACATCACCTATGCCATCAGCATTCTGATCAACCCTGGGAAATGTTACCTGAACTCCAGACATAATGGTGAGGGTAACCCCTGCATCAACATATAATACACCTGTTACAATCTGGTTAGTATCCCAAGTAGTATCTTGAGTAATATGGCCAGATATGCCGAATAATGCTGTGCCAAAAATGGCAAGACAGACAAGTAAACACATGCGCTTCATGGTAACCTCCATTGTAGCGTTTTATATCAATATTTTGTTATTTCACTCTTTACTCTATACCAGCGTATTCTGTTTGGTGCCTTTGTAAGTACTGTAAAATTCAAATTATTTATCTTCTTGATAACCAACCCGCAAACCTATCATTGCCGATTATCTCAAGAGTTTAGCTTATAATGGAGACTACTAATCGTCCATGAAACCCATTACATGAGTTATGAATTTTTGTCAATCTCAATTTCTGTCGCATCTTATGCATCCGTATTTGCACAAAACAGGGGAGTGGCTTCCTTGCACCGGATATAGTATCCAATACTACTCGCAAGGAGTTACGATGGAAGCCAAGCTGATAGAACGCATCAAAGAACAACTGGTTAGACACGAAGGTCTGCGACTGAAGCCATACCGCTGTGCGGCAGGGAAGATGACCACTTAATGGAATGGATTCCAAATCAAGTTTGGAATGACTGATGATTGTGGTATCGTTGGACTTCTTGAATTCTGCAACACTTTGGCTTTCATTGCTGCCGGAGACTGGGAACGGGCTACCAATGGTATGCTTGCCTCCAAGTGGGCGAAGCAAGTTGGAATGAGAGCGATTGAGCTTTCTGAACTTATGAGGAAAGGTATGCGATACTCATCCCGGTCGAGACTGATGCCCATGCAAGCTAAAAAAAGAGAAGTGCAGAATTTCTTCTTGACCGTTTTGACCTATTTTCAATCTTTGACCCACGGTCAACAATCAACCGTCAGTCAAAGGAGACTTATCATGGGAATACAAGAACGTAAAGAGAGAGAAAAGGAACAGCGAAAAGCTGCTATTATGGAGTGTGCCAAGAAGATCTTTCTAGCGAAGGGCTTTGTTAATGCATCCATGGAGGATATTGCGTCCTGCTCTGAACTTAGTAAAGCAACCCTCTATGTATATTTCAAGAACAAAGAGGATATTATTCTTAACGTAATGAGCGGCATTTTATCCCGACTTACCAAATTGTTGGAAAACAGCATGGCAAAAGTGAAGTCCTCAGACGATAAAATGAGGATGATTGTGGATGCGTACATCAGTTTCTACAGTGAGTTCAACGCCCAATATGAACTATTTAGTTCCCAGGAATCCACCGCAGGCATGGATTTTGTCAGCCTGGATGGATATCAGGACTATGTGCGTCAATACAACAAGTTTTGGGAAACCATCTGCACCCCTATCAAGATGGCTCTAAATGAAGGCATCTTGCATCAGGATTACAGCGCTGTTGAGATTGCAGTAACCCTATGGTCGTCTATCAAGGGCTTGATGCACAACCTCGATAAAGTGGTCAAGTCTCAGAATTGCCCTGACATACAAAAGATGGTGCAGCAAAAATCTTCTGAACTCAGTGAGTTTCAGATGGAGCTTTTTGCCTTGGAATACAAGAGGATGCTCCAGCATCTTGGCAACGCAGTTATCAACAGTTTCAAGAGCAAGCAGGCATAGACCGAAATGAGACAGATACAGTATTTATTATTACTTGTTTTAGTCCTGTCCGCCGGGGCACTGCCTGCCAAGGAATCCTCTTCCGAATCCTCTCCTGCCCTTGCTTATAGGCACTCTTTGGGAAGTTCTCTGTTCCTGTTGGGCAACATAGATTCTGGAAAGCCGGTATATTACGCTCAACTTAATTATGGCTTCAGCAACACACCTAAAAGTAACATCCTTGTGGAAGCCACAACTTGGACATACTATGAACCACTTGGTACCTATGGAAGTTCCGAAGAGCTGTATCCCGGCAAGGTTATTGCCATGGGAGTAGGCTTGGGTTATCAACAGTTTGTTTGGAAACATGCTTTTGTCTCGGGGGTTGCAACTCCTTTTCTGCAAAGCTTTTTTGACAATGATGACAAGAAACTGCAGGATGGCTTTCAGTTGTATATCCAAGGAACAGCCGGCTACCGACTGGAATTCTTTCACAAGCGTTGGTTTTTTGATCCGGCTTTCGGCATTACCTTCTGGGCAGTTAACACTAACTTCCCTGCCGATTTTGCCAGGATAGAGAAAGGAAAACCGAAGTATAAGCTGGAACCCAGAGCTAATTTCGGATTCCGTTTCTGATAAACTTTCCTATCAGATTTCATACTCTTCTCCCATAGCCTGCTTATTGGGTTACGGTTGAGATACGGTTGCGCCTCCCAGCAAAGTGCTGGGTATCGCAACCGTATCTCAACCGTAACCCTCCAAGCAGGTACTTGGCAAAAACCAACAAATCTCATGCAAGAAGATGGTGACATATAGGTAAAATATCAACAATAAACGAGTAAGAAGCCCCAAACTTAACTTGACAGAAAGCGGCACATACACAGTATGAATAATAATTATATCCTTAGGAGGATAGATGTTAGTTCCCCCCATAGTAAACCCTAATGGTGCTCAAAGGCCCAAAGGAACACAGATTGACCTAAAGCTACCGAAGCTGAGTATAGTTCCTACAGTGCTTGCCACCATCCTTATCTATGCTTTTATTTTATATTTTGTAAGACCCGTATTATCGCTAAGATTCCTAGGTTGGGTTGTGCCGTTCATCATCGGCATCTCACCTTTTTTACTATTCGGCAAGACTCAGAAGTATGCCAAGTATCTCATCGTCGTTTTGGCAGTGTGGCTAATCCTTGGCCCTTTCTTTTCCTCTGGCATCTTTAATGCCCAAAAGTATCGCCAGCTCATCGGCAAGGTGGAATCAACCAACTTCACAGAGCTGGTTTCCCCGGTTAATCTGGAGCAGGTGCCGATAATTGACCGTCCTTTTGCCGCTTCCCTGGCAGAGAAGAAACTGGGTGAAGATTTTGCCCTGGGCAGCCGGGTAACCCTGGGTTATCCCACTATCCAAATGGTAGATAACCGTCTGTTTTGGGTGGTTCCCTTATTACACAGCGGGTTCTTTAAGTGGCTGGCGAATATCGAGAACGGAACTCCCGGTTACATCAAGGTTTCTGCCACCAATCCGCAGGACATCACCTTTGTGCGCGAGCTGAATGGCAAGCCCATCCAGATTAGATACCAAAGGAACAGCTGTTTCAATCAACAGCTCTTCCGCCATCTTTACCAAAACGGTTTTGCCGGAATGGGTTTGGCAGGGGATACCTTTGAAATTGACGACAAGGGTGAACCATATTGGACGATAACCACTTATACGCACAAGATTGGCGTTAAAGCCAGAGAAGCAACCGGATTGGCTACTGTGCATGCCGAGACGGGAGAGATAAAGTATTACCCGCTTGTAAAGACCGCAGATGGCGTAGATGACAGCAACATTCCCGCTTGGGTGGATAGAGTGCAGCCTGCATATTTCGTGATGCCACAGCTTAACTGGTGGGGCAAGTATGTGCGGGGATTCTGGAATACCCTTTTTGGCAAGCGCGATATGCTGATGCTCACCGAAGGCTACAACGTAATCTTCGGTAAGGATAACCGCAGTTATTTCTACACCGGGCTGTCCAGCGTGGGTGCAGATGAAGGAACAGTAGGCTTCACCCTGACCGATACCCGCAACAAGAGCACTCATTTGTACCGTGTATCAGGGGCAACAGAGCATGCTGCCATGCAATCTGCCGAGGGCAAGGTGCAGAATTATAAGTATCGGGCAACCTTCCCCATACTGGTTAATATGAATGGCAGTGCCACCTATTTTATGACCCTTAAGGACAGTGCAGGCTTGGTTAAGATGTTCTGCTTTGTTTCCGTGAAGGATTTCTCGCTGGTGGGAGTGGGTGAAAGCCTGAAATCGGCACGGGATAACTTCCAGATGGCAATGGCGAGCAGTAGAGTTGGTAACCTGGCAGAGGGCAATACCGGAAAGGAAAGCAAGGAAGGAACGATTGCCCGCTTTGGCAGTGATATCAAGGACGGACGCACCTTCTACTACTTTAACCTGAAAGAAGCTCCGGGTATTCTGTATATCGCCACCAGCAACTTGAGCAGTTATTTGCCCATCACCGGAAGTGGGGATAGAGTGAAGATTAGCTATATCAGCAGTACAGATAAAGAGATAAGCTTAACGGAACTGAAGAACCTTAGTTTGGGGGAATAGGAAGTTAGGCTAAGCTGAAATATATCAGCAGGATAAGCCCTGCAAAGATGCAAGCGTCGGCAAGTCCGACGCTTTGTTTATGCAGATAACTTCGCTTGCCGTGGCTGCGGAAACCGCGCAGTTCAAGGGCAATGGCAGAGCTGTGGCTGTTGGAGATTATTCCCGCTATTGCAGATATGGCAAGGGTACGATACACCTGCAGACGCTTGCTCCAAGGTAGTTTTGCCGGTTCAATTCCCCGTAACCTCAGGCTACGCATGAAGCCTTTCAACATATTGCCAAAAGCAGGGATAAGCTGCACACCGTAGGATATCATGAAGGCAAACTCTTCGGGTAAGCGTAGAGTGGCAAAAGCAGCTTGGAACTCAGGATAGCTGCAGCGGGATAAAGCTTTGGCACAGAGGATAACGGTGAAGAAACGCAGAGAAATCAACCCCGCCCAATATAACGCTCCCCCTGAAATGCCGAGGATACCGTATGACCACAACATGGTACCTTCACGGCGAAAGATGAGCTGGATTACTGCCAAGGATAGCACAAAGGGAAGGCTTTTCCACAGGCTAAGCAAGCTCTTCTTGATGCCGTAAGCCTTGCGAAGAGCGGAGTATAGTAGGCTGATGCCAAGTAACATGCATAGGATATACAGATTGCCACAGGCAAAAACCAAACTGCTTAGCACCATGCAGATAAGGATATGGCTGAGGGGATGTAGCTTAATCACGGGTGAGAATACCCTCGTGCAGGGAAAGCACTTTACTGAAAGGAAGGGAATCTGGGTGAAGTTCGTGGGCGATGATAAGTGTGCCGGGGTGTTTGAGCATCTTGATTTCCAGCAACTTCCGTAAGTTTGCCTGGGCTTGATTGTCCAGAGAAGTAAAAGGCTCGTCCAGAAGCCAATATTTATCCATGAGAAATGGCAGGATGCGTTGTGAGTGTTGCTTCTGCTGTCCGTAAGAGAGTTCGGTGAACAGCGTGCAATCCTTCAGGGGTGGTAAATCCGGCATACTGATGCGCCAGAGATCCCAATCCTGTTCCGGGCTGATGCCAAGCAGATTCTCCGCTGTGTTCTGGCTGTGGTAAAAGATGTCCCTGAACATCTCTGCCTGCAGATGTGTAAAGGCTTTGCCATTGATTTTTATGCTTCCTGCCTGCGGGCTAAGGATGCCCATTATCAGCTTTAGCAAAGTGCTTTTACCGCAGCCATTCTCACCGGTAAGCAGGATGTTCTCGCCCTGGGTGATATGCAGAGAAAGGTCACGGAATATGGCTTTCCTGCCCGGATAGGAAAAACACAGGTTATCAAACTTAATCATGAGGATGCCTTAGGTCTATAACGCTATCCGCCAAGGCGATGATGGTGGGATTATGCTCCGCAGCCAGCACGATACTCCCCTGCTGCTTAAGAGATGATAGCCATTTGCACAGCAGCTCCACAGAGGAAGCCGAAAGTCCAGCAGCAGGCTCGTCCAGCAGGTATAAGCGGGGGGATATAGCCATTGCGATGGCGCAGAGCAACAGTTTCTTCTGCCCTCCGCTAAGGCTCAAAGGTGAGTTTTGCAGTTCATGCTCCAGTCCGAAGAAGGCAGCAGCACTGTTCACTCTTTGGCGGATCTGTGTTTGTGGGATGCCCATATTCTCCAGAGCAAAGGCAAGCTCTGCCTCACAAGTGGGAAAGAATAGCTGCGTGTCCGGATTGGCAAAGGCATGCCACAGATAACGATATTTCTCCCTTAGGGGAATGGTGGTGAGGTCTGTAGCATCCAAGCTTATCTTGCCTTGCACATTAGCATGGATATGCTCCGGAACAACTCCGCTGATGGCGCTAAGCAAGGTGCTTTTCCCAGAGCCATTAGCTCCTGTTATAACGCACAATGTGCCCGGTGCAACACTAAGCCGGAACTTATCCAATACCTGTTTGGTGGCGTAGCTGACCGAGAGCTTGCAGATATCCAGCATCAGTTAAGCTCGAAGTATAAAGCTCCTTCGAACATTTGCGGCTCTGCCAAGGCATCGGCAAAGCCAGCCTTTAGCGTTTCCTTGGCTGTATGGATGCTGAAGCTAAGCTCTGCGCTTGGCTTCCAAGCAAACAGTTTATGTAAGCTGATTAGACTATTCAGGCTGCCTTGGTCAATTAGCGCTACTACATTACACTGCAGGTAGATGATGTCCTTCATCCACATCCCACCCGGAATCTGAGGGCTTTTCAGGTTATATGTTCCCTCATGGCTTTTCTCCAGCACGGCACCTTCCAGATGATAAGGATAGTTCAGGTTCTGCTTCAAACCGTCACGGCTGTAAAGCACCACCTGATACTGCTCCGAACTACACATCTTGGGCAGGATATCCGCAAAGAACCAACCCTTGATGTTTACGAATGGCTTGGGCTCTTCATGCAAGCTGATGGTATTCAAAAAGGGCTTCATCAGCATGAATTTCTCGGGCATGGGCAGGGGCACAAAGTTCTCCAGTACTATGCGTTTTAGGTCTCGTATCCATTGCATCTCTCGCAAGGTGGGGAATATCAAGCGTAAGGAGTTTCCCTCGAAGGGAACGCCATCCTGAGCCAGTACAATCCAGCTCTCCACCTCGTTGAACTCGGAAAGGCTGAGACTGACCATGTATTTATCCGAGGACTCAAAGCGGATGTTGTTAAAGCTCCCATAGTTCTGCTGCTTAAGCCAAACATCGAAGCGAAAGCCCAGCCAGTTATTCAGCTTAACCACTCCATCTTTTTCTCTGCTGGTCTTAAGCTCTTGGGTTTCGTGTTTGTGCAGTTCGGCATTATCGAAGTTTACAGTTTTACCCTCAGGAGTAATAAGCTCCAGGGCATTGAGGCTCAAGAAACATAAGCCGAGTATCATAGTTAACAGGTAGTATCTAATCATTTTACAATCCTTGCTTTGTGAAGTGCCATATAGCTGCCATAAGAGAGATAACCGCCCATAATCCCCGAGGCTGTGGCAAGAGCGAAGTTCACCCCCACCATCATCGCCGGCAGATGGAAGAAGATTACAGCCGTAACCAATGAACCAGTGATGTTGCTTGCCATACCCAATACTAAGTGAGTATGCAGCTTCTGCCTTCCACGCAGGAAGTGATACAGGATATCTGCCACAATGCCGGGCAGGGGATAGCTTACCAGCGAGAAGGCACCTTGTTTGCCGGACATCCCCACCAACAGCACCAATACTGCCTGCAGGATGCCAAATACTGTGCCGGTATATTTCTTGTTCACGATACACACCGCAAGCACCAGCCACATCATATAGAAGCCGCCTGCCAAAGAGCCACCGGGAATGCCCAAAGGAGTGGAGATAAACTTTGATATGGGACCCACAATCGGCTTAACCGCTATCCCCAATGCTGCAATCGCACTGATGATGATGAGGTCTGCCACACTGAAACGCTTTAATACTCCCATTACACTAACTTCCTCATGCTATTGCATTTAATATCATACTGCACCAGCTCAACCCCCGCTTCACGGAATAGCTGTTCTCCCAGTTCATCGGGATAGGCTTCGCTGATATAGACTGTTCTAATCTCTGCATTGATGATTAACCGTGCACAGATGCTGCATGGCTGATGGGTGCAATACAGGCTTGCCCCGCGCGTGGAACTACCATTGATTGCCGCCTGGATAATGGCATTCTGCTCCGCATGCACTCCCCGGCACAGTTCGTGCTTTTGCCCGGAGGGCACATTCAATTGTTCCCGCAGACAACCCACTTCCGCACAATGCGGAACACCTTTGGGGCTGCCGTTGTATCCTGTGGAGATTATCTGATTGTCACGCACCATCACTGCACCCACAGCACGGCGAATACAGGTGCTACGCTCTGCTGCCAGATATGCCATTTGCATGAAATACTGCTGCCAAGAGGGACGCTTCTTCATTACAGCCTCTTTATCGTTGATACGCACCAGCCTTTTAAAGTGGCAGCTTTCTGTCAAGAGCGCTTATCTTAGATGGGCAATATCAAATCCCGGTATGTGCAGCTTATGCTCCAGCATATCACTCAGCTTGCTCACCACCCAGATTAGCAGGAGATACACCACACCGATAAGGAAGTATATCTGCAGGTGGAAGAAGGTGTCACTGGCAAAGAACTTAGCCTGGGACAGCAGCTCAGGAACCTGTATCACATAAGCCACGGAGGTGTATTTCACCAGATAGATAATCTCATTGGACAAAGCCGGAATGGCAAAGCGAAATGCCTGAGGGAAGATAACTACCCGCACCGCTTGCCACTTGCTGAGCCCAATGGAGTATGCCGCCTCCATCTGCTCCGAACTGATTGCCATGAATCCACCCTTCAGATATTCCGCCTGATACGCAGCAGAGTTCAGGATGAAGCCTATCAGAGCAGCATTAAAGGGTTGGATGCGTATCCCCAAAGCCGGTATGCCGTAATAGATAAAGAATAGCTGCACCAACAAAGGAGTTCCCCGCACCAGGGTGATGAACAGCCTTGCCAGCATCCGCGGTATCCCTTTGGTGTATAGCAGGGCAAGCACCAAGGGCACCGACAGCAGAAAGCCCAGTGCCGCAGCTATCATAGTTAAAGCAATGGTTAGCCACAAGCCATGGGCAAGATCAGGCAAATACTTTGGCAGCACGGCAAAGAAGCTCATTTGCTCTCTCCGTATAGCTCGTTAATCTTATGCAGAAAGCTACGGGTTCGTTCATTTCGGGGGTTGTTAAACATCTCCGCAGGGGGTGATGCTTCCAATATGTGCCCGCCTTCCATGAAGATAATCTCGTTCGCCACGCTCTTGGCAAAGCCCATTTCGTGGGTCACGCACACCATCGTCATGCCTTCCAACGCCAGCTTCTGCATCACCATCAGCACCTCACCGATAAGCTCCGGATCCAGTGCGGAAGTAGGCTCGTCGAACAGCATCAGCAGCGGATCCATCGCCAGAGCACGGGCTATGCCCACTCGTTGCTGCTGCCCACCGGAAAGCTGTGCCGGATACTTATCTCCGTGATCTTGCATCCCCACTTTCTGCAGGTTTTGCTTTGCTTTTTCGTAGGCATCGCTGCGGTTCATCTTCTTCACCCGCTGCAAGCCAAGGGCAACGTTATCCACCGCTCTGAGGTGCTTAAAGAGGGCAAAGTGCTGAAACACCATGCCAATCTTCTGGCGTATCTTTATCAAATCCGTATGCGGGGCAGTTAGCTCTGTATCTTGCAGCCAAATCTTTCCGCTATCCGGGGGAGCAAGCATATTGATGCAGCGTAGCAGGGTGGATTTACCCGTTCCGGAAGGACCTATTATCACCTTAACCGCTCCCGGTTCGATATCGAAGGTGATGCCATCCAACACCCGATTCTTCCCGAAGCTTTTACTGATATTCTCGATTCTTACAAGTGGCACATAACCTCCCTATTCTCCGCTGATGATATAGCCGGGCACCTGATATCGGCTGGCAATGGCTTTGAACAAATAGTAAAATAACTGAAACAGCACAAAGTAGATTAAGGCAGCCGCCAGGTATATCTCGAAAGGACGGAAGCTGCTTACAATCAAATCCCTGCCATACTTCAATATCTCCGCAATCCCCACCGCATATGCCAAAGGTGAATCCTTCAGCACAATGGTGAACTCGTTGGTAAATCCCGGCAGAGACAAGCGTACTGCCTGGGGAAGAATTACAAAGAATAGCGTTCTGGTTTTGCTTAGTCCCAGAGACAAGCCCGCCTCCATCTGCTCACTGCCGATGGAAAGGATTGCCCCTCGGTATATCTGTGCCTGATAGGCGGAAGAGCACAAGCCCAAGCCGATTACCACACACAGAAATGGGCTTAGGTTTATCCCAATCCCCGGCAAGCCAAAATATACGATGAACAACAGCACCAATTGGGGTATTCCGCGAAACACCCATTCATAGAAACTAACCAATCTGCGCATATTCTTGCTTCCATAGATGCGCAGAAATGCCACCGCAATGCCGATCACCATCCCCAGTAGCACCGAAAGGACAGTGATCTGCACTGCCATCCACACTCCCTTCATCAGCAGCGGGATGTTGGTTAATATGTAGATTATGGATTCCAGCACTTTTCCTGCCGGCTTTTGGCTTACTTGATATGGGTTTGAATGATGGACATCACTTCACCGCTATCCATCAGATCTTTCAGGGCAGCGTTTATCTTCTCGTTCAAAGCCCCATTCTTGGGCATGGCGATGCCGTAGTTTTCGTTGGTCTCAATCTTCTGCACGATGTTTATCGGCTTCAGTTTGGAGTAGCCCTGGGCAGCGCTGTCGTCGATTATCACAAAGTCCACATTCCCATTCAGCATATCCGTAATTGCTTCGATGTTGGTGGGATACTTTTTCAGGTTATCCTTGGGCATCTGGTTTTTATCCACGTAATTCTCGCTGAGGTATATCTGCCCGGTGGTGCCGTTTTGCGCTCCAACCTTATACTTGCCGATATCTTCAATCTTACCAAGCACATATTTGGAATCCTTGGGGGCAATGATAACCTGATTTGCCACATAGTATGGCTGGGAAAAATCCACCTGAGCCTTGCGTTCATCGGTGATGGTGATGGCGGAAAGAGCCAAGTCAATCTTGTTGGAGCCAAGCGAAGGAATCAAAGTATCAAAATCCATGTCGATAATCTCGAATTCCATATCCAGTTTGGCAGCAATCTGCCTTGCCAAATCCATATCCACTCCCACAAAGTTTTCACCTTCTTTGGATTCAAAAGGGGGATACTCGGCGTTGGTGCCGATGCGCAGTACGGTGGGCTGTTTCTTGCCGCAGGCTGTGATGCCGATTAGCGTTAACAGCACCAGCAAAAAGATAATGGTCAGCTTAAACTTAGCGTTCATGTGTTCCTCCAGAGGGCTTGTTTTATTCTTTTTACATGATGACAAGGTAATCCACACTTGTCAAGAAGGAAATTGTTTCTTAATGCGTTGCACTTTTTTATCAGCTCGTCACCCCGTCACCTCATCACTTTGTCACCTTGTCACCCTGTCACTTCCCCACCCCTTGCCTATTGGGTTGTGGTAGAGATACGGTTGCGCCTCCCAGCAAAGTGCTGGGTATCGCAACCGCATCTCAACCGTATATTAACCAGCAGGCTATTGGGAAAATGCCCGAAATTCATCGGTGATTTCTGCCAGGCAAACAGCAGATTTGTGGATAGGATTTCCGGCAGTTCACAGTTCCTTATCCATGCTCTCCCAGCCCTTCACCGGAGCCAGCAAACCAGCCTCCACCGCTTTCCTGATGCTGATGCAGGGCAAATCAGCGGCATATATCTCCTGCCGGGTGATGCTGCGCAAATCCACCGCCGGATATTCCCGCTCCAGCGCATACATCAGCTTGGTGTAGAGGCAACTCCACGCCCTTAGCGGAGTGCGGTAATTCCGGCGCATGGCATCATGTGCCTCAACATAGCTGCGCAAATCCCCCTTGTAAGCCTCGGAAGGCTCCAAGCGCCAGATATTGGCAGACTTGCTGCCGATTGCGGCATTCACCTCGGTTAAGGTGGGATACACCCGCTGCCGCGCATAGGTGTAACCGTATTTGCGACTGTGGCAATACACTATCTCGCGGTATCTGCCACTCAAGGTGCCCATTCCGGCACTGTAACTAACTTTCAAAGACCATTGAACAATCCAACCTTGGTCAATACTGTGATGTGTTGAACGCCC
>CAZPNU010000027.1:0-29379 GCA_964588075.1 uncultured Candidatus Cloacimonas sp.
GCACGAAGAAAACCAACTTATAATACCTTGTTTGAAAAACGGGGGGATGTGAGATGCAGCAGATATAGCTTGACAACATCAACATCATTACTATAATGCCATATATTCAATGGAGGTAATATGAAAACACTTGTTGGTTTTATTGTATTTTTTTGTGCTGTACACCTTAGTGCCACAGTAAGGTTGGTTCCCCAAGAATACACAAGTATCCAAAATGCCATAGTCGCTTCTGCAAATGGGGATCAGATTCGGGTTAGTGACGGTACTTACAATGAGAATATCGATTTTATCGGTAAGGCTGTCACCGTTAGTTCTCTGTACAACGTGGATCATAATCCATCTCATATCAGCGCTACAATTATCAATGGTACAGGTACCGGTAGTGTAGTTAGCATAATATCGGGAGAGGATTCCACCTCAGTGTTATCAGGCTTCACTATTCGTAATGGTAATTATATCCTTGGCGGGGGAGTATCTATCAGGAATTCCTCGCCCAAGCTGATGAATCTGGTGATCCATAGTAACATCGGCACGCAGGCAGCAGGTGTGTTTGTAAGCAATTCCAGCTCTCGGCTAATAAACTTAACGGTCTGCGATAATGAGGGATATGGAATTAAATTTGCCGGCAGCAGCAATGCTGAACTTAGCAGCAGCATTGTATATTTTAACACTTCAGGCATCAGTCTTAACAGTCTCTCCACCCTAAACTATTCTAATGTACAGGAGATTGAAGAGACCCAAACGAACATCAGCATAAACCCTATGTTCCAAAATCACAGCCTTCACAACTATGCTCTTGCAGCGGGATCTCCCTGCATAAACGGAGGTTCACCTTTCCTGCCCGCAGAAGCCGATGGAAGTCAGGCAGAGATGGGTGCCATATACTTTGCTAATAGTTTACCCTCACTTTACGTGGATTTCTCCGCTTCAGAAACAACATTGTTTTCTGATATTTCTGTGTCAGTTGCTTTTACCCCTGTTTTGTACGCTTTCAATTGCACGATATCTTCCCAAACATGGTCTTTTGGTAATGGCTCTACCTCAAACCTGCTTTACCCCTCAGTGTTATATGAGCCGGGAGGGTATTACTCCGTTTCCCTTACTGCTTTTACGAATAATGGAGCTATCGTGACGAAAGTAAAAGAGAGATATATCACTTTTTACAACTTACTTGCCGGAGGAGAGCTTAGCGGGATACTGTCTCTTGATGGCTCACCATATTACGTAAGTGAAGATGTGGTTATTACTTCTACATTAGATGTGAGCCCGGGAGTGGAGATTTATCTAAACAATTCACCGGATAATAGAGCTTATATATTAGTACAAGGAGTGCTAAATGCCATTGGTGACGCAGAAAATCAGATAACTATAGCTCCCCTTGCTAATGATGGATATGCAGGTTCGATAATTGTACAATCCGGCGATGTCACGTTTAGTTACTGTAACCTATCGAGATTGAGAAACGTCTATGTCTCAGATGATTCCGAAGCAGATTTATTAAACTGCAATTTGAGCGGATTTCTGAACTATGGGGTGTTTTCCACCGGAAACGATTTAAGGATTAGCAATTGTACCATTACAAATTGTGGATCAAGCTCGATAGCTACTATTAACACCAATGCACTAATAACAGAGACAAGATTTGTGGGCAATGGTGGAAATAGTATCTACATTATGGACAGTGAACAAGCCCAGAATGGATATCTGGTGAGCGTTAATAACTGCATTGTGATAAATGGCTCTCCCACCACATACCCGGCAATCTATGTGGGTATGAACGCCAATGCCATCATAACGGAAAACCAAATATCGAATGGGGCGGCAGGCATCTCTCTAAATGGTGCAGACCATGTGGTTATAAACAACAATCTTATCTACAACAACAGAAATTCCGGTATCTGGACGGAATTCATAGGACAGGCGGATATCTTTAACAACACCCTACACCACAACACCTGGGGCATCTATTGCGATGCGACATATAACAGTCCTATATCGTTGCAAGGAAATCTGATATACAATCACTTTCAGGATGGTATCTGTTTAGTGAACTCATCTCCCCTAATCAGTAACAACACAATCGTTTACAATAGTACGAATGCAAGCGCAAATTCTGCCGGAATTTGGTGGAGAGAAACGTGTCAGCCTATCGTTGTTAACAACATACTATATGGCAATTTGGCAGACTTGGACGCAAATGAGATTACTGCCGGAGAAACCCCAACGGTATTATACAACATCACAGAGCACCCATTACACACCTCGCTGGTTGATGGAGGAAGCAACATTGTGGGTAATCCGGGTTTTATCAGCAGCACTGATTTTCGCCTTGGTGCCGGTTCTCCGGCAATAGACACAGGCAATCCCAATCCGGTGTATTCAGATTTGTTGGAGTATGATATTCGTGGCTTATCACGGATTATTGATGGTGACGAGAATGGTTCATCGGTAATCGATAGAGGTTGTTACGAATATAGCCCCGGCAATGGGATACACGATGATGCTCTTGTGCCGGGTGTTATTGAGCTTAGCCTCTACCCCAATCCCATGAGAACCCAGCTTTATATAAACTATCGCAACCAGGATAAACATGACCTTAGCCAAATCTACATTTATAACCTGAAGGGACAGTTGGTGAGAACCCTTTGCCCCTCCCGGCAAGAACTTGAAACAACTTTGATATGGGACGGTAAGGATAACAAGGGAAGGGATATGGCTGCGGGAGTATATATTATCCGGGCAAAAGGCAAGGATTGCATAGCAGTTAAGAAGATAACCATGCTGAGGTGATACTCCGAAGACAACTATAAGCTGAAAGTAGATAAGGCAATTGCGTAGCAATGGTGGATTAGTGTGCTCAGGAACCTCATAATGTAAATTGAGAACATACCGTGAGAGCTTGTGCCTAATGCAGCTTCGTATCGGGGTGGTGACGTCCTCGTCGCCACAATAACCTCTGCCGCTTCCTACTGGAGTGGTGACGTCCCCGTCGCCACAATAACCTCTGCCGCTTCCTACTGGGGTGGTGACGTCCCCGTCGCCACATAAACCTATCTAAGCATATGCAGCAGATATAGCTTGACAGCGTAATGTAAATAAACAAAATGAAACTTTACAGAAAATTCTGGAAACACTATAAGGAGACCGCATGAAAAAAAGCGCTATTATTTTGGCGGCGATGCTGCTACTATTTACCTTGGGAAGCTGTAAGCACGAGGAAGGCGATGCCCCCAACTATGTTTTCCCTTTGCAGATAGGCAATAGCTGGGAGATGATTCAAACATTTTCCGCACCTGAAACAGTAGATATGGAGGACGGAGTATATAGAGACACTATGATGATATGGGTGGATTCTGCAGCATACTCTCCCGATAGCGAGGTGTTTATGAAGGTTAAATATACATACGCCAGTATGCCTGATGGTATCGGGTGCGAATACCTGGTAAACAGGTCGGATGGGCTATATCTGCTTGGGTGGGAGAGCATTATAGGTAGTACTCCCTTCAAAATCGGCAACCGAGAGCTACATTCCGGGCTTTTTAACCGCTTTATAGAGCATGATGATTCCAAGGCAATTGTATGGCTGGAAACCCCTCAACTCTTGATTCCAAAGGATTGTTCCGAAGGTAAAACCTGGGACAATCCGGGATCTCATGATAATCTACCGAGCACATGTTCCATCTTAGCCCCATGCAATGTGGAAACCGATTGCGGGACTTTCGCCTGCATCACCCGCAAGACAGTGGTGTTTCTTGACGATTTTAGCTGGAGTTATTACAACTATTATTGCGCCAAAGGCTTTGCAAAGTTCCGCTTCGATTTCACAACCGAGATGTTTGACGAAGACGGAAACTACCTTGGCACCTTTGATGGTTACGAGCAGTTGCTGCTGAATGATTGCGAGCTGAACTGAGCTTGCTCTAAGGTGGGTGTGGCAGTTGGGTGCCGTTAAACACAAATTCTCTTGACAAATGATTGCTATTTAAAGCCATACTTTTTTTCGGCAAAAAGGGATGCTATGTTTTGCCCCTGTTCAGAGAATTGTTAGTTGACAAATAAGCTGATTTTCTGCATTTAGCTTTCAGTCGTAGAAGGAAGCTTAGGAACCGCAAGGAAGGTTAGCTTAAGTCCAAAGGGGATTGTGTATTGAACAAGATTGCTCCTATAACGGATTATCATGCAAAATACTATGCACTAGAGCTTAGCAGAAAGAGTGGTGCAGGTGTAGAAAGGGTTGGAAGAGCTTTGTTTGATGCCTGTGTTGACCTAAACCCCCATCAGATTGAAGCATCATTATTTAGCTTACGCTCTCCCATATCCAAAGGGGTTCTATTGGCTGATGAAGTTGGACTGGGGAAAACCATTGAAGCTGGCTTGACTATCTGTCAGTATTGGGCAGAGAAAAAGCGCAGAATCCTGATCATTTGCCCAGCATCCCTGAGAAAACAATGGGCTTTGGAACTTCAAGAAAAATTTAATCTCCCTGTGCAGGTGTTAGATGCCAAAACTGCCAAAGACCTGGTGAAGAAAGGTCACGACAATCCTTTCGATACAAAGCATATAGTAATAGTTTCTATGCATTATGCTGGGCAGAACGCAGGATCAATCAAGCTGCTCCCCTGGGATTTAGTGGTAATTGATGAAGCCCACAAGCTGCGTAATGCTTACAGGCAAAGCAATAAACTGGGGCAAGAGATCAGGCGGGCAACCGAAGGAATCAAGAAGATACTGCTTACTGCCACTCCTCTGCAAAACTCTCTTACAGAGCTATACGGCCTCTCCACTCTGATTGATGAAAACCTGTTTGGTGATTTACCTTCTTTCCGCAGCCAATACATGAATTCCGGTGGTAGCCTAAGCGATTTGAAAGAACGCTTACAGACCTTTTGTTGGAGAACCCTTCGCAGCCAAGTATTGGAATATGTAAAGTTTACAGAACGCAGACCCATCACCCGTCCTTTCACTCCTACCCAGCAAGAACATGATTTGTATATGGGTGTTTCTGAGTTCCTGAAAACAGAGGATAACTATGCCCTCCCACAAGGTCAGAAGCATCTGCTTATCCTACTGGTTCGCAAAGTACTGGCTTCATCACCTCATGCTGTGGCAGGTACTCTGGAGATTATCAGAGACCGCTTAGTTAAACTGAGACAAAACTACCACAAGCAGCAAAGTGCCTTACAACAATTGATTATTGACGACTACATCGATGATGACTTGTTAGATGAGCTTTTAGAAGATCAGGAAGACCTCGAAACTGAGACTGAGCCAGCTCCTTCACCTGAAGCAGATCAGCCTAAGAAACTCGACTTAACCAAATTAGACGCTGAAATAAAAGCCTTGAATGGCTACATAGACAATGCCAGAAGCTTCGGAGTGGATTCCAAGTCCAAAGCATTACTTACTGCTTTAGATATAGGCTTTTCCCAAATGAAAAAAATGGGAGCAGCCCGCAAAGCAGTTGTATTCACAGAATCCAGACGCACCCAAGCCTGGCTCAAGGATTATCTGGAAATGAATGGCTATGCCGGAGAAGTGCTGACCTTCAATGGTTCCAATAAGGACGATGCTACAGGACAAATCTATGCTGAGTGGTTAGCAGAAAATCAAGCCAATGGCAGATCATCAGGTTCCAAACAGGTTGATTTACGCACAGCAATCATTGAACGCTTCAGAGATCAATCCAGCATCCTGATTGCCACAGAAGCTGGTGCTGAAGGCTTAAACCTCCAATTCTGCTCCATGGTGATCAATTATGACCTACCTTGGAATCCACAGCGCATAGAGCAGAGGATTGGTCGCTGTCACCGTTACGGACAGAAGCACGATGTAGTGGTGATCAATTTCCTCAATGAACGTAATGAAGCAGACCAAAGAGTATATACAATCCTCTCAGAGAAGTTTCACTTATTCTCCGGTGTTTTTGGTGCTTCTGATGATGTTCTCGGCTCACTGGAATCAGGAGTTGATTTCGAACGGAAGGTGCTGGAGATTTATCAGCAATGCCGTACCGCGGAGGAAATTGCCACAGCTTTTAATAAACTTCAGAAAGAGCTGGAAGAGACGATCCAAACCCGCATGAAAGATACTCGCCGTAAGCTCTTGGAGCATTTTGATGAGGATGTTCATGAACGCCTCAAAGCAAACCATACCGATGCTGTAGAAGCCCTGGACAAGATAGGAAAGCTCTTCTGGCATTTAACGATGCACATCTTGAACAAGGAAGCATCCTTTGAAGAGAAAACCCATACATTCAGGCTAAAGAAAGCTCCCTGCAAAGGCAGCCGTCCGGGTACCTATCGTCTGATCTCCAAAGACAGCGATAACTTCGGGAAAGAATTCCTATATCGGATGAGTCATCCCTTGGGTGAATACGTGCTGGAGCAAGGCAAAAAGAAAACATGCCCTCCCGTAGAAGTGGTTTTTGACATCACCAAACACCCCACTCGAATTACTCTAATCGAACAATTGAAAGGGAATTGCGGATGGTTAAGGCTTGATCTTCTTACCGTAAACTCTCTGGATACAGAGGAGTATCTGCTGTTTACGGCACTGGATGACGCAGGCAATAGCCTTGACCAGGAGACCTGCGAAAAGCTGTTCTTATGTAATGGCTTCGTCTCAGATCAATCTCTTGATATAATGCCTGAAGAATTAAACCTGAAAGATAATGCGGAAAGGCACGTAGAGGCTATTTTAGCCAAGAACCTGGAAGAGAATAACAAGCACTTCACCGAAGCCCGTGAACAACTGGAGAAATGGGCAGATGACATGGTAAAATCTGTCGAACGGGAATTGGATGATATCAAAAGGCAGATTCGGGAAAAGCAGAGACTTTGCCGTCAAAGTCCTACTTTGAAGGAACAGCACGATTTACAGGAAGATATAGCCAAGCTGGAAAAGAAGAAACGCAAATTGCGTGAGAAGATATTTGATACAGAAGACCAGATTGCCGAAAAAAGGGATAAGCTGATCGATGCCCTTTCACACAGGCTTAAACAAAAGACGAAAACTACAACCCTCTTCACCATCCGGTGGAAAGTAGTGTGATGATATCAACCACAAAAGACACGAAAGGGGGATTGATCAGTAATGGGTGAGATTGTTTATCAGCAAGAATCTTACTTGATTACTGGAGCGATATTTGAAGTGTACAAGGAGTTAGGCTCTGGGTTTCTGGAGGCTGTTTATCAGGAATGCCTAAGTAGGGAGTTTGCCCGGAAGAATATCCCCTTTACAGCACAGCCGGAACTCACAATTTGGTATAAGGACGAACCGATAGAACAAAAATACAAACCCGATTTCGTCTGTTTCGATAAGATTATTATTGAGCTAAAAGCTGTTACCGAACTGAGTCCAATCCATACAGCCCAAGTATTAAATTATCTTAGGATTACAAAGATTAGGTTAGGCTTATTGGTAAATTTCTGTGCTTATCCAAAAGTCAAGATAGAGAGAATTACATTATGACTTTCGTGTCATTTCGTGCTTTTCGTGGTTATAAATAAGGAGTATTGAATGCCCACAACAGAACAACTTCGCCAAAAGCTGATAAATAAACTCAAAGAACTGTTCCAACTCAATCAACCAGATCTGGATTTCGGTTTCTATCGGATTATGCATGCCAAAGCTGAACAGGTTAGCAGTTTCATTGAAAATGACCTCCTCCAAGTAATCCAGGAAACCTTTGGACAAGCGGATGAAACCAAGAAAGACAAGCTAAAACAAGAACTGGACAATGCAATCCAGACCGCCATAGATTTCGGAGCACCAGACCCTGATGTTACTCCCAAAGTGATGGAAGCACGTGCCAAGTATGAAGCTATCAAAGATAGTGCCGGTTCCGAAGCAGAGATTTATGACCACCTCTACCGTTTCTTTGAGCGGTATTACGATGATGGAGACTTTATCTCCAGACGTTACTATACCAGAGAAACACCGGGAAAAGCAGCACCATTCTCCATACCTTACAACGGAGAAGAAGTCAAGCTGCATTGGGCAAATGCAGACCAGTACTACATAAAAACCACCGAGTATTTTGCCAATTACACTGTCAATCTGACCGAAGCTGTTAAGAATTTGAAAGAGAACAAGAAACGCAATGATGAAGAGATCGATCTTGAAGACAGCAGTGTTCCAGAGGGCTTAAAGCTGCACTTCCGCATTGTTGACGCCACCGAGGGCGAACATGCCAATGTGAAAGCCAGTGATGCTACCAAACGCTATTTTGCTATTCACAAAGAAAGACCAATTGAGCTGAACGACAAAAATGAGCTTGTTATCAACTTTGAATACAAGCCTACCACTGATAAAGCCAGACAAGATACCCTAAACCAGGAAGCAGTAGCACTGGTTATCAATGCCCTAAAAGACTTTGAACCACGAAATACCCGAAAAGACACGAAAATGGAATCTGAAGAAGAACCACAAAATACACAGAAATTCGCAGAAGCATTATTTGAGGAAGAGCTACAATATCCCATGACAAACAATTGTACTTCCTTACAAAATGAGCTTTCGTGTGCTTTCGTGCCTTTCGTGGCTAAGGATTACTTGAATGCTCTTTCCACCAGCATTCCCACTGATAAAGATAAAGACCGAATCCTATTGACCAAGTACATAAACCAATATACAGCACGTAATACGATGGACTATTTCATTCATAAAAACCTTGGTGCATTCCTCAAACGAGAGCTGGATTTCTATATTAAAAACGAGATTATGCGCCTGGATGATATCGAAAACGCCGAAGCTCCCAAGGTGGAAGACTACCTCGCCAAGATCAAAGTCCTGAGAAAAATCGCCATCAAACTCATAGAGTTTATGGCACAGCTTGAGGACTTCCAAAAGAAGCTCTGGCTCAAAAAGAAATTCGTGGTGGAGACAAACTACTGCATCACTCTCGACAGGGTACCGGAAGAGCTTTATCCCCAAATCATAGCCAATAAAGAGCAGATAGATGAATGGATAAAGCTTTATGCCATTGATGAGATCGAAGGCGATACTACATGCCCAGCTTACACCAACCCTCTTACCCTGAACTTTCTCAAGGTTAACGACAAGCTGATGCTGGATACTCGCTTCTTTAGCGAGGTTTTCAAAGCCAAGCTGCTTAGTTCAATTCAAAACTTTGATGAAGAGTGCGATGGACTGCTCATACATAGCGAGAATTTCCAAGCCTTGGATTTGCTTCAAGAGAGGTATAGAGAGCAGGTTAAATGTGTTTATATTGACCCGCCTTATAACTCTAAAACAACGGAAATAGCTTACAAAAACACTTATAAACATTCATCATGGCTAAGTCTAATGCAAAACAGGTTTGAATTGAGTAACTCATTATCAACACAAGATGGGTCTCATATAGTTGCAATAGACGAAAACGAACAAGAAAACCTCGGGCGTTTGTTAAATGATGTTTTTCCAGATTATGAAATCATATGTATTGCAGTGATACATAACAAGAAGGGGATACAGGGTGATTATTTCTCTTATAACCACGAGTATGCTTTTTTTATAATTCCTAATCAACTCAAAGAGACTAATGGTATTTCGATATCCGAGAATGATTGGAAATACGATAATCTCAGGAAATGGGGCAGGGAATCAGAAAGAAATACTGCAAAAAACTGCTTCTACCCAATATTGGTTAAAGATAATAAGATAATTGGATTTGGTGATGTGTGTGATGTGGATTTTCATCCTGGGAAATCAATGGTACAAGTAGACGACATCATTTATATCTATCCAGTTGATTCACAAGGAATAGAAAGAAAATGGAGATATGCTCGAAACACTGTTGAATCCATTGTACCACTTTTAAAAGTTTACAATACTCGAGATGCCGAGATTCAGATTGTTAAAGCCAAAGCAGAAAAAACATTGAAGACCGTTTGGGATGACACGAAGTACATAGCAGGAGATTATGGAACTAAGTGGTTAACTGATCTTGGCGTCAAGTTTAGTGAGACTTTATACCCCAAATCAATACATACAGTAATAGACTCGATAACTGCGATTTCTGATGATACATCATATATTCTTGATTACTTTGGTGGATCTGGAACAACCGGTCATGCAGTTATAGATATTAACAGAGAGGATAATGGAAAGCGTAAATATGTTCTCATAGAAATGGGAGATTATTATAACACAATACTTAAACCTCGTATCAGCAAGGTAGTTTATAGCAAAGATTGGAAAGATGGCAAGCCCAAGAATCGAGATACCGGTGTTAGCCACTGTTTCAAATATCTGCGTTTAGAAAGTTATGAGGACACTCTGAACAATCTGGTTCTGCAAAACGAGCCCATCAGAGATAAAACCATTGCCGGTAATGATTCCCTCAAAGAGGATTATTTGTTACACTATATGCTGGATGTGGAAAGCAAAGGCAGCCAGAGTTTACTAAATATAGATGCTTTCAATGATCCCACCTCCTATTTGCTAAAAGTAAAAAAGCCCGGTAGCGATGAGTACACAGACAAAGCAGTGGACTTGATCGAGACCTTCAATTATCTGATCGGTCTTAGATTGGTGCATCTGGGGATTCCACAAACACTGACAGCTGCTTTTACCCGGATGAAAGACCCGGATTTACCTCAGGATCAGGATACCAAGCTGGTCATCAATGGAGATTTTAAACAGGTCGCAGATGGCAAATGGTGGATTCGCAAGGTAGAAGGCTGGGTCCCCAAGAATCCCTATAGTCCCAATGATGGCTTAAGAGAAAAAGTGCTCATCGTATGGCGCAAGCTGACCGGAAACCTAGAAGAGGATAACCTTATTCTGGACTCATGGTTCCAGAAGAACCGCATAAGCACTCTGGACTGGGAATTTGATACCATCTATGTAAATGGCAGTAACAACCTGCCTAACCTGCAAAAGGATGGTGATACCTGGAAGGTGCGGCTCATTGAGGAAGAATTTATGAAACGGATGTGGGAGCAATGATATCAAGACTAATGCTTGACGTATCTATACGAATGCAAAGAAGTGATTATAAGATATGTGTAAATTAATTACGGCCAAATTGGAGAGAAGATGAATAACGAGATTAGACACAAGCTAAAGAACATAGAGATAACCGGATTCAAGTCAATTGGCACAAAGCAGAGTATCTACTTTGGCGATATCAATGTCTTGATAGGTGCAAATGGAGTCGGCAAAAGCAATCTGGTTTCCTTTTTTCAGATGCTGAATCACATCACTACTAGCGGACTGCAAATGTTTATTGGAAAGCAAGGATACGCGGATTCGCTCTTATATTATGGCTCTAGAAAAACTGAGCGTTTTACAGCAAAGTTAAGATTCGAAAATAACGAGTGGTATAACGAATATGATTTTGCACTTACACACTCATTCCAAGGGCAAATGATGTTTGCTTATGAAAATGCAAAATCCTTGAAGCTTTCATCATTTGCTAACCGTCAGAGATCGCCTAAGACATTAGGTACGGGACACCAGGAGAGTTTGTTAAAGGATAACAGCTCATTGCCTGTTGCAAAAATTCTGCTATCTGTTCTTGGCCGATGTAGAGCCTATCAGTTTCACGACACATCTGATAAGGCATTTATCAGACAACCAAGTGCTATTGACGATAATCGCTTTCTGAAATCTGATGCAGGTAATCTCGGAGCTTACCTCTATACTATGAGAGCTAGCAAAACCGGAATACGTTACTATGAGCGCATAGTTAACAGGATACAAAAGATTATGCCCCAGTTTGAAGCTTTTTTCCTAGAACCTGCTGTGGAGAATCCTTACTTGATAAAACTTCAATGGAGTGCGAAAGGGCACAATCATATATTTGGGGCTCATCAAATATCTGATGGTTCATTGAGGTTTATGGCTTTGGCAACCTTACTATTACAACCTCCGGATTCACTTCCCAATGTGATCGTGATTGACGAACCTGAGCTTGGTCTGCACCCGGAAGCTTTAATTGACTTGGTGGGTATGATTAAGGTCGCAGCACAAAACTGTCAGATAATTCTATCTACCCAATCCTCTTTCCTATTGGATTTCTTCAATGTTAATGACATCATTGTAGTTGAGACCAAGGATGACTCAACTGTGTTCAACAGACTAGATCAAGATAAACTTACAGAATGGGTCAAGGATTATACCATGTCCGAGTTATGGGAGAAAAACCTTATCGGGGGTCGCCCATGATCAGGCTACATGTGTTAGGGGAGGGACCAACAGAGAAGAGATTTGTAGAGAGCTTGCTGGTTAATCACCTTATTCATCATCATGTTATTGTTGATGTATGTTGCTTTTTAACCAAGTATGTTCCCAAAACTGGACAGCAGTTTAAGGGTGGAATAAGTAACTACGCTAAAGTTAGAAATGATATAGTAAAACGAATACGAACAGACAACCATGATGAATGCAGATTCACCACGATGATTGATATGTATGGACTTCCAGATGATTTTCCGGGTTATCAAGAAGCCTTTAGGGTTAATGATCCCATCATTAAGGTAGAGATACTTGAATCTGCTTTTGCTCATGATATAGATGATCGCCGTTTTATACCCTATATTCAGTTGCATGAGTTTGAAGCTCTGATATTTTCTGATCCTAGCATGTTAATAAATGAGTACTTAGATAACGTACAGCAAATAGAAGGGCTTGTACAATTAAGCCAACAAATGGAACCTGAGATGATAAACGAAAATCCAAACACATCCCCATCGCATAGGATTCTTAATGCAATCCCTGCTTATGATAAGCCATACGCTGGTAGCAAAATTACGGAAACGATCGGTTTAAACACTATAAGGCAGAGATGCCCTCACTTCAATGAATGGCTAAGCAAACTTGAAGGCTTAAACAGCTAATGGCTCGCAAAACAAGCTTACAAAACCATAAGTTCTCTAATAAACTGCTTCTTAACCAGTGGTTGATGAGTCAGTTTGGAATAGACCCGCTCTTGGAGTATAAGGATAATACCAAACCGTTTCACAAGCTGGCAGCACCAATCAGGGATAGTCGGCTGGAAGGCTATGATGCGGACGGATTGCATCGCTTTTATCATGAACTGGTGAATAGCGAGCTTTTTTACAATGAGTTCCATCCCATCAGCAAAGAGCAGCTACGCATCTATGAGGAAAACATAGTATCACATACCAGAACGATAAACTACTTACGCAGTCGTCCAATTGTCTGGAAGTACTTTCAATGGCTAACCCTACTCTTTGTGGAAATCTATCTGGATCGCTATTTTACCGATAAAGCAAAGCTGCTGGATGATCTGAATATCTATCTAAAGAGATTTAATGAGAAGTGGACTGGCTTTCAGAACCTTGAGCCATACTCTTTTGACGATCTGAATAAACTTTGCCTGCAAAATGCTACGGGAAGTGGCAAGACCCTTTTGATGCATGTGAACCTCTTGCAGTTCAGGCATTATGCGAAAAAGACTCGTGAGGGAAGTGAGATATCCAGGGTAATCTTGCTAAGCCCCAATGAAAGGCTTAGTGAGCAGCATTTGGAAGAGCTTAAGATCAGCGGTTTCTATTCTGCCCAAAGACTAAAGGCCAAACAAGACGGCAGTATTGATATGGTCGATGTGATCGAAATCACTAAACTCGGTGATACAGAAGGACCAAATACAATTGCCACCCGAAGCCTTGGGGATCAAAACCTGCTATTGGTTGATGAAGGTCACCGGGGGATGAGCGGAAAAGATGAAGGTGTGTGGTTCACCAGACGGTCGGAGCTATGTGCCAAAGGCTTTACCTTTGAGTATTCTGCCACCTTCGCCCAGGCTGTTGCTGCTGCGAATAACCGAGCTTTTGAGGATAGCTATGCAAAAACAGTGATCTTCGACTATTCCTACAGGTGGTTTTACGAAGATGGCTTTGGCAAAGACTATCAGATATTGAACTTGCCCAAAACCTATCAGCAGGTGCAGGATGTATATCTGACTGCCTGTCTGCTCAAATACTATCAGCAACTTAAAGTTTATGAAGATAAAAAACTGGATATTGTCCCCTTTAACCTAGAAAAACCCCTGTGGGTATTCGTGGGGAGTACTGTTACCAAGAAGAAAGGCAAGCAAGAGGTTGAGCTTCCAAGCGAAGAGTTATTGGCTGATGTCGGTCAGATTATTGTCTTTATCGCAAAATTCCTTTCTAATGCACCTGTCTTCCAACGTAGTATAGAGCAAATTCTTTACGGAAGAGGAAGCAGTACAGGTTTACTGGATTATAATGGTAATGATATCTTCGCCAATTCCTTCAATTATCTACTCAAGACGGTTAATACTACGAATGGAACTTCAGAGATTTATCAAGATATCTTGAGAACCTTGTTCAATAATCCTGCCAGTGGTCAGCTAAGATTGGATAGAATCAAAGGAGATTCAGGCGAGGTAGCTTTGTATCTTGGTAATAGCGACACACCCTTTGGATTGATCAATGTCGGGGATGCCAAAGGACTCTGCGACCACGTAGAGGAATATGCCAAGCACAATGATGTTCAGCTAACTGTGGACGACAGCGACTTCACAGAAGCGATGTTTGCTTCAGTGAAGGATTCGTCATCTCCCATCAATCTATTGATCGGTTCCAAGAAGTTTGTAGAAGGGTGGGATTGCTGGCGTGTTAGCACCATGGGTTTGATGCATGTCGGTAAGAGCGAAGGAACGCAAATTATCCAGCTATTTGGGCGCGGTGTGCGCTTAAAAGGGTATGAGTGGAGTCTGAAGCGCAGTGGGCATACTTATGCCACAACAAAACCTGGATTCATTGAAGATATCGAAACCCTGAATGTCTTTGGCATCGAAGCTGACTTCATGGATAAGTTCAGACAATTCTTACGTGATGAAGGCTTGCCTGGCAACGAGAAAAGGATGGTTGTTACTATCCCAATGAATGTAACCGCTGATTTTGGCAAGAAGCTGAAGATAATACGACCGAAAAAGAAGAAAGATGGCACTGAGTATGATTTTAAGAAGGACGGACCAGTACCTACCCTTGGCAGTATACCACAGTACCTGCAAAACAATCCGGTAGTTTCAGACTGGTATCCCAGGATACAGACTATTAAGTCTCGTGGTGCTCAGCAGGATGGTCAAAAAGACCAAGTAAAATTGAAAAGTAGGCAAATCAGTCTATTGGATATGGATCGCCTGTATTTCGAACTGGAACGATTCAAACGAGAAAGAAGCTGGCACAATCTCAATCTCAGCAAACAGGGGATTGTTAGCTTGTTATCAGACACATCTTGGTATCGGCTTTTTTTACCGGAAACCAGGCTCAATCCTCTAAACTATGATGAAGTGCTCATCCTCCAGCAAATCGCTACGGAACTGGTTAAGCGTTTCTGTGAAAAGTACTATAACTTCTGTAAAAAGGCATACATCGAGCCTCGGTTGGAATTGAGAGAGCTGACAGCAGATGACGACAATCTGCCTTCAGATAAAGAATATCAGTTGATTGTGGATGGCGATGATATCCAAGTAATCGAAGGAATCAAGAAGCTCAAAGATGAGATCATCGTTAAGAAAGATCAGCTTTTGCAAGTGGGCGATCTCAAAGCCTGTAACTTTGGCAATCATCTCTTCCAGCCCTTGTTTCATGTGCGTCATGGTGGCAATATCACAATCCTGCCAGTCTCCTTAGGAGATAGCGAATACCAGTTTATTACTAACCTTAAAGAATGGTGCGAAAAGTATCAGAAAGATATGAAGGATAAGGGACAGGAGCTATATCTTCTCCGCAATCTTAGCAGGGGCAAGGGAGTTGGCTTCTTTGAAGCAGGCAACTTCCATCCCGATTTCATTCTCTGGATACTCTCAGAAGGAAAGCAATATGTTCACTTCATTGAACCTCACGGTCTGATGCATGAAGGTGTAAACAGCGAGAAAATCCAGTTCCACAAGCGCATCAAGGAGATTGAGACCAGGCTTGGCGATCCCAATGTGATCCTTAGTAGCTGGATATTGTCCTGGACTCCCAAACAAGAGCTAAAGCTCCGTGGGTATGATCCAGACGAGTATCTGAAGAATAATGTGGTGTTTATGGAAGATGATGAGTACATCAACAATCTAATAAGGACATAGGCTTAACAGGTAGTAGAAAGTTATTATTAGGGGCGAGATATGAACATACTGCTAGTGACTACCGGATACGTTCGAGACAGTATATTTGTGTTCAGGCGTTACATTGATACTTTTGGCGATTAAACCGAGATATGAGAATCCATATATCGATTTGAAGCCACCAAATCGATATATGGAATTCTATAATTCGATTTAGTACACCATTTCCTCAAGATAGCTCTCTTTAATTCTCTTTTGTGTTGCACCAAATGCCGTTTCATGCAACACAAACTGATTAATGTGTATTTCATGCAACACAAGGTAGGCATCATCAAGAAAGACAAAATGATAACAAATTGGTGTGCTCTGTTTGGTTTTGAAGTTTTGGTCGCTGTTACCGTTATCTATCATATGGGCATTGCCGAAGCAATCTTCTTCTAATTACAATAATTCTATTACCCCTACGTCCCGTAGAAGGTGCGCAATCCGGGTTGAGGAAGTGTTTCCATATCCGGGGCTATCGGGAGGGAATAATTATCTTGCCAGAAAACAGAGGGTAGGATAGTAATAACCCAATTGAAAATCAGAGGAGATAGATATGAAACAAATCATGCTGGTAATGGTTTTGATACTTCTTGGCACAATGTTGGCGGCTACCCGTCTGGATGATGAATTGAGTAACATTTACTCTCAAAGCACGATTATGGAACATGAGGACGACACTGTGCTGATTGGAGATGGCTATCTGGAAAGCGAAAGCAGCGCTTATGAATATGTGGCAATATGTTGCATGATGCTACTCTATGCCAGGGAAGGTTGGGATAGCTACAATTCCTCAAGTGCGTGGGTGAAAAACATTGATTCTGTGGCTGCAATCTGGGCAACAGAGTATCAGGAATTTCTGGTGGAAATGCCCATTTCTGAAATCCGTAATCAATTTAGTGATGCTCAGGAAGAGTATGACACCGCCGACGAGATCCTGGATGCCATCAGGAGTTATGTGGATTATCACGGAGACGTGAGCCCTCTCTCCATGTGGTAAGCTTTAATAACCTTCCTGTAGATATTGGAAGTAGTTGCCGGGGTTTATCAGCTTCAGCTCCGCTTGGGGGTAGGCATTTTGGAAAGCCCTTGCCCGGGCAACTTTCTTGGGATTCCATTTTAGCTCATACGCGGTGATAACCGAGTTTAGCACTTCCAGATAGTCCACATCTCCGGAGCTTTTGGAGCGCCAGAAGAATGGCTGTGCCAAGAGTTTAAGGTAATCCCGCTTTTTGAACAATTCGGATACGATGTAGTTTTCCCACAACTTCCCGATATCGTCCCGCAGTTCCACAGGACGATAGTCCGAGATTAAGGCGTTTCGAATGCCATTATCCCAAAAGTATATTTTGCGGGATCGCTTTATCTCGTTCCTAAGATTCGAGCTGAAGTTCGGAAGACGGAAAAGCACGAAGGCTCGTTCCAATATTCCGATGTAACGCTCCACGGTGGAACGGTCAGAATCCACTAATTGAGCAAGCTCGTGATATGAAACTTCGGACGAAACCTGAAAGGCTAAGGCACGGAGGAGCTTCTCCACCAGTTCCGGTCTGCGGAGATCGTGCAAAGCAAATACATCTTTGTATAGATAGCTGGAGCTTAGGTTTGCCAGTATCTCTTGTTCATTACCCGGATTGGTCACCACCTCCGGATAGGCACCATAAACAAGGCGGAGCTTTAGATGCTTAATCTCTTCCATCGGCTCTGTGTTCCCGGCAAGCTCTTGAAATGCCAAGGGATATAAGTTATATTCCCACTTTCTGCCGGTTAGAGGTTCATTAAGTTTGTCCGATAGCTCAAAAGAAGATGAACCGCTTGCGATAACCTGAACATCGGGGATGTTATCCACGATAATCTTGAGGTTTAGCCCTGCATTATCAATGCGCTGTGCTTCGTCTATAAGTATTAGCTTCTTTGTCCCTATTACACTTCGCAGCACAGATGAATTTTGGGAGGAAAAGAGGTCTCTAACCTCCCGTTCATCACAATTGTAGTAAGCACCATGTTCCGGATAAGAAGCCAGAATCTGCCTTAAGAGAGTTGTTTTCCCGCTTTGCCGAGGTCCAAAGATAAGCACAAGCTTCCCGCTGAAGAGTTTGCTTTTTATCTTATCCTCGATGATGCGTTTTATCATATTGATACCTCTGAAGATAAGCTACATTATCGTGGATTTGTGTCAAGTATTATCTCTTCATTTTGCGGTTATACCCACAAATAAACCTATAATTTTGCGGTTATACCCACAAAAAAACCTGTCATTTTGCGGTTAGGCGATATGTGTTAGGCAAACTCCCCGATGTAATGGCAATTTTTACGGATAACCTGAGGCTTCACAAAAATAATTCCAAAATCTGTCACCTATCCCCGGATTTGTCACCCGCATAATTGTGAAGGCAGGTAAAACTTGCCAAGCTCTTTGATTCAGAACATAGAGTGTATAAGTGTGTTAGCGGTGTTGAGGCAACACTATCCCGGTTCTGCGAATTATAATGCCGGATATGGGAATAAAAGCTTTGTGTATCTGTGGAGCAAAGTGAGCTAAGTATGCTTCCGAGCAGGCAATCCCATATCTGCAAACAGGGATAAATCCACTTTTTTCTTGACAGAAACAGGGCTACTAAATTTGGTGAAAAAACTTAACCGAAAATCGGTCCAGTAACTCAGTGGTAGAGTATCTGCCTTTTAAGCAGAGAGTCGGCAGTTCGAGCCTGCCCTGGATCACCAGTTTGCGACCCCTTCGTCTATCGGTCAGGACTCAAGATTTTCATTCTTGCAAGAGGGGTTCGATTCCCCTAGGGGTCGCCAGATTATTTTCGGTGTAGCCATTATGAAAACAACAATAAAGCTTCTGTCCCGTTCGTCTAGTGGCCTAGGACTCGTGATTCTCAGTCACGCAACAGGGGTTCGATTCCCCTACGGGATGCCATTTTGCTCTGCCCTTGGCACAAAACTTGCACCAATCTGTAGCAACTGAATCACAAAGGATAGTTTAATAAAAAATCATGTCCCACGAATTTCTACCTCCGCACAAGCTTAAGATAAGTTATCAAATAACCCCGGATGGGGAAGAGCGTTATTTGCTGTTACCCCGCTGGAGCTTTGCTGTGTTTATGCTGTTAGTGGCATTGTTAGTGGGATCATCACTATTCAGTTTGGTGCATGGGCGGGGCTTATCTCGCCGGACTGCCAAGTTGGAGCAGTTGGAGATAGAGAACATCAGTCTGCGTAACAAGGTGGATTTCTATGCGGCAACGGTAGATTCCATCTATGTGATGCTGGATACCTTAAGGGTAAAGACCGAAGCAACGGAGAAGGTTTATCCCTCTTACAGCCCTGATATCAAAGCCAAACAAACTGATTTTGCTTATGATCCTGCTCTGAAAAATCAGATAAACGATCTGGAGCAGAAGTTGGTGTATATCCTTTCTTATGTATCGCATCCGGAATTGGGTAATGCTGTGGTTTATGGCTTGCCGGAAGGGGAGCTTACCCCGGATAGCATGCCTTCCATCTATCCCAGCTTTGGGCGCATCTCGGATGGTTGGGGCTTGCGGGTGCACCCTATTAGCAACGAAATAGAATTCCACTTTGGGATTGATATTGCCAATCAGGCAGGCACTCCGGTTTATGCCACTGCCAAAGGCGTGGTAAGCAAGCAAGATTATGACACCGGTTATGGCAAGCGTCTTATGATAAATCACGAGAATGGATACGAAACCATTTATGCCCATCTTTACAGCTATTTGGTGCGCATGGGAGAAGAAGTAAGCAAGGGACAGATTATCGGTTTGATGGGAAACTCGGGGAGATCAACAGGACCTCATCTGCATTATGAAGTGCGACGACACGAGGAAAAGCTTAACCCCACCGCCTATCTCAATCGGATTGACGAACCCGCTTATGCAGTGCGCTGATGCCCCCAAGCGGGCATATCTTTTTACTAATCACGCCCCCCGGCAAATAGTTTCCGGCTACGAAAATATATCCCCTCTGGATGGCATTATTGCCGTGGATAACGGGTTAGCTTGCATATGCGAGTTGGCTTTGAGCCCTTCAGTGATTATCGGCGACATGGATTCTGTAGCAAAACAGCTTTTGGCAAGTTACCATCAGGTTCCAAACATCATCCACCCCGCCGAGAAAAAGGAGACGGATACAGAACTGGCTATCAAGTGGGCTATAGAACAAGGTTATACGGAATTGGTAATCTGTAACGATATGCAGGGACGCTTTGATCATGCCCTGGCGATTGTGCAAAACCTGCTATTGGCAGTTGGCAGCAATGTGCGGATAAGGGTGGAAAGCGAGAATCAGGTGCTATTCACCATCTGCGGAAAGCACATTCTATCGGGCTATATGGGGCAAACATTATCTCTGATACCTCTAAGCGACAAAGTGGAGTTTATCAATTCGCGAGGGCTGAAGTATTCTCTTTTGAGCCTGTGTATCGACAAAGAACAAAGCCGGGGCATTAGCAACGAAATTGAAACCGACACAGCAGAGATTGAAGTCCAAAGTGGTGTGGCTTTGGCAATTGTTACACTTTCTAATTGACAAAAACAGATAACCTCTGTAAACAGGCGTGAAATAGATAATGGGAGAGATTTATCGTGAGTGCCATAACAGATAAAATTAGCCCCCTGAGCTTCGAATCTGCCCTGGAAGAGTTGGAAAGCATTGTAGAAAGACTTTCTGCGGGAGATACCAAGCTGGATGAACTGCTTAGATTATACGAGGAAGGCGTTGCTTACCTGAATCACTGCCAAAGCCGTTTGGGAGAGGCAGAAGCCAAGATAAAACTGCTGAGTGCACAGATAGCGGATCCCAAGGCTGCGGAGGATGTAAATGGATAGGAAAATACTGCTTAAAAAAGACATGAAAGAAAAGCAGGAGTTGGTGAATATCATTCTGGACAGATTTCTCCCCCGCAAAGATGAATATCCCAAAGAGATACATAAAGCTATCCGCTACAGCGTGTTTGCAGGTGGAAAGCGTTTGCGTCCCTACCTGACCCTGTTGGCATTTGGGATGTATAACGAGGATGTGGAACTGATAACCCCAGTGGCAGCCGCAATTGAGATGATTCACACCTTTTCTCTGATCCACGATGACCTGCCGGATATAGATGACGACGAATACCGCAGAGGTAAGAAATCCTGCCATGCCATGTTTGGCGAAGGTGTTGCCCTGCTTGCAGGAGATGCCTTGTTGATAAGTGCGTTTGAGCTTATAACCCTGGCAGAGATTGATGCAACTCTTAGGGTGCAATTTATTCGTGAACTGGCTCAGGAAGTGGGTATTAAAGGCTTGATTGCCGGGCAAATGGTAGATATCGAATCCGAAGGCAAAAAAGTGGATAAAAAGACTTTGAATTACATCCACGAGAATAAAACTGCCCGCCTGATAAACATCTGTTTACGCTTTGGTGCCATGGCTGGTGGTGCGCCGGATAACGAACTGAAGCTGATTGAGGAATATGGCAAGTTGATTGGCTTGGTGTTCCAGATTGTGGACGATTTGCTGGATATCGAGGGCTCTCAAGAGGAGCTTGGAAAGAGCATTGGCAAGGATGCGGGAGTGAACAAGGCAACCTTCCCTTCGGTTTATGGAATAGAGGAATCCCGTGCCAAAGCTGCGGAACTGACCGAAAAAGCAAGGCAGATAATTGCTCCCTTAGGAGAGAAAGCTTTAAAACTGGATATCCTGGCAGAATACCTTTTAACCCGCAAATCATGATGTTTATTTTTACCAGGCTAAGTAAAACTGCCACCGTCCCGCAGCGCATGACGCAAAATGCCTCCGGTTTTGACCTTTTTGCCGATATTGAGGAGCCCATAATCCTGCAGCCGGGAGATATCTTTGCCGTTCCCACGGGGATTGCCATGCATATACCTGAAGGGTTTGAGGGGCAGGTTCGCCCCCGCAGCGGATTGGCACTGAAGCACGGAATAACGGTGCTGAACAGTCCCGGGACTATTGATGCGGATTACCGGGGTGAGATTAAAGTGATATTGATCAATATGGGTAGAAGCCCTTTTATTTTGGAACCTAAGATGCGCATTGCACAGTTGGTGTTTTGTCCTGTGGCAACGCCAATGCTAGTTGAAGCAGAAGAACTTGATGCCAGTGACCGGCAAGCCGGTGGATTTGGACACACCGGCAACTGATGAGGCGAAGATGAATAGCGATTTGATAACTAAGATACAAGAACTCAAAGCGGAAAAATCTGCTGTGATTTTGGCACATAACTACCAAGCGGTTGAGATACAAGATGTGGCAGATTACCGGGGAGACTCCCTGCAGCTATCTATACTGGCATCTCAATTGGATGCAAAGGTGATAGTGTTTTGCGGTGTAAGGTTCATGGCGGAGACCGCAGCAATACTTAACCCTCATAGTGATATCTTATTGCCGGCATTGGACGCAGGTTGTCCCATGGCAGATATGATAAATGCGACGCAGTTGAGGGACTTCAAGAGCCGCCATCCGGGCTCGCCTGTGGTTTGTTATGTAAATTCCAGCGTGCAGGTGAAAGCCGAAAGCGATATCTGCTGCACTTCCTCCAATGCCGTGAAGGTTTTACAATCCCTGCCCGGAGATAAGCCGATTCTGTTTGTACCGGATAAGAATCTGGGAGCTTGGGCAGGTGCACAATCCGGCAGAGAAGTGATAACCTGGCATGGATACTGTCCGGTTCATCAATGGGGCTTCACCGAGCAACAAGTGCTAAGCATGAAGCAGATGTATCCTGATTACAAACTGCTGGCACATCCAGAATGTGATGAAGATATCCTTCGGCATGCTGACCTTGTGATGAGCACCGGAGGAATGGCGAAATGGGTGGAAACGGGAGATAAGGCTATTATCGCCACAGAATGCACTTTTACCAAATATCTCAGGCATTTGTATCCCGAAAAGCACTTGCAACCACTTTCTATCCAAGCAGCGTGTAAAAACATGAAAAAGACTACTCTTGAGCATGTGTACCAAGCTCTTGCACAGCATCAGCATCTCATAAAAGTTGAGCCCGAAATTGCCGAAAAGGCAAAACAGAGCATCACCCGGATGTTGGAGCTTGGTTGAAAGAGGAGTTCGCCATGTATAGCGAGCTAAGCCTGCCCATCGATTTATTGGCGGAGAAACACAGATTATTGCAGAAAAGCAGCGCACTTGGAGTTAGCAGTGCAACTGCCTCACTGTATGAGTATCTGAAACACAACTTCCCCAGCTCACCTCTTCGAGTGCTGGAAGCAGGCAGCAGCAGCGGAATTCTGTGCCTGATGCTTAAGCTCAGCCAAGCAAACTGGGAACTAACGGGGCTGGAGATTCAGGAAGAACTGCACCATTTAGCTATTGCCAATGCGGAAGCACTCAAGTTGCAGCTTTGCTTCGTTAATGGGGATCTACGATGCTATGACGATCCTGAAGGCTTTGATCTGATAATCGCAAATCCACCTTGGCAAAAGCTGGGAAGCGGTTTGATAAGCCCTGATATGTCCAAGGCAATATCACGCACAGAGCTATGTTGCACCATGGATGATGTCTTGGCTTTTTGTGGACGCAACCTCGGCATCGGGAAACAAGCGGTGCTGATTTATCCCAGCTCCCGCAATGAGGAACTGCTGCAACTGGCAAGTAACTATGGGTTTGGATTGAAGACTGCAGTAGTTGCCAACACAAACACATTGATTTATCATTTAGTAAAAGGACACCAAGTATGACCACACGCTTTTTCCTAATCATCATCATGCTCGTTGCTTTGTTTGGAGCATGGCAGTATCTGGGCTACGAACATGCTATCAGCAGCCAATCTAAGCTGGATGCAATATCCAAGCTATCTGTCTTTGCTTACATAGCGGATTCCACCAAAGTGCAAAGCATCTTAGAGGAGATTAAGCCTATTCCTGCGGTAAAAAGCGTCACATATGAAACTTCAGCCGAGGCAGCAAATGAACTGATAACTGCATATGACCTTCCCTTGAGTGAGGAGATGATTGCGGATTACCAACTGCCGGCAGTGATAACCATTAATTTTGAGCCCAACACACAAGCTCTGAAAAGTAAGCCTTTGGTGCTTGATATTCTTCGCGGATATATCAGTGAGGCAGATATTGATAGTCAGGCTACGGCTTACAACAGTCTGTTGGATGAGTTGAACCTAGTAAACAGACGCGGCATTGCCTTCCATGTGTTTGCCGGTATTCTTTTGCTCATGATTTTTGTGTTTAGCAGGCTAAGCTATGAACTGCATACTTTGCTCCTCAACAAAGGAAAGCATCATACGGTAGTGGATGTGATTCGGCACCATAAACAGGGTGTTGAGCATACTTGGTCGATGTTGTTAATCCCATTACCCATCAGTGTAGCAGGCTATTTTGCTCTCATGTATTTTAAAAAACTTCCTATGTTGGTGCCATACTGGGTGTTCCTTGTTCAACTAGCTGCGGCTTTCATTGGCACTTTGATTACCCATTTTACGCTTCATACATTTGAGCATGAAGTTGCCTTGGCTGAACGACCTGTGCAGATTATTAACCCCAATGCCGAACCTACGTTGGTGGAGAGCGAAGATGAAACGCAACCTTCCTAATGCTCTTACCATCCTGCGTTTTCTGCTTGTTCCCGTTTTTCTGTATTATCTCTTTGTATCGCAGCATACAGAGCGAGATTGGTATGCTCTCAGCATATTTGTGGTGGCTTCGATCACGGATTATCTGGATGGTATGCTGGCCCGTAAATACAATGTGATTAGCGACTTTGGCAAGATTATGGATCCCCTGGCTGATAAGCTTTTGGTGCTTTCTGCCTTGTTTGGGCTTTGTTGGTTACCGCCATTCAATCTTAGTAAGGTTATATTTCTCATCATCTTTGCTCGTGAGCTGTTAGTAACCATCCTGCGGGAAGTATATCAACGTCGGGGCATCGTGGTTGCAGCAGATAAACTGGGAAAGCTTAAAACTGTGATGCAGATGCTGGGTATAATAGCTGCATTCATCTTTTGGGCAACCATGGCAGAGATTAGTCAAACAGTCAAACTCTCCATCAGCATCTGGTTCTGGCTGGTAGCAGTCATCACCATTATAAGCGGTATCAACTACCTGCGGATACCTCATCACAAGGAGGCCTGATATGCGCAGATACTTCTTCATCCTCCTCGCTACATTGATCCTCGTAGGTTGTAACAATTCCGGAGGAGAGAACGAAAGATATACCATGTTTGACAAGATTATTGACCATGCTAAACCACTGGCCATGGGAGATGATAGAGATGTGCATGTATTCTGCGACCCGGCTAATTGGAAAGCATTAGAACCATTTATCCGTAGTGGAATCGAGCGAGAAGTCCCCATAGTATATCCCGAAAAGTATTTTAATCTAGTCCTCACAGATGTGTCTGAGGCAAATACTCTTGCGAAGTATAAGAACATAGTCTATATAGGTGATCTGGAAAGCACTGCCCCTGTTTCTGCCTACATGAGAAGTATTCTGGCCAAGGATTTCGTTACTCGTGTTCAGAATAGCGGTGGAGACCTCTTTGTTAGCAGAAATCACAGTTCCCGCGATCAGGTTATACTCTTTCTATTGGGCAAGGATGCCTTAAGCCTCAGTAAGATAGGAGCAGTGCAAGCTGATCCCATCTTTGCAATCTTGTTACAGCGTTTTGCTGAGCGCCAAGGCTATTATGCCTACCAAGGTAAGGTGCTCCCCGGTTCTTTCTTCGATGACTATCCTTATAGCATTAAAATTCCTGACACTTACCGTATTTTCTCTAATGACAAGCAAGGTAGATTCTTGAGTTTTCTTTACCGTGCCAAGATGCAGAACCGTGAGATACCGGACAAATATGTGTCTGTTTATTACGAAGCTATGCCGGAGAACAAACTGGATATCAACTGGCTGCTGCAAAAACGCAAGGAGTTGGGACAAAAGTATTTCGAAGGAGATGAGTTCGATGCCCAGCTTATCCGCAAGGAACCATTCAAGTTCGGGAAATATGATGGATATCGTTTACTGGGAGCTTGGAAGAACATGAAACTTGCCATCGGTGGGGGTTTTCAGAGCTTTGCCTTTTGGGATGCCGATACCAAGACTGCTTACCTGATAGATAATATCGTTTATTTTCCTGCTGGGGATAAGCTGCCCATTTTGGTAGAGTTATACACCGTTTCCAATTCCTTTAAGGTTAAATAATGAGAGGATTGCTCTCTATTGTAGCTGTATTGCTACTTATCTCTGCCTGCGCTGCCCCTCCGGCACAGCTTGCTGAACATTCGGTGGATAACTCCAAGCCTACAATTGCTTCCATCTATTACTACATCTCGGCTTCTTTGATGCATTATGAAGGAAACTATCTTGCTGCAAGCGAATTGTATCGTTTGGCGCAGAAGCAAGATTCCAATAGCCGGCAGATAGCCAAGCAGATGCTGGTCAACAGTGCTTATGCCTATGTAAATGGTCAAGATACAGGCGAGGATGTCCCCGCAACTTTTAATGCGGCTCGCTTGACTTTCAGCTTTGATCAAGAGTTGCTGAACGCTGCCTACAGTGTTTACAACAAAGCTCAGGATACTGCCGGAATGCAATGGGCAGTTGATGAATCAGTTGCCCGCTACCCAAGCTGCAGAGCATATTTGCAAAAGTACTATTTACTGTACTCCTCAAAACAACAAACGGATAAAAAGCTGCTGCAACAGGCATACAAGCTTGCCAAAGGAAAGGCTGAGGATCTTGTATTATGCGGAAGAATGTATTCGCTGGTGGATCCTAAAACTGCCAGGGAAATCCTTCAAGAAGCATATTCAGTTAATCCCACCAGAGAAACCGCTTTGTTAGTTAATGATCTCACCCTTCGACAAGCCGGAGATGCTGAAGCAGTTAAACTGTTTAACAGCTACATTTATCCCCAGGATAAAGAGCCGATGCGGGATTTCTTGCAGACAGCAAATAAGACTCTTAAGCTGCAATTGCTTTTGGATTTAACGGAGCCGATTCTTGCCACTAAGGACGTTCAACTGCTCGCCGAACTTGCTTTTGCTGCCTATATGCGTTATGATGATAATGTTCTGCTGCTTTGCAAAGACACCGCCCTACAGTCTGCGCATGCTCCAGAAGAGCTTGCCGGGCTGGCGATATTCTTGTTGGGACAATCTCTCTTTACTGATTCATTGGGCTCACCCTCACAGTATGTTGAAATGCTCTACGGCAGCAGAGATGTGGACGACATGTTGCTATACCGCACTCTAAGGCACACTTTGAAAATACAGATTAACGCTCAGGTGGATACTACAAACTTCTATGATGCCATGCGGAATGCATGCGAAAAGCATCTTGCACAGAGTCCAATCTCCCGCTACATAGTCCTAACCCAAGAGGAACTTCTGAACCCCAGAGATTCATTAACTGCCATCCGAAACGAGCTGAGCGAGTATTTTGTAACCCACAACAAAGGATATGAAGAGGATTGGACTAGCGTTATCTCTCAATACCTCCTTGCCGGCAGGGAGCAGGAAAAGCTTGGGTTGCTGCGTGCAGCAGTGGGACGCTTTCACAACAACCCGGTGTTTTTGAACGATCTTGGCTACAGTCTGCTGGAATATCCGGATTCCTTGCAAGAAGCAGGCAGCCTCATCACTCAAGCCTTGGAGCTTGATCCCGATAATGCTTATTATCACGACAGCATGGCATGGTTCCATATGCTCTCCGGTAACACCCAAAAAGCCTTGGAGTACATCCAAGTTCCTATGCAGATGGAAAACCTTCCTGGCGAGATAGCCTATCACATCGGTTTTATACTTGAAGCAAACAATGACATTAAGAACGCCCGACAATACTATCTTAAAGCCATAGACGACAGTGTATTCCCAGCCTTCCAGGATAAGGCTAAACAGGCTTTACAAGCTCTACCCAAAGAGCCTTAACCCCCACCAATCTCCCCCAAACCGGGCTGTGAGACGGCAATGAAGAAAGTAGTCGATTTCTTGGGACTTAAGCCCAGCATGGCTGCCATGCTTATCATGGCAGTGTTAGTGGGCTTGGGAGAGAAGATGGCAGAGCGCTTCCTGCCTGTATATCTCCTGGCGCTTGGCGGTTCAACCATTGGGATTGGCTTGCTGAATGGCATGGACAACCTGCTTTCTGCGCTATACTCTTATCCCGGCGGTTGGCTGGCAACCAAAATAGGATATAAGAGATCTCTCCTCATCTTCAATTGCCTGGCTATCTTTGGCTATTTATTAGTAGTGCTCATCCCCAGTTGGTATGCTGTGCTCCTTGGAGCAATTTTTTTCTTATCCTGGACATCTCTTTCCCTTCCCGCAACAATGGAGCTTGTTTCCGCGGTGTTACCCAAAGATAAGCAAACTATGGGTATTACTCTGCACTCATTGATTCGTAGGGTACCCATGGCATTGGGTCCTTTATTTGGTGGGTTCTTCATCGTTCGTTTTGGTAGAGTCCAAGGGGTGCGTTATGCTTTCTTGGCAGCAATCTTCTTTGCCTTGGTTGCCTTGCTGGTGCAGCAGCGCTTTATTGCCGACCAACGTCCTGCCTCTCAGGGAAGTGATAAGCCCGCCATCAAACACAGATTTAGCCATAATCTGCGCTGCTTGTTGGTTTCTGATATCTTGGTGCGCTTCTGCGAGCAGATACCTTATGCCTTTGTGGTGGTGTGGGTGATGAATAACAGAGGTTTAAGTGCCCTAAGATTCGGTGTGTTAACTACGGTTGAGATGGTTACGGCAATGCTGGTTTATATCCCTGTGGCGTATCTTGCAGACAGAAGTAGCCGTAAACCTTATGTGGCAATCACATTCTTCAATTTTGCCATCTTTCCCTTGGTGTTGTATTTTTCAAGTAGCTTTCCCGCTTTAGTGCTGGCATTTGTGGTGCGTGGATTAAAGGAGTTCGGAGAGCCATCACGCAAGTCCCTAATACTCTCTCTGGCTCCGGAGGGTGCCAAAGCGAGTACCTTTGGCAGATATTATCTTGTTCGTGATGTCGTGGTGTCCATTGCTGCCTTTGGAGGTGCCTGGTTGTGGAGTTATAACCCAGCCGTAAACCTGTTTGTCGCCTCCGCCTTTGGCTTTATGGGAATGCTGTTCTTCCTCTTGAAGGTGCAGAACATCGATACATTGAAAGCTGACGTCTAACCTCGTGAGTCCCACCTTTCTCACTGGAGGAATTACTTGATCATTGCATGTTTATTACGGATGAAACATGCAATGATTATGTAATGATTAAGACCGTTGCACATAGAAGTGGACAAAAAGTATAGATAACAAATACTTGAC
>CAZPNU010000028.1:0-28854 GCA_964588075.1 uncultured Candidatus Cloacimonas sp.
GGTCGCCGCCATCGCCAACGGCTCTGACTTTATACATACAATCAGTCGAGAGGTCGTGTGCTCAATCTTACTCGACTGATACACACTAACATCCCCTCGGCATCATTACTTGATCATTGCATAATCATTGCATGTTTCATCCGTATTAAACATGCAATGATTAGGTAATGATGATAGGAGATGATAAGTGCGAATAAGCAAGATTCCATTCATGATTACCGATTCAATCTTAGCCTTCACATTTAATCAGTGATTGTACAACACCTACGTGAGTTCATTCATGCGATCTAAACCAAAGAAAGGTCTTTGGTAAGATCTGATACGATAGCAGTACTTAGTATTCCAGTTCTGTAAAGAAGACGTTATCAATTAAAAACCCCCTTCAGAAAAGGGGGTGATATAATGAAACAACTACTAGTTGATTTAACGAGTCCTTTTTATCGGGAGAAACTGCAGTTCATAATCTCTTTTCATTTTATTGCCGGAGATATCCGTGGTTGAACTGAGAATACTAAACACATGACTTGTATAGTTCTTAAGTTCCTTTGTTGGTTGGAATCGATACATTCTGCCAAACCCAGGCATGCGTTTTAGAGGAATTTCTGATCTTCCATCGGTGAGTTTGGCATGGATATTTTCCGGTGGGATCAACTCTGAGAAATATACTTCAATAGTAGGTTGGAGACTGCTTACAGTAGCACCATTACGTGGATTGCTATAACTAACAGTTGGGGCTTGAGAATCCTTTCTTCCCTTGCTTACAAATTTACTTTCCACAAGCTCTGATACGTTGCCCTTCATGTCTTCCACACCCTTCAATTGAATAGTGTATTCTATGCTATCCAAGGGAGCACAAAGAACATTGAGTTTATCCATATCAAGTAAGCTGTGTTCGATGGCAATGTTGTAATCACTATATATATCAATAGATTTATAACTCTTGATCTGCTCACTAAGGGTTACCACAAGTTCCCGGTTGCTAATTGAGGTTACTCTTCTGATGCGAGGTTTGCTGCTATCGGCGTATGCTAGAAACATATCTAATGTGGCTGCTGATTTGGCGGTTGTAGAACCTTCGAAGAATGGGTCTAAACCGAGATCATACTTTCCGTTAAGATTACGATCAATAAACGCTTTAAGCTTATAAGGTTGAGGATTCAGGGTCTCGATTGAATAGGTGCTTCCGCTGATACGATCACTAAGCACCAGCAAAGAATCCATGGTAAACAAACTAAGCTCCAATGGCATACCCTCATCGCCGGGTTGTTCGCAGGAAATGGAACCAGATATCTTACTTGAGTTAAGCGTGCCATGCCTGAATACTAAAGTTTGGTTCATATCAAGTGCATTGCCTCGCAGGTCTTTAAGCCTGGAACTTAGAGTTACATAATAATTGGTGTTATCCTGAAGTGGTTCTTGGATTGTTATCTTAAGAGTAGGCCCATCTACTGTCATTTTCTTTTTCATAACCGGCGGGTATATAAAAACTGAATTAGCAAGCGAGGTCCTATCCATATCTTTGGAGAAAGATATTTCTATGACCCCACTTCCAATATCGCCAAACTCCGCAGGGGACGAACCGAGAATCTTAGGTTTATCAGTATCAAGTGGTCCGCCAGTTGGGCTTTTCTTGCTGCCGCAAGCAGAAAGCGTGATGCAAACCAGAATGGTCATCAAGGCAATAATTCTAGGGCTTCTCATCTATCCTCTCAAGTTGATTAAATACTTTCCCAACACATCATACTCTACATTCACTATATCTCCGGTCTTCAGGTCACGGAGATTACTATTATCAAGCGTGTGGCCAATCAGAGCAACACTGAAGTAAGATGATCGAAGCTCTGCAATAGTAAGGCTAACACCATTGATAGCTACTGAGCCTTGGGCTACAAGAAGCATTCTGTCCTCGCTGAAAAGCTGGAACCTAATGTAATCGGTTGAATCAACCTTAAGCTTTGCAATGACTCTCAAGCTGCGGTCAACATGACCTTGTAACCAATGGCCATCCATCCTATCCCCAACCATTAGAGCACGTTCCAAGTTCAACACGGTTCCAATTTTCCAGTTCTTGGCGGTGCTTTTATCCCAAGTTTCGTGCATTATCTCTACGCTGAAGCTTTGTTTGTTAAACTCTAGTACAGTAAGGCATATCCCATTGCAAGCTATACTGCTGCCAAGTTTAATATCGTCAAAGCTATCGGGCAACTCTATAACTAGGTGTTTCTTACCTGCTGCGCTACTGATACGAAGTATTTTTGCAGTTTTCTCCACAATACCGGTGAACATGCTAAACCGTGTATCTCCTTTTCCAAGCATTGGCAAGAGTGTTGCTGCTGCTGTATTCCAAGTCTCCGCCAAAGGGGATCCCTGTTGATAAACGAGTGATAGTTAGCTGCTTATCTTTCAGTAACTCCCAAAGAAAGTGTATGGTTGCTTCTCCTTCTGCAGAAGGTTTTAACGCCAAAACAACTTCTGTTGGATGTATAGTATTAATCCTGTCCAGCAGCATGGCAGCATGAATCTGCTCTGGTCCATAACCATCGATTGGTGAGAGAAGGTGATTAAGCACAAAATAGCGTCCACGAAACTCGTTCATATTTTCGATAATCTGAATATCAGAGTTGCTCTCAACAACACATAAAACAGCATCTAGCCTGTCCGACGCGTTACAAATAGGGCAGGGATCGCTTTCGGAAAGCATATTGCACTTTGAGCAGGTCTTAAAACTCTCTACAGTTGTTTTTATTGTATCCGACAGTTGCAACGCAAAGCTCTTATCCTGAGCTACTAAATACCAAGCAAGCCGTTGCGCAGTCTTTCTCCCAATGCCGGGGAAGCGATTGAGGACTTGAGTAAGCTTCTCGAGATTTTCAGAGAGTATCATCAGAACAAGCCGGGTATTTTCATTCCACCTGTAAGCTTACCCATTGTCTCATTTGATGCTTCAGTTACAGAATTGCCGGCTTCCTGAATAGCAGCCAGAATGAGGTCTTCCAGCATTTCTACATCCTCTGGATCTACAACTTGAGGATCAATCTTGAGGGAGATAAGTTCATGTTTGCCGTTCATCTCCACTTTAACCATTCCACCTCCAGCAGAGGCTGTAAAGGTCTTATTCTCCAGCTCTTCCTGAGACTTCATCATCTCTTGCTGCATCTTTTGTGCTTGTTTCATAAGTTGTTGCATATTCTTTCCACCGGGAAGCATAAAGGACTCCTTATCTGGATTATTATGATAAAGCCTTTCTGATAGAGAGCCTACATTTCGTCAAGCAGTTTGTGATAAGAATGTTTGAGTTAGCCCAGCACTGTTGTAGTTGAAAGCTAATCGTAAGCATATCTCGGAAAAAATACGAGCCATAAATGTAGCCATCCTCGATGAGGCTTCGAATAAAAGTGTTGACAACAATATAGTCATCAGCAATATAGAGCGCATGACTGACTAATCAGTCAATATCTCCTTGTTAGGGAGTAACATAAATGAGGTAAGAAATGACAACAAAGCAACTGATAAGATCAAACTCAGGGGATAAGCGTGAAGCTATAATCCAGGCTGCGGTTAAGGTCTTTGCTCGTAGTGGATTCAACGCAGCAACGGTGATTGATGTAGCGAAGGAAGCAGGTATTGCGAATGGCACCGTTTACTTGTATTTTAGGACAAAGACAGAGCTGTTCATTCAAACAATAAAAGAAGTTGTGAAGACCAAACTGGGGCAGATAAGAGAGAATGTGGAGTTTATAACTGATCCGGTGGCGAAGATAAAGGCTTTTATTGATCTGCACACAGAGCTGATAACTCAAAACAAAGACGTGGCAAGAGTGATGATAATCGAATGGAGAAAGAGCGAGGAGTTCTGCGTACAGAATCCCAACTATAACCCACTTAACGAGTATATTCACTATTTGCGGGATCTATGTGAAGATGCAATTGAAAAAGGACTTCTGCGTCCGGTGAAACCAATTACACTTGCCTATATGATTTTGGGTACGATGGATGTTGTTTTGATGCAGTGGTTAACCGGTAATGTTGAAATTGATTTGCATGATTTGACTGAAGAAGTGTATCAAATACTTGGATATGGCTTGCTGGTGGAGAGATAAATGAAGAAACAACTTGTTGTTCTGTGGCTATTTGCCGTTCTATGGGTGGCAAACTATTCCTTAGCATTGAGTTTGAATGACTGCCGCAAGATGGCGCAGACCAGTGCAGAAAGCGTATCCATCGCAAAGATAAATGTGCAGAGCGCAAAAGAAATCAAGAAGGCGTCATTTACCACATTCTTACCTTCCCTGAATGCACTGGGAAGCTATCAACGTAGTGACAAAGTGGTTGAATATAAAGAGGATCTGAACTTACAGCAGTTACTTGGAGGCATGGCACATGCAAACCCAGCTGTAACTTCAGACCCTTTCTATCAAACCCTGGTAGCTCTTTATCAGCAAGGTCTTATCTCGGATAAGATTGATTTGAAGATAGGCGAGAAAGACAACTGGGTGCTTGGAGTAGAGTTGGTGCAGCCCATTTTTACCGGAGGCAAGATATTGCATCAGTACAAGATTGCCAAGAATACCGAATCAATAGCGAAGGAAATTCTCAGGCAGGAAGAAAATGAACTACTGCTTAAGACTGATGAAGCTTATTGGCGGGTACTTTCCGTTCACGAGAAGGTGATGCTTGCTGATAGCTACAGATTATTGGTTCAGAAGCATGTTGATGACTTGAATAATGCTTATGCAGAGGGAGTTGTGACTCAGAACGAGTTATTGAAGGCAAAGGTAAAACTCGGCGAAGCTGAGCTAGGGAAATTGCAAGCGAGTAACGGTTACAAACTGGCTTTGATGACGTTGAATCAACTCATCGGGCAGGAGCCTGATGCAGAGACTGAGCTTATTCAAGAGCCGTATGATACGTATGATTGCCCTACTGTTACTCTGGAAAGTGTATTGAATACTCGTCCTGATTACCAAATGCTCATGCGACAGAAAGATATTAATCAATCGCTACACAAGATTGCTATCTCCAAGTACTATCCCACTTTCGTGTTTCAGGGTAGCGCTCACAGCCTTAAACCAAACTTATATAACAGTATGGAAAACGAGTTTGGTTCAGGTTGGCAAGTTGGGATACTTGCCCAGATAGAGTTGTTTCATTTTGGTGAACGCATTCATGAGGCGAGAGTTACCGGTAACAGTGTTAAGGCATGTGAGCTTAAGATGCAAGAAGCCAGAGAGCTTATCAACCTACAAATACGTAGCTTTGCCAATCAACTTACTGAAGCAGAAGCCAAGCTGGCCATAGCAGAAAGCTCTCTTAAACAAGCTGAAGAGAACTTGCGTGTATGCCAAGCCCGCTACGATGAAGGAATGTTGCGCAGCAGTGACCTGATTGAGGCACAAAGTCTCTGGCAGAAATCATACAGTGATAAAATTGATGCCCGAATGGAACTGAACACTAAACACAGCCAATACTTGAAAGCTATAGATGCTTTACTATAAGGAAGTTAAAATGAGAAAGATATGTATGTTACTAGTCGCCACCTTGCTTGTTGTCGGGTGCACCAAACATACCACCAACGCAGAAACAAAGCAAAGTATAATGGTTAACACCACTGATGCGAGTGACACCTTATACACTCCTGTTATTGAATATGCCGGTACCTTGATAGCAAATAGAGAAGCCAATTTGGGCAGCATTGTACCCGGTAGAGTGGAACGCATCCTCATCTCAGAAGGGGGATATGTACCAGAGGGAGGTCTGATTGTGGAAATGGCTGATGAACTGCTTATTCAAACCAAGATAGAATACCAGACATTGGAGAAAGACATGCACAGAATGGAAGCTCTCTTGGCAAAGAACACGGTATCCCGTCAGGAATATGACCATGTGCAGGCCAAGTTTGAAGCAGCCAAAGCTAAGTATGCTATGTTAAAGAAGAACACAGAGATTCGTGCTCCCTTCTCAGGTACAGTGGTGAAGCATCATGTGAAACAAGGTGAGAACTATAATTTCCTGCCCAGTATCAACCCCGGTTATTCGATGAACAGCGGTATCGTAAGTCTCATGCAGCTTAATCCTCTATTGGTTAAAGTAGATGTAAACGAGCAACATCTGAGGAACATAAAGCTTGGGCAAGGCGTGGACATTTCGTTACCCATGTTAAGTATTGACACCCACGGTAAGGTGAGCAAAATTATGCCAATTTTATCCCAAACAACGCGCACTGCCACAGTTGAAATAAGCATCTCAAATCCCGGCAATCTCAAACCAGGAATGTTCTGCAAGGCATCCTTCAAACTTCCTGCTGTCAATGCAATGGCAATCCCACGAGAAAGCTTGGTACGTACACCCGGAACTGCCGAGACTTATGTGTTTAGCATAGTTGATTCTGTTGCTGACAAGACACAGGTTACCATTCTTGGAGAAACTCCTTCCGCATACATCGTTTCCGGCTTGGAGAAAGGCGAATTGATTGTTACAGATGGCAAGAGTAAGCTTAGTACAGGCACCAAAGTAAGAGTGATGGGCTGATAAGATGCGTCTTACTGAAATTGCCGTTGATAATCCTGTCATGACCATCATGGCATTTATTGCGATCTTCATCTTTGGCATTGTCGCTGTAACCATGATCCCCAAGGATGTTCTACCAGAGATAGAAATGCCCACACTAACCATAATCACTGTTTACCCCGGTGCCAATGCCAACGAAGTGGAGTCTCAAGTCACTGACAAGCTGGAGGGTATCTTAGCAGGAACATCCTCCTTGAAATCGATTAAATCGATCTCCAGAGAGAATGTATCCATTGTTACCATGCAGTTCAATTGGGGCACAGACCTTAATGATGCTTCAAACTCAGTGCGTGACCTAATGGAATTGGTAAAGAAAGATTTGCCCAATGATGCCCGCAACCCTATGATTATGAAAATCACCAGCTCTATGCTCCCCGTAGTATTCTACAGTATTGAAGCCGAAGAAAGCTACAACGGCTTGGATAAGCTGGTGGAGGATATGGTTTCCGGTCCCATCAAGAAAGTGCAGGGTGTGGGCACCACATTCGTGCTGGGTCAACCCGAGCGTGAGATTAAGGTAGAATGCGATCCCTTTCGTCTTTCTGCCTATCATCTAAGCATTACTCAGCTTTCTCAGGCACTTGCCACTCAGAATGTATCCATTCCTGCTGGCAATATGAAGCTTGGTAACAGCTCTCTTGCTGTCAGAGTTCCGGCAGAATTCACCAGTATTGATGATATTGCTAACACTCCAATCATCAGTATCAACAACCAAGTTATCAGAGTGCGTGATGTTGCAACTATCACTGATGGCTTCAAAGAGCAGGAAGAATACCTCCATTCCTCGGGTAAACAAGCAGTGTTAATGATGGTACAAAAGCAATCAGGGGCGAACACTCTGCAAGTTGCCAAAGCAGTGGGAAAAGAAATCCAGAAGATAAAAAGCACTCTTCCCGCTGATGTGCAGATTAAAGAAGTGATAAACTCTTCAGAGTTAGTTTCGGAATCAATCAAGAATCTTACATGGACAATCATCTATGCTGCTGTTTTTGTTATACTTGTCGTGCTATTCTTTCTTCGTGAAGTCCGCAGCAGTGTGATCATTATCCTCACCATCCCCTTTTCGTTAATCATCGCATTTGTCTATATGTTCATTGCCAAATTCAGCATCAACATCTTCTCGCTAATGTCTTTAGCCATCGCAATCGGTATGGTGGTAGATAATGCCATTGTGGTACTAGAGAACATCACCCGCCACATGGCTAAGGGAAGCAAACCACGCGAAGCAGCCATCTTTGGTGCATCCGAGATGGAAATAGCTATTGCTGGTTCAACTCTTACCACGATTGTAGTGTTCATCCCCATGATCTTCATGGGTGGTCTGGTGGGGATATTGTTCAAGCAACTTGCAATTCTGGTATCCATTACACTGCTTGCTTCATTGGTCACAGCGCTTTCCCTCACCCCAATGCTCAGTGCTCGCTGGTTAGGCACCAATAAAGCCCATAACCCCGGTAAGTTCTTTACCCTCAGCGAGAAGTGTTTTACCTGGACAGAGCAAAAGTATGTGCAGCTCCTTGCCTATGCCATAAAACACAGAAAGCGCTTTATCTTTGGAGCTATAAGCCTTCTTGCCCTCTCTCTTTTTATGGTGATATTCATAGGAACAGATTATATTCCTGCCATGGATGCGGGAGATTTGAATGCAGTTATCGAACTGGATAACGATGTTAGTTCCGAGCAAACTGCCAGTGTGGCAGCTAAGGTGGAAGAGATATTCATCAATGAAGTTCCCGAACTCCGCAGTATGTATTCCGTTACTGGTCAAACAGAAAGCGGATTACTAAGCACAATGGGTTTTAAAGAAGGGAGAAATGTAAGCACCATCGGCACTAAGCTTGTGCTGCCAGACAAACGCAAACGCTCCGCCAAAGAGCTTGAAGCGGTTATTAGAGCCAAGCTTGACAAGATACCGGAGATTTGCAAGTTTCGTGTGGTTGGAGGAAGCTTACTACAGAGTGCTATGTTCGCCAATTCCAAACCTGTTGAGATAAAGATTTCGGGCAAGGATATGTCCCAGCTTTCCGCTGTATCCGCTCAGTTGTATAACGCCCTTGCTAATAACTCTAAGCTCGTTAATCTGGAAAGTAGCTTGGATAAAGGCACCCCGGAATTGCAGGTAATTATCGATAAGCAAAAGGCATCTGCTTTGGGAGTAAATCCCGCTCTGGCAGCTATCGGAGTTCGCCAATCGCTCTATGGTGTGAGTAGCACGCAGTACAAAGATAGCGGTGATGAGTACGACATTCGTATTCGCCTAACCGATGCATACCGAAATGATACAAATGCTCTAAGTGTTATCCCGGTAAATTGCCTTGATGGCAATGTGGTTCCCCTCGGTTCTATCGCCGAGTTCAAGATGGGTTCCGGCTACACCAAGATTGAGCACGATGCTCAACAAAGAACAGTTTATCTGTGCGCAGAGTTAAAAGACATCTCTCTCGGTGAAGCGATCAAGGAAGTTAAAGCTATACTCGCTAAACAGGTTGTTCCTGCGGGTGTGGATGTTCGCTTAGCCGGGCAGTATGAAGATCAGCAAAGCTCATTCCGTAGTCTTATCCTGATGTTTATACTCGGCTGCACTCTCGTGTATATGGTTATGGCATCCATCTTTGGTAGTTACAAAGACCCTATGATTATCATGTTTGCCATACCTCTTGCACTCATCGGAGTTATCTGGGCGTTTTTCGTAAGCGGTATCAGCCTCAGTGTAATAACCTTTATAGGTATTGTTATGCTGCTGGGTATCGTGGTCAATAACGGCATTGTGCTCATAGACTACACTCATTTGCTACGTAAAAGAGGACAAAGTCTGCACCAAGCTGTGGTGAATGCAGGCAAATCCCGCTTGCGTCCAGTGCTCATGACAGCCTTCACTACTATCTTCGGAATGATTCCTATGGCATATTCACACGGTATGGGCTCAGAAATATGGAGTCCTTTGGGAATCACATGCATAGGCGGTCTGCTTATATCAACAGTCATCACCTTGGTATTGGTTCCGGTGATCTACACATCTATGCACAAACATGATAGCGAGGAACACGCATGAAAAAGATGGCTATAATTATCTGCAATGTAAGCTCACTAGAGGTTGTTACGCAGCTTGTGAAACGGTTCAAGACCGATTTCTATCAAATAGTAATGCCCACCACAGGCTTGCTCCCATTCGGCGAACCACGTATGAATAACGCTGTATGGCCCGGCTACTCGGTGTCAATAATCTTTAAAATGGATGCAGAAGACCTTATTAAACTAAGAGCATCACTCACAACCTATAATGCAGATTGTCCCACCGAAGACGAGCAAGCCGTGTTAGAAAGCTGGACTATAGACTAACATATATGCCCCCAAGACCCTAAGACAAATCACACAGACGCAGATGACAGTCCTCAAGCTGTCATCTGTTCTTTTCTTACAAATTAGTGCCATTTGGATATGGGGTTGAGGATAACAGCATGCTTAGTGCTAACAGAGCTATCTAAAGAGCATAGTTAGGCTGTTTATGCTAGCGCTTAAGCCATTAAGGTATAGGTAATAAACCGCAGCTAACATTCCCCACGAGAACAAGATTGCCCATACTCCTCCTGCGCTGCCTGTCCACAATGATAAACCTCCCCAGATGCGTTTGGGCATGTCGTTTTTTAGTACACAGATGGGTCGTGCCCGCCAAGTTCGAACATACTTGCCTGCTAAGCCCGGCTGTACCAGGCAATACTCGAACCATTGTGCATAACTGTGATCTCGCCAATGCTCTATGCTTCGATAAGGAAAGGGTAACCCATTGCTGATGCCTGCTCCGTCATTGCCAATCTTTTTCCGTAGTTTCCTGGGAAGAGTTGCTGAGTTACGGCAGGGGAATGTAGTTACTCTGGCACAGATGAGGGCTCGATCTCTACCTTGAGCATAGTGTTCGGCAGTCTTGCGGTAGAAACCGAAATATATACCGCTTCCCGCATAGTCACCTCCGCCCACTAACCATCTGCCTTCCTGTGCGATATTGGTGGCAATACCTTTAAAAGAAGTGCCATGATACATTGTGTAAGTAGGGAAAACGATGTCCACTCCGGTCATTAGGATTCCTTCAAGCAGTGCAGCACCATTGCGCTTGAATACATTGAAAAGCCGAAGAGGAAAGTATAGGAACCAAGCCTTTATACCCCGATACTGTCCATACTTGAGACGGGGATGAAGCCACTCTGTGATACTATCGCAGAAGATTACCGCCCAATAGAGCACGATATTGAAGTATAATGCGTTCACTAAGCGCAGCGGAGTGGTAATGATGTGGATTAGCAACCACCATAGCGGAGCAATGAAGCTGTAACGAAGCAGTCCAAATACCAATGCGGCTTTGTTGCTACCCGGATCTGTCCATAAATCACGAAGCGGGTTGTACAGAGTCCATTGCAACCAGTTTAATATTAGAAAAGGGTATCGAACTGCCCAAACTATATCCCGCAGCACAAACACCAGCAGCAAGAAAGCAAACAGTGCGATTCCAAACCAAAGTAAGCTTGAACCACCCGATGCAAGCAAGTCTGCCAAATTCATCTTATCTCTTTTATCTTACTGTGTTATCCAGTTCCAGACTTATGCCGTTTAAAATCACGTTCAGACCGAATAAAAAGTCTGCCTCCGCATCGTAGCCTTGTTTCACGACTAATGCGGTAGCTTCACTAAGGTAAGGGAATTCCGAGGCATCAAATCCTTGAGAGAATGCTTCAGCAAGTTCTTCGGGTGACATATCGGGATTAGCCATATGGGACAGTTGCAAGCAATAACCATATATATAGCTATCTACTAACGAAGTAACTTTTAATGCCAGTTCGATGGGCAATCCAAGCCTTCTGAGGGTTCCAATATAGTCATTCAAATATGTAAGCCGTCTAATCCCGCTATGCACTTGGGAATCAATAACCAAGGGCAACCAAGGATGCTCGCGAAAGAGTTCCTTGGCAGCCTGTGCTCTGCGCTGCATAATGCTTCGCCAATCTTGAGGTTCAAGGAATGAATCCAGGGCTTCAAGGTCTGTGAGTAGTTTATCAGCCATGTAGGAGATTAACTCCTCCTTAGTCTGGAAGTGGTGATAGAGGGACATCGCTTGAATCTCCAGCTCAGTGGCAAGATTTCTCATTGAGAGGGCAATCAAACCGCCTTTATCGGCAATTTCTATCGCCTTGCTTACAATAATATCCTTGTTCAGTGGCAAGCGCTTCGGCATATTGACAAGTTCCTTTAGAATGTGTAATTCACTCCCAAGTATAGATTTGGTTCAAAGAGGAAGTAATTGTTCCACTTATCGTCCATAACTTTGAAAGCTTGAGGTACATTCGTGTCAATGGGCCAATATTGGCAATGAATTTGTGGCTCAAGATATACTTTGTCGCTTAACAAAGAGACATGATAACCCAAATGGTAGGAAGTGTATAACTTAAAGCCATTGGCGACCTTTTTATTGTTACTATCCAGGTATGTTTTATACTGAGGCAGTATCTCCGTGGCAACGAACAAGCCTTTCCATAGTTTTCGCTGATAGCTAAAGCCCAAGCCGGTTTCACGCAGTCTTCCTGGGTAAAAGTTTGCTTCGTCAAGCTCCAGTTGTTCTTTCATTGGCATTCCCATGGGGGCATACAATTTCCATGTTGCCAGCTTGATACCAATTTTGTTTTTGGGGTTAAGTTGGTAGCCAATGTGCAGTTCATAGTGATGAGTATTGGTTTTCTCCTCTTCAATGTTTACCAATGATAAGTATGTTGTGCTAAAGCTAATCTTGTGCCGACTCTCATTCGTCTGATGGTTGTTTAAAGATTCACTACAGTGTAGTGCTGTCCCGAAGACAGCAGTTAAGAAGATGCATAATAGATGTTTAAACATAAGAGACTCCTTTTTTTGAGCAGCAAAACCTTACACTGTAAGTCTGTCAAGTGCTTAGTTGCTCAACATCGGGATATGACTCTCTGAAGCTCATGTAATAGTAATAGCTAACATGCTGGAATAATAGACATTCGCACCGTTATTATAATTACTCGGATGCTTTTTACTTGACATTCCATGCTTTGTATGACTTGGGTTTCATAAGCTTTTTACAGCTTCCGGGAGTTAACATGGAAAAAGAATCAATGCACAATGAAGATATGACATCTGTAAATAGTAAACGCACCCATCGTATTAGCAGAAAGAGGTTATACACTTTATGCACAATTGCGGGAATTGTGCTTCTCGTTGTGCTTGTCTATCTTTTCGCTTTTAAGAACGGTAACAATAAGCAAGATGCTCTTTATACTCAAACTGAAAGCTGGAATATTCCCGGTGGGCAGGGGCGTTGCATCGTTATCAAACCGGAAAAAGTAACCGAGCAGGACATGTATGCTTTGGGTGAACTGCTCAAGCAGGAAAGTACAATATATACTAATGCCTTTGTGTATGTGTATGATAATGTCGATGCAGCGAAACTGCGTAAGAAAGTGATGGAGGATAAACCCTCTCCGGAAGATGCCTTGAAACATGATGCTCATTTCATGGGCATGTTCAGCAAGGTAGGTGAGCAAAAGAATGTATTTGACGTTTTTCTCTCCGGTAGCCGTGGCAACAACAACAAACGTATGACCTTCTAATTTCAGTCTCTTCTAACTATCATTACTTAATCATTACATGTTTATTACGGATGGCATCCGTAATGATTATGCAATGATCAAGTAATTCAAATCAGGTCGCTGCAAGATAACGGGCATTAATCATCCTCTAAGAATCAACATACATAAAAGGCGGGAACAGTCCCGCCATAATATACATTTATCTGATGTGGAGGTTTGGCTATATCACTCCGGCTTTGATAAGGTCATGCATATGGAGCATCCCAATGGGATGATTTTGCTCATCCAACACAGGTAGCATGGTAATATTGAAGCTTTCCATCAGGTTAAGTGCACTCACCGCCAATTCTTCCGGGGCAAGATGTTTTGGGTTGGCGGTCATACATTCCGATGCGTTGTAATTAAGCAAGTTATTACCTTTATGATGCAATTGACGGCGCAGGTCACCATCGGTAATCATTCCGCAGAGAATTCCTTCGCTGCTAACCACTGCAGTACAGCCCAGTTTCTTGGATGTCATTTCCATAATAACGGTTGACATTGATGCAGATGCATCCACGATAGGCAGATCATCACCGCTATGCATGAGGTCGCATACCCTTAGTAACAGTTTCTTCCCGATGCTGCCCCCGGGATGGAAGCGGGCAAAATCCTTTAGCTGGAAGTTCTTATGCTTCAATAGGGCAATTGCCAAGGCGTCTCCCACTGCCAAAGCGACAGTGGTGGAAGAGGTTGGCACAATACCCAATGGCTCGTATTCACGCGGGACACTGCAATCCAATACAACCTCGGCGTTCTTTGCAAGCTGAGAAGTTAGTGAGCCGGTTAGGGCAATAATTGGTACTTTGTTGAACTTGAGAAAGGGGATGATGGAGATTAGCTCCTGAGAGTTCCCACTGTTGGATACAGCGATAACCACGTCATCTTTGCTGATCATACCCAAATCGCCATGGATGCCTTCCGCTGCATGCAGAAAGATGGAGCCGGTGCCGGTGGAGGCAAGGGTTGCGCTTATTTTGCGGGCAATGATGCCTGTTTTGCCAATGCCTGTAAGCACAACTTTTCCTTTGCATTCTAGTAACAGGTGAAAGGCTTTCTCTATGGCAACGGGATTAAGCTGCTCCGCCACTTTATGGATGGCGGAGGCTTCCAGCTTTAGCTCGTTTACTACTTCTTCGGAGATGTTCATGCGTGGCTATTAATAGTGTTGACAGCAGTGTCGATGCTCATGGCACCCAGATCACCCTTGGTGTGCTGGCGCAAGGTTACTTCGCCCTTTTCAGCTTCGTTCTTGCCGATGATGCACATGAATGGTATCTTCTTCATTTCTGCTTCACGTATCTTATAGCCCATCTTCTCGCTACGGGGATCCATTTCACAGCGTAAGCCTCGCATTTGAAGCTGTTCCATAACTTCATTGGCATAATCTAACTGGGCATCGGTGATGGGAATAAGCATCACTTGCACCGGGCACAGCCATAAAGGAAGATTTCCCCCATGATATTCTAACAACGTGGCAAAGAAGCGCTCCACAGAACCAAGTACGGCACGATGGATCATAAAGGGACGGTGAGGAGCATTATCAGCTCCGATGTATTGCATATTGAAGCGTTCCGGTAAGTTAAAGTCAAACTGGATGGTGGTGCATTGCCATGCTCTACCTATGGCATCCTTGATCTTAATATCAATCTTGGGACCGTAGAATGCACCGCCACCTTCATCCACAGCATACTCCAAGCCAAGCTTGGTGAGCGATGCTCCAAGACTTTTGGTGGCTTTATCCCAATCTTCCTTCTCGCCCACAGAACCTTCCGGCTGGGTGGAAAGATATATAAGGAAATCCTTGAAGCCAAAATGCCTCAGCATATCCAGGGAGAATATTATCAACTTCTCCACTTCGGCATCCATCTGTTCGGGAGTGCAGATGATGTGGGCATCATCTTGAGTGAAACCACGCACGCGCATTAATCCGTGAAGCACCCCGCTACGTTCAAAGCGATATACAGTGCCCAATTCTCCTAAGCGGATGGGCAACTCGCGGTAGCTGTGACGGTTGGCATTGTAGATATGGATGTGGAAGGGGCAGTTCATGGGTTTGATGTAATAATCCTGATCTTCCACTTCCATGGCACTATACATGTTCTCTTTATAAAAGCCAAGGTGACCGGAGGTTTGCCATAGGTTGCTGCGTCCCACATGCGGTGTGTAAACCAGTTTGTATCCTCTGCGCAGGTGCTCTTCCTTCCAATAGCTTTCAATCAGGTGGCGGATCATTGCACCATTGGGATGCCACAGCACCAAGCCTGCACCCACTTCCTCGTTTATGGAAAAGAGGTCAAGGTCTTTGCCCAGCTTGCGATGGTCGCGCTTGGCTGCTTCTTCCAGGTACACCATGTATTCGCTGAGTTCTTTATTAGTGGGGAAGCTGATGCCATAGATGCGTTTGAGCATCTTGTTCTTTTCGTCCCCGCGCCAATAAGCACCGGACGTTTTAAGTAGCTTAACTGCTTTTATCTTGGAAGTGTTGTGGATGTGTGGTCCACGGCACAAGTCAATAAAATCACCTTGGCGGTAACTGCTAATCACCTCACCATCCGGTATGGCTTCCAAGAGCTCCAGCTTATAGTTTTCGCCCATATCACCAAAAAGCTTCATTGCTTCTGCTTTACTAAGCTCGGTGCGGGTGTAGGGGAGAGCTTCAGCACTAAGCTCATGCATACGCTTCTCTATCTGTAACAGCTCTTCATCGGTGAAGGAAGCATCACGGTCGAAGTCGTAATAAAAGCCTTGCTCAATGGCAGGGCCAATTGTGACCAATACATCGGGAAAAAGCTGCTTCACTGCCTGTGCCATCAAGTGTGCAGTGCTGTGCCAATAAACTTCTTTACCAACTTCACTTTTAAAGGTATGAAGCACCAAGCTGGCATCCTGATCGATGATATGGTTAAGATCGATAAGTTTTCCATCCAACTCGGCACAAACTGAAGCATCTGCCAAACGAGGGCTGATATCCTCTGCTACTTGCAGAGCACTAACAGGCTTGTCATATTGCCGGATACTTCCATCCGGTAAGGTAATAGATATATTCATGGTTATCTCCAATTTCATTTCTTGCTATGGGGGTGAATTGTAACCTATAGAAGTGACAACTCAACTCTTTACTGAAAAAATGAAGTAAGGCTATTTGTCAAGCTTATCCTGCTTACTCATGGTTCGAAGGGAGTGAAAGATCACAAACAAGGTAACACCAACATCAGCGATGATGGCTTCCCACAAGCCGCTGATACCAGTTAAGCCTGTCACCATCACCAATGCTTTAATGCCTAAAGCAATGCATATGTTCTGCCAGACTAAACGGTTAGTATTCTGCGAAATAGACATTGCGGTTACTATCTGCTCTGGTTTATCATGCAATAATACTACATCGGCAGTCTCAATGGAAGCTTGAGCTCCAACATCACCCATGGCTATTCCGACATCAGCACGGGCAAGTACCGGTGCATCGTTCAGCCCATCCCCGCAATATGCAACTTTGTCTTGCGTGCTTGCCATTATTTCTTCCAGTTTCTGCAGCTTCTGCTCCGGCAGCAAGCCTGCATGGAAAGAATCCAAGCCTAGGCTTTCGGCAACTTGCCGGGCTTTTTGTGGACGGTCACCGGAAAGCATGGAGATGTGCTTTACTCCCAGCTTTCTTAGTTGCGCTAAGCTCTCTTTCATATTCGGTTTCAACTCGTCTGAAAAGGTAGCACAGCCTAAGTACTTTCCATTCTTGGCACAATGCACCACGCTGTTAGCTCCGGCATCTACAAAGTTCCCATACCCGTGGGAGTTCAGAAAACCTTCACTACCTGCCAACAACTTATCAGAGCCGTAAACAAGCTCTATCCCTTTGCCGGGATATTCTGCCAAGGACACAACTTTCTCTTGTTGATATGAACCCTTGATAGCAGCTTTAATTGCTCCGGCAAAGGGGTGCGTAGAGGCATACTCGCATATGTATAGAGCTTCTTTAAGCTCAGCTTCGTTGCTATCCACAGCATTGATAAATGCCAAGACTTTCAGCTCTCCGGTGGTTAATGTACCTGTCTTGTCAAACACCAATGTGTGTACTTTCTTCATCACATCCAGATAAGTGCTACCTTTAAAGATAACGCCCCGTTTAGCTGCAACACCAATCCCAATATAGTAGCTGAGGGGAATGGAAATAACCAAAGCGCAGGGACAGGAAACGATGAGAAACACTAAGGCTCGTTTGAACCATACGGCACCGGGATAACCCAGAAGCAGGGGGATAAGGAACACTAATATAGCGGTGCCAACTACTGCAGGAGTGTAAATACGGGCAAAGCGAGTGATGAATTTTTCAGTGGAGGATTTCTTTGCACCGGCATTCTCTATGAGGTTAAGGATGCGGGAGATCATGCTCTCCGCTTCTGCGGAGCTTACTTCCACTTCCAACAGGGAGTGTTGATTCAAGAATCCTGCGTATACTTGCGAACCTGTGCTCACCGCTGCTGGCTCTGATTCACCGGTGAGAGTGGAAGTATCAACTGTGGATTCGCCCTTTTTTACCACTCCATCTAGGGGTATTCTTTCACCGGGATACACAATAATGGTCTGTCCAATCTGAACTGAGGAGGTGGGCACGGTATTTATGCTTTCGGGAGTGCTTAGATGCACTGTCTCCGGTTTCAGAGATAATATAGAGGTTATAAGGCCCCTACTGCGTTTGATAGCCTTGGATTCCAGATATTCTCCGGCTTCAAAGAGGATCATCACTGCAGCAGCCTCAATGTATTCTCCCAGATAGATTGCTCCAAATGTGGCTATGGTCATTAGGAAATGTTCGGCAAATAACTGACGGGAAAAGAGTTCCTTAAAAGCAGTTTTTATCACTTTATGCGCTGCGATAAAATATGCAAGCAACCCTAAAATTGTGGCAGTCATTCCGCCCAAGTATAGCGAGGGGATGAGAATGAATACGGAAAGTACTACAAACCACGGCTTAGCTTCAGTATCACTTACTTGATCAGCCAATGGAGTGATGTTTACTCCCGGTTCTATCTTTGCGGCAATGGTGTTGATACGCTCCAAGGCATGCTCAATTTCCTCTTCGTAATACACCGTGAGTTGCTTGTTGATAAAGTCCAGATGGGCTTTGCTAACCTTAGGCATATTATTAATCTCAGTTTCAATCTTAGCACTGCAGCCGGCGCAATCAAGGTTTTGGATGTTGTATTTCTCAATCTTCATTTCTGCTCCTGTAGATGCAGAAGGGCTAAGGCAAAAATGGAATCCACATGACAATCATCCAGAGCGTAGTACACGGTGCTGCCCTCTTTTCTTAACTTCACCAATCGGTTTAACCTTAACAGCTTAAGTTGATGGGAAACAGCGGATTGCTGCATCTGTACCAGAGCAGCTAAATCTGCCACGCATAGCTCGTGACGGGAGAGATAGTATAATATTTTCAAGCGTGTTCCGTCGCCAAACACTTTGAAGAACTCAGCCATACAGCCGATGGTTTCAGCATTCGGCACTTCGTTTTGCATGCTTTGCATCTCAAGGGGGTCTATGTTTTTACACAGGCAAGTTTTGTCTTCCATGTAATCTCCAGTATATGAATATGTGTTCATATATGCCGTGACTATCTTTCCTGTCAAGCTAAACTTTCATTCTGCCTCCACTCTTGTCCCTAATCCTACTGGCAGGTAACTCCCTGGTAAATCCGTGGTGATTCCGAGGTGCGATGAGAGAATCACGAGGGAATCGGATCGCAATCAGCAATGATTATAATCAGTAAGATGTATCAAAGTGGGCTTGAAAAACCCGGACTAATGGAGCGAAATGAAATGGATTAGCAATCGAGCAGCATGACTGCTAAAAACACTTGACAAATATCCCTGCTTGCTTAGTTTATCTCCAGAATTGAATCAAAGACTATAAAGGAGTTTGAACATGGCAGAAAAGAAGAAAGAAAAGGGAAGCTTGAGCATACATACCGAGAACATCTTTCCTATCATAAAGAAATGGCTATATTCTCAACATGACATTTTCCTGCGGGAATTGGTGTCCAACTCGGTTGATGCGATGTCCAAGCGTAAATATGCAGATCCGAACTTCAAGCTGGAAGACATGAAGGTTGAGGTCAAGCTGGATAAAAGCAAAAAGACTCTGCAGGTAATCGATTACGGTATCGGAATGACCGCAGAGGAGATTAAGAAGTATATCAATCAGATAGCTTTTTCCGGTGCAGAGGAGTTTATCAACAAGTTCAAGGACGTTCAGAGCAACATTATCGGGCACTTTGGCTTGGGCTTCTATTCTTCCTTCATGGTGGCAGAGAAGGTTACCATCGATTCCCTAAGCTATGTGGATGGCAGTGAACCGGCATTTTGGGAATGTGACGGATCTACCGAGTACAGTATGGGCAAAGGCAAGCGCAAAGAAGTGGGAACCACTATTACGATATACCTGAATGAAGATAATAAAGACTATGCAGAGGATAAGAAAATCCAAGATATCTTGGAAAGGTATTGTAACTTCATGCCTTATCCCATTATGTTTGGCGACAAGCAGGTGAACCAGAAAGAAGCCTTGTGGAATCGTGCCCCAAAGGATGTTAGCAAGGAAGAATACATCGAGTTTTACAAGCAGGTGTTCCACGACCATATGGATCCTGTTTTCTGGATACACCTGAATGTGGATTTTCCCTTCAACCTGAAGGGTATTCTGTATTTCCCCAAGCTGCGTAACGAGCCTGATTTCTTTAAGGGTGAGGTAAAGTTATTCTGCAACAATGTGTTTGTGGCAGATAATCTTGAAGACTTGATTCCGGAGTTCTTGCTGCTGTTAAAAGGCGGTATAGACATACCTGATATTCCGCTTAATGTATCCCGCAGTTTCCTGCAGAATGACACTCAGGTGCGCAAGATAAGCCAGTACATTGTTAAAAAAGTTGCTGATCACTTCAATAATACCTTCAAGGAAGACCGCAAGAAGTATGAAGAGTATTGGGAAGATATAAACAGCTTTATCAAGTTCGGTTTGCTGAAGGAAGATGATTTCTTTGAGGCGATGAAGGATATTGTGATTTTCAAGACAGCCTCGGGAGATTATGTAACTATCGAAGAATACAAAACCCGCAACAACAGCGGAGATGAGAAGGCTAAGATATGGTATGCCGGCAGCGAAGATACTTTGGTTAGCTACCTGAATATGATGAAAGAGCAGGGAATTGAAGTTATCTTCCAGAACAGTCCCTTGGATATGCACCTTTATCAGAGGCTTGAGAGTAAGCTGGATAAAATTGAGTTCTTGCGTATTGATTCCGAGATGAATGACTTGATGGTGAACAAGGAAGATTGTGCACAGAATGCGGAACTGGAAGATAAACTAAAGGGGATATTCTATAAAGCGATGGGACAGAATGTGGAGGCCAGCTTCAGTAAAGAAAGCTATGCAGAATTTGTTAAGAAGCATCCTGTTGCCGTTACTGCTTTGGCACCATACATTATCCAGCAGGGAGAGCAGAGCATCGTTAAACCCTATGAGCTTCCCTTTGATGTTAAGCAGGAACTAGGGGTAGAGGCGATGAAGGAAATTGAAAATCATGCTTTCAGCGAGTTGAAGATTGAGGTCAAGAGCCTTAAGAGCAATGATATCCCTGCAATGATAGTATTCAGTGAATTCATGCGTCGTTGGCATGACATGGATATGCTTAACCGACAGAATAACGCTGCAGATATGCTGAGGTATCACTCGCTAGTGGTGAACCGTGAGAATCCCGTGATACAGAAGATAGTGGAATTGGATAATGCCGGGAAGCATGATGAGGTAAACATCCTGTGCTCTTACATCCATGATTTATCACTACTGGAACAAAAAGCTTTCACCGGAAAGGAGTTGAAAGATTTCATTGCCAAAGCAAACCAAGTGCTTAGCTATATCGAATAGTAAAGTGATAGATACGATAAAGGGTGCTCATTGATTGAGCACCCTTATCTTTATAAAGCTGAGTTTTGGCTAACCGGTAAAAAAGAAACTGGTCGGGATGACAGGATTTGAACCTGCGACCACTTGAACCCCATTCAAGTACGCTAGCCGGGCTGCGCTACATCCCGAACCGGTTAGATGCTAAGAAATCCAATCCCCTTTTTTTGACAAGCAAAAAATGAGGTTGACAGCACAACCGTCCCTGTTAAGTATCTCCAAATAGGCTCGGGATAGTGATTTCGCGCCCATCACAAATATTCATAACACGGAAATGAAGAATGAGTTTAATCCAAGTTATAGATTGCGGAATTGAGTTTGCAGGCACATTTGTGCTCAGAGGAGTGAATTGCACCATTGAGCATAATAGCCGCATCGGGCTAATTGGAAGCAACGGGAGCGGGAAAAGCACGCTTATCAAACTGATGTTGGGGATGTTAACCCCAACGGAAGGCAGCATCCTGTGTGCCAAGAAGTGCCGCATAGCATACCTATCACAGAATATGCAGTTGGACCCTTCAACACCAATGATACAGCATATCAAAGCAGCCAGACCGGACTTGGTGGCACTAAGGCTCAGCATCGATACCTTGTCCGCACAGCTGGGTGCAAAGTATGATGAGGGTGTCGAAGCTACTTTGACCAAGGATCTGGATTTATACCACAGCTTGGGTGGGGATGATTATGATAATGAGCTTAAGTATGTATGCAGTTCTCTTGGTTTTACTGAAAATGATTACGATAAAGCATTGGGACTATTCAGTGGGGGAGAGCAAACCAGGATATGCCTTGCGGCAATTCTGATGATGCCTTATGACCTATTGATTTTAGATGAACCAACCAATCACCTTGATGTAGCGATGATTGCCTGGTTGGAAAGGTATCTGAATCAGCTTCCACATCCATTCTTAGTGGTTTCACATGACAGAGTTTTCTTGGATAACACTGTAAGCAGTATTTATAGTTTGCGTGAGGGATCATTATGTATCACAAAGGGAAACTATAGTTCATTCGCTCAAGCTGATGCAATAGCCAGAATGGCACAAGAACGTCAATATGAACGCCAACAGAAGTTAATAAATGAGACACAGGCATTCATAGCCAAGAACATTGCCGGGCAAAAGACCAATATGGCGAAGTCTCGCCTAAAGATGCTCTCCCGCATGGAGATAGTACAAAAGCCAAGTCAGGAGAAACGCATTCACCTTAATATTAACAGCTCATCACGTAGCGGTAACGATGTATATATCTTGCAAGATGTATGCTTTGGGACACCAGAAGGACAAATGTTAGCACAACAGGTGCATCTTAAAGCTCATTATAAAGATAGGATATGCATTGTTGGGCCCAATGGCTGCGGAAAAACCACACTACTGAAGATATTGATGGGCGAAAGAGATATTTTAGAAGGGCAGCTAAAGATTGGTGCCAGTCTGGAGATTGGGTATTATGATCAACATCAGCTTGCCTTAGATGAGAGTCTCAGCGTAATGGACACATTGTGGCAAATAGTCCCCATGGAAACTCGTGGCTATGTTCTATCATGGCTTGCTCGCTTTGGCTTTATTGGGGATGATGTAGATAAACAGGTGGGCGTGCTGAGTGGGGGCGAAAAGAGCCGTCTTTACCTAAGTGTGCTTATTCACCAGAACCCTAATCTGCTTATAATGGACGAGCCTACCAACCATTTAGATATTGCCATGAGTGATGAACTGCTAAAAGCCCTTCAGGATTATAAGGGAACCATCCTTTTTGTGTCGCACGACCGCTATTTCATGCAGCATCTTGCCAGCAAGTTCTGGGTGTTTCACAAGGCTTTGGATAATGGAGCGATAATAAATACAATCTCTGAGCCGGATAAGGATTTGAGTGCATCGATTGAACTTGCTTTCTCAACCCCGGAAATTGAGAAGGCAGCTCCTATAGCCAGGGAAAAAAAGAAGAAGCTGAATCCATGGTATCTTCAACAAGCTCACAAGAGTATAGATGATGAACAAGCTAAACTACTGCGCTTGGAGAATGAGTTGGAGCTAGTTCATAGCAAGCTTTCGGAAACGGCTACCTACAGCGATGTGGGTTTAGTTGCCAGGCTGCAACAGGATATGCAAGGCTTGGAGCAGGATATTGCGCGGAGTAAGGAACGACTGGCTGATCTGGAAACTCAGTATCTGGAGTTAAGCTATGAAGACTAAACGGGTTGGTTTCACCACATCCTTTCCTGTGGAAGTTCTTTTTGCTGCAGGGCATACGCCTATTGATCTGAACAATATATTCCTAACTCAAGATGCCGAAAAGCATGTTCATGATGCAGAGCTAAAGGGCTTTCCGCGAACAATCTGCACCTGGATAAAAGGGAACTTTAACGCTGCTATACATTCTAATTTGGACGAGGTTATTGGGGTGGTGCAGGGAGACTGCTCGAATGGTCATTCCTTGCTGGATATGATTCATGAGGAAGGCTTGCCGGTGTTTCGCTTTTCCTTCCCCCCGGATAAGAACTATGTGGCAATGGATTCTGAGATAGGCAGATTAGAAGAGCATTATGGTGTTACCAGACGTGAGACCATGGAAGTGAAAGCTCGGTTGGACATCATTCGGGAAAAGCTGAAAGTATTAGATGAGTGGACATGGAAACAGCGGATAATTAGCGGTAAAGAAAACCATATATGGTTGGTGAATTCTTCGGACTTCGGAGGTAACCCAGATAAATATGAGGAGGAACTGGATGGCTTCATGCGTTTAGCAGAAAAGCGAGATCCTCTTCCAACCAAGTTACGTTTGGCATATTTGGGAGTTCCTCCTATCTACAAGAACATATACGATAGCATCATTGAACAGGGAGGTGACGTGCTGTTCAATGAGGTACAGAGACAGTTCTCCATGCCCTTCAATGTTCCTGATATCGTAGAGCAATACCAAATCTACACCTACCCATACAGTGTGTACGACCGCTTGCAGGACATCCATGAACAACTTCAAAAGCGTGGTATTGAGGCTGTGCTTAGTTACACTCAAAGCTTCTGTCACCTGCAGATTGACAACATGCTGCTAAAAAAGTACATTGACCTGCCCTTTCTTAACCTTGAAGGAGACCAGCCTGAGAATATAGACTCTCGTACTTTACTCCGTCTGGAAAGCTTTTTCGAGGTGCACGCCCAACAGTAAAACAGCGTGTGTGGAACGAATAATGTCCTACATGTAAAAACCTTAGAGAGATTTTACTTGACTTTAAAGCCAGTTATTAAACCTTGCAAACAGACTGTAACTAATACAAATCAAAGGAGATTCATTAATGAAACGCAAAGTCATCATTATGGGTGCTGCCGGAAGAGACTTCCACAACTTCAACGTCTTTTTCCGTGACAACAAGGATTATGAAGTTGTAGCCTTTACTGCTACTCAGATTCCCGGTATCGACGATAAGAAATATCCTGCTGCACTGGCAGGTAAACTCTACCCGAAGGGTATTGAGATCCATCCTGAAAGCGAAATCAAAGAACTGATAGAGAAGAATAACGTTGATCTCGTAGTATTTGCCTATAGCGATCAACCTCATGAAGTGGTTATGAACAAGGCATCACTTGTTAATGCCACTGGTGCCGACTTCATGCTGATGGGTGCTAACAACACCACCATCAAGACTAAGAAGCCATTGGTTAGCATCTGTGCCGTTCGTACAGGTTGCGGTAAGAGTCAAACTACCCGTGCGGTTGTGAAAGCTCTGAAAGCCAAAGGACTCAAGGTTGTTTCTATTCGTCACCCTATGCCTTATGGTGACCTTGTGAAGCAGAAAGTTCAACGTTTTGCCGAACTTGCTGATCTTAAGAAGCACAAATGCACCATTGAGGAAATGGAAGAGTACGAGCCCCACATCATGATGGGCAGCGTGATCTATGCAGGTGTGGATTATGAAGCCATTATCCGCGAAGCAGAGAAAGAAGCTGATGTCATCATTTGGGATGGCGGAAACAACGATATTCCTTTCTATTGCTCAGACCAGCAGATTAAAATAGTGGTGGTTGATCCTCACCGTCCCGGCGATGAGATTTCTTACTACCCCGGCGAGACCAATGTGCACATGGCTGACGTGATCGTGATTAACAAGATTGACAGTGCTGATCTGGATGATATCAATGAAGTTCGTGCCAACGTTCGTTCCATCAACCCCAAGGCCACCATCATTGAAGCTGCCTCACCACTGTTTGTTGATCATCCCGAGATGATTCTTGGCAAGAATGTACTGGTAGTGGAAGATGGCCCCACCCTTACCCATGGTGAAATGACTTATGGTGCCGGTGTGGTTGCTGCAGAGAAGTACGGTTGTGCTGATCTCGTAGATCCTCGCCCATGGGCAATCGGTGAGATGAAGGAAACCTTCGAACACTATCCTGAGATTGGTGTGCTGCTTCCTGCAATGGGTTACAGCGCTCAGCAAATCAAGGATATGGAAAAGACCATCAACAGCACCGAGTGCGATGCTGTGGTTATTGCTACCCCAATTGACCTTCGTCGTATCATCAAGATTAAACAACCTGCTTGTCAGGTGCAATACGAACTCCAAGAAATTGGTGTTCCCACAATTGCTGACGTTCTTAAGGACTTCGGTAAGAAGAAAAAGAAATAATCTTAAAGTGAATATTGGGAGGTGGGTTACTCCTGCCTCCCAAGTCTTTCAGTAATAAAGTTAAATTCCCTCTCTAGGAGGGGATTTAACTTTAGTGCTCTAAGCGTTAAAAATATGATTAAAGAGGATATGATAATGAAGAAGACAGCAGTTCTTGCCCTGGGGGGCAATGCCATTATTAAAGCAGGAGAGAAAGGCACCATCAGCCAGCAGTTTGCCAATACACGTGAATCGTTAGGTGGTATTGTAGAGCTGATTAAACGTGGTTATCATCTCAGCATCACCCATGGCAACGGTCCACAAGTTGGTAACCTATTACGCCAACAGGAAGCCGGAGAGAAAGAAGGCTTGGCAGCATTACCTTTGGGTGTATTGAATGCAGCTACCGAAGGAACAATGGGCTATATGATCGAGCAAAGTCTGCAGAATAAGCTTCTTGCAAGCGGTATCAACAAACAAGTAATTACCATTGTTTCGCAGGTTGTGGTAGATAAGAATGATCCCAGCATGCTAAATCCAACTAAGTTTGTAGGAAGCACATACTATAGTGCTGAGCAGGCCGAGGAACTGAAAAAGGACCTTGGCTGGACACTTAAAGAAGACAGCGGAAAAGGATATCGTAGAGTTGTACCTTCTCCCATGCCCCAAAAGATAGTTCCCGCTGAGACAATAGCTGAACTGGTGGATAGGGGAGAAGTGGTAATCGCTGTTGGTGGCGGTGGAATACCGGTCTATGTTCAAGAAGATGGTAGCTACGAAGGTGTTGATGCAGTGATAGACAAGGATTTTGCGTCTGCTCTTTTGGCACTAAATGTAAAGGCTGACTTGTTTGTTATCCTCACCGGGGTTGATAAGGTCGCAATCAATTACGGTAAGGATAACCAAGAAAATCTTGATGTGTTAAACCTTCAAGATGCCAAGCGCTACTATGAAGAGAAGCAGTTCCCTGCCGGAAGCATGGGCCCAAAGATACTCGCCGCGATTGATTTTCTGGAGCGTGGAGGTTCAGAAGTGCTGATTACTTCCATAGAAAAGATTGTTGAAGCCTTCGAAGGTAAAACCGGCACCAGAATCATTAAGTAAACCACCTATTGATTATAAGCCCCCATTTGTGTGGGGGCTTTTCTTTTATGCTCGTAATTCTAACTCATTCCGTAGACATATAAAAAAAGCCCGGTTGAACCGGGCTTATCATTATATCATGTAGCAATTAATAACCGGATGAGGAGCTTATCAATTGGTTAACACGGCTAAGACGGTTGTTAATGTCGTTGATGGCTTCTTCATCAGTTGCTTTAGCTTTGGCTTGATTGAAATAATCAGCAGCTCTACGGAAGTTGGCATTGGCTGCTGCACGGGCATTGTCACGATCTTTCTTGAGTGTGTTTGCTTTCTTACCAACAGCTTTGGCAGCTTGTTTTTCCAGATCGGCAAAACGGTTGTAATCATTAGTGCCTTTATTCTGAGCAACTGTTCCAAGGTACACATATGGCAGGTACAATGCGGGATCTTTCTGCACTGCGATAGTGGCATTTGCTTCAACATCGTTGAATTTGCTTTGTGTCATATAAATGCTGGCAAGGTTAACATAGGCAAGGGCGTTTTCAGGTTGTACACGCTTAAGCTCGTTCATGGTGTTTACAGCTTTCTGGTATATGGCTGCAACAACCTTTGGATCTGTGGCTTCTGCTGCTTGAATACGGTATAAACCAACAACGTTCAAATATGCCTGAGGATTCTGTGGGTTGTTTTTGATGGATAGCTCATATTTGGCAATTGCATCATCCATGCGATTGGATTTCTGGTATGCTACCGCTAAGCGGCGGGAAATCAGATCATTCTCGGGGAAACGATCGAAAGCATACTCAAGGTAAGGTATAGCTTCGGCAAACTTTCCATCATCATACAGCAAGAAGGCCAAACGTGATTGCGCAACAGCATAATCGGGGTTTAAGGCTATGGCTTTCTTTAAAGCTTCTTCTGCCTTGGCTTTGTCGCCTTGTTCGGCATATAGATTGCCGATTACCAGCCACATCTCTTCGTCTTTATTAAGGGCACCAAGCTTTTCCATTACTTCCAGTCTTTTTAAAGGTTGGTTGCTTTGCTCATATATTTCCATGAGCATGTTAAGGGTGGGAAGATGCTCCGGGGCTTTGGCAAGGTTATCATTCAGGCTTTTGATGGCTTCATTCAGTTTGCCTGTCTTGAAATATGTAGCGCCAAGGTAGTAATTTGCATCTTGCAGCTCAGGATTCAGAGCAAGGGCAAGCTTAAGAGATCTTTCGGCTTCGGTATAATTGCCAACAGCATAATTGTTGGTGGCAATGTTGAATATCTTCTCAATCTCATTGGAGACAAACTTATCCAATTCGCCTATCATTGCGGTTTGGAGGGTTTTCCAACGTTCAACTTTATACTTGGTTACATTGAAGTTCAGCTGGCGCAGTTCCGATGTACGGGGACTGAACAGCTTCATGGCAATGGCAAAAACATCGGAGTTTACGGAGGATATGTTACCCATAGCAAGGACATCACATTTGGTTAACTCAGCAATCTCTTTCATTTCTTCAATTTCCAGGTCATCCACATCTTTGTATCCGCTTTGTTTAAACTCGGCAGCAACTTCGTCGAGATTCATCAGCTCGTATTTGGCATGCTGGTCAAAAGCCTGATCCAGATCTCTGACGGTAAGTATCTTTTGAATATACCTGCTTTGGGAATCCATGGCTTTGAGAGGTAGAATAGCTACCTTTGTTGTAAGCCCGGTGTATGGTGTTTCATCAGCTTGGTCGGATGGCAGAGCCGTGCGGTTGGCTGTGCACCCGGCAAGCACCAGCAAAGCTGCTATCACGATCAGAAACCATTTGTTCATTGTTCCTCCACTATTCGTGTCATTAGAATATCTCAATTATTTACACCAGAAATTAGGATGTAGCTATCTGTCAAGCAAAACCCGTATTTATGCTCAAACTGCTGATTACAATCCACAAACATACATAGCAATAAAGAATTTACATATTGCAAGCATCCCCCCGAAATTAATAGGGCGAGATCTATGAGCTGTTTACTGGAGGC
>CAZPNU010000029.1:0-27514 GCA_964588075.1 uncultured Candidatus Cloacimonas sp.
GTCAAGTATTTGTTATCTATACTTTTTGTCCACTTCTATGTGCAACGGTCTTAATGATTATGTAATGATCAAGCAATGAGAGCAGGCGAAAATCATGCTAAAATGAACTTGGTGAGTACGTATAAAATTCTGCCATATTTTGTTTGACAGCAGGGCTAAGTACAAAAAACTGCCTTGCAAGAGGTGGAAGTTGAAGACGAAGATTATCATTAAAGGCGCACAAGAGCATAACTTAAAGAACATAGATTTGTCAATTCCCCGTAACAGCTTGTCTGTTTTCACGGGGGTGTCAGGTTCGGGGAAGTCATCATTAGCTTTCGATACCCTTTATGCAGAAGGACAGAGGAGATATGTAGAATCACTTTCCGCTTATGCCAGGCAGTTCCTGGGACAAATGGAGAAGCCCAAGGTGGACTATATCGAAGGGCTTTCGCCTGCCATATCCATCGAGCAGAAGTCTTCCAGCAAGAATCCTCGTTCAACTGTAGGAACAGTAACGGAAATATATGACTATCTAAGAGTACTGTTTGCCCGCATTGGCGAACAGCACTGTTACAATTGTGGAGAGCCGGTTGGTTCTCAGACCGTTGATCAAATGGTGCAGCACCTTATGGAAAACCCGATGGGAACGAAGTTGCAGATACTAGCTCCACTGGTGCAAAACCGTAAAGGGGAGCATAAGGACGAGCTGGAAGAACTTCGCCAAGAAGGCTTTGTGCGTGTGATGATCAACGGAGTGCTGCGTAATCTTGATGAAGAGATTGTGCTGGATAAAAAAAGCAAACATAACATTGATGTGGTCATAGACAGAATCGTTTTGAAGGAAGGCATCGAGAGCAGATTGGCAGAATCTCTTGAACTTGCCATGAAGCTCACAGAAGGTGTTGTGAAAATTGATTATGCTGAGGAAGCAAGAACTCAATTACTCTCTGCTCAGAATGCTTGTGCACATTGTAACATAAGCTTCGAAGAGCTTTCTCCTCAGAGCTTTTCCTTTAACAGTCCCTTAGGTGCCTGCCAAGTGTGTAATGGCTTGGGTTATAAGCTGGAGTTTGATCCGGATTTAGTGGTTCCCAATCCCGAACTGAGTATAATGGAGGGAGCGGTTGCACCATGGGGTAGGCTGGAAGCAAAACAAGATAGCTGGACTCTGAATGCCATTCGTAACCTGGCAAAAGCTTACGAGTTCTCTCTGGAAAAGCCATGGTATCAGTTGCCGGAAATGATTAAACAACTACTTTTCTACGGCTCTAAAGGTAAGAAGTTTAAAGTGGCTTGGCAGAACGATAGAGGGAGCGGGCAGTTTATGATGAAGCATGAAGGCATAATCCCCCAGCTTGAAAGAAGGATGCACGAAACAACTTCGGAGGATATGCGACGTTACTATATGCAATACATCAGCGATAAACCATGCCCCGAGTGCGATGGAAAGAAACTGAAACCCTCATCCTTGGCAGTTAAAATTCAGGGGAAGAACATTGGTGATGTAACCTCAATGAGCATTGAACAAGCACATAGGTTCTTTAGCAATGTAAAACTGAGCGGTAATAGGCTCTTGATAGCAGAAGAAGTGCTGAAAGAAATACGTAACCGCTTAGGTTTCCTCTTAAGTGTTGGCTTACATTATCTCAGTTTGGACAGACGTTCGCCGACACTGTCCGGAGGAGAATCACAGCGTATCAGACTTGCCAGCCAGATAGGCAGTCAGCTTGTGGGTGTGATGTACATTTTGGATGAACCGAGCATTGGCCTCCATCAAAGAGATAATGCTAAACTGGTGCAGATGTTGTTGCAGTTGAGAGACCTTGGGAATACGGTTATTGTGGTTGAGCATGATGAGGATACCATGCGGGCTGCAGATATGATTGTTGACTTTGGACCTAAAGCAGGGGTGTTTGGGGGAGAGATTGTTGCTCAAGGTAGTATCGAGGAAATACTTGAGCATCCTCATTCACTAACAGGAGCATACCTTTCCGGGCGCAAGAAGATTCCTATTCCCGAGAAGCGGGTTAAGGCTGATGAGCGGGTTATACGCCTGCAAAACGCCTCACATAATAATCTAAAGAACATCACCGTGGATATTCCGATAGGATTGTTTGTATGTATAACAGGTGTTTCAGGCTCTGGGAAAAGCAGTTTGATCAACCAAACCTTGTCGCCTTTCCTGCACAACAGCTTTTATCGCAGCACACATAAAGTAGGAGCAGTGAGTGCCATAACCGGGATTGAACATATTGACAAGATTATTTCTATAGACCAACAACCAATAGGCAGGACACCACGCTCCAACCCCTGCACATACATCAAACTCTTTGATCCCATCCGTAATCTTTTTGCTGAGTTGCCTTCTGCCAAGATGCGTGGATATAAGCCGGGAAGGTTTTCTTTCAATGTTAAGGGTGGACGCTGTGAGGCATGCGAGGGAGCAGGCTTAAGGCAGATAGAAATGCACTTCATGGCAGATATCTACGTAACCTGTGAAGTGTGTAAGGGAAATCGCTACAATCAAGAGACTTTATCTATTCGCTATAAAGGCAAGAATATAGCAGAGGTCTTGGATATGGATGTGCAGGAGGCTATTGAGTTCTTCGATGCCATACCTTCTATCAAGCAAAAACTCCAGACCTTGCATGAAGTAGGCTTGGATTATATAAAGCTGGGGCAATCATCCACCACATTATCAGGTGGCGAAGCCCAACGTATCAAACTATCTCGTGAGCTTAGCAAGACCTCAACCGGCAAGACCTTGTATCTTTTGGATGAACCAACAACAGGCTTGCACTTTGACGACATCAACAAGCTTTTGGGGGTGCTAAAGAAGTTGGTGGTAATGGGTAACACCGTGGTTGTTATCGAGCATAACCTTGATGTCATCAAGAGCGCAGATTGGGTGATAGATATGGGTCCAGAGGGAGGTGACGAAGGCGGGCAAGTTGTTGCTATCGGAACACCTGAGGACATCATTAAAGCTGAGAACTCCGCAACAGGATACCATTTGAAGCAGCATTACGAGCGGGAGCAAGGCATTAAACCAAAGGTAAAGAAGAAAGCAGCCAAGAAATGAGCAGGTGCCGTTTCAGCTATTCTCCGCCAACTTCCGGCTTCCACGAAGTAGGCTTGGCGGGTGACTTTTCCGAGTGGCAGATTTTGGTGATGGAGAATGTTGGCGGCAACTATGTGCTCAACCTGGATATTCCTCCCGGCACCTATGCCTATAAGTTCATAGTTGATGGCAGATGGATAGCTGATCCCAATTGCACTGCAAGTGCGGAAGACCCCTTTGGCGGGGTTCATTCGCTGTTGGTAGTAGAGGCTTCCACCCAAGGTAAGAGCTGGGACGAAATCCTAAGCCACCGAGCTCACAGAAACATTGAAAGCTACATTAAGTACTATCGTTTCGCGCAGGACAGTGTAGAGCTGCGTTTCTCTTGGTATCCCAATCTGATTGATAATCTGAGTCTCGTTTTAGAGGGAACCCATTTGCCCATGCAGCTTGTCGGAAGAAACTCTCTTTATGAAGTCTTCTCTGTCTGTTTCAATCCAAGAGAAAATCTTATACGGCATCACCTTGAGATTGTAAGTGGGCTGGATAAATTCTATTACACTGCTGATGGCATTGTGGTGCAGGAAGAGGATATACATCCCATAGAGAAGGAACTATGTTCCATACCCCTCTTTGAAATACCTGCTTGGGTCTGTGGAAGCATTGTGTATCAGATCTTTCCCGATAGGTTCTGTAATGGTAACCCACATCTTAATCCGGACTTCAAAGAATGGTACTATCAAGACTGCCACACACCCCCTCCGAAAGGTGAGTTTCTACCAACTAACAAGGAATACTTCCATTTTGTTGATGATTGGAGGGATATCTCCGGTTTGAAACAAAGTCCATACCTCCCTGAAGGTAAGCCCGACTGGTGGTCGTTCTATGGCGGTGATATAGCCGGAGTACGTTCCAAGCTGGACTACCTTAGTGAACTGGGTGTAACTACCATATATTTTAATCCATTGTGGCAAGCGAAGTCCAATCATAAGTATGATTCTGCAGACTATATGAGCATAGACCCGCATTTTGGCAGCGTGGAAGAGATGAAGTCCTTTGTGCAAGCTGCAAGAGAGCGAGGCATAAAAATCATTCTCGACGTTGCTTTCAACCACACGGGAGAGACCTTTTGGTCGTTTAGAGATTGCGTGCTGAAGGGCAATGCTTCAGAATATTGGGACTGGTACGATTGGCATAAATGGCCCCTTCCCTCGCCGCTTCCCGAAGACTTCAAGCCTAAAGAGTACTACCAATGCTGGTGGGGCATAAAGGACATGCCGGACTTGAACTTTGATCTCTCGCGCCCTCATCCTGATGAGAATGCGATACGTAGCATTGATGCTGCTGTCCCCAACTATCCTTTGGTGGAGTATATCTTGCAGACTGCACGTTGGTGGCTGTTGGAGATAGGCATAGACGGCTTCAGACTTGATGTGCCGGATGAAGTTCCTTTCTGGTTCTGGGAGCTTTTCCGCCAAGAGGTTAAACGATGCAAGCCAGATGCTTGGATTGTGGGAGAGATATGGCACAATGCCGCTCAGTGGGTAAATGAGATGTACTTTGATGCAGTTATGAATTATGCATACTTCAAGAACCCGGTCACCGAGTTCTATCTCCAGGGGCAGATAAGTAAAGATGAGTTTGTGGCAAAGATAGAGAGCGGACTCAGCATCTACCCAAATCATGCGCTAAAATCAATGATGAACTTGGTGGGCAGTCATGACACTCATCGTATCTTTGAGCTTGCAAACGGTGACATTTATGCCCTTAAGCAAGCAATTGTCTTCCAGATGTGCTTCCCCGGAGTGCCACACATTTATTATGGTGACGAAATTGCCATGCCCGGAGGTGCAGATCCCGATAATCGCCGTCCTTTTGATTGGGACTGGGAACAGCGTAGCGAGTCAAGAGAATTGCATGATCTTTATCGCGAATTGATTGCTCTGCGCAAGAAGTACAATGTTTTCACAGAAGGTAGTTTCCGCTTTGAAGTTACAGATTCCGGTATTTTAGTCTTCAGGCGTCAGCTTGGTTTGGTTGAGGCTTTGATTGTGCAGAATATAACGTCAGATGCAGTGCCATTTGCTTTACCGGAGGGGATGAATGTTGTTCACGGGATACAGAGTTACCAGAGCGGTATACTAAGTAGTCGAAGTTCAATCATCTGCACGAATTGTAACTGCTAATTGGCTCATATATTCTCCTTTCCATCAGAGTGTATGATTACTATTCTCTTGCATCAATTACGGGTGTAATACGCATGAATTACGCGTCGCATCCGTATTTCACGCGTATTTCATCCGTATTTGGAACAGGGAAGAATAGGGTGTATGTCAGGTTGAATATTGTGGGTAACCGCTGAGCATGAAGTTATCGCCAAAGCGTTTGATACACATATCCTGCAGGGGGATGGCGTTCGAGATGTTTGTTAACCCCAGGGAGGGAAGAGGGCTGTTGCAACCTCCCACAATCTTGGCTCCATAGAAGAAGAGACATTTATCCACCAAACCAGCTTTCAGGAAGGATTCGGCTACTCCGCTACCGGATTCAAGCAACAGAGAACTGATTCCCCTATTGCCCAAGAGAGAAAGAACTTCGTTAAGATCAAAAAGCCCCTCATGTGCCACTATCCCAATAAGCTCAGCCCCTAAGTCTTTTAGTATCGTTGCTTCCCGGCAGTCAAGGCGGGATGGATCGCAGAACAGCAAGGTAGGGAAATCTCGCATTGTGGTTGCAATGGCAGAACTTGGAGGAGTCTCCAGGAAAGGATCCAGCACCACCCTGATGGGTTGTCTGTGCTTGCCTCTTAAGCGTACATTAAGCATGGGGTTGTCGATTAGTACTGTTTTGACTCCGCATAAGATGGCATCGTTCTGGCTGCGTAGTTTATGTGTGTAAGCTCTGGATTCCTGGTTACTTATCCAGCGGGAACTTCCGTCTTGAGCGGCATATTTACCATCCAGCGAAAGGGCCGTTTTTAGAGTTACAAAGGGACGTTTGTGTTGGATGAAGCACAGGAAGTATTCCAGTTGGCGGAGTATCTGTCGCTCCAGGATACCGCATTGAACAGCAATCCCGGCATCTTGCAACAGCTTGATACCTTTTCCCGCAACGAGTGGATTGGGGTCAATGATGCCGATAAATACCCGCTGGATGCCGGCTTTAATGATGGCTAATGCACAGGGAGGCGTTTTGCCGTAATGTGAACAAGGCTCTAAAGTAACATACATGTCCGCACCTTGGGCTTCAGCTCCGGCTTTGTTCAGCGCTTGCACTTCGGCATGGTCACCCCCGTATTGCTGGGTCCAACCGGTCGCTATCACTTTATCGTTCATTACGATAACAGCACCAACGAAGGGATTGGGGGAGCTTAAGCCTCTTGCCTTTTCTGCGGCAAGCATGGCAAGTTTCATGTAGGAAGTGTGTTTATCCACGGGCAAGTCTGTCTAGGTTCTTGCGGGCAACATCAAAACCGGGATATTGTCGCACCAGTCGCTCCCATATCTCCTTAGCCTCCTGATGCTTTCCCTCGCCTGCATAACAAGCAGCCAAGTTATTTTGGGCATTGGGATTGTCCGGCTGGATACTGCATAACTCGTTGAACCACAACCTTGCCTGGGCAAAGTCATTTTTGGCTAAGTATAATGTACCTAAATGAAAATAGGGCTCAATCCAAGAATTGTCCAAAGCGATAGCGTTAAAGAAATCCACGGCAGCTTTGTCATTCTGCTTCACAATCTGCCAGTACATGCCACGGTAGTAATATAAGTCGGGACTGTCAGGATATACTTTGAGATTAGTTGAGATAAGCTCCCAGACCTTATCATCTTCGGCTTTGCCCAAAGCTTCGGCGATATCTGTGTATATCTGATTTTGAGCGAAATATGCTTGCGGGGGACCAGAGATATTTTGCCTGACTCTCCACTGACCATCAATGTTGCTGAGAAGCAAAGTCCAATCAGTTTTATGATTAAGCTCCAGATACACTAATGCGGATGCCCCCTCTTCTGCTATCCCACTGTGGATTATACTGTAGGTTGATATCTTGGCTAATGAAGGAACAGAAGAGAGTAGTTCTTTGTACCTGAAGGCAAGATCATCCATGGGGCTGGAATTAATGCTGCACTGTCTAAGTTCATCCCAGGCAAGACGCACCAGAGCATTCATGTAAGTATGAACACAATCTTCATGGTTAGTCGGCAGTTTCGTACTGCTTTCTTGGGACTCGGTGGTGGCAATTCCCAGTCTGTTCATGAGGTGGGAGAGGGGGAAATGAGCCGGATATTGGAAGCCGGTAAGCCATTTAACTATTTCAGAGGGGTTTGCTTGCGCTACACTAAGAGGACTGCGCATGTCCAGTTGCGGGTTTTCTCTGCCCACCCAGAGGTCAATATACAGTTTTAATACATGATTGGCTTCGGTTAGGGAATCTGCCTTGAAGATGGGGAAGATGCTACCTTCGGCATCTTTGGGGGCGTATGGGCACGATGCAGGGCATTTTGCATCGCAACGAAGTTCGTTACAGCAATGCCAGCAAAGCTTCTTCCTCTTTCGTGGACACTCACGAACCACTCTTTCCGTGTAGCAGTTATTACAGCGTTTTCCGTTGAAGATACTGAGCATTAAAGCCTCTCAGGTGCAGGGGGCATGGTTCTTTTAAAGGCTGAGTTGGCAATAAGCTTCTTCACTTTGATAACCGCTTCGGTAGGGAAAGATTCGGTTGCTCTGTTGGTGATGATAGCATCCAATATAGCATCAAGCTGTTGGTAGGAGATACCCAATTCAGCTTCATCGCTTTGCCCTTCCCAAAGGTCTGCTGTAGGGGTCTTGCTTATAACTTTATCGGGTAAACCAAGGTGGCGAGCCATACCCCAAACCTCGGTTTTGTAAAGATGGCCAATAGGCTCAAAAGCGCAGGCTGAATCCCCATATTGGGTGCAATATCCAACCATCAGCTCAGTAAGGTTGCCTGTCCCAACAACCAAGGCTTTGTGCTTGGCGGCTTGGTCATAAAGTACATTCATCCTTAGGCGTGCCATCCAATTACCTTTACGGAGTGCATCAGCATCAGCTTCATTGGCTTCAAAGTAGCTATCTGTCATGGGGCTAATATCTATGCTACGGATACTAATATTCAGGTGCTTTGCCACCAATGCAGCATCAGCCGCACTATCAGGATGGCTTTTGCGGTATGGGATGTTGTAGGCAAACACTCTATCACTTCCTACAGCCTTTACTGCCAAGGCAGCCGAGAGGGCAGAATCTATCCCTCCGGAAAGACCTATCACGAGGTTCTGGAACCCGGTACGGGCACAATAATCACTTATAAAACTGCTTATTCTTTCAGCTTCCTTACCATAATCCGGCATGTATAGCTCCTATCGTGTTAAGATTAAAAACACATTCTTTGCATCAGTACTGCAATAGTCAAGCAAAAAAGAACCCCCTCCACATAATGGCAGAGGGGGTAGGTAATTCTATGTTCTATATTACTTCATTAGAACCATTTTACGTTGCTGAGTGCTGTTGCCATCGCTAAGGCGATAGAAGTACACTCCACTTGACACTAAGCTACCTGAATCGTCCTTCCCGTCCCAAACAAGGTTGTGGCTACCGGGAGCCATGAAACCCTTATGTAGTGTTTTTACGGCTTGTCCTTTCAGGTTATAGATTTTCAGCTCTAATGCAGGGCTATAGGTCTTCAAGCTGAAGCTTATTGTGGTACTGGGATTGAATGGATTGGGGTGATTTTGCTTCAGGTTGATGCTGCTAATCTGTGGGCTAATATTGGGATCACTATTCGCTACAGAGTTGCTAAGCTTTTGAGCATAGAGCCCAAGAATCTCTGTCTTACCACTGGAACGTCCATCTGCCCAGACGATATAAGCCTGGTCGTTCATGGTAACGGAGATGGGTTGATACTGAGGCTTCTTGGCTTCGCACAACACATCGCCATAGATTTGTCCGCTGAGAGTTCCGTCTGCAGAAACGTATTTGTAATACATATCGCTTTCATCACCATAGAAATCAACCCATGCCACAACAGAATTACCTGCTGCAAAGCTGGTTATCGTCGGGTGTGATTGAACTGAGTCTTTTTGAACGACGTAGTATCCTGTTGCTCCCCAAAGAGGTGAGCCGGTGAAGGAGTACTTTTGTGTCATAATATCATGAACACCCTCAATGCTTTCACACCAAGCGAATGTAATTCCACTGCTGTTTACGCTAATGGTAGGCTGTTCTTGTTCGCGACCCGAATCAGCAAGGTTAACGCCCATAGGATCCCAAAGCCTTGTTCCGGAAGCAGAGATATGCTGTCCGAAATAGTTTTGGATAAAATCATCCCGTTTATCAACCCACATCACAAACAATCCTTCAGGAGTCTTTTGAGCTTTTGGGTGATACTGGATGGTATCCCAGTTATCGTGAGTGGAGGCTTTCATACCTTCATTTGTCCAACCGGGCATAGGTGCACCGCTTTCGTCCACGCGTTTTACCCATACGGTATAGTTTCCTGCCATGGGATCTACGCGATGCCATACATAATAGTTATCAATCAAGCTATATAGAGTACATTCGTTGTTTTGATTTCCCGCAGGGAAGACAGATATCACTTGCCCATTAGGTCCCCACATCTTCTGACCATTCTGAATTCTTTGTCCATAGATGTGGTAGTAATATGTGCTGCCCACGAGGATTGAGTTTGACCATCCAATATAGAAAGAGCCGTTATAATAGGATATTTTTGCATCTTTCTGGCGCAAGGGGGACGCATCAGTAATCTCAAGTCCTGTATCACCCCACATTTTGTTGCCGTTGGGATCAATTAACTGAGCATAGATCTTGGGGTTATTGCCACGTGCATCTTCCCACACTATTGCTGTGTAATCTTCAGGGGTAACGACAGCGTTTGGCTCAAGTTGTTTACCACCCACAGACACAGTTATCGGGCGGCCATTCGTTTCTAAATCCACAGAACCATCGGGATTTAGGAACTGCATATAAATCCTGTATCCATCATTGGCAAAACGAGTATCTTGCCAGATTATTGCAACATCATTGCTTCGTGGGATGGTGAGATAATTATCCTTAGGGGTGTCTCCGCTTAAGCCCCAGAATACCAATCTCCCATTATTTTCAAGTTGGGTTTGACCCGCTGGATTGAGTACCTGGTAATATATACCAACGGAGCCGTTGCGGATGTCCATCCAGTTTACATAGACCGAGTCGCCTGCAAACTTAACCAATGAACCGTTTTGTTGGTTGGGAGCGGTGCATATTGCTTTACCGTTTGCATCCCATAATGCCTGTCCGGTACCGGAGAGGTGCTGACCGTAGATATCGTCATTGGGGCTATTGCCATTACGCAAGTCATCCCATACGACAAAGCATCCACCATTTGTATCTGCAGACATGCGTGGGCCTATCTGAGCAAACTCAGCTGTGCAAACTGCAATACCATTGGCAGCCCATAGTTTGGTGCCGTCAGCAGCCAACTTCTGAGCAAACAAATCCGGATTCTGAGAGTCTAAGCGGTGATCTTCCCAGATGATAATAACAGCGTTATCTGAAGTTTTTACGATACGTGGATTTAGCTGACTCACAGAAACCTGAAGTTCCTGATCACCATAAACGATAGTTGGATCTGGCCACATGGTTTGTCCTGCAAGGTTCACCTTTTGGGCATATATATCCGGATTCTCAAAGCGTTGATCTTGCCAGGTAAAGACAAATTCTCCACCGTTTAAGGCTGCCATTCTGACACCTGATTGGTTTCCGGGTAATGTGCAAAGTGGCAGTGGTTCTGCCCAAGCCATGGTTCCATCGGCAAGAAAGCGTTTCACATACAAGTCTTCCGGTCCGTTATAACTATGCATGTAGCCAATCATCATACCACCGGTACCATCAGGAAGCATAGTGTTTTGAATCTCTTCGCCAACACCATTGGCAACGGGTATTCCATCAACAGTCCACAATGGATCGCCTGTAGCAGAGAGTCTTTGACCATAAAGGTCTTTACTGGGATTGCGAGAATCCACCCAAACTATAAAAGCTCCACCTGCAGTATCAGCCTCAATATTCAAGGCTATCTGGATTCCGGCTAAAGTGCAAACAGGTTTGCCCCCTTGCTGCCAAAGCAGTTCGCCTTGGGCATTGATCTTTTGGGCATACACATCACCATCCAGGTCATTGGAGAAATCGATCCAGGCTATAATATAGTTATTGTCACTGGTTCGGGTTATAACCGGGTCTTCTTGACGATCTGGCTTTCCATCAACAAGTAGAGGGTTGCCCCACACAAGGTTTCCGGCGGCATCAACTTTTTGTGCCCAGAGGTCGCGTTCTCCCAGCTTGGTATCTGACCAAACATATATTGCGCCACCGTCATGCGTGTCTATACCGGTGCGAAACCACTCGATATTAACTCCCTGACGGATAGCAACTGCATCATTCCACAGCAAACCTGCCGAAAGGCTGAGGCAAGCTATGACTAAGCTGATTAGTAGTGCTATCTTCTTCATATCTATCTCCTTAGATTATAATCTCCAATTAGGAATCGGAAGCCTTCTGCTCCATAGCTCTGTAATAGCAAGAAGCTTTCCAACCTCCTGCATATAATGTTAAAAAATGCCATTACTCCTGCTTTTCACGATTGGCTGGTGGTTTTTTTGTTTACGGCTTGCCTTCATATTCCTATTGTAAGAGCTTGATCATTGCATAATCATTGCATGTTTCATCCGTATTAAACATGCAATGATTATGCAATGATACCTGTAAAGAATCAGAATTCTTGTAATGAGGCGTTTAAAGCTGGGTCGTATGGTGAAATAGGCAAGCGGAATCAAGGAGGAGATATTGCGCTAACAGGACAACCGCTAAAGTCTGCTTGATTGCCATTAACGCATATACCACAGTTAATGCATTTCTCTTTATCTATAATTGCTTTGCCATCCACCATGGTTATGGCATTGGTGGGACAGTTTACCACACATAAACCACATCCGATGCACTTCGCTGCATCAACTTGATGAGCCTTTTTCGGGGCAGGCTCAACCTTGGCTTGTACAGATGGCTTTGATATCTTCTCCGGAGTTGTGGCTGGGGGGGTGACGATAGGGGGTTGGGACGGAATTGGTTCCTTAACCGGAATAGTTTGTTTTATCACAGCTTGCTTGGGATGTGCAATACCATCCACACAACGACGGCATCCAATGCATTTATTCTGGTCAATAACTGCTTTTCCGTTTTGCATACTAATCGCATTTACCGGGCATACAGGAGTTAAGCTTATTTTGTTATACTGAAAGCCCTGATGAATTTGGGCAGCTAAGAAAACGAGAAGGGATAGTCCCAAAAGAATTTGAAGGACAAGTTTCATATCAGCAAGGCTCCTTTTCACAGCATATAGTACCCGGTTTGGGACAACATTTCGCACATTCATTGCAGTGGATGCAATCAACTTCCTGTACATATTCATTCTCGGTGATGTAAAGATTCATGGGACAATTGATGTCGCAAACACCACAATCGATACAACGCTCGAGATTGCGCCTAATCTTTCTTCTTCTAATTCCCGCTGCAGACCCTAAGAGTTGAAAGAGGTTTAGTAAACCGGCATAAGGACATAGAAATCTGCACCAAACACGCTCGATAAACAACCCAAGGGTGAAGATTAGGATGAATACAAACAAACCGGGTAGTGCTAAGGAAGGTAGCTGAGATAGAGCATAAATTGGGCAAAAGCGGATAAAGACGAAAGCCATACCAGCGATGGCAAGTGCCATAGTGAAAATCAATACCACATACTTAAGTTTGGCTAAGCGCTTTTCGTAGAAGTATGGCAGTTTATGGGCTTTTTTGTATTTCATAGTTCGGAAAGAGTATAAAGCCTCCTGGATGGTGCCCAAGGGGCAAAGGTATCCACAGAATACTCTACCGTAGATAAGGCTATGGAATAGGAATAACACTCCAATAATCGCTGTGATCCAAAAAGCTCCCAAGCATACCTGGAAAAAGCCCTGTGGGCTTAAACCAAAGCATACAGAGGCATAGGGGCATATGGCGTGGATGGCGGACTTGTAGCCCGTAATAATCAATCCCAATACTATGGCAGAAGCAATTAAGGATATTATTTGGATATACTGCCTAAGAGATATTCGTTGCTTCTTCTTAGCCATACTTAACCCAATAACTCTTGTCGCCGAAGGGCATCGAGTCTGTCAATCAATGGGATGCTTGCTCCATACAACTCTTCATGATAACATGCTGTGGTTGTTTGGAGGAAGGTTCCCAAATAAACATAATCTGGATCTGTGGCAAGCTCATAAGCAATGCTTCTGTTTTGGGGAATGGCTTCCAAGAACTTAGCTTTATCGTTCAAGACGGCATAGTTGTTGTTATAACTCACGCATGGTTGCATTACTTCAATGAAGGAAAATCCTTTATGTCTGACAGCCTTAACTATCAGTTCGGCAAGGTGATCGGGTTTAGCGCTGAAACCGCGGGCAAGAAAAGTAGCTCCTGCTTCCAGAAGAAGTGGGATGGGGCGGAAGGGTGTCTCTATGCTGCCAAAGGGGGTGGAAAGCCCTTTGTAGCCATGATTACTCAAGGGCGAGAACTGACCGGTAGTTAAGCCATATGTGCCATTATTGTGCAAGATTAAAGTGATGTCCATGTTACGCTTAGCAGCGAATAATGTATGCTCCAGTCCTTCACCAAGACTGTCACCATCACCGCCGAAACTAACTACATGCAGTTTTGGATTGGCAAGCTTTATTCCAGATGCAGTGGCAACGGCTCTGCCATGTAATCCATACACTCCGCTGAGAGCAAGGTAGTCAAATATCTTTCCATGACAACCTATACCGCAGGTGATGGCGATGTCCTGCAGAGAAATACCGTCCTCTATCAGGACGGGGATTGCTTTCTTAACGGCATTCATGATGCCGAAGTTGCCACAACCGACACACCAAGTGTTTTCTTTTCCTGTTCCAAGATCACGCATTGAGCTTATCCTCAATTAATTCTGCAAGTTCATATGGGTCCCAAGGTCGACCGTCATAACGAAGAATGTTACATTTCACATCAATCCCAAGTTCAAGCCGAAGCAGCTTTGCTAAGCTACCGGTGCTGCTATGTTCCAAAACAATAGCAGATTGTCCGGAAAAAGTCTGCAATTCTTCTGTGGGGAAGGGGAGAAGGTAGATGAGGGATATAATGCGGAAGGGAACAGAGCAATGCTTCTTAGCTTCCAAAAGTTCCATAACTCCCGAACCATAGGCAAAGATGGGAATACCTTCGTCACCATATATATGGATGCGTGTGTAGCTCTTTGTAGCTTCGTTCAATGCGATTGTCTTACGCAATCTTTTATCCTTCATTGCGACCATTGCTTCTGCTTTATCCGTTCTTAGCCCGGAGGGGAGATGTTCGTGAGAGTTCCATTTGATTACTGCATCAGGATACTTAGCATCACCGGGGAAAAGCATGGGTGAGATACCGCGCTCTGTAATGGCATATCTTTCATAGTTAGGAGAGCTATCATGGAGTAGGTGGGTACAATCATCAGCAGAAAGCACATGTGGCATGGAATCCACCCTTATGCTGCTTTCTGAGATATGTTTGTCACACAGTAAGATTACAGGTGTCTGAAACTCCCATGCCAAGCATAATAGCTCAGCTGCCAAGGTAAATGCATGAGATATGGAATCAGGTGCTGCAACTATGCGAGCAAACTCACCATGTCCTTGGGCAAGAGCAAAGTCCAAATCTTCCTGAGCAGTATAGGTGGATACACCTGTTGCGGGACCAGGACGAGAGGAGAGGATGCATAACAGAGGGGCTTCCACCATGCCTGCCAGAGAAAAGGCTTCTTGCATCAAGGCAAAACCGCCACCACTGCTACCAACAGCGGTCTTAGCTCCGGCAAAAACACTACCGATTGCCATGTTTGCCGCAGCAAGCTCGCTCTCTGCATGAATGGCATAAACCTTGTGAGTAGATTGTTTTAGGGCGAGATAGTGAAGGATTGAGGATGCGGGCGTCATAGGGTAGGCATAATAGAAATCCAGACCGGCAGCCCAAGCACCAAGGGCAATCGCTTGATTGCCGGAAAGTAAGCGTGGTTGCTTAGCATCGGCAACAAGATATGATCCAAGGTTAATCTCAGAAGAGAAGTTGCCGAAAAGGATGTTATCGCTACCAAGCTTCATTACTTCTAAGGCAAAGCGGATGTTATCTTCCACATCTCTCTTAAACTCTTTGCGGATGGTGGCTTGCAGATCATCAGATGTCAAGCCGAACCATTTACCGAAGATGGCAACGGCTGCAATGGAGATGTTCCCCGGTTTACAATCAAGTTGCTTAGCCAAAGTGCTTAGTGGCAGACCGATGAACTTGACATCAGGTTTATCCGAGACAGAAGCAGAACTATCACTGTTATAGTAGTGAATTGATTGGATACTGCCTTGCTCAACATCGCTGCTGTGAAGCTGTAAGCTGCGATCATCAAGCGAGATAATCAGGCTTGCTTTGGCGTAACCATGATGAACGGGTTGGCAGGAGAAACTAACGGAACTGAAGTTATGCCCGCCTTTGATAAGGCTTTGGTAGTCGTCCTGTTGGAAAACATACCAACCTTTATGCATCAGGACAGAAGCGACTACTTGAGCAGCTTTCTTAATGCCCTCACCGGCTTTTCCGCCGATGAGGACAGTATATACTTTTGTCATGGTTTTAATATCTGCCGGGTGAATAGGACTTCGCCTCTGCTTGAGTGGAATCACCCTTACTTAAGGTGGGATTGTTTAACTCCTGCTCAAAAGCACTCAGATCATATGCAGTTTTGTTACGCATTTCGGCAAACAGCTTTTTAATACCTTCGGTCTGATTATACTCAGTGGCGATATGCATACCAAGCTGAGCATAATAATCTTGGGTCGGATACTGCAACATCCCTCTGCGAAGCATAGGGATAGCCTGCTCAGGATAGTTCTTAACAATGTGAGACATCACAAAGCTGATGTATATCCTCCACCCATCAGCATGGGTAAAGATGGTTTCATCAACGAACTTGTTCAGTTTATCCCACTGTCCTGTCGCACTATAATAGTTTGTATAAAACTCGGTTAGCTTAATCTCACTATCTATGTACTTTCTGCCTTTCTTAACATAATCAAGGGCTTTGTCATACTGCTTGGCTGTAACGAAGTAATTGGCTGCGCGCACATAGCCGGAGCCATAATTCATCACGAGTCTGGTCATGTTAGTATCCTTGAACACCCTATTATCAGAGATGGAACGGTATTCATACACTTTATCTATATTGGTGATAAGGCGATTTATATCGAGCATGTCTTCTCCGGGGATATTCACTACTCTGGAGACCATACCTTCGTTGCGAGTGAAGTTTTCGAAACCAACAAAGCTCTCACATGTTACTGCGAAATAGATGGGCCGTTTACCGAAGTTATCTTTGATAATCTGCATCACAGCTTGGTCAGCTATGCGGTAGAAAGGTTCGTCCTGGCGCCATTCAGCTGTGGGAGGTATCTGTACCCTGAATCCCATATCAGGCTTCGCAGGGGGACCGGGAACTACGATATCTTCCTCAATTCTTTGAAGGGTCATGTTCTCCAATTGATCATCGGGGATATTAAAGAGGATGCCTTCTTTATCTCTGATTTGTCTGATGTACCATGGTGTATTCAACAAGGATAGATTGGCAATGGACACATCCTTGCGTACGCCCTTAAGGTATTTGTTCTTATAATCCATGGCAGACTTCATAGCCTCAAGGCTTTCCTGGGTGGGGTAAACATCCTTAGCAGGATGAATGTATTCTTTAGCATTTGGATCGGCCACGCTTTGAGCGAACCAAAGAGGGAATGTGTCATTATCACCATTCGTGAAGATAATGGCATTTTCCTCTAATGAATTAAGGAAATTTAGCCCATAATCCAAAGCTATATACTCCTTGGAGCGGTCGTGCATCTTGTATTGGGCAACGAAGTTGTGAAGTGGGATGAGGCTGAGTAGTACTACCAGAATAATCTTTGGTGCAGCACTTTTCCAGAGACTGGTGATTGCTAAGCTGCCAATACCCAGCCAAATAGCCCACATATTGTAAGCTACGACAAAGAAGTAGTCCCTGTCACGAACTTCGGCATTAGAGAGATTCATCACAAACACCATCACGATAGTGGTGAGGATGATGATAGAAAGGAAGTACCTGAAACCATGCTTGTTCATGCGGAAATGGAATATGGCACCTGCAACACCAAGGAAGGCAATAAGCATGTTACCAAAGCTCCTTAGGTAACCCGCTGTGGTGGTTGTAAGCTTGGGGAAAATACCTTCTGGGAACCATTGGATACCAAAGTATCTCAGAAAATGGAATCCAAGCTGTTCCGTAAAGAAGTTCCCTCTTCTCTGCACAAAGCTGGTGTTGCCATATTGTTTACGCAGCACATAATCCTTGAACATGCTAAGCGTACTGGGATGACCTTCATTGATGAATGGTCTATCGGCAGCCCTTACCATCAGCATAATATGGGACGATAATCCAACTGCAACCAAGGCAAAACCTATTATCCATACTCTACGATCAATGACGTCTCGTAACTCATAATAGAGAATTAAAAGGGCAACTATAGTGAATCCCCACTTGTCAAAGTCGTCAACAGCAAGTCCCTTGCCAATTGCTCCAAAGATGAAATAGCCTGTGAATAGGGCAAGGGTGTAGCCAACTACCTTAAGCCAGAAGTTTCCTCCCTTCATACCCTTCTGAAGCAAGGGATAAACAACAATGAACAACACTGCTGGGGCAACCTGCAAGGCAGTTTGATGCACGCAAAAGCCCAGGAAGAATAAATAAAGTATCAACAGCAGGATATTCTGGTGGCTGAAATCCTCGCTCTTTTGCACCCATACCATGGTCAACCATAAGATAAGGTTTACAAAGAACACCAAGCCCGAATACACCTCAGCTTCAACAGCATTCATCCAGAAGGTAAAGGAGAAGGCAGTGTATAATGCGGCTATAACTCCCGCAAAGATGGCTTCCCAAGCTTTGATTTTAAACATACTGCTGAACTGAACAGTTAGCAGATATGTAAACATCACAGCGAACGCGCTAACCAATCCGGAGATAAATGCTGCAATCACCGCATGAGAAAATACTCCTCCCAGAAGAGACACAAGAGCTCTACCAAAGAGAATATAGAAGGGGTTTCCCGGAGGATGGGGGACACCAAGGATGCTGATGCAGGTGGCATATTCTCCACTATCCCAGAACGACATGGTTCTGGCTTGAGTAAGCATATATACAACCAAGGTAAATAGAAATATTGCTGTGGCGATAACTCTGTTATTCCATTGAGGAATAATGGTCTGTGGTTTCAGCAACGCTGTATCAACCGGTACAAAGGTTTCTGGTTTTTCATACACAGGATGCACTGGTCTACCGGTCTTTTGTTTTATCTGCTGTGCCCTTTTTAGGCGAATATCAGTTTCGTTCACTTTACATGCTCCTTAGTCTTTCAAGCCTGCTTTGGCATAGCTGGCGATGATCTGTTTTTGTGCCATGAAGAATAATATCAAGATGGGGACAATACTGAATGTAGAAGCAGCCATCAAAAGGGTTGTCTGTGTAGATGCTTCTTGATTAAAGTAGCTTAAGCCCACTTGTAAAACACGAAGTTCTGGCCTATTGGTCATAACCAAGGGCCACATAAAGCTATTCCAGCTTCCTATCAGAGAGAATATGGAGGCTGTGGCAATAATGGGCTTTGAAAGGGGAACCATTATTCTCCATAGCATTCCGAAGGTGCTGCAACCATCAATGGCAGCAGCATCAAACAGCTCTTGAGGTAGCGATTTGAAGTGCTGACGGAAAAGGAAGATGGTAAAGATATTCACACACCATGGGATAATCAAGCCCTGATAAGTATCCAGCCAATGGATTTTATCCAACAACACATATGATGAAATGAGGTATATCGGCTCGGGAACCATCATCATACTAAGGAAGAGATAGAAGAAGAAATCTCTCCCCCTGAACTCCATGCGGGCAAATGCATAAGCTGCCAACATTGATGTGATAAGCACTCCAATAAGAGAGAGGAAGCTTACGTAAAGGGTGTTGGCAAAATACAAGCCAAAGGGGACTTTCTTGAATGCTTTCACGAAATTGTCCCAATGTAAACTTGGTATTTTCTTCACCAGCCTAACCTGATTAGCAGGTGCTTCTTGGTATTCTTTTACTATCTTTCCATCCTTGTTTAGGACGTGCACAATGCTTTTATCACCCTTCTCCATCACCAAGAGAACTTTCTGCTCGTTACCATTGCCGGTATCCCAAACATAGTATTGTTCTTTGGGGATAAAGGTGGATTCATGTTTATTGAACTCAGACTGGGTCATCAATGCCGTGGAAATCATCCATATAAACGGGACTATCATCATTAAACCAAACACGATTAGGACGGTGTAGATTATGGACATTCTCATTTTCTCGTTCATCTTCCCCTCCTAATAGTTCACGTGTTTTTCCAGGCGTTTCTGGAACACGGTTAAGGCAAGTATCATGATGAAGAGAGCCAAAGCCACAGCACTGGCATATCCCATCTCCAGGGTATCAAAGCCTTTTTCGTAGATGTAATAGACTATCAGCTTGGTTGTGTTCAGAGGTCCACCCTTATCTGTCATCAGATATATCTGGGCGAAAGCTTGGAAGCTGACAATGGTGGTCATAATCAGCACATAAAAGGTAGTAGGTGAAACCAATGGCAGGGTTATCCTCCAGAACTGCCGCATTTTGCTCGCTCCGTCAATCTCCGCAGCTTCGTAATATACCTTCGAGATATTCTGTAAGCCTGCAAGATAGATAATTGTATTATACCCCAGCCCCTTCCACACGGTCATGATGATGATGGCAAACAAGGCTTGTGAGGGACCACCTAACCACTTGGGAAGGGTGATTCCCATTCCGGAGAAGAAAATCTCGAATATTCCTCTTGCTTCAGAAAGCCATTTCTGTGGCTCGATACCAAACCATCCGATCATGGTGTTCATCAAACCGGTTTGCTCGTTAAACATTATCTTCCATACGATAGATACAGCCACCAAGGACGTAACAAAGGGCATGAAATACACCGTGCGAAACAAGCCTTTCATAGCTTTTATCTGGTTTAGTAACACGGCAAAGAGCAGCGAAAACACTATGCTTGCCGGTACCACGATTATCACTAACCAAAAGGTGTTTCCCATAGATTGCCAAAACACATCATCCTTAAGCATATTGGCATAATTCATCAACCCAATGAACTTCCCCGTTCCCTTGATTGACCAATCAAAGAAGCTTATTACAAAGGACATCACAATGGGTATGAGGCGAAATGCAAATAACAGAGCAAACGCCGGCATGATATACAGGTAGGGCGATACTTTCCATTTTGTTTTCATTGCGGACCCACTTTATCTTCATCATTATTCATCTTATGTTTACGGTATTTGTTGTAGTCAATACCAAGTTGTTCACACTTTTTATACAGATTATCACGGGTTAAGCCGGATATTTTGGATGCTAAACTGAGATTTCCCTCACATTGTGCCAACAGCTGTTGGAAATACCTACGGGCAAATTCTTGCTTTGAACTATGCCAATCTCCATTTCCATCTCCCATGGTTGAGAGAGAATTCACATCTGCGGTGCTGAAGATGTTCTCTGGCAAGTCATCCGGTTGGATAACCTTATGTTCTGCCAATATTACGGCATGTTCAATGGCGTTTCTCAGTTCACGGATATTACCCTTCCATTCATAATTCAACAGGATAGACAATACACCGGGTGACAGCTTCAACTCACTCTTTTTATACTTAGCACAAAACTCTTGCGTAAAGGCACTTGCCAAAACCTTAATGTCGTCCTTTCTTTCTCGCAGAGGGGGGATATGCAGTTTAATAACATTCAAACGGTAATACAGATCCTCTCTAAAGGTACCGTTTGCCACAGACTCTTTGATATCCTTGTTAGTGGCGGCAATGATTCTCACATCGGTACGCATATCGTGATCACTGCCTACCTGGCGAAACACACCACCTTCCAGCACTTTCAGCAGTTTAACCTGAAAAGATAGGGTTGTCTCGGTTATTTCGTCCAGAAACAATGTTCCGCCGTTTGCTTCCTGAAAGTACCCCATCTTATCACGGAAAGCATCTGTAAATGAGCCCCTTTTATGCCCAAAAAGTAAGCTCTCTAACAAGGTTTCGGTCAAACTACCACAGTTTACGGACACAAACTTCTGATTCTTACGCAGGCTATTGCTGTGAATCAGCTCTGCGAATACACTTTTACCCACACCGGTCTCTCCGGTTATCAATGCAAGTGTATCCAGCTTGGCAATCTTCTTCACTTTTTGCAGCAAGGATTGAATAGCCAACGAGTTACCGATAATCAGGTTTGTCTCGATATCCTTATGGATCATGGCATTAAGCCTTTGATTCTCCGCAATTAGCCATTGGGTTTGTAGTATCTTTTCTACTTGTATGTTAATCAGGTCCAGGTTTCTAAATGGTTTAACCAGATACTCGCTTGCTCCAAGTTTCATGGCGGATACAGCCGTCTCGATTGAAGCCTGTCCGCTAATGGCGATTACGGCAGTGAAGGGATAATTTTGGGCAATGTCCTTAATCAAATCCAATCCGTTTTCTCCGGGAAGCACGAGATCAATAATGGCTATGTGATACCTGTTTTGCTCCAGGCGTTCACGTGCATCTGCCAGACTTATCACGGTATCGATGGTATAATTATCCCCAAGTTGTAGCTCGAAAAGGTCAAGCGTTTCTTGGCTATCGTCCACAACAAGGATTCTATGTCTTACTGTTTCACTCATCTGAATTTTACCATTAGCTCAATTCCCAAGCCTTTTCTTTCGAGAGTGTATTCTGCAAATAGCGTTTGTGTGCCTTCAAAGCATGCTCCCATCGCTTCCATGACCAGATGATTGGGTTGCATATCGCCAAACTCAAGCTTCAAAGAGCTATCTTCTCCCAAGCTGATATTCAGGTTGATTGGTGTCTCGCTGTGGTTTTTAATTGTGGTAATCAGTAAGTTTTCCAGCCAGACACACATCTCAAGCGTTGCCAACTCTGCATACACATCATTTTGTGGATAATGCACATGGATAAGGATATGATGTTTAATCTGCAGATAGTTATTCAGCAAGTTCAATTCACTCTGCAGCCATTCATTAAGACAGATTCTTTCTCTTTCGGGCTTTCTTTGCTCCAAGGCAGCCCAAGTGCCTTGCATCATATCATCTATTTTTATGGTTGCCTGATAAATTCTTGCTAAATATGGATTATCACTCTGTTTTTGCAGTTGTTGCGTATAGCCCATAATCAGATTCAAGGGTGTTCTGATATTATGGATCAAGCCTTCCAACACTGCGAGTGAGATATCCTTCATATCTTAACTTCTCTTTAGATATGCTTCCAAACCGCTTCTGAAGATATGCATTGCTTTTTTAAGGTCTTCCTTGCAAAGGATATAGGCAAGCCTAAGCTCATTGCGTCCCATGCCCGGTGTGGCATAAAAACCTTCCACAGGGGCAGCCATAACGGTCTCGTTATTCACGTTATACTCGGTTAGAAGCCAGATAATGAAATCTTCTGCATCTTCAATCGGCAGTTTTGCCACAATATAGAACGCACCTTGAGGCTTTTTACACACTATTCCGGGTATCTTTTCCAGCTCTTCCATAACTAGGTCTCTACGGGCTTTATACTCAGTATTCAGCTGTGTAAAATACTCTTCTTTCAAGTACACACATGCGTTTGCGGCAAGCTGATCCACGGTAGGGGGACATAGCCTTGCCTGGGCGAACTTCAACACCGCATCCATCAAGGCCTTGTTCTTGGAGATTATGCAGCCTATACGAGCACCACATGCACTGTAACGCTTGGAAACGCTGTCCACCATTATGGCGTTATCTTCAAAATCCGGTACTTCCATCACACTGGTATGCTTGGCACCATCATACACGAACTCTCGATACACCTCGTCCGAGATCATATAGAGATTGTGTTTTTTGGCAATTGCTGCTACGCGGAATATCTCTTCCTTGCTATATACTGTTCCGGTAGGATTGCCCGGATTGCAAAGCATGATGGCTTTGGTCTTTGGGCCGATAAGGGATTCTATGACCTCAGAATCTGGCAGGGCAAACCCCGTTTCTGCATAGGTCGTAAGGGGCTTAAGGTTTATTCCTGCCATGGTGGCAAAACCATTGTAGTTTGTATAGAAAGGCTCCGGAACGATTACTTCATCGCCAACTTCGCCAACCACCATCAAGGCAAAGGTGATGGCTTCGCTGCCCGCAGTTGTTACGATAATATCATTAGGCACCAACTCGATACCGAGCTTTTGATAATACTTAACCAAACCTTCACGATATACATCCAAGCCCTGAGAGGGACCATAAGCCAGCACTTTGTCCGAAAAGTTATGATACACTTCAATCATTTCGGGAGGTGTGGGGATATCAGGTTGACCGATGTTTAAATGATACACTTTTATGCCTTTGGCTTTAGCAGCCACAGCATAGGGCATAAGCTTGCGGATGGGGGATGCCTGGATTTCCAAAGCGCGTCTTGAAAGCTCCATTATTCAATCCTTAAAAGTTATTTTTCCTATAGTGCCTATATTTGGAAGTCTTAAAATAAGACAAGGAAAATCTTCACTTCCAGCCTATTCTTTGGGTGCAACTCCATCCATTTCTGTCCTATTTACGAGACACAATTCTGCTGACATAAGCGTTACTTTCTCTGCAGCATAGTTTTACCAACCTTGGTCAGTTGTCCAACGCATCTTCCTTGCTTCAATTACGCATGAATTACGCATGAAATGCGCATGGCACCCGTAATTCACGCGTAATTCATCCGTAGTTCCTCCAAGGAAGGTGTTAATAGGAGAGCTGCATAGCTCTCATAACATCAAGTAGTTCAGCTAACAAAAAACCCCTCTCGCTTGTGGCTTGAGAGGGGTATATGTATGTTTCTTGGTCGTATTATTTGAACTTCTCTTCACCGCTGAACTCACGGTAGGGATCAAAGCTCTTCAACACCCTTTCGTCATCTGCAGTCATACTATCGTTGCAAATGCGGGTTATCAGTTCACCCATACCGGGACCGAGCATAAAGCCCTGACCACACATGCCCACGGCATTGATGAGATTCGGAACTTCTTTGCTGATTCCAACGATGGGGAAACCATCAGGAGTCATGGGATATTGTCCTCTCCATGTTCTGCGCACTTTAAGGTTGCGCAATCTGGGGTAGATATGCAGCATGCGTTTGCTACACATGGGCAGGAATTCTGATGTGCTGCGGTTATCTATACCCAGGATGGCAGGCTCCGGAGTGATGCAGAACACCACCTGACCTTCGTGGTTTTGATAGAAATAGAAGTTAGCGCTTCCGGGAGCTTTGCGCATATCGATAACCATGGGACCAAAGAATCTTGCTACCGGCTCCGTGATGCCAGCTTCGTGGTTATCGGGGAATACCGGCAAATCAAGGTTCAACATCACACCAATATCCCTGGCATTATTACCGCTGGCGTTCACCACTTGCGAGCAAGCATAGCTGCCTTTATCTGTCTTCACTAAGTTAATCTTTCCACCCTCGGAAGCAAAGCCGGTAACCCGCTCGTTGAAACAGAACTCGACCCCAGCCTTCAAAGCATGGAAATAGTAGGATGAAGAAACCATCAATGGCGAGCATGAGCCGTCTTCCGGGGAGTAGGTGGAACCGATTAAGCCTTCTTTAAGGATACCCGGGACAATTTCATTGTAGTCATCAGGGCTGAGCCATTTGATGTTCAGACCAAAGCTAAGCTGGATCTTCATCAAATCCTGCAGGCTTTTAGCATCCTTCTCGTTATATGCGGGATAGCTGTAACCATTGCTCATCCAACCGATATCATCGCCCATTTCTTCATGCCAGGTGCGCATAATCTCGATAGAACGAAGGCACACGCTGATTTTACCAAAGTCTGAATGAGTGGCACGTACACCACCGATAGCCTTTTTATTATTCTCTTGTCCGGGACCATGCTCCGGATCTATAACCAACACCTTTCTCCCGCTCTTGGCAAGGTAGTAAGCAGTAGGCAAGCCGATTGAGCCTGCTCCGATAACAATTACATCATATATCTTGCTCATTTCACGCTCCCATCAGGAAACTTGGATAAGGGAATCTCGATAAATAGCGGACGCTTGGTATTCGGCACCACATCGGTAACGGGAATACCTTCCTCCCGAAGTAAGCCCTTTATCATAACTTCGCAGGTCTTGGCACCACAAGGTCCCATACCTGCACGAGTGATGGCTTTAAGCTGGTTCAGGTCACTAATTCCGCTGCGGATAAGGCTGCGTACCTGACCAACCGTAACTCGCTCACAAAGGCAGATCATGGCATCATCGGCAAGCCTTTCGGGGATGATGGGCTGAGGCATGGCTGCGCTTATTTCTTCGGCTTGTATGATAAACCCGGCAATCTGCTTGGCGATGGCTTTGGGTACAATAAACTTCACTATTTGGCTATGTTGTTTGGCAAAGCTCTGCACGGCTGTTACAGCAAACTTGCCCAAAGGCTTGGCATCTATATCAACCAAAGGCAGTTCGTCGCCAACCTTCACCTCATGGTTGCCTACTTCGTAAACAAGGCTGACGGTAGGCATATCCTTATCTTTGCGGTAATCCACCAAAGTGATTGCCAATCCGGGGCAGATAAGCAGGCACTTACCACAACCGATGCAACTACCCTCATATTTGGGCACTGCCATCAGGCTGCCATCTTCGGTATGGATGGAATTAGTTGGGCAAACCGTGGTACAGGGATTACAAGGTATCTCTTGCAGACAATGAATTATGGGGAACACTCCCTCTTCTGTAGCAGAGGTATTATAACCCTTAACTGCTCCGGGATGAGCTTTCAATGCTTCTGCTTTGGCATACCACTCCTCCGGCACCGGGTTACCCGTTTCACCGGATAGGGCAGAGGCTATCTTTAATCCGGCAATCTTGCCATTGAACATGGCGGAGCTTGCCTCGGCAATCTCCAGGGCGTCACCTGCGGAGTTAACAGGCAAGCCTGCCGCTTCAGCTTCAATGGTGAATTCGCTTAAGGGGTCAAGACCCACAGCGATGAGTATGGTATCGCAATTGAAGGTCTTTTCAGTGCCTTTAATGGCTTGGAACTTACTATCTATTTCGGTGATGGTGATGCTTTCCACAGCTTCCTTGCCACTGGCACAGAGGATGCTGTGCGAGGTGTAGATTGGCACACCAAGACGCATCAGCTTGTCGGCATGCACTTTGTAGCCACCGCACACGGGCATGGCTTCAACTAAACCCACAACCTCAATACCTGCCTGCAAAGCATGGTAACCGGCAATCAGCCCAACGTTGCCACCACCGATGATGAACAACCGCTGAGTGGGGCGCACCAAGTCCCTGTTAACCAGGGTCTGGAAGGCACCTGCACCATAGATGCGGGCAAGATTGTTACCGGGAAAGCGGAGGAACTTCTCACGCGCACCGGCTGCATTAAGAATGCGTTTGGGGCTTACAATCTTGTAAACTCCGTCTTTAAGGATGCCAACCTTCCTGTCGCTGAATACAAACACCGCAGTGCTGTTCAACCAAACATCGATGCAGGCAAAGGATGAAACCTCGGATGCTAGAATCTTGCCGATGTCGTGACCGCGGGTTCCGGCACGGCTATCTTCTTCTGAACCGAAGAACTTATGTGTTTGCAGCACCAGCTTGCCACCAAGGGCGTTTTTATCGTCTATCAATAGAGCGGGAATGTCCTTTTTTCCCAGTTCGATTGCCGCAGATAAACCGGCAGGACCACCACCGATGATAAGCACCTCAGTGCTGATGTGCTCAATCGGCTCAAAGCTGGCTGGAGCATCGTCCGCCGGCAAGGTTGCCAAGCCTTCCACGCTCTGTACAATCATGTTTTCTGTTACAGCCACCATGCAGGATTTAACCGACACGCCATTGGCGATTACGCTGCACTTGGCGCATTGCCCATTGGCGCAAAAGATGCCCTGGGCACCGCCATCCTTATGATGGTGACCAAAGATGGAAATGCCATTGGCAATCAGCGCAGAGGAAATCATTTCCCCTTTGCGTGCCTTGAGAGGGCTTCCATTCCAATAAAAGTTGATTTCTTCCAATTCCGGCACATCAAGAATTGGATGGGTGGTGATGCGATTGTCATTCACCATGGCGAAAAACTCCTTTATCGCGGCTTGGCAGCTTGCTTTGCCGTATCTCATATTTGGGGATTACAAAGTTTGGCAGCTATCTCTTTGTCAAGGGAAATAGCGTTATAACTTGCATTTTCCCATTTTTTAAGTCAGCCTGATTTTCATTTGCCATGGTTCGATTAGGTCTGCTC
>CAZPNU010000030.1:0-25910 GCA_964588075.1 uncultured Candidatus Cloacimonas sp.
TCCAGTAAACAGCTCATAGATCTCGCCCTATTAATTTCGGGGGGATGCTTGATTTTCTACATGTTAACCCCAATTTTGGATTACTGAGTAGCATCAATACTCATGTATAAACCACATCAGTTGTGTGCTCATAGGTGCTAGTTATGCACAGTATGAACAAACTCTCAAGTAGAGAATGCCTTAAACTTTTGGCAGCGCTGCGCACTTGATCAAAGAGAAGAGATTAGAGCGATCAGAAAAGATTCCGATGCTGTGAGCCTATTGATACAGTATCATTTCTGTACTGAGGTGAAGCAGAAAGGGGAGCACAGCGAGAGGTTTGAGATAACGCCGGAGTATAAGAGGGTTGTTAGCATACTGCAAAGACAGATGCAGGATAAGGTTAATAACAAAGGGATTGGTATAGAAGCAAATCCCACCTCAAATCGCTTGATCAGCAGGTTTGGGAAGTATTGTGAACACCCTATCGTGAAATGGTATAATCTGGGGCTTACCTATGACAAGAAAGCTCTGGACGATTGTCCACAGTTGTTTGTATCCATCAATACGGATGATCAAGGTGTGTTCAATACTTGTTTGGAAAATGAGTATGCCTTATTGGTGCTGGCTTTGCAAAAGGATTTGAATCAGGATGGCAGCAGAAAATACTCCGATACCTATATCTATGATTGGGTGGATAGAATTCGCAACAATGGTATTGAGCAGAGCTTCCTGCAAGAATGAGCACATCAGAGTAAACGGGTAGTAGTAGGGGCGTGTGATGTGTTTGGCTTGAAATCAGATAATTCATGCACCATCCACATTTGTGCACATCTAACTTACAGAAAAGTGTCTTTTGCAACATAAACCGCTTGACAAAAGGCGGTAAATAGGTTTTCTGGTAATAGTTCAATTTCTGAAGTTAAGTTAATGGATAAGGAGGAAGCGATGAATAGAGTTACGTTCATCATCTTGTTGCTATTTATGGCGACGTGCGTGCTGCCGGTTATTGCCCAAACAGGAAACAATAATATTGCTGTAACTGCCAATCCCCCCACTGGGACATATGCAGATGGTTATAATCTTGGTATGATGTCTGCCGGTAGCAGCACTTGGTATGGAGTAGGATCCCTTGTAACAGGGTGTTGTGTAGGTGGTCTCATGCCCGCAAGTATGGGTTGGGGAGTTCCCTTGGTAACAGCTGCTGCGGGAAGTATACCCATGATTGTAGCTGCTACCGGAAATCCGCAACCACAGCCTGTTTTGTTGATGTCTATGGAAGGAAAAGGGCAGGATTATGTTAATGGTTTTAGAACCGGTTACAGTCAGGCTAAAAAACATAAGAATATTAGCTCTTCCGCAGTCGGATTAGGCGTGGCGGTAGGCTTGGCTATTGGGGCAGTTGTTTTGTTACAAGCTGCTGAAGAAACAGATGATGAGGTCAACTGGGCTCCCTGAACCATCTGTTTGACAGATGTATAGAACCTTTTTTGATACCGGGCTGTGCTCTACGCGCAGCCTTGGTTTTTAATCTTGATGCAATGACATTCGATAACAAGTATCTTCCATAAAGGGAGTGATGATGAAGTCTCTATGGCTAGCTGTCAAAATCTGCATTTGGTTATATAGTATATTATTCCTTTGTTCTTGTGCAGGTAACAAACCCAAAGCCAATATGAAAGCAGTTGAACAATCTGACTATGCATTGCTTATCGACTTTTATCAGGAGCACATATCCCCTGTGGATGGAGATAGGTGCTCCATGTATCCTGGATGTTCCAGCTATTCTGCCCAGGCAATTGATGAATATGGTATTCCCAAAGGCGCACTAATGACCTTTGACCGTCTTATCAGATGTGGTAGGGATGGAAGAGTGTATCTCTCTACCTGGATAAATGGAGCTGAGTTACATCTTGATGAAGTGAAGAAGAACAATGAAAAGTTACCCTAAATACCCCTCTCGAAGTCTTTTATATTCAGCGTTAGTGCTGATATTTATCACCGGTATTGTTTTTTGCCATGCTCAAGCATCTAAATTTGCCAATCAACTATATGTCCAGGGAGATTATCGGGCTGCTGCCATAGAGTATAAAAGGCTGCTTTCTCAGGATGCTACTAACGGTGCAGATAGTTTGTATGCGATACAAATGTTGATGAGGTCATTGTTTCAGACATCTGACAGAGATGGTATGTTCCAGGTCTCAAACACTTATGCTTCTGTGCTGAACTCAGGCGATCTGGCGGCTCGTTACAATGCTCTATTGATGCTTATAGAGGGATATTACATTCCTGCCTATGGCTTATTGGAGTATAAGACAGACCCCAGAGCAAGATTGTTGAAAGCGCTTAGTTTGGAGTATATCGGAGATTCAAAAGCTGCAACCACTCAATTGAGGGAGTTGGCAAATGGGGACCAAGAAACAGCGGAGATGGTAAAAACAGCTCTGCAGGTTCAACAAACTGTACATAAACCTCACTCAGTTAATCCCTATCTGGCCGGGGCTCTTGGTGTTATCCCAGGTGCAGGTTATGCTGCAACCGGGAGATATGAGACAGCTTTAGCGTCTTTAGTGCTAAACTCATCTTTGCTTGTTTCAAGCATGGAACTCTATAGAAAGGACTTGAAATGGTCTGCGGGTATAGTTTTTTCTGTTTTTACGGGCTTCTACCTTGGCAACATCTATGGCTCTGCTTCTGCTGCAGCCAAAGATAGGGCTATCTATAAAGCAGCAAAACTGGATGAGTATTTGAAGGCGAATGTGGAAGGATTGCTAAGAAGCTCGGAGGATAATCCAACTCAGCCCTAAGATTTGTGTGGCTTAATGCTAATACTTTTGGTAACGGTAGTTAGAGATATGTTCTGCGTGATTTAGCATAAAACAAAGAAACATTAAAAATCTGTCACCAAACTCCGAATCTGTCACCCACTATGTTATGAGGGGATGATTTCCTCTCGGTTCAAAGAGACGGGAACATAGCCTTCACTTTGCTATTGACACCATACAGGCATTGTAAGATTATGCTTTTTCAGATAATAACATGGGAGTTAGCCGATGGACTTGGCACTTGCATTAAAGAGGTTGGAGCAGGATATCAGCCGTAACAGCTTGATAGATAGCGGAGATAAGCTCATATTGGCTTGTTCCGGAGGTGCGGATTCCAATGCCATGCTGTTGCTGTTTTCCCGCTTGCGTTATGCCCTTAATGTGTCGCTATTGGCGGTGCATGTAAATCATCAGCTTAGAGGAGATGCCAGCACTGCCGATGAAATGGCGGTGAGGAAGCTGTGTTTGAAGCTGAACGTTCCGCTCATCATCCGCAGAGTGGAAGTGCCCAAGCAGGGGAATCTGGAAAGTAATGCCCGGGTGTTACGCTTCAAGGCTTTTGATGAGGTGATGAAGAGCTATTCCTTCCATAAAATCCTGTTGGCACATCATCGGGACGATCAGGCGGAGACTGTGTTGCACAATCTGATGCGGGGTGCCGGGCTGAGCGGAATGGCGGGGATAAAGCCAAAATCCGGCAAGCTGATTCATCCCATGTTAGGCTTCACTCATGCAGAGCTGGAAGCAATCTTAAGCACTGCCAAAATTGATTGGCAGCATGATGCCAGCAACCAGGATAACAGCTTCACTCGCAACCGTCTGCGCAATAGCCTTATTCCCCAGCTTAAGCAGGAATATAACAACAATGTGTCGGAGCATCTGGCAAGGCAATCGGAGTTCTTTCATCAGGCAGATAAGATGCTACAGGATAGGGCAAAGCTACAAACCAAGCGCATCGCTCTGGAGTATGCCCCGCAAAAGGTGGTGCTGGAGCTAAGCCCGCTGCGCAGGCTGAACACCCTGGAGCAATACTATGTGCTGCGGCAGTGCTTCCGTTTGGTTAGCGGAAGTGAAATGGACTTTATGCATGTGCATTATGAGGCAATACGCGAGTTGTTTGATTCCGAAGGCTCCAAACAACTGCAATTGCCGCATGAGGTTAAGATAAAAAAGATGTATGAAGAGCTGCATCTTTACACCAAGGAGGAAGCCAGCCAGGCGGATACGGCAGAGATTGAGATAGATGCCGATCGTGCCAGAGCGGTGTTTGGGGATTATCGTTTCAGCTTTAAGTATCTGAAGATAGCACCCAAGGATTTATACACGGATGATGCGGTGGTGCAAGTGCTGATAGATGCGGACAAAGTGCATTACCCCTTCAGGATACGCTTCCGCAAGCCCGGGGACAAGTTCATACCCTTGGGGATGAAGCAGTTCAAGCGGGTGAAAGAGTTTTTTATTGACGAAAAAGTCCCCAAATACGACAGGGACTTGGTGCCTATCTTTGATGATGGGGAAAAACTGTTTTGGATAGTGGGTCATCGGATTGATGAAAGGGTGCGTTATGATGAAACAAGCTCCCGCTTTTTACTAATCGTAGCCGAATCCACCAGAATAAAGCCCAAAAGGGCAGCAAATAGAAAGAAAACAACAAGAGGAAACGATGAATCAGATGAATTGTGACATATCGGCAGTTCTGTTTGACGAATATAGAATTCAAACCCGCATCCGCGAGATAGGCTTGGAGATAACCAACGAGTATCAGGGCAGAAAGCCGGTGCTGATTGGCATCCTTAAGGGTGGATTTATCTTTTTGGCAGATCTGGCACGCAGCATAACCATCCCTGTGGAGATAGATTTTATGGCAATCTCCAGCTATGGTGCAGGCACCAGCAGCAGCGGAGTGGTTAAAATCCGCAAGGATATTGATCTTGATATCAGCGGTAGGGATGTGATAGTGGTGGAAGATATAGTGGATTCCGGGCTGTCTTTGCAATACATAAAGGACTATCTGTGGCAGCATAAGCCCAGCAGTCTGCGCACCTGTGTGCTATTGGACAAGCCCGAAGCGCATAAGATTGAGGTTAAGTTTGATTATGTGGGCTTTGAGGTAAAAAACGAGTTCGTGGTTGGCTACGGTTTGGACTTTGCGGAAAGTTATCGCAATCTGCCCTATATCGGTATTCTGAAGGAAGAGTTGTATCTATGAAGAAAGCGCTTATTTTTGCGCCATTACTAAGCGGACTAAATCTGCTGAGTGCTGTGCCTGCGGATAGCGTTAATGCGGTTGCCAAAGGGATGCAGAGTTCGGGGAGCGTGTTGCAGCAGTTTTCCACGATGATAAACTATTTCATATATGCCCTGCTGTTCATCTCTCTTATCAGTGCCATACGCATGTATTTGGTGAAAAGACGGCTTAAACAAGGCGGAGGCGTGCAACCCAGCAGTCCGCAGATAGATCCCGCTGCCGGTAAGGGGAAGAAGAACGGCGTATCCTGGCCCCTGCTTATCCTGCTGATAATAATTACCATCATCGTGTTTCACACCATCAGCAATCCGGGTGATGGCATTATAAAAGAAAGTTACAGTAACTTTATGCAACGGGTGGCAGGCAGGCAAGTGGTGCAAGTGCAGTTTACCGAGAAGGACATCCTGTATGCCGATATAGCCGGCAAGAAGTATATGAGCACTTTGCCCTTCGAGAGTCCACAATTGGTGGATTCCCTTATTGCCAAGGGGGTGAAGGTTAATGCAACCAAGCCCTCACGTTGGGCTTGGGTGTTATCCAGCGTGTTCCCCTTTGTGCTGCTAATCCTGTTCTATATCTTCTTCCTGCGGGGGATGAGCAATCAAAACTCCAAGGCATTCAGCTTTGGCAAAAGCAAAGCAAGACTGCACGAAGCGAGCAAATCCGGAATAACCTTCAAGGATGTGGCGGGTGTGGATGAAGCCAAGGAGGAGCTGCAAGAGATTGTAGATTTTCTAAAAGACCCGCGCAAGTTCCAACGGCTTGGGGGCAGGATTCCCCGTGGAGTGCTGTTGGTTGGCAGACCGGGTACAGGTAAGACCCTTTTGGCAAAGGCTGTTTCGGGAGAGGCGGGAGTTCCCTTCTTCTCCATTAGTGGATCGGACTTTGTGGAGATGTTTGTGGGGGTTGGTGCTGCCAGAGTGAGAGATTTATTCGAGCAGGCAAAGAAGAATGCGCCTTGTATCACCTTCATCGATGAGATAGATGCCGTTGGTAGGCATAGAGGAACCGGATTGGGGGGAGGCCATGATGAGCGTGAGCAGACCCTGAACCAGCTTTTGGTGGAGATGGATGGCTTTGAGCCAAATGAAGCAATCATCATCATTGCTGCTACGAACCGTCCCGATATTCTGGATCCGGCATTGTTGCGTCCGGGAAGGTTTGATAGGCAGGTTACGGTTGACTTGCCGGATATCAAGGGCAGAACAGAGATACTAAAGGTGCATTCCGCCAAAGTTCCTTTGGGGGAGGATGTACACTTGGAACTTATATCACGCGGTACACCCGGGTTTAGCGGAGCAGACCTTGCCAATCTGGTTAATGAAGCAGCGTTGATTGCAGCCAGCAAGAATAAGACTAAGATTGAGATGAATGATTTTGAAGAAGCCAAGGATAAGCTAACCCTTGGTAAAGAGAAGAAGAGCCGCGTGATTGCCGAGGAAGATAAACGCCTGACAGCTTATCACGAGATTGGGCATGTGCTTACCTCGGTGTTTCAGGAACGGACTGAGCCGGTGCATAAGGTGTCAATTATTCCGCGTGGCTTTACAGGCGGAGCAACGCATTACCTGCTGAGTGACAAGACAGGATACTCGCGCAATTACCTTAAGCAGCTGTTGGTTACCTTGCTTGGGGGCAGAGCTGCGGAAGAGATAATGTTCGATGAGCTTACCACCGGTGCGGGTAACGATCTTGAGCGCTGCACAGATATTGCCAAGAAGATGGTTTGCACCTGGGGTATGAGCGACAAGATTGGACCCATGACCATTGGTAAAGAGCATGGAGAAGTGTTCTTGGGCAAAGAGCTTGGTGCCAGAGATGTGTATAGCGACGAAACCTCGCAGATGGTAGATAGCGAAATCCGAGGGATAATCACGGAAGCGCATGAGAAAGCCAAGGCGATATTGGTTAAGCACAAGCAATTGCTGGATGTTTTGGCAATCGAATTGCAGGAAAAGGAAACCTTGGGCACAGATGATATCTTTAAACTCATCATGAAGCATATGCCGGAAGACGATTTGGAGCTGGTTCAAACCAAGTATAGAAAGGCATTGGAACTTAGGTTTGAACATAGCGAGGTGGCTGCAGAAGCTGCGCTGGATAGTGAAGTTAGCAGCACCGAAACGGATGAGGTAAACTGATGGAGATGCACGGAACCACAATAATCGGCATGCATTACAAAGGTCATACAGTGCTATGTGGGGATGGGCAGGTAACCCTTGGCGATACAGTGATGAAGGGCAATGCCATTAAGATCAGGAAGATATTTGGAGGCAAGGTGATAATCGGCTTTGCCGGAGCTACGGCAGATGCCTTCAGCTTGCTGGAAAAGTTTGAAGAAAAACTGAATGCCAACAAAGGGAACCTGCGTAAATCTGCCATTGACCTTGCACGGGACTGGAGACAGGACAGGGTGCTGAGGCGTCTGGAAGCCATGCTTATTGCCGGGGATAAAGATAGCATTCTTATGATCAGCGGTGCCGGTGATGTTTTGGAGACAGATGATAACATCATTGCCATCGGCAGTGGGGGGAACTACGCTCTTGCCGCAGCCAGGGCAATGGTGGCAAACACCAAGCTTGGGGCAGCGCAGATAGCTTCGGAAGCGCTTAGGATAGCCTCCGAGATATGCATATACACGAACAATAACATAACATTAGAGGAAATATAACTTGAACCAACTGGAGAATCTTACCCCTCAGCGGATAGTTGAGGAACTTGATAAATACATCATCGGACAGCACAACGCCAAGCGCAGTGTCGCCATTGCCTTGCGTAACAGGTGGCGCAGACAGCAAATAAGCGGTGACATGCGGGCGGAGATTATCCCCAATAATATCATACTGATAGGTCCCACCGGAATTGGTAAAACAGAGATAGCCAGGCGGATATGCAAGCTTACCGGTGCGCCATTTGTGAAGGTTGAAGCCTCGAAATTCACGGAAGTGGGTTATGTAGGCAGAGATGTGGAGTCCATGGTGCGAGAGCTGATGGCAAGTGCTATGGCTCAAGTGCGCGACAAGATGGTGGAAGAGGTGCGGTTGGAGGCTTTTGACATTGCGGTTGAGCAGTTGTTGGATATCCTGATACCCAAACCCAAAAAGACAAAGAAAAGCAGTGAAGCAACTGCCACAGCTGAAGCCCAGCGATATCAAAGAAATCGTGAGAAGATGCGCATGAAGCTGCTTACCGGAGAATTGGATGACAATGAGATAGAGATTGAGCCTGAGTTTGAGGGCTTACCCAGCTTCGAGATTTTGCCCAATCCCGGTATGGAACTGATGGATATAGATTTTAGTGAGATGTTCTCAAGCTTGTTGCCGGGAAGACCCGGGATGAGAAAGGTTACTATATCAGTTGCCAATGCCTTGAAGCGGTTTACCGAGGCTGAGATCAACCGTAAGGTAAGCAAGGAGAAGCTTACCGAGATAGCCAAACAGAGTGTGGAAGAGAATGGAATAATCTTTATCGATGAGATAGATAAAATAGCCACCTCGGAAAAGCACTCCGGTATTGATGTGTCCCGAAGTGGAGTACAGAGAGATTTGCTGCCCATTGTGGAGGGCTCAAAAGTTCCAACCAAGCATGGGATGATAGATACCTCCCATATTCTCTTTATCGCGGCTGGTGCCTTTCACACCGCGAAGCCTTCAGACTTAATACCGGAACTCCAGGGACGTTTCCCCATTAGGGTGGAACTGAATAGCCTTACTCAGAATGATTTTGAGCGGATTATAACCGAGCCGGAGAATTCGCTTACCAAGCAATATCAGGCAATCTTTAAAAGCGAGGGGGTGGAACTGAAGTTTGCCCCGGAAGCGATAAAAGAGATAGCTCGTTTTGCTGCCTTGGCTAACGAAAAGATGGAAGACATCGGTGCTCGCCGATTACACACCATTATGAATGCATTGTTAGATGATTACTTGTTCGAAATGCCTTCACCCAAGCTGAAGAGTATAAAGATCAGCAAAGCAATGGTGTCTGACAGGTTAAACCCGGTTATCGAAAGTGAAGATCTTTCCCGCTTTATCCTATAACGATGTTTTCCAAGCTTAAATCCCTATTTGTTTCGTTGAGCATTCGAAACTACCGCATATTTTTCATGGGGCAGGGCTTTTCGCTTATCGGAACATGGATACAGCGCACCACCATGGGGTGGTTTGTATATCGGATAACGGGTTCGGCTTTTCTGTTGGGCTTGGTGAGCTTCCTTTCCATGATCCCTTCGGTGTTCATTTCTCCCTTTGCCGGGGCTTGGGCTGACAGATGGAATCGTCACCATACAATGATTATAACACAATTTGCCTTCTTTATTCAGACTTCTCTTTTGGCAATATTGGTACTAACAGGGGTTATCAACAAGAATGTTCAATACCCCATCCTTATCTTGGCAGCCTTACAAGGGATTATCGAGGCTATCGATGCACCAATTCGTCAGAACTTTGTGATGGATTTAGTGGAGAAACGTAGTATGATCCCGAATGCCATTGCCACTAACTCTGCTATGTTCAATGGTGCACGATTAGTGGGTCCCGCAGTTGGGGGATTGCTGATTATCATGTTCAATGAAGGTGTGTGTTTTGCCCTTAATGCAATATCCTACATCCCGGTGATAATATCCCTGTTCTTTATTAGGATATCCTATCCACCTGTTCCAAAGCAAACAGAATCAACATTAAAGAAGATAGCCGCAGGAGTTCGTTATTCCTGGAACAGTTTTCCCATCCGCTTTCTTATCTCCAATCTTGCCATTTACACACTGTTTGGGATGTCATATGCTACGCTGATGCCTGTGGTGGCAAAGGACATTCTGCATGGTAATTCCGGCACTCAAGGGTTATTGATGTCCACTGCGGGTATTGGAGCACTAACCGGCTCTATGATTCTTGCTTCCAAGAAGAATATCAGAGGCATGGCTATGCGTTTGGTGTTGGTTGGTTTGTGCTTTAGTGTGGCATTGGTGTTATTCTCCTTTTCCGTATCAATGGCTCTCAGCATGTTGCTGATGATCTTCATCGGCTTCACCATGATGATGACCATGGCTAGCACAAATACTCTTATCCAAAGCACAGTATCCGACGAAATGCGGGGCAGAGTTATCAGCCTATACACTATGTCTTTCAGCAGTATGTCCCCATTTGGCAGTCTGTTGGTTGGCAGTCTCTCCAGCAGATGGGGTGCACGCTACACACTTATATTTTGTGCCTCTGTATGCATGTTGTGGTCACTTAACGGCTTACGCTTAGTACCACAATTTGGCAGGGGTATTATGCGAATGCTGGTGAGCAGCAACAATACTGATGTTTATCGCATCAAAGCAAATCCAACGGAGATGGTAAGTTAATGAAGATTTTCTTTCATTTAGGCAAAAGACAGCCCGACTATCGGTCTTTGATGAGTGCACAGAATGATTTTGTAATCGAAGATAGATTGATTCCTGCTTCTCGTTTGGTTATTGCTGACCAGACTCATTCCAACCTTGCGCATATTTGCCGTGAGGAGGATTGCGGAGCCGGACTGGGAGATCACCCACAGATCCCCATTGTGGATGGACTCATCACCAATATACCAAATCAGTTTTTGCTGATTAGAACAGCTGATTGCACTCCCATAATACTAATGGATAGTAAGCGGATGGTAGTAGCAGCGTTGCATAGTGGCAGAGAGGGCACGAGAAAGAACATTGCCGGAAAGGCTGTGAGTCTCATGCAGCAGCACTACGGTTGCGATCCACATGATATAATAGGTTACATCGGTGCTGGGATATGTCACAAGCATTATGAAGTGAGTGAAGCTATCTATCATGAGTATAACGAGAGCATGTTAGCCATGGGCTTAAGCCCGGTAACCACCCTTTTCCGTCACATTGATATCCGTAGGAGCATCTTTCAACAGCTTATCCAAGCAGGACTAAGCTTCAAAAACATCGAGAACATTCATGATTGCACCTTTGAAAGCGAGGATTATCATTCTTACCGCAGAGAGGGCAGCCACAACCGTCAAATTAACCTGGTGGGAATCGTAAATGAATAAAGTAATCACCAACAAAGCCGGAAACCTTGTATTGGAACTTAGGCAGGACACAATGTCCGCTTGGCTTACTATAAAACGTAGCGGAAAGCTTATTGATGAGGCAGATATTCTTGCATTGATTGAAGAAGCCGGGATTAAAACCGGTTTCGATGAAGCGATACGCCACATCCGCGAGAACTCTATGGAAAAGGAATTTGATGTTCCCTTTCCCATCGCAATATGCAATCTCAGCGAAAGCGAGAGCATACTACGATATCATTTCAATCCCGATCTGCAGATCAACTTTGCCCATGGGATAAACTTCCCTGAACTGAGTAAACTAAGTTATGTGGAAAGCGGAACTGTGCTTGGTGATTACTCCAGTAACCTCTTTGAGCAAGGTGGCAGCATTTACGACATCTTTGGCGAGCTTATCCAGCATGGTAATGTCGATTTAGAACAGGCAGAAAGCCTTTCCGGAGTTAATGTACGCTTTGATCCCCAAGCTCAGGAGTTTGTTGCCACTAAGACAGGTTACCCCTATTTGGACGAACTCGGTCGAATCTGCGTGTTGGATACATTAGTGCTTAAAGGCGATGATATTCCAGATGAAACTGAGCTTTCCAGTCCTCTGGATATAATAGTTCATGGTAGCCTAGCCTGTGTAAAACTTAGCTGTGGAGGAAACCTGCACATTAAAGGTGATTTGCACTCATGTGTGGTACATGCCCACCACGATTTATATGTGGAAGGGGACATAGTGTCGTGCAAAGTTCCCGGAATACGTGTTTTCGGAAACCTCAGATGTGAAGGGATGCAGGATTCTGCAGTATTATGCCTGGGCAATCTAAGCTTTGATGGTAAGCTGGATAATTGCTCGATTTCTTGTGATGGAGATATCATTGGTAATCATGAAGACAGCCAAATCTGTGGTGGCACTGTTCAAGCAGGCGGTTCCATCTCCGTTGCCGAAGCTGGTTCCCAGGAAGGCTTAGATACCGAACTGGAAATAGCCATCAGTCCTTTTTACCGCAGTTATCTGATGCAGCTCACACGCGAAATGGTTAAACTGAAAGAAGATCCGGAGCCTAACGCAGAGCAGATTGTTGTTCTTCAGCAGAAGATTAAACGTGGTGAAGCGGAACTGGATGATAAACTTAACAGCTTCTTACAAAGGAATCCACAAGACAAAAAGAGCATAGTTGTTCATCGCAACGTGCATCCACCGCTATCTATCAGAGTTTTAAAACACTCTTACGAGATAAAAACCCAGCAACCGGGTTTGGAAGTTTTAGAAAAGGAATAGCAATTGCCTGATGCATGTTGTGGTTCTTTTTTTTGCCCGGCTTAGCTGCTTTCTTGCTTAATGCTTAGTGACTGCCTGCAGCGAAAGCCAAGAACGATCTTTGATATATTAGCTCTTCCTTGTTTGAATTGCGGATGCATTACGGATGAATTACGCATCCCATCCGTATTTCACCCGTAATGATTAGGTAATGATAACAAGGATAAAGAAAGAATTTAAACCAAACGGAGATAGATAATGAGAAACCGGATGTTGCTTATCCTGCTTGCCCTTTTGGGGGCTTTCAGTCTATATGCGGTAGAGCCTGCATTTGTGAGTAATGCAGCGATTTCCCCCGACGGAACCCAGGTGTGTTTTGTTTATGATTCCGATTTATGGCTCGTGCCCTTCATTGGTGGGGTCCCACGGAGATTGACCAAGACTCAAGTGGACGAATGGAATCCGCAATGGAGTCCGGATGGTAAAACCATTGCCTTCTCTTCTAACCGGGAAGGGGGAAGTTTCATCTATCTGATGCCGGCAACAGGTGGAGAAGCCAAGGTGCTGATTAGAGAAAATATGGGTGTTTCTGATTGGTTCAATGATTCTCAGAGCTTACTATGCACAAAGTATAGCATACAATGGGGCAGATCTTTTTACAAGGTTCCCATCGATGGCAGCCGACCTGTTATGCTGGCGGAGATCGGCAACAGTTTTGCCACTCTGTCACCCGATAACAAGCAGATTGTTTTCCAGCAGGGGGGGTATCCAGACCGGGAAGCATATAAGGGAAGTGCAAATGGAGAGCTGTGGAAGCTTGATATTGCCACCAAGAAATACACCAAGCTGACCAATACGGATACTTCGGAACTGTATCCCCGCTATTCACACAGCTCAGATGCGCTGTATTACTGTGCTGCAATTGGGGAACAACTTCAAGTGGTTAAAGCAGATAGGCTTAACATAAAGAAACAGCAATCGATAAGCAATCTGAAGCAATTCAGTGCCCGCGATATAAGTGTTGCCCGCAGTAACGACCGCATCGTATTTGAGGTGTTCAACGAGCTATACACCTACGATCCGGCAAGGAAAAGCGGTGCGAAAGTGAACAAATTACTGATAGATCTGGCTGCCGATGACTGGCAGGATACTGTGGTGCGCACCCGCATGAAGAACGAAATGGATGTATATACTGTTTCGACGGATGAGAAACTGGTAGCCTTCAATTATAAGTATGATACCTTTATGGTGCCTCGCAAAGGAGGAGATGCCAAACAGATTAGTATGGATCATTCTCCTGCGGAGAGCATGCAATTTATCGATAAACGCAAGCTTATCCTAAACAAACTGGTGGATGGTAAGCATAAGCTGTTCAGCGTAGTGGCAGATTCTGTATTTACCATGGAACCTGTGGCTTGGTTCGGAGCAGATAGCCTGGACGTGGAAGAAGTAAACATGGATAAGCACGGCAGATGGACAATAGTGTATAGCGATTATGAGCGGGGGAACAAACTGGCATTAGCCGATTCCGGCTTTGTGAACATCCGCCCCATAAAAACGCCATGGGCAGTAACCACAAACTTCCGCTTGAATGATGCAGGTACTTACGGAGTGTACGGCACTATCCGTGACGACAGCTATATCCGCGAGCTTTATCTATATGATGTTGCCAGTGGCGAAAGCAAGAGATTACTATCGGATGACAGTTGGTTTAATAACCTAAACTGGACTAAAGATAATAAATCCTTGCTACTCAGCAGAGGTAGAGCTTTATATCGTCTGGACTTGGTGCCGCGGGACGAATTTGAACTGGATACGGATAACTGGAAAGAGATATTGGCCCCGGAACCTGTAAAAGAAGACAGTTTAGCCCAGGATGATAATCTGAATGGGGAAGAACCGCTGTTGGACATTGTGGATAACGGTGTTGCTGAGCAGGATAGTACAAAAGTGCAGGAAGAAGAAAAAGCTGCGGAACTGGATATTGTTTGGGCAGGTTTGGAGAAGAGGTACTACCCCATTCTTAGTTCTGAAAACGCATGGTACTATGTGCTTTCTGTTATCGATGACAGTACCTTCTATTATGTGGAAGTTCCCGGAGGGGCGAACAGCAACAGCTATCTTAAGAAGGCTAACCTCTTTGGTAAGAATAGCAAAGAGGAATTCAACCTGGGTAAAGATGCAGGGATGATTAACTTGGTGGGCAATACAATGTATTATCTGGATGGGAGCAAACTGAAGTCTTACAGCTTGTTAAATTCGTCGAAGAAAGAAGTTGGGGTGGAGCTGGAGTATAAGTATGACAAGGCAGTTCTAAACCGTAGAGTATTCGAGGAAGCATGGAGTGCCTTTGGACAGAACTTCTATGATCCCGGGATGCACGGTAAAAGCTGGGCTAAGTTGTATGAATTGTACCGTCCTTATGTGGATAAAGCCCGCTCGATAGATGATATTGCCACGATTGTGGATGAGATGATTGGAGATGTGAATGCTTCACATACGGGATTCTATCCTCGTCAGGATGAAAGAAGGTATTACAGCCCTGTTGCCTATTTGGGTGCAGAATTGGATTACAGCAAGGTTAACCCCGAGGGAGTACAAATTGGGAAAGTATATCCCACTTCCCGTTTGGCGGCAATCTATAAGCTAAAAGGGGGAGAGGTGCTAACCCACATTGATGGGCATAAGATAAACACCGCGACTCCGATAGATTCGCTGTTGGCATCCAAGGTAGGCAAAAAGATTAAACTTAAGTTTCTGCAAGATGGCAAGCCTATGGAAGCTGTGATAACCGGTTTGAGCTTTTATCAGGCACGGGACTTGTGGTATACAGATAGCATTGCCCGCAGCAAAGCATTGGTGGATAAACTAAGCAATGGTAAGCTGGGCTATATCCATATTCCCAGTATGGGAGATGAAGATTGGGAGCAGTTCTATTCGGAACTATTCCGGGATAACTTTGACAAACAGGCATTGGTGATAGATGTTCGAGGGAATAATGGCGGGCACATTCACGATCAGATAATCTCGTTGTTGCAGAAGAAGAAATATGCCTATTCCACCAGTCGCAGAATGAGTAACTTCAAGCGTGCAGAGCCACGCAGGATATGGGATAAGCCCAGCATTGTGCTGGTTGATGGAGATTCCTTCAGCGATGGTGAAATATTCCCCGTGGTGTATCAGGAACTGAAGCTTGGTAAGGTGGTGGGAACCCCTTCCAGCGGCTCAGTTATTGGCACCTGGCAATACAACCTGATGGATGGCTCATCCATGCGCTTACCCGGCTCAGGTTGGTATAAGCTGGATGGCACGAATATGGAAGGGACGGGTGCAATGCCGGATATTATGGTGGAGAACCTGCCGGAAGATACCATTGCGGAGCGCGACCCGCAGCTTGAACGAGCTGTAAGAGAACTACTAAGAGAGTTAAAATAGTGAACCAAACTGAGTTACACAATCTGATACTACGCGCAGGAACTTTGGTTAAAACCAACTGGCTGCATGCAGTGCATATCTTGCAGCAAGCCAGAGAGGAGCATCCGGAGAATCTGCAGGTACTGATGAGCTTGGGAGAGATCTTTCTGGAACGTCAGCATTTTGATAAAGCTCTGGGATATTTCATTGAGGCATTAGAGCTTGTTCCGGGGGACAGTCAATTGCTATATCTTATTGGTAACTGCTATTTTGCTACAGGTGAATATCGCTTGGCGATAACATACTTCAACCAAGTGGAAAATCCTTCGCCGGAGGTTTTGTATAATAAAGCTTTGGGGTTAGCTTTCTTAGGTTCATATAAGGAAAGCATTACTGTTATCCAGCAGATATTGAAGGTGTTGGATGATAACCCCTTTATCTATTTTTTGTTGATCGAGCAATATCTACGCATCCAAAGCTATGATGAAGCATATGAGGTTATTACATATGCGGAGAAACGCTTTGGCAAGCATAGGCAACTGATGATCCTCTCCGCCATTGTGTATAGCAAAAAGGGGATATGGTTGAAAGCGTATCATTGCTTCGCTGCATATGAAGAGATAGGTGCCATCAACAGCCCCGAGCACCTTATCAATTATGCGGTGGCTGCAAGCAGAATTGGATTGCAGGATAAGGCGATAGAGCTGTTAAACAGAGCCAAGGACATGAACCCCTATATCAGTACAATCTATGAGGACTTGATTCGCTTATATCTGCAACGAGGCGACAAAGTTGGCGCAATGGCAAGTTTGCGCCTAGCAAAGAAATATATAACCAGGTTTAACCCCATCTTGCTATTGCTACAAGAAAGGCTATTGCATGGGGATGAAGACTAAGAAACATTTAGCTTCTGTATGAGAGAACGGTTATGAAAGCACTATCAAGGCTCTTAATTATCCTGCTGGGATTGCTTCCCCTACGCGTACATGCTTTGGTGAACTGGCATACTTTACATAACAATAACTTCAAGGTATTCTATCAAACGGGTATGGAAAATGAAGCCATGAGTGCAATCCAGACCCTTGAATACTATCGTCCCTATGTGGAAAAGCTAACGGGTAACAGCCACCCCCAAACTGCCATTAAGATAGAAGATATTGGCAATCTGGTGAATGGTTATGCCAATCCTGTTGGTAACCAGATTGCTTTGTTCCGCTACCCACCTACCAGCGATGAGTTATCATATTGCGATGATTGGACTCAGATGGTTGCAACCCACGAGTATATCCACATGCTACAGATGACCAATGATAGCGGAGTTCCACGATTGTTACGCATGCTATTCGGTAACCTGCTTTATGTTCAGCTACATCAACCGATGTGGATGACAGAAGGGATTACGGTTTATGGCGAAAGTCAATTGAGTCCCACTGCAGGAAGAATGAACTCCGGATACTATAGCTCCATAATCTCTGCTCTGGCTAAGGAAGACAGATTGCCTTCCATGACCAAAGCGTCCTATTACAGCACTGATACACCCCTAGCGCATTATTATGTTTTTGGGGGAAGTTTCCACAGCTACCTTTCCCGATCATATGGAGAGGATAAGCTTGCATTGCTGTATGACGATAACTCCTCCCGGGTGGAGTCTTATGCCAATGGGGTTACTCCGGGGCTTTCGCTTAATGTAGCTTTCGCCAGAGTATATGGTAAATCCTTGGAGAATTTATGGCAGGATTGGCAGAATAGTGAGAAGTCAAAGCCGTATAGCATGCCTCAACAGCGAATTAGCTTCAGCGGTTGGAACAAGAGTGATCTCAAGAGCTATGATGGAATGTTATACTTCATCGGTAGTAAAACGGATAAAACAGGTCCAAGCGCATCCTTTGGCCATAATGGTATTGTTAGGATGGACCCCGGCACCGGAGCATACAGCTATATCATTCGGCAAAGTACGGACTTCCCTGCCGGTTATCAGATTGCCAATAAACGGATTTATTATACCCGTAACCAAACTAAACGTGGCTTTGGCAACAACGAGAATGATGGTTATGGCTACATCACCGAAATCCTCAGTGCAGATTTGATGGGTAATGATAATCGCCTTCTGTGCAGTGGGCTATACCGGGCTTTTTGTGCTTTACCGGATGGCACTCTGCTTTTAGCGGAGGATAGCCCGGATTATCATAGCTCTACGATTAAGAGTTTTAACCCTACTACAGGGATAGTGAATGAGCTTATGACAAGCTCGAAGCTGGTACATGGGATATTTAGCAACAATGGGCGAATATTCCTTAACGCCCGGGACTATTGGAAGAATAGCAGTATATTTGAATTGAATCTTGATGCTAAGACTATAACTCCAATCATCGATACACCTTTCCTCGAGACTATTACTGCTGTGAACGATGGGATGATAACCTTTCAGGCAGTGTATGATGGCAATATGGGAAGCTATCAATACAACCTGGCAACAGGTAAGTGTAGCCGTTATGTGGGATACTCCGATGTACGTTTTCCGGTGGAGGGACCTGAGAGTAGGAATATATTCCTCTCCATCAACGGAGATGGTATGGACATTTATAGCGATGCTCTTACTTTGCAGTCCTTCAATATCCCTCAAAAGGCATATGCATCAGCTCCATACCAAAGGTTAAGCTATCATCAGGTTACTCCTCCAGTGCAACAAACTCTGAAATTAAAAGCTGATACCGCTTCATCACCGTCCACATGGGACGAAGCTATGTCCACATACAATCTGCATCAAGGTACCTATGCAGAAAATATCAAACACCTCTTGCTTCCCCGTATGCTGCGCTTACCGATTTTGGAAGGTACAAGTGACAGCCTTTCCATTGGGGCAATGCTTGTGGGGAATGACCTGGTGGGAGATTTTCCCCAGTGGCAGCTATCGGGTGTTTATGATAGCAAGCTACGTAAGACAGATGTTGATTTCGCCATTCAGAATAGTTTCTTTCGCCCCTTACATCAGCAGTTTCAGATTACCACTGCAGATGGGGGCGGTTTTGCTATATCAAACTATTCCACTCTTTTCCGCAGAGAGAACTATGGGTTGAACTCTGTATCAGCAGGATTCAGCTATCAAGCTGACGATGCCTATGAACGAAGGATTATAAGCCCCTTTATTAGTTCTTCTGCTTCTTGGGCCGGTGGACAACTGGGGATAAATAATTCGGTGTATTGGGAGGATGAGGATAAGTTATCGTCCAACAGAGACCGTCTCGGTTGGCAGGGGCAGCTTAGCGTTCGCCAGCAGACTACTGCCCATTCCGAATTACGCAGCACGATTAACCTTGCCTACGATCCGGATGCAGATTATGACGATGTTTTTTATCCTCTGCGTGGTTACAAGGATGAGCTTCCGGCAAACGAGGGTCTCAGCATCCGTAACACTTGGTATCATCCTATTTATAAGATTAGGGAAGGGATGTGGAGTCCGCAGATATACTTGGAAGATATCTCTGCGGGTTTGTTCTATGATGCTGCCTTCCCTCGTCTGAATAGTGACAGGGATTACCAATCATCATATGGACTGGAACTTATAGCTGAAGTGGGAGCTGCTTTTTACGGCATGGCTAATGTGGGAGTTCGTGCCGGATACGACAGGGCAGGGGAATCCTTTATCGAGATGATCTTAGGAACTAACTTCTAAGCCTAAAAGCTCAATATTATTATCAACTTGCCTGCGCAAAGCCTCCAACAGGATATTGCGCAGGCTTTTTTCTGTGTTCTTTACTAAGCAGCTTCGAATTTATTTCTTGCTTTGCACTCTAAATTGCATTACAGTGTATATACCCCCATGGGGTATGCAAGATAATAAGAAAAGGTTGGAAAAAGCATGGAGCAAAAATGCCAGCACGAGCGCAATGCACATCATTCTGATGAGTTTAAAAAGAAGCTGTTGCATCGATTAAACAGACTCGAAGGACAGGTTAAAGGCATTAAAAAGATGATCGCCGAAGATGAGTATTGTGATGATATCCTTACTCAGATATCAGCAGTGCGTAGTGCTCTAGGTGCCGTTGCAGAGACTTTGCTGCAGGCTCATTTAAGTAGCTGCATTGTCCAGCAGATTCAATCCGGTTCAGAAGGTATCATGGAGGAGTTGCAAGCAACTATCCACCGCATGTTAAAGAATTAAATAGAATGCAAAGGAGAATCAAATGAAAGGAATCTACATCACCATTATCGCACTGATTCTAGTGCTACCCCTCATGGGGCAACATTGTGGAAGCTGTCAGGTGGCGGACAACAATGCATCAGCCCCCAAAACCTCATCTGCACCACAGAAGCTGTTAACTGCCAATAAAGCTGTATGGATTAGCAATGACTATTACGTCAAATACTCATGGCAGAAGAAGCCCAAGATTGGCACGGATTTGCTGTTTGTGGAAGTATATGGAAAGGACAAGAAGAAGGTTAAAGATCTAAGCATTACTGCTGATGCTTATATGCCTTCCATGCGTGGTGCACACGACACAGGAGATAAACCGATGAAGCTGAATAAGAACATGAAGTACGTTATTGATGTTAACTTCATGATGGCCGGAGAGTGGGGTATAGACCTCAAGTTTGCCAAGAATGGCAAAGTTTTTGCCACCGGCTTGGTGAAAGCTAAAATCTGAGTATAACAGAGAGGACAAAATGTTACACGCCAACCATCTGTTGTTCCCGGCTAAGCTATCTCTCATACTTGTTACAATGCTTCTAAGTTGCATGAGCCTAAACCTATCTGCAAGTGATAGCGTACTATTCTTGGAAGGACAGATGGTTGGTGCTTATGATTCTGCGACTGATGAAGCTATTCTCTATTCTCATCATGTGCATGATTCCATGCAAAAGCCATCTCTTGGGTTTGACCTGGTGAAGCGTTTTTCAAATGAATCACGGGACTGGGGTATATTGGCTGTGCAATATAGAGTTGCTTACCAGAAGGACATCAAACCACGCTTTGCATCACAGCTTTTCAATGCATATTACAAGCAGAAACTACCCATGTTCGATCTTTGGATAGGCAGCAATAAACCGGCTTTAGGCTTAAGTTCCACGCTGGATAACCATGCGGCACTGCTCAGTGATATGAGCATGAAAGTCTTTACTTTCGATAGGGATTGGGGTATTGGTATGGATAAAGACCTCAATTCCTACAAGCTTTCCTTTAGTGCCACGAACGGCTCCGGGCAAAAGATTTACAACAAACAAGGGAACTATCTCCTTGCCGGAAGGTTTGGAGTTGGTAACTATAACAAAAGCAATTTCAACATCGGGCTCTCTGCTGCCCATGGCAAGGTTTTGGAAGCCATGGGTTATACGCTGGGGCATCCAAATTCAACAGATGGTGAATACATCCTTCACAATATGGACTATCTTGGTTTAGACGGCTCTTATAGGTATCTGAACATGGATATAAAAGCGGATGCTCTTTGGGGAGAGTTTTACCATAAACCCGCCCGTGCATACTTGCTACGTGCAGGATTGAACATGCTGGATGAAGACAAGCTTGTTGTGGAAGCTCAAGCTCTGCATAGCAAGTATGTAGTATTCGAAAGTACAAACCTCTCCATTGCTACATCGTATAAGCTCAATGCTGATTTCACTATCAGGGCTATGGCAGATTATAATATCGACACCGATGAGTATAAACTTGTAGGTCAGCTCTATTTCTATAAACCATTTGGGTTATAGGAGGTAACCAATGAAGTTACAATATGCCCTGCTCATTCTGCTGCTGCTAATCCCCATTATGGGGCAGGCAGCCACAGGTTGCGATCTTAACGACCCCGATGCCGATGTTAAACGGCTGTTCCCAAACTCGACCGGTTATAAAACCACCTACATGTCTTTACAGAAAAGCGGGGGCAAGGAAGCTTTGAAAAGGGTGGAGCAAAGCCTGGGGGATAAGTTTGGCGGTACTTATGAGACTATTGATGTTCCTTATAGCATTTATTCGGTCTATAAAGGGAAAAGTATCATTGGTTACGTACATGGTGTAAACCAGAAAGGTCAATATGGTGGATTACAGGTGTTTTTGGCATTGGATAATGCCGGAATCATCAGAGATTTCTACATCCAGAAGCTAAGCTCAAAAGATGCCAAGCTATTCAAGGACAAGAAGTTTGGAGCTCAGTTTAAGGGTTTGTCGTTAGCAGAATTCGGCAGTTACAATGTTGCCACTGGCAAGGGTAACATACGGATAAACTCAATCAAGAATCCTGCCAAGAGTGCTAAGAATGATTTCCCCGCCATTATGAGGGCGGTTAAAAAGAACCTAGCCTTAATGCAGGAATTTATCTATAAATAAAGGATATTACTATGCCAAGCATAAGCGGTATTGCATATAAAAATCTCCGTCGCAAGCGGATTCGCAGCATCCTGACCATTTTTGGGATTGCTCTCTCAACCTGGGTGTTAGTTAGTCTTTTCGGGTTTAACCGAGGCTATGAAGCATCACTTAACAACGACATTGACAATTTGGGCTTTCAAGTGCTGCTTACAGCCAAAGGATGCCCCTATGAAGCCGCCACACTCATGTTACAGGGAAGCCAAAGCTTACGCTACATGCCGGAGTCGGTCATGGACAGCCTATCACAAGATCCAGCAGTGGATAAGCTTACCCCTATGTTGATGCAGACTGTGTTTGATGTAAACAAGGGAGATGAAGGCGGGATGGTTGGTTATCTGGGCATTGACCCTAAAACATACCCATCAATGAAGCCTTATCTCACATTCAGCTCCGGAACTTGGTTTACCGAAGATTCAGCACTTGAGGCGGTGTTGGGATACGAAGTTGCCGAATTGGAGCAGCGTGATGTGGGCGATATGATGCTCATACCAGAGAAAGAAGTGGAAGTTAAAGTTGTGGGTATCCTTAAAAGAAGCGGAACCCAGGATGATGGTACCATCTTTATGCCCTACAAATCTTTACAAAGCATCTTTGAGGTGCAGGATAAACTAACCAGCATCGGCATCAAGGTAAAGAAGGATGTGGATATTACTGCCTACGAAGAGGATTTATACAGCATCCCGGATGTGCAGGTAGTATCCATGGCACAGGTAAAAAACACCATTTCCAATCTTGTATCAACCGCCAAAGTATTGGTGATGTCCATTGCTATCATTGCCATCCTTATTGCCATGGTGGGCGTAATGAACACCATTCTCATGTCTGTGCTGGAGCGTTACCAAGAGATTGGCATCATGAAGTCCATGGGTGCCACCACCCTCCACATTTTCCGCCTGATATGGTTCGAGACGGTTATCCTCTGTGCTTTGGGTGGCATCATCGGCTCATTATTTTCGGTGCTGATGGCATCTCTCACCGAAGCTTTAATTCGTTACATTCTTCCTTATGCCCCCACCGGTTCGTTGATTATGATAGATATAAGCCTTGCCCTAAAATCCATTGGCATTATCACTCTAATCGGCTTACTCAGCGGGGTATATCCCGCCTATCGGGCAGCAAAGATTAAGCCTATCGAAGCTATCCGCAGCAGTGAGGGGGAGTTATGAGTAGTATCATCGAAGCCCAAAACCTGCAGAAGATTTACTATCGCGGTGCAGAGAATGTAACAGCCGTGGATGATGTAAGCATAAACGTCCGGCAAGGCGAGTTTGTCTCCTTTGTTGGTGCCTCAGGAAGCGGGAAAACCACTTTATTACATCTGCTGGGCTGTCTGGATAATCCAAGTTCCGGCACCCTCAGCATCTCGGAGGAAGTGGTGTTCAGTGCAAGCAAATCCATCAGTGAAGCAAAACTCACCCGCATCCGGCGCAATAACTTTGGCTATATCTTCCAAAAGTTCTACCTTATCCCTACGCTTACCGTGAAAGAGAATATCCTGCTTCCCTATGCCTTTTACAAGAGTCCTCAAGCCACAGCCAATGTATTGGATCTGGCAGAGAGATTGGGTTTATCTCACCGGCTTAGCCACTTGCCCAAGGAGCTATCAGGTGGAGAGATGCAGCGTGTGGCGATTGCCAGAGCACTGGTAAACAAGCCTGCTATTCTCCTTGCAGATGAACCCACTGGCAACCTGGACAGCACCCGCAGCCAAGAGATTGCCGATATTCTGCAGGAGCTTAATCGCAAAGATGGAATAACCATCATTCTCGTTACTCACAATCCTGCTTTGGCAGAGATTGCACACCGCAGCATAATGCTTAAGGACGGCAGGATAGTTAGCCCCTGATATGATTAATCGTTGACAGATGCAGCATGGTTGTCAGTAATGACGACCATGCTTTTTTTATTCTAGAAGCACGAATAATGAGGACTTTATGCAGAAAACATATATTATCGGTCACCGCAACCCGGATACAGATTCCGTCTGTGCTCCATATGCTTATGCTTGGTTAAAGCGAAATGTTGATCCCCAGGGCACATATATCCCCGGTGTGTTGGGCACTCTTAACCCGCAAACAGAATTCATCTTCCGCCACCTTAGCATTGCTGCTCCGGCTTTGTTGCGTGATGTTTTCCCCAAAGCTGAGGACATCATGAACACTAATATCTGGACTGCTTCAGAGAACGATCCCGTAGGCTTAGTCACCAAACTTATTGATGAGCATCATATCCGCACCATTCCTGTTACCGACGAACAGGGCAGCTATAAGGGATTGGTTACCGTGATGAGTCTTGCCCAGTATTTCATGCCCAAGCCATACGAATCACGTCCATTTTACACTCTGCGTCCGGAGAACTTTGATCGGGTTATTCCCGGCTGTTTTATCAAGCGAGGGAACACGGTTGAACTGGAAACCCGCCTTATGGTGGGTGCCATGGCGTTCGACACTTTCATAGCCCGTTTGGAGCAATCCATGGCAAACAACTGCCCCAGCCTGCCGGTGCTGATCGTGGGCAACCGTCCAGAGATTATCGAATACGCTCTAAAACAGGCTTTCCCCATCCTCATTCTCACCGGTATGAACCACGATGAATGCACTAAGCTGGATACTAGCACATTTCATGGTTGGATTTACATCTCCGATGTGGATACTGCCGAAACCATCCGTCTCCTGCGCACCAGCATCCCCGTGAAGGCAATCACCAATACTGCCCAACCTGTATTGAAACCCAGCGACAAGATTTCGCATATCAAGAAAATACTTATGAAGCTGGATAATCATGGCATTGCAGTGGTTGATGGCAACAAGCTTCTCGGTTTGGTTAGCAGTTCCTGCCTTATCGACCCACCCAAGCACAGAGTGATTATGATTGACCACAACGAAGCCTCCCAATCCGTGGAAGGCATCGAGCAGGCTGAGGTTACCGAGATTCTGGATCACCATCGCCTCAGTGCCATCAACACCAGTAATCCCATCTATGTTTATGCACGCCCTCTGGGGAGCAGTTGCACCATCGTATATAAGCATTTTCGCAATGCAGGCGTTCAACCTCCGGCGCATATTGCTGCCTTGCTACTTTCCGGAATACTTTCCGATACCATTATCTTGCGTTCTCCCACCACCACTTCGCATGACATTAAAGCAGCAGAAGCACTTGCTGAGATTGCCGGGTTGGACATCCAGGAGTGGGGAACCGATATCTTCCGTCATGCCGCATCTCTCAGTTCTGCCGAGCCTGAATTCGCTATTACATCTGACTTCAAGATATACACCGAGAACTCATACCGTGTGGGTATTGCCCAGATGGAAGTGATTACTTTGAACGACTTGGCTGCTGTGCAGCAAGACTATCTGGCTGCCCTTAACCGCACCAAGGATAAGTTTGCTTTGGATTGGGCAATGCTGATGATAACTGATATCATTGAAGAGGAGAGTATCCTGCTCTGCACTGCCTTCGAACTTGCCGATGAGCTTATCTATACTCGCCTGGACGAGTATACCTTCCATCTCCCCGCTGTGCTATCTCGCAAGAAGCAGCTATTACCGGAAATCCTCCATGTATTAGGTAAAAGCAGCTAACTGACCAATACATCGGATTTGTCATATTATCGTAGAGAAGTCTCTTACACATTATCACTCTATAACCATATCAAAGATCATAAGACAAAACCTGCCTTCATATAGGTGCGGGTGACAGATTTTGGATTTGGTGACAGAAATTGAAAGAAAAAGACCGTTGCACATAGAAGTGGACAAAAAGTATAGATAACAAATACTTGAC
>CAZPNU010000031.1:0-25665 GCA_964588075.1 uncultured Candidatus Cloacimonas sp.
AATTAACCGGATAAATCCGGTGGACCAACCGAATGAATTCGGTGTGCCTGCTCGGTAGCATTAGGATATAATTGCGGCTGGAAGCCGCTTCCACTATACACTGCCACATGAACTACAATCCCTTTTGTTACGGTTAAAGAACAATCTGCTTGACGGATATTAAAACTCAAGAGATTATGCAAAAAGGCAATTGGTGAATAACAAACCATGAACGGATCGCACCGAAATGGGATGATTACTCCCTATGCCAAATCGTATAAATAGGGATGATATGAAAGGACTTGCGCTCAGCCTGCTGCTAATGCTTTGCCTCTCTCTTGCTGCCACCACCAGAATTGTGGACATCAACGGGACAGGACAATATACCAGCATCCAGACCGCGGTTAATGCTTGTGCCCCAGGGGATACCGTGTTGGTTTATCCGGGAAGGTACCTAGAAAGCACTACCGTAGTTCAAAAGAATAATCTTGTTATTTGTAGCTTGGAAGCTCTAACCGGTGATCCTTTGTATATCTCCACAACGATTATAGATGCTCAATTGCAATCACATGGAATGTGGATAAAACAAAACTGCCAAAACATAATTGTTAGAGGGTTATCGTTCACAAATTGCAGAGTTGGGCTGGCTTCGAGTGAATCAGTTACCTCAATCATTAACTGCAACATGTACGATAATATTGCTTTTAATGCTGCCGGATTGAGTATATCCTTTGGGACTGTAGATCTCAGCGGAGTTAAGATACACGATAACTACGCTATCAATCAGGGTGGGGGGATGTATATCTATGGATATATGGGTACGGTTAATGTGACCTTTGATCCGGTTAACCGCTGTTCCATCTATAACAATCGGGCAGGTGTGGGGCAAGACATTGTGGCGCACTCAATAAACAATGACCTTAGTATCCCCCTTGATATGTTCACGGTTGCCAACCCGAGCAGCTATTATGCCGCTCCCTTACTCGCTTGGGGGAATGAGTTCCAACTATCGATAGATGTCAATACAGCATATCGTCAGGAGATAGATAGCGACCTGTATGTATCTCCCGAAGGGGATGATGCCAATGATGGTTTGAGCCCCGCAACAGCACTTAAGACTATCCACACTGCTGTGTATAAGATAGCCTCGGACAGTTTGAACCAGAGAACGGTGCATTTGCTTCCGGGAACATACTCCCGAACAGCCAATCAGCAGATGTTTCCCATTGCCCTCAAGAGCTGGGTAAGGGTGATGGGTGCGGGTATTGAAGAAACGCAGATTATCGGTGAGCCGGATCCTGTGATAGCGAATCAAGCGCTATTTGTCTTTGCCAGCCTTGACCAAAAGTATATTGGCATCGAAGGGATGTCCATCACCACCCAAAATACCAACAATAGCTGCGCACTGTGGGGCTTTAGAGAAGATCATGTTATGCTAAAGAATATACGCCTGCACGAGCTAAGCCCAAAGGATTATGCCATCATCCACTATAGTTATGCCATTAACTGCCAATGGGATGGAGTTGTAATTGAAAACTTCTCAACTACTAACATGGGTTTCTTGTTTTGTGACGGGTATATAACGGGTATAATACGAAACTCAATATTTCGAAATGCTACCTCAACCTTTTATAGTAACCAAGTATGGGCAAAACCACTTGTTTGGGTATCAGTGGGGGAAAGCATAGTAGTTGAGAACTGCACCTTTACCAATTTGACAATGGCGGATGACGATACAGAAGCTCTTCTGTTTGGGGGTATGATAAACTCTACTGTTCAACAATCATATATTTTCCGAAATTGCTTGTTCTCAGAGATCAACTGCAACGAAAGAGGTCTGTTTATGGCTGCAAATGCTTATCCTGAGATGAACATCAGTAATTGCACATTTGCGGGGCATACCGGGAATGGAGAGGCGTTGATGGTTAATGGCAACGTTACTATCTCAAACTGCATCTTCTACAATGAGCGGTCGGTGGAGATAGCCATTAATCCTATGGATGGGATAGGTATTCCCACTACCTTAACACTGAACAATAACCTCATTCGCAACGGCTATAGTGACATCTGGCAAGGCATGGGGAGCACTATACACTATAACGATACCAATATCACGGGTAATCCCCTCTTCCATGGTGGTTCTGCCAATAGCCCTTTCTACAGCCTTTCTGCCAACTCCCCCTGCATAGATGCCGGGACAGCGGAAACCACAGGCTTGAGCCTGTTGCCTTATGACCTTGCGGGGAATATGCGCATCTGGAGCGATGTGATAGACATGGGTTGCTATGAGTATGGTGCACCCCCTGTTGGTAATGATGATCCTGTTGCTCCGCAGCTTACTGAGAGCATCTATGCCACCAACTATCCTAATCCATTTAACCCGGAAACCACCATCAGCTTTTTCCTACCGGAAGCGGGTGTCACCGAGCTGTGCATCTATAACCTCAAAGGACAGATGATTCGTAGGATGATTAATGCTCCGCTAAGTGTAGGCACCCACAGGCTGGTATGGGATGGGAAGGATGAGCGCAACACCCCCGTTGCCAGCGGGATGTATCTCTACCGGCTACAGAGCGGAAAACATAAGTTCAGCGGTAAGATGGTGCTGGCGAAGTAGACAACTCAGAAAAGCGAAGTCATTTTCTTAAACACAGAGTAAAAGCAGAGAAAGGCAGAGAAAAGCAGAGGGGGTACAACATACATAGGGAATCGAGTCTGCAAAATAGCTGAAGATTTGTATTTAAGCAAGTATGAGAGTATCCTTCAAAGACTTATCGGGCAGACACATAGCTTTGCCACTGCTGAGCATTATTAACCTATTAACCCGCTAACCCCTAACTTTCTTTCCATTTCTGTCATCCGCAAAGTTATGAAGGCAAGACCGTCTGTATTTGTAAAGTTCTGGGAGAATCGGATAGTATATACGTTGCCAAAATGCACCCTTGCCTTAGTTTATGGGTATAAAATACTATTAAAGGATGATATGATGGCAAAGGCAAAAATACAATTCATATTGTTAGCTGCTCTTTTCCTGAGTTTCGTGGGAGTTAACACCATGCTGGAAGCGAAAAACATATATGATATCAGTGTAACAAGGATAGATGGCAGTTCAGTAAAATTGAGTGAGTATAGGGGGAAGGTGCTGCTGATAGTAAACACTGCCAGTAAATGCGGATTCACCAAGCAGTATGACGATCTGCAGGCTTTGCATGAGAAATATGCCAAGGATGGATTGGTGATTCTGGGATTCCCCGCAAACAATTTCATGCACCAAGAACCCGGGACCAACGAAGAGATAAGTAACTTCTGTCGCCTGAACTTTGGGGTTAGTTTTCCGATGTTTGCCAAGATCTCCGTGCGAGGAAGGAACATCCATCCGCTATATAAATATCTAACCGAAAAAGCCAGCAATCCGAAGCACTCGGGCAAGATAAGCTGGAATTTCAACAAGTTCCTTATAGGCAAGGATGGCACGATAGTAGATAGATTTGGCAGCAGCACCAATCCGCAGGATAAACAGGTGATTACAGCAATTGAAAAGGCACTGAAATGATAAAGCTATTGTTAATAATACCGTTGATGTTGATTCTTATGAGTTGCAGCAAAGATTTTCGCACTGTGGACTATGTGGATATCCCTCGCTATATGGGGGATTGGTATGTTATCGCCATTTTGCCAAACTTTATAGAGAAAAATGCGGTAAATGGCATCGAAAGTTACAGTTTGAATCCGGATGGCAGCATCGCCGTTACCTATACCTATTTTAAAAAAAGTCCTGCGGGAAAGAAAAAAGTGATGCACCCCAGAGGAAAGATATATAATACCACCACCAATGCCGAATGGCGGATGCAACTCTTTAAACCATTCTGGGCTAAGTATCTGATTGTGTATCTGGATAAGGATTATCAGCATACAGCCGTGGGAGTGCCCAACCGGAAGTATGTGTGGATCATGAGCCGTAGCCCAAAGATGCCGGAGGAAGTTTATAAGGATATAGTGCAGGATTTGACAGAGCAGGGATATAACACCAAACGCATAATAAAGATGCCTCAAAAGTGGTAAGATGATAAAGATTGGCTATCTGGATGGTAAGAGGTTATACCGTGGCTTGGTTGCGGGAGGGATGGAGGTTATCCGCCACCAGGCATATCTGAACAAGATTAATGTGTTCCCGGTTGCAGATGCAGACACCGGACACAACCTTGCCGGTACCATGCAGGCAATCAGGGAGGGCAGCAAGCCGGGCAGAACCATCAAAGAAACCATTAGTTCTGTGGCGGAATCAGCACTCAATGGAGCAAGGGGAAACTCCGGGATAATCTTTGCCCAATATTTGCATGGACTTAGTTTAGAGCTATCCGAACAAAGTATCTTAACGGCTAAGCACTTTGCCCAAAGCGCTCAAAAAGCGGTAAGCACTCTGTATAAATCTCTGGTGAATCCGGTTGAGGGAACCATGCTTACCGTGATAAGGGAATGGGCAGATAGTTTAAAAATGCAAAGTGAAAAAAGCACAGATTTCCTGCATATTTTAACGCACTCATTGGCAGAGGCTAAGCGCTCTCTGGAAGCCACTCCATCTCGGCTGAAAGCCCTTGCCGAAGCTGGGGTGGTTGATGCAGGGGCGAGTGGATTTGTTTATTTTCTGGAGGGAGTGGTAAACTATATTCATAAGGGATCATTGCGGGATAAGGGTAATTATCCGGTTATCGAGCATATGATACCGGAACAGCACCTTCACAGCAACGCTCCGGGAGAAAAACGCTATTGCTTTGAACTAATCATGGGCGAATGTCTTGGGGAGATTGATGAACTAACCGCCATGCTAAACCCTATGGGTGATTCCCAGATACTTGCCGGGGGTAGAGATAATCTGCATATACACTTGCATTGCAGCAAGCCGGATGAGGTATATGCCAAGCTTATGAATCTGGGGAAAATTAGGTCGGTAAAGGTAGAAGATATGCTGAGGCAGCAACAGATTAGCAATGCAAAACCGAATTCCATCGGCATCCTGACTGATTCCGCCTGCGATTTACCTCAAGAGCTTCTGGACAAATACAATATTGGCAGAATACCCTTTGGAGTAAGTTTTGGAGAGCACCACTATCTCGATGGGCTTACCATCAAACCGGAGACTTTCTACCAAAAACTATCCACAGATAAGCAACATCCGGTTAGCTCCCAACCAAACACCAAGCAGCTGCAGGAATGGTTGGATTTATACACCGAGCATTACAGCCACAGCTATGCGATATTCATCTCCGAACATTTAAGTGGTGTGTATCACAACGCCCAATCCCTGGCATCAGGATATCCCGCAGATAAGCTAAAGCTGATCAACAGCCGCCAGTTATCCGTTTCGGAAGGATTAGTTACCCTGCGGATAGCCCGTGCCTTGGAAGCAGGGATGAGCAGGGAGGAGATAGATAAGCATACAGAAAAATGGATTGCCAACACCAAGATACTCACCGATATAAACACCCTGAAGTATATGGTCCGAGGGGGCAGGGTTAAACCCCTTACCGGTATGCTGGCAACTATGTTGAACCTGAAGCCTATCGTGTCTCTGGATGTACAGGGCAAGGCTAAACCTATCGGTAAAAGCTTCTCCCGCCGAAGCAATATGAACAAGATTGTGGAGCTTATCCGCCGGGACTTGCTTGGGTTCAGGCTATGGGAATATGCAATCGTGCATGCTGAAGCACCACAAAGGGCGGCTCGTTATGCCGAATTACTGACGCATTTAACAGGTAAAGAACCGGCATATATTATGCCCTTAGCCCCGGTTGTGGGTGTACATAACGGTATTGGAGCTGTGGGTATTGGAGTGTCTTATGATGAGCTTTGATCTGATTTGTTTGATGGTATGTATCGTGCTGGCGTATATGAACACGGTGTTTATCTTGGCATTGCTGCTGAAAAGAAATGATATAGTGGACATAGCGTGGGGGCTGGGATTCGTTGTGGTGATGATAATCCTGCTGATGGCAATACCGGGTTGGCACTGGCGAAGATTGCTAATCAGTGCCTTGGTACTTATTTGGGGATCGCGCCTTGCCATATATATTCACCTACGCAATAAGGGAAAACAAGAAGATTTCCGTTATGCAAAGTGGCGTAAAGACTGGGGTAAGTATTGGGTTATTCGCAGCTATTTACAGGTTTTCCTCACCCAAGGCTTCTTTATGCTTTTAGTGGCATACCCCCTTGTCTTGATCAGCAATGAGCACCATAAGAGTATACACTTCATGGATATACTGGGAGTAATCGTCTGGGTGTGTGGTTTCTTCTTCGAGGCTGTGGGAGATGCTCAATTGATGAGTTTCAAGAAAAATGTGGCTAATAAAGGCAAGATTATGAACCGAGGATTATGGCGTTATACCAGACATCCCAACTACTTCGGTGAGGCTTGCATGTGGTGGGGGATATTTTTGCTTACTCTACAGGTGGCTCAGGGCTGGCTAGCCTTGTTAAGTCCAGTGGTGATGAGCTTCCTGCTGATAAGGGTATCCGGAGTGCCCATGTTGGAGCGCAAGTATCAAGATAACCCTGAGTATCAGGATTATATACTTAGAACCAGCAGTTTCTTTCCTCTACCACCCCGCTGAGTTTCAATTTTTCAGATTTCAGATCCTGGTCTCCAGTTTGGGGAACTGCTTTTTATGATGGATTGTAAGATTAATCAACCCAACAGGAACAAGCAATGTCTCAATAACAGTACAGCATATATGAGTGGTGTTGTCCATACAGGACACACTCTCTCCCATTTGGTTACTCTCTCTCCTGCTTACATCATGCAGTGAGGATATTGTAACTTTATGTATAATAGTAGATTAGCACTGAGCATAAAGTTATTTTTGATAGCTTGGCAACTTTGGCACGCTACTTGCGATAAGTAATAGTGTGTCCCGCAGGGATGCAGAAAATAGAGTGAACCCAGAAAAAAAGAAATAACCCCAAAAAAGGAGATTACCATGGGAACCCAACAAATTCTTTTGATCGTACTCAGCGTTATCATCGTCGGTGTCGCAATCGCCGTCGGTATCAGCATGTTTAACAGCCAGTCTTACAACAGCAACAAGACTGCTATCGCTTCCGATGCCCAGAGCTTCGCTACTCAAGCCGTGCAGTATTACAAGACCCCTATGTCACAGGGTGGTGCAGGTGGCGCTGATTCCTTGATGACAGCAGATAAAGTAGCAACGTTCTTGAGCTTCCAGGAAACTGGTAATAAGACCACCAATGAAAATGGTACATACACCATTACGTCCGCTAGTGGTACTCAGGTCGTAATCACTGGCGTTGGAACCGCAAAGAAAGGTGGAACGAACCCGAAGAACCCCCAAGTGGTTACCACTGTTGCCCTCCCAGAAGGCACTGTTACTGCTGTAGCCTCTGATGTCGATGCACCTTAATGATGTCAAGTTTATTGTGACAGCCTGAGCAATCAGGTTTTACCCAGGATTGGTCAAGATTTATCTTGACCAATCTTGGTATAAAGGAATATTAACGATAGTGAGGGTGTTTTATAGGAGCGGGAGGAGTTGCTATAGCCTCGGTGATCTTGTAAGCTACTGATAGAAGTGTTCATAAGGATGGAAGGATCAATAGAGTACACCTATCCTTGTTCTGAGAGTTTTGTTTTATATTTTCTAGACACAGCATGATTGGTGGCATAGGATATCTTGCCACACCGGCAAAAACCAAGATTAGGAGCACCGATGGTAAAAGAATACCGTTTTAAGGGATATGGACCCCAAGGCAAATTGGTGCAGGGAACTTTCATGGCAGAAAGTCCCAAAGCGGCTAAGGAATACCTGAACAAGCTATCGCAAAAGTTTCACCTTCGCATAAGCAGCCTTGAGAAGAAACGGGATTGGTTATACAAAGTTTATGCTGCCGGCAAGAAGAAGCCATTTAACGGCAGGCAGTCCGCATACAGCAAGGCAGAGGTTGCCTCTGCTCTCACCAAAATGGGTTACACGCGTTTTACCATCAACCCCGTGCTTTTCGATATTCCCATGAAACCTGCCTTGGCAGATATCATGATGTTCATCAAGCTCTCCACCACCATGCTAAAGGACCGCATGAGCTTTGGTAAGATCTTGGAGATGCTTGCTGAAGAGCAAACCAACCGCACATTAAAAGATGCATTACAGCAGATCGAAAGCCAACTGAAAGGTGGTGCGGAAGGTAGGGAAGTATTCATGCGCTTCGGGCATGTATTTGGTAAGTTTCCCGCATTCATGTTGGGATTGGCTACGCGAAGCGGTAATATGGCAGATGTGTTTGAGGCAACAAGCAAGTTCATCGAGCGGGATATGGAGATAAAGAAGAACATTAAGAAAGCCCTGATCTCCCCTATGTTTGCCGTGTTTGCTACCATAGGCGCTGTGATGTATTATGTGATAGACATCTTTCCTGCCACTGCTGAACTGTTCTTGAAGTATAATATGCCCCTTCCCCCCATGACCAAAGCTACTCTTTCTGCCAGTGATTGGCTGGCGATTTACTGGTGGGTAATAGCACTTTGCCTAGCGATACCCGTAGTTATCGTTTGGAGATGGTGGTCAACCCCCAAAGGAAAGATCTGGCGTGACTCGCACATTATAAAACTGCCCATGGTGGGACACTTGATCCATAAATCATCAATAGAAATTTACTTCCGGGTGTTTGGAACCATCTATGCAGGAGCAGGAGATAATATTGAAACTATCCGCACTGCAGCGGAAGCATGTCGCAATGCCTGGATGGAAGATAGAATTAAACGGGTAACCATACCATTGATGCTTAAAGAGGGTGAAGCCTTTGTTCCTGCCATGGAAGCAGCCGGAATCTTTACCCGCACCGCTTTGACCAGATTACGCACGGGGCAGGAGACAGGTAACATCCTGCAAGCATCTCAACAGATAGCAACCTATTATGAAGCAGAAACCACATACAAAATGAACAATATGATTGAGTATATACAGAGTATTGTGGGTCTCTTCATCTCCCTTGCCATAACATTCTTAACCGTGGTTTCGGCGGAAATTGCCACCATCTCCCCGCCCACCATGTAAACGGAGCGATGAGCAACCTCACTAAGTTTGGCAGATATCTGGTAGATAAAGGCTACCTAGAGCGAGATTTGGTGGAATCCGCCACCAAAAAGATGCTGGAATTTGGTGATAGCTCTGCCGGAGCACTGGCAAGGCTTTTAGAAAGTGATTTTGCTGTCCCGCATGACAAAGTTTATGAAGCCTTGGCTAGCAACTTTGCCTTCCACAAGCTGGAAGTTGACGTTGACCTCCTAGATCACAAGCAGATTGAAGCATGCAAGGATATTCTGAATAAATTCCCCGACGAACTGAAGAAGAAGCTATTCTACCATAAGATATTCCCCTTTGCTATTCTGGATAAAGAGCGAGACATCCTGCAGGTTTTAGCTTCTGATACCACCGATCCTGCTTTACAGGATATCCCTGAGCAGACACAATATAAGCGCACAGAGATATATTGGGTTACGCTAAAAACCATTGAGAATCTGATTGCCAGGATTGCCCCTCAAAAGAACGAATTTCTTGCTCTGTTAGAAGAAGCAGGGCAAGTGCTTACAGATATAGACGATGGTAGTAGCGGAGTTGAGTTAAACGAGCAAGCACTGGACGAAGAGATAAATAAAAGCTTGCTTGTGAACCTCTTTGAAGGTGCTTTGATTGAAGCGGTGCATAAAGACGCCAGCGATATTCATATCATCCCCGGCGGCCGTAGCACGATAGATATATACATCCGTGTAGATGGAAAGCTTCAGTTGTGGCACCGTCAGGAAGGCACGGCACCTGAAGCGTTATCGGCGGTGGTTAAAGACCGCTCCATCGGAGTGGATAGGTTTGAAAGAGACACCGCCCAGGATGGATTTGCCCAAAGACTTATCGATGACCACCTAATCCGCTTTAGAATATCAATTATCCCCATTGTTTCCTCGGAGTTCGATCGTCGGTTTGAAAGTATCGTTATCCGGGTGATAGACGACCGTAAGGTGATTACTGACTTCCGCAAGCTTGGGTTCCAAACCCAAGCTGAACAAGAATTTATCAAGTCCATTTCCACATCCAAGGGTATTATAATTGTTACCGGACCCACCGGAAGCGGTAAATCAACTACTTTGATGGCAGCATTGCATCATGTAATAAATCCTACTGTGAATGTGCTAACCTGCGAAGATCCTGTAGAATACGTGATTCGTGGAGCAAGGCAATTAAAAATAAGCCACAAGATGAGCTTTGATCTGGCTATTCGCTCCATCCTTCGTCACGATCCTGATATTGTGATGGTGGGCGAAATACGCGATAAAATCACCGCTGATATAGCGGTTAAGCTTGCCAACACCGGACACTTAACTTTCTCCACTCTGCATACCAACGATGCTCCTTCTGCCATAACCCGTTTGTATAAGATGGGCATTGAAACCTTCCTGCTGGCGTACTCTATCAACATTATTATCGCCCAACGTTTAGTGCGTAAGTTATGCGTGCACTGTCGCCGTCCTCTTTCCCAGGAACACTGGCCAGCTGCTTTGCAAATAGGCATCACTCAGGAAGAGCTGGAGAGCGGAAAGATATATGAGCCGGTGGGGTGTTCTAAGTGCCATGAAGGATACAAGGGACGGGTGAATATCGCTGAAGCTCTGTTCTTTTATCCTGAAGTTCGCAACGAGATTGTGAAATCCATTAATGATATTGATGAAGAGCGTATCCGCGCCATAGCTGAAAAGCATGGGATGCTTTCCATGCGCCGCAGCGGCGTTGAACGGATGCGAGATGGTTTAACGGATCTAACCGAAGTATTATATGCCACAGCGGAGGATTAGATGAATATGATGGAAATGTTGCTTGCCCTGTTGTCGGTGGTATTTTTCACCAGTGTAGCGGCTAATTATAACCGCAAAATGCTGGACCAGAATGCCTACATGATCAACGCCACCCAATATGTGCAAGCCTCCCAATTGTGCCACACGGTTTTGGATGAGATTGACGCCAAGCTGTTTGCCAAGATGATTTCATTTGCCAGCGTGAAGACGACTTATGCCAATCTTAACCGCACCATTGACCTAGCTTTTCCCGGAGACGTTTATAAGCTGAATATCAAGGTGGTGGATTGCGATTCTCTCGGGATTCCGCTTTCCACACCTGTTGCGAATAATCTTTGGATTCGCGTGGAGGTTACCGCCACCACTCCGGGTCTCAAAGTTCCTGCTAAACTTCAACGGGTTTATACCAAAACCTACCTAAACCTATAATGAGCTTTATAATTGATCTCATCGGTGCAGCACTCATCGGCAGCCTTCTAATGCTGATGATGATTAGCTTCCAGTTCCAAATGCGGGAGGCTGCAGATCGTGCCATGTACACTATCAACATGATTGACCACATGGATCAGGCAGCTACTCGCATCAACAACGTGATTGCCCTTGCCGGAGTTGGATTATCCCCATCTACAGCGATAAAGTATGCCACGGCGGATTCACTCGTCTTCTATACTTTTTGGGATTTCCAGAACGACCAAATAACCGGGTCGTCAAAGACTCTTTCCATTAAGCTTTCAAGTGTTCCCAGTCCCTATGGAACTGCCGTGGTTATTCGCCAAAACGGTGTTCCCTTAACGGATTTGGGTTACCTGTTTTGGGTTAATGAACTTAAATTTCGTTATTACACAAAGAGTGATTTGCTTACCACCACTGCCTCTCTTGCCCGCAGTGCCGAAGTGCGTATGTCCTTCTTCCGTAATTCTCCCCGGATTGGTGGCAAACCCATCACCACCAAGTTACAATTCAAATGTTACTTTATGAATGCCTACATGCAAGGGGCATAAGGAGACAACATGGGACGCACAATGCTGATTGTAACTATCCTGATGACCACAATCTATGCCGTCATCATGACTTCGCTGCAAAGACATGTACTATCATTACCCAATATCATCAGCCGTAACATCCTAACCAAGCAGGCAGAAAGTGTGTCCGACTACGCACTGCGAAATGCTATACAGAATTCCATCTATTATGGACAACAAACCGGTGAAGCATCGTTGATTAAATGGAATGAGTATTACAACAATTTCAATATCCAGAACTGTCATGTGGACAGCATCAATTATACCTTCGTATCCGGTACCACCAACAGTTACCGTGCCATCAGTCATGTAAGCGGAGAATTGATGGGCAAAACGGTTAAGTATCGTGCCGAGATTGCCTTCAGTTTCCCCGTGGTTGCTATTCTGGATATGGACTATTGCATCTATCTGGAAATGAACCAACCCCAGTTTAACCCCGGGGTAGGTGACACTGTATGGGACACTTCAGATAACGATAATGATGCAAATTTTTATGGTAATGTGGATACCCGTCCTCACGGCTCCGGCGTGGATGGGTGGAAGGCTGCAAGCTTTAACGAGTCCAGTGGAGGCACTACCGGTTATATCTGGCATACAGGAAACTCCACAATGGTGGTTGCTTCAAACTTCTCCATCATTGCTTTTGCCAAAGTAAATAAGACTACCGCCCAAGGTACAATGGTGTGGCTACCTCCTGATCCCGCAGACCCGGCAATAAACACAGCCGGTTGGGGTAATGTGCGCAGGAAGCCTACAGGAGCAATTTGGTATAACAACAACACCGTATATTTCACTGCTACCACAGTGGATGGAATTACTGTGCAGACTTCAGCCCCCTTCACCTTTGATGCCAAGTGGCCCCACAACAAAGACGCATGGTATCATTTTGCCATGACTTATAACCGCGGACAGGTGAAAGGATACATTAATGGGGTGTTGAAAGGCACGGCTCAGAATACTCTTTACCCTCTCTATAAACCTTCTGCCATCCAAAACAAAGGCATCTATCTGGGCAGAGAGTATTATGGCACAGCGCAATCGGGCGATGCATATCACTATCTTATCGGCATGATGGATCAGGTGGGTTTGGTACCGCGCACCCTCACCGATGCGGAAATTGCCACCTACGTAAGCCAAGTGTTAACCCCCACAACCGTTCAATATATAAGAGATTAGCCCTGGAGGCATATAATGGATAACGAGAGATATCAGCTTCTTTCCTGGTGGGCAATGATCCGCTGGTTCATGGTAGTGGTGCTATTTTCGATAGGACTGCTGCACATAAGCTTCAATGAAACCATGGTGCAGACCATCCTGTTCTTCTCCGTGTTTGCGGGCATCGTGGCATTGAACCTGTTGTTCCAGATACAATCCCACACCACCAAACAATGGGTGATTGTGTTCCAGGTTATTCTGGATATCGTGTTTGCCACCATCGTGGTGCATTTAACCGGTGGTTTGAACAGCTTCTTTGTGTGGGTGTACCTCATTGGAGTTATAACCGCTGCGCTAACCATCAAGCAGAACGGGGGTTTGATTGCCGGTTTAACCGGGAGTTTCTCGTTATTAATCCTCATCTTGTTGTACAAAAACGGGGTTCTTTCTCCTACAGAGAGTTCAAATATGGATGTAGCAGGCTCCACAGTGTATATTTTATCCTACACCGGTCTGTTCTGCGGGGTTGCGCTTATTGCCAATTATCTTTCCGACCAACTTACCTATCTGAGAAGTCTTGAGACCGACATCAAGGCAGCCAAGAGTTTGATTGCAGATTACGAAGCATTACAAAAGCAAGTGGACGAATTGATGCCCATACTTAGAGATGTGGGGCATATAGATCATGATATCAACACTCCATTGTGCGTAATCACCCTTTCACTGGGAAGAGTTAAACGGTATGCCAATGAGTATCAGAACGATGGTTTGAACAAATCCAATAACGAGATTATGGAAGCCGTGAATAAAATCAGCATCATCCTGCAGCGCTTGCATCCCATGAAGCAGCATCCGCTATTGGGTTATTATGCCAGCAAAGACAAAGCCAAGAACTGTGACGCTGAAGGAACTGATACCGAAGAACAGCTAAATAGTATTAAAACCCCCTTTATGAAATCACAACCTAGCAAGACTGAAAGTAAAACAGACAATCCTCCCGAGGAGGTTTCATGAATAATAAAAAGATTATGGTCGTGGATGATGAACAAAACATCCGCGAGATAATTAGCGAATTTCTGCAGGAAGTGGGTTACACCGTTTCCGTGGCAGTTGATGGCTTGGATGCCTTGGATAAAGTTGCTTACGAGCAATATGACCTATACATAATCGATGTGTATATGCCCCGTATGGGTGGTCTGGATCTCATCACCAAGCTAAAAGAGCTGCAGCCTCTTGCCGTTATTATAGTCACCACCGGTTATTCCAGTATCGATGTGGCTATCAAAGCCATCCGCACAGGTGCCTATCACTATCTCACCAAACCAATTCAGGCAGACGAACTGCTCAAGGTGGTGGAATCCGGCTTGAAGCATGCCGCCGATTTGGGTGAAAGCTCCGGTGCTTCCAGCGATGCTGCCATTCCCCAAACCGACAAGCAAAGCGATATGTTGCTACTGCGTGGCTTCACCTACGAACAGGCAAGGGATTTCAAGAGTATGGGCAGCGTGGTTGAGTATCAATATGGTGATACCATATCCTTGGACGAAGAGCATGGCTCAATGATCTTCGTGGAAAATGGCAGGCTTAATGTGTATCACAACGATACTGTTGTGGAAACCCTTGTTGCCGGCGATGTTTGGGGAGAGGAAACCTTCCTCAATCCCAATGCAGCATTCACCAATCTGAAAGCCCAAAGCGAAGTGCATGTTCGCCATTTCAAACGCAAAAAGATAATGGAATTCTTCACTTATAACGAAGAGACCCTCACCAAGAGATACATGATAAACCTTATCCAGTGTATGTATATGAAGTGGCGTCGTTCCATCTTCCGCATTGGTTTATACAGCGGTTTTAATACCGAGAAGCCGAGCCAATGATTGCTGCCCTCCCATTAACAATACGCTATCATTACGTACTTATTACGGATGAAACATGCAATGATTACGTAATGATTACGTAATGATAGCAAGGGGGCATGTGGTTTTAATGAAGTGAAGAAACAAGGTTAATGTAATGGAGAATAAGTGAGTTTAAGCTTTGTCGCCCAGTTGATTGCCGCCATTCCGGAGAACTTCACCGGGGTGGAGCAGTGCATGGTTATCGATCAATGGTTAACCGACCACCCCGACAGAGAGGCAGAATGCCGCGAAGTGTTGGTGGAATGGTTAATGAAAATGCGTGATTTACGGGCTTCGGATATTGATTTTGGAGCTCCCGGATGTGAAGGACAGGTGTGGATTCGCGTGTATGGCAGCAAGAGACCTGTAGCCTCTCTGGGGCATTATTCTCACCAGGAAACAACGGCAATCGTGCTTAGTTGGTTAAGCCCCTCGCAAAGACAGCGCCTCTTCAGCCGTAAAAGCGTGGACTTCTCTCTCACCTTTCCCCTACCCCCCCCTGCCAGGGAAGCGAGGTTCAGGGGTTCAACATATTATGACCGCGGCTATTTGGGCACAAACTTTCGCCGCATCAACGATACGCTTTACACCATGGAAGGCTTAGGCATCCCTGCACCGGTTGCCCAGCGCATGAACCTGAAGCACGAGAAAACCGGGTTAATTTTGGTTACCGGGATAACCGGCAGCGGTAAATCCACCACCATGGATGCTATTATTGATATGAATAACCGCGATAACAATGCACATATCGTGATTATTGGCAACCCCATTGAATATGTGCATGAATCAAAATCCAGCCTTGTCCGCCACAGAGAAGTGGGTTCGGATGTGCTAAGCTTCGAGAGCGGTGCCGTGGAAGCCTTGCGCCAAGACCCGGATATTATTGTGGTGGGCGAAATGCGCGATGCGCAAACGATTGCCACTGTGTTGGAAATCACCGACAGCGGACACAAAGCCATCACCACTCTGCACACCAGTTCTGCCATAGACAGTATCCACAGGATAATTGCCGAGTTTCCCCCAGAGGAACAAGAACGCGTACGCAACAGGTTGGCGGATGTGCTTTCCGTAACTATGAGCCAAAAATTGATACCCACCATTGACGGTAAGCTGGTGATGGCAAAAGAAATTCTCAGCACCGATGCCAGTGTGCAGGCTGCCATCCGCAATAAGAATATCGGCGAGATATACCAGATGATGGTTGAGGGAAAGCGTTACGGAATGTGCACGCTGGAACAAGACCTGCGAGAATTGCAACGTAAAGGCATCATAACTCAGCAAACAGCCGTGAATTATGCCAATAACAAGAAACGTATGATACAGCTATTTTCCATGCCATAGGCATAGGAAACAGAAACAGGAAAATAAGTTAGATAGGAACATATATGAAGAAGCACCCAAAACAGGCATACGGTATCTTCCACGATGGCTTGGCTGTCCGCCTGGTGCAGTTGAGTCGGGAAGGCAATGAAGTATATCTTCACGCTGTGGATCATACCGAGCTGGATCGCTATTGGTACAAGATTTTGGAGGATCCCGCCATATCGGTGGTGGATTCCAAAACCAATGAAGATAAATCCCCTGCCAAAGGCGAAGTCCAGATAGACGAGTTCGATAACGATTATGTAGCAAACTTCCAGCTTCAACCTTCAGAAAGGATGTTGGCATCTTTCGATCTTGCTCATGGCGTTATTGCCCTAAACGTGTATGAGGACAATATCCATAAGGATAACTTTGGTGCGCTGTCCAAAAAAGAGATGGACGCTTTCCGCAAATCCAAGATGACTCCCAAGCAGATCAAAGCAGGAGATTGGCAATCGTCAATTGTTACCATAGGTGAGCAAAAGCAGCACTGGCTGCACAAGGGCACAAACAGGCTGCTTGATATGCTTAGGGACTATCAAAAGACCAATCACCTATCCTTGTTCTTCCAGCTTGCCGATGCCAATGATATTGCCTTAACGGACTACTTCTCTGTTGTTTATGCCGATACCTTGGAGAAAGACACTTTGTTGGTATATGTGGGGCAGGAGTATCGTAAAGCCTTCCTGTTCCAGAACGGGAAATGGAATGAAACTTTGAAGTTGCAGATAACCCAAAGTATCCCGGAACCTGAGGTTATCAGCTCCAAGCTTGCCTTGGCAATAGACAGCGCACAGCTTAAGGAGCCGGAAGCCATCGTTATATGCGGAGATTTGGCGAATATTGAGTTGGTGGATAACATCAAATCGCAATTCCCCTCAGCAGTTGTGGAAATGCTCGGTTTCAGCAATCTTGCCATTGCAAACCCGGATTCTGATAATCTGGATGTAAGCACTCTAACACAATTCACCATACCCATCGCTCTGGCTTTCAAGGCACTTTTCCCGGATGATGATCGGCTTACACCCAGCAACTTCCTACCCTCACGCATTATCGAGGGACAGAAGGTTTTCAAAATTGCATGGCATGGGTTTATCGTACTGTTCTTCATCTTTGCCGTAGCCATGTGGTTTACCAACTCCATTATGAAAGAAACCTTAAAGATAAGGCAGGAGAAAGCCCTGAAGCGCGATCTGGAGTTCCGCCTCGAAGCCAAGAGAAAGGAAGCGGAAGAGATTCAAAAGATACGCACAGAGCTTGATGCACAGGAGAAAAACATCCAGGTGCTAAAAGACCTGCTGGATAAAAAGAACCCCTGGACAGAGACTCTTAATATAGCCAACCGAGTGTTCTCAGGTCAGCCATTAAGCTGGCTCAGTAATCTAAAGCTGGATAAAGGAACGCTAAACCTTAGTGGTGCCACCACCCGCAGAGCTGCCATCATTGAGTTTGCCAATGCCTTCCCCGGTGCGCAGATACGAAAAGTTGCCCATTCCAAGATTAGAGATAACTCCATCTGGTCTTTCGAGATGACTGCTCCTCTGCCGGAAGTTGATTGGGTGGGCGAAATCCAGCGTGATGTGGAAGCTTTGTTGGAGATGAGAAAGACCTTGGGCGAAGAGAAGGAACAAGCTGCCGCAGCCGCAGCCGAACAAGAAGCGGTGCAATCCGGACCACTAAAGCCTATTGCTCCTCAGACAACCAAAAACACCAAAACCGTGGATAAAAAAGGCAGAGTGATGTTACCTGTATTGCCACAGAGCAGCTGCCCAACTCCCAAGGAGGAATTGCTTACCGGAGAAGGACAGGACTTGAAAGACTATTTCAGCTTCGTAGCCTCTGCCAACCGGGGTAATATCTGGGAATACCGAGATATGGGAACCCGCTTTATCAATCGGCATCGTAACAGTGAATTGCTGCCCGCGGTACGCTGGTGGATGAGCTATAGATTGTATCTGGATAGAGAGTACAGCCTTGCCTCCCAGTTCCTGGAACCAATGTTAAGAATATCCGACCGATATTTGCCTTATGCGCTGTTGCTGCAGGCACGGATCTATTATGCCAATGGCAATGAACGCTACACTGAGTATTATAACCTTATGAAAAATGATTATGGACGCCACTCTCTGATTAGCCAGGTGAATGCCGATCTTGCCTTGATAAACAAGGGAGGTGGCAAATGACCAACACCACTCGTAATACTGTTGTCCTCGTTGCCCTGCTGGTAGTTTTAGGAGGGATATCCATCTCCGTATATCGCAAGCTTCACAAGGAATCCCTTGCCCTCACCGAAGAGAATACCAAAACCTCAAAGAAGATTGCCGTGCTGGAAGCGCAGATAAGTAATATTGACTCCCTAAAATTGGAGTATGAGATTCGCAAAGCTATGGTGGCAGAGCAGAGTAAGGTTATATTGGCAAACGATAACCCCACAATAACCTACCAATATCTGCTACGCTTGCTGTCTTGGATGAAACGAAGCACTATCTTTAACTTTGCCATGTCCGACAAAGGGCAGAAAGAAACCACCTGGAACGAATACATCATCTCCGGGAGGTCAAACTATCGTGATGTGGTGGAGCTAACCAAGAATATTGAGCATCAACGAGCCGTGCTTACCATCGAAGAGATGGCAATCGGCTCGGATAATGTGGCAAATAGCGATAGCGTGTCCTATTCCATTGTTTTCCGCACGCACTTCAATGAAGGAGGTGCGGAGATTGAGAGTTTGAAACCCAAGAAGATGCCAGGTGGTATAACCTTCTATCAGTTATTCCGCTCCCGAGTGAACCCCACCCCCACCTTGGATGAAGATATCGATCCCACTCTGGTGCGCATCGACCAAGCTACTCTGATAGGCATTGCCGATAACCGGATATTCCTGCGTGACAATCAAGGCATCATCCGCATCCTTGCCCTGCGAGACAAGGTTGCATACGGCTATCTGTATTCCATGGACGCCAAAAATGGTAAAGCTGTATTCAAGATAGATAAATATGGCATCCCGGAAGAGCAAACCCTTTATATATCAAATCTAAAATGAGGTTCATTATGAGATACATCACTTTTTCAATACTCCTGTTGATGCTCCTGTCCCTTGGCTATATTGCCGCACAAACAGCTCCGGAAAAGTTAGAAACAGTAACGATTAGCGAGAATACTCACATAAATGATGCCGCCATCATACTGGAGACATTCACCCAGAAGTATTATCGCAAGAAGTTGATAAACCTATCCAGCTACAATGGCCCCATCAACATACCCATAAACAATGTCTATTGGGAAAGGGCGATAGATTTGATAGTAATGCAAAACCGCCTGGTGAAAAAGGACAATGTGGGCTACATCTCTATCGAAGATATCCCCAAACCGGTCATTAATGCCGCACCACCTGTTGACCCCTTGGCAGATGAAGCCATGGCAAAACAAGTGCGCATCAAAGCGGTTGCCATGCTGGCAGATAGATCCTTTGTCCGCAGAATGGGTATCGACTGGTCTTCCATAGTTAATGGCAAGATAACCGTTAATGCAGGCTTCGCCGGTGCTTCCCAGTTCGTTACCCCCACCAACCTGACTGTATCGGGCAGTACCGATGTCGGCAAGTATCAAATGGATATAAGCACTGCATTGGAGATTATTGAAACCAATCAAAAGGGGAATATCATAGCTCAACCCACTGTGTTGGTAGCTTCCGGCAAACAAGGCTTCATTCAGGTTGGTCAGGACATCTCGGTTAAAATCTTGGACGATGCCGGTAATGCCATGGATACTTTCTTTGCCACCGGTGTTATCTTAGATGTAACCCCCACCATCGTGAATATTGACGGCACCGATGTGGTGCACCTTAAGATGAGTGTTGAACGCTCCAGTGGTGTTCCCAGTGCAGTATCCACCATCATCACTAAAAGCAAATCCAACACCGAACTGGTGTTGTACGACAAGGAAGAGACCGTTATCGCCGGCTTGTTCGATACCGACGAGACCAAGGCAAGAAGCGGTATTCCCATCCTGAAAGACCTCCCTTGGTGGGTATTCGGAATTCGCTACCTTACCGGTTATGACAGCTATGAAAAGAAAGAGCGAGAACTTGTTATAACCATCCAGGCAGAGATTGTGGATAGTGCTTTGGATAGACTGCTAAAACTTAAACAGGAAAGCACCAAGTAGCAGCCGGTAACTGTGCGCATCAGCCAACGTCTCCTGATTCTTTTCGTGGTGATAGCCATTGGCTTCGGGGGATTTTTCTACCTATTCTTTCATATCAAGCGTGAAGAAACGCGGCTGTATCAAGAATCAGACTTAAACCAACGGCGCAGCACAATAGACACCATCTTCCAGCTTAAAGAGGGCAATCAGATGTCCCTGTTGGAGGATTACAGCCGTTGGGATGATATGGTGAACTTCACAAAAACCCGCAACGCCCGTTGGGCAGACAACAATCTTGGTACCCTCACCCAGTCCTTTCCTTACAGCTTGGTGCAAACCTACGATGCCAAACACAGGCTTATCTACAACCGTAGCGACAACTCCATCACCGGCTTGGAGGAGTTCCGTATCGAGCCGGAAGTGCTGGATTCTCTTGCCACCCGCAAGAAGCTGTTTTATAATACGCAACACGGCAACACCATCTTTGCCATTGCCGTGGCAGGGGTTGTCGCTTCCGAGGATACCCTTCGCCTAACTACTCCCTCCGCATATCTGCTGATTGCCCAAGCATGGGACTACAGATACCTGGACGAGCTTTCCAAATCACTGAACTACGACATCCGCATCAGCAATACCGAGCCCGGCAAGGATGATACAGACGAAAGCCAATATAACACCCGTATCGACCGCCCCATAAAGAATTGGTATGATAAAACTATTGCCTGGCTGGTGTTCTACAGCCGCAATCCATTCCTGAACGAACTCCGTGCCTTGGGAAACCTCATTATCTTCGGCACCATGGGCTTCATCCTGATCTTTCTGGTTATCCAATATGTGCTTATCCAGCAGTGGATTACCACTCCGCTTAAGTTCATCTCCCAAAGCCTGAAAGAGAATAATCCGGATATCATCCGCCCCATCGACCACCGCAACAACGAGTTTGCCGATATCGCCAGCCTAATCGAGCGGTTCTTTGCCCAAAAGCACGAACTGGTGATGGAAATCGAAGAGCGTAAACGCACCGAAGCCTTGCTTACCGAGATTGAGGAACAAACCCGCAAAATCCTGCTTACTTCCCCCGAATCTATCATCGTTACAGACCTCACCGGCACCATCCTTACCGCCAATGACGAAACCCTAAGGCTTGTGGCAGTGGAAAGCGAATCCGACCTCACCGGCAGAAATGCCTCCATCCTGGAGCTTGCGCCACCGGAAAACTGTGCCATCCTGAAGAACCTGATCGCCGAACTATGCTCCGGCAGCTACATCAAGAATCTGGAGATAACCCTGGTGGACGCCGAAGGGCAACATTTCCCTGCCTTGATAAGCGCATCCGTGATTGCCGATAACAAGCGAAAGCCAAGCAAGTTGGTGTTCATCACCCGTGACCTTAGCGACCTGAAATCTCTGGAAATGAAGCTACGCCAATCCCAAAAGATGGAATCCATCGGCACCCTTGCCGGAGGTATCGCCCATGACTTTAACAACATCATCACCATCATCGCCGGCTATATCGCCCTTTCTGCAGGTAAGATAGACAACCACCCCGAAGCCAGGGACGACCTGGATGAAGCCCTCAAGGCATGCCTGCGTGCCAAGAGCCTCATCGGCAAAATTCTAACCTTCAGCCGTCAAAGCGAAGTGAAAGTTAAACCCATCGTACTTGCCGATATCATCGAGGATTCCATCCCCATGATCCGCGCCTCCATCCCCTCCAAGATAAATATTGTAACCGACATCAACAGCTTCAGTTACACCGTTGCAGACCCCACCGAGATGCAACAAGTGCTGATGAATCTTGCCTCCAATTCCTACCACGCCATCCGCCCCGATATGGGCACCCTTACCATCACTCTAACCGAAATACACGGCTTTGAGCTTATCGGCTTGGATCCTGAGATTAATCTGAATATAGACTATCTCCACCTGCAATTCTCAGACACAGGCAGTGGTATCGCTCCCAACATTATCAGCCGCATATTCGATCCCTATTTCAGCACCAAAGGCGTGGGGGAAGGCACAGGCTTGGGCTTGTCTATCGTGCACGGTATCATCACCGGATACTGCGGCTTGGTGAGCGTTGAAAGCACTTTGGGCGAGGGCTGCACCGTACATATTTACCTCCCTGTTTCCGACCATGTGGATACCGAAGTTACTGTCCCCGAAGTAAAAGATTATCCCTTCATCCCCGCAAGGTTAATGATGGTAGATGACGAGCCCTCTTTGGCTGAGCTGTTCACCGAAGCCCTTTGTCAAACCGGCTATGAAGTGCAGGCTTTCAGCGATAGCGGCGAAGCCCTAAGGGTTTTCTCTGCCACACCGGAAGCCTTCGATATGATTATTGCCGATATCACCATGCCCATACTGGATGGCATCCAGCTTGCCTCCAAGGTTAAGCTTATCCGCGATATCCCCATTGTTCTATACACCGGCTTCTGCGATAAGCAAATCCAGAGCCGTGCCGAGGAAGTCCCTGTAAACAAGCTGCTCAACAAACCCATTCTGCCCGAAGAACTGGTGCGCGAGGTTAAAGAAGTTATCTATAACATGCAGCAAGCCTAAGCCTGCTCCTCAGCTTTCCCCAAAACTCCATCTAACATAGTAAAGCCCTCTCCCGGAAGCAGCGTATGCTCTCACCGGAGAAGGCTGTTACTTTTTATATCCAACTTATCCGGCTGATGCCCCAAACCGGGCTTAGGCATTTAGCTTAAGTGCTGCTTATACCCGGTGTTGCACCATGCCAAGGTTACTTAATCACCATCAGCTTTCTTACAAGCTGCTCATCTCCAATTCTGCACCGCAGGAAATATATCCCGCTGCCAAGCTTAGCGCTGTTCCAGCTTACATCGTTCAAACCGCTGTGATAGCTTACCGCTTCAATCCTATCGCAAAGCCTTCCCTTCAGGTCAAACAACTCCATGCTCACCACCGCATCACTCTTTATCCCAAGCTGTATCCGGCAGTTGTTACGCATCGGATTGGGATACACCCCAAGGCTCGCACCAGAGGCACTAACCGCTGTTTCATCCTCCACCCCCACCGGCACACTAACCATCACATCCGGAGACATTGCCGACCAGCCCATGCTGTATCTGGCACAAACGCTGTAATAATTATCTCCCGCGGGGGGATTGTAATCTGTGAAGTTGGTGCTTGCAACTTCGGCAATCAGCTCTCCATTGCGGCGTATGGCATAGAGATCGATATCATAAGGTGTGGCAATTTCTTCCCACATCAGATACACATCGCTGCCTTCCAACCCATAATCCGTTATAATCGGGCACATCAGGCAGGAGTTTAGGCTTAGAGTCCAACCCATATCCTTCATGATGCCAAGTACAATCGGCGCAATATAGCGATGCACGGTGCCATTATATGCGGTGGGAATCCCCGGTTCGTTCTCCGTTCCCAGATAGGTGGCGGCATCCAGCTTGGCGGTGCGCGCAAGGTTAAATGCTCCGGCATACAGCACTGTTTCCCCATTGGGGCTAAATGCATTGCCATATTGCCCCACATAGCGGAGGTTACCACCCGTCAATTGCGCATTAAGGGCAGGAGAAGGATTGCTGAAAAGCGTGGTATCGGTTAGGTGCTGACCCATAGTGTTGCAGATGAAAGTGTCGTACAAAGCGGGTTTTCCGCTCATGGCATCGGCAGGAAAGCTGGTGCTTAGCCCCAACACACTGGGATCCAGCATGCCATAGGAGCCATAACCCGTCTGCACATAGAAAGAGCCCATATAGCCCAAGCCGTATGCCAAAGCCTTGTGCATCTCCGTTACAAAATCGATGCTCCCTGCGGGACAAGCCTCATCCAGCCCATAATACCAGTTATTGGCTGCGCTGCTGCTTACAAAGAACTCAATATCCGTCTCGCCCACATTCTGCTCCACCCCCGTGAGGGCATTGGCAAGCGCAGTGCAATACCAAACATCCTGCTGAGGTGCACCGGGGAAGTTGCGAATCATATTGGGAATGGGCACCGAAACAAAGCCGGGAATGTTCTGCAAACGAGCATTCACCTTGATGGGGATCGCCGAGTTCAGGATAGGCTCCCACAAAGCCATAGCGTGATCAAAAGCCGCCTGTTGCTGGGCATTAAAACCGGTGTATGTAACCTGAATATCGGCTGTGGCATTAAGGCATAACACCGCAAAAAGAAAAAGCAAACATAAAACATACTTCATTGTTACCTCCAGTACTTGGTGAAGTTATCCCGCAAGCTGCAGGGCAAATGGATATGTGTCAAGCTTTTATGAAAGGCTATCTGCCAAGTGCAAGCCTATTCTTTTGCGTCATCTGGGCTGTTGTTACTTTGTGGGCAAGGCTTGAGTGACTGAGGATTTATTTCTACTACATCCGCATCATTGCCGTATCCAGCACTTTGGCGATGTCCTGCCAAGGGATGCTGTCTTTCAGCTTCAGGTTGATGCATCCTTTACCCATCTTTATCTTGGGGTGTTTTTGCTTAAATTCGTTCAGACTGGGGATGATGCCCGTGTAAATGGATACCCCCTGCTTCCAATAACCCAAAAAGACCCAGCCACTTCCTAACTTATAATGAGGGATGCCATAGGAAATCTTGGTCTCGGTGGTGGGATACTTATCTAATATCATGTCCTGCAGCTTTATCATCAGGTCTCTGCGGGCATCTTCCGCCTTGGCGATGTAAGTATCTATCTCTTTATTCATGGTTTGCTCCTATTGAGTGGATATCCACATAATAGCCAAAGGCTTGCGCTTTGCAAGATATTTTCTGCCTTGGCATGCCTCTTGCTCCAATTACGGGTGAATTGCGCCTGAATTACGGGTGGGATGCGTATTTCAGGCGCATTGCATCAGTATTTGATACAAGAGCGCTCCTTGGAAGAAACACGGGATCATTGCATAATCATTGCATGTTTCATATGTAATAAACATGCAATGATCATGTAATGATAGCAAGTGAACATCCGAAAAAAGCAATCCCCGTAGCTTGTGCCTAATGCAGCTTCGGATCGGGGTGGTGACATCCTCGTCGCCACAACAACCTGTGCAGCTTCATATCGGGGTGGTGACGTCCCCGTCGCCATAACAACCTGTGCAGCTTCGTATCGGGGTGGTGACGTCCCCGTCGCCACAATAACCTATATACCCAATCCTAACATCTCACCCCCGAAAGCCCATCAGAAACTTATCTAAGCATATGCAGCAGATATCAAGCATCCCCCCGAAATTAATAGGGCGAGATCTATGAGCTGTTTACTGGA
>CAZPNU010000032.1:0-24248 GCA_964588075.1 uncultured Candidatus Cloacimonas sp.
GCCTCCAGTAAACAGCTCATAGATCTCGCCCTATTAATTTCGGGGGGATGCTTGGAAAGAATATGGGTGTTAAGTGTACCGTCATTTTGTCATTTCGCAATGTCTTATGCCCCTTTACCAGAATCATGCACCGTGAGATGCTCCCCCCTCATCTCACGGAAGAATGTTGAGGCTTCCTTGAGGGTAGCCCGAATTTATCTTGAGTATTACTAGGGAATCGTGGGCGTTGCTCTTGTGGCACTGCCGACATTCTTAGGTGGGATGAGAGGGTTGACCAAGCTATTCTTAGCTATCCTTGAAGTTATAAACGGGCTTAATCCGCTCAATCACCTCAGCGGTATCCTGCATGTTTCGCACAATCTCATCCATGTTCTTATATGCTTGAGGGCTTTCGTCTATAGTATTGTTGTTTATGGAGTTTGTGTAAACTCCACGCATCGTATGCTTAACCTCTTCCAGGCTAATCTGCTGTCTGGCTTGGGTTCTGCTCATCAGTCTGCCTGCCCCGTGAGGAGCGCTGTAGTTCCAATCAGGATTCCCTTTGCCCACGCATATCAGGCTGCCATCACGCATGTTAATCGGCACGATGAACCGCTCTCCCTTCTTTGCGCTAACCGCACCTTTACGCAGAATCATCGCCTGCGTATCGATATAGTTATGTATCGTCTGAAACTCGCTTAGCACCTGCCACCTCATTTCGGAAGCGATAATCTTGGCTATTGACTTTCTGTTCAGCACGGCGAATTTCTGTGCGATATCCATGTCCTGCAAATAGTTCTGCAACAACTCAGCTTCGCAATATGCCATAAGTTTATACTTCTCCACCTGGGCTATGTTTTGTTTTACTTCCTTAATAGCCTTGCCAATCTCGCTTTCTCTGCCCGCTGCCTTCATTTCCCGCACAAGTGCGGGGATATCTTTCTTGTTGTTGCGGATAAGCTGGTTATACGCCATTTCCTGATAATGCTCGGCAATCTGCAAGCCCAGATGCCTGCTACCGGAATGAATCACCAGATAATATCTGCCGTTATCGCTTTGGGTTAGCTCGATAAAGTGGTTTCCTCCTCCAAGAGTGCCGATGCTCTTCAGCGCACGATCCATATTAACGTGATTTACACACTTAAGCTCTTGGGGAAAAGCAAGCCAGGTCTCCACTTGTTGCATGGCATGGATTTTGTTGCCGGATGGCACCCGTTGCCTGATAGCCTTATCCAGAGCCGCGAAATCCACAGTGTGACAATCAAGCTCTTGGACCAGCATCCCACAGCCAATATCCACTCCCACAAAATTGGGCACCACCTTGTCACTGATGGTCATCGTTGTACCGATGCATACTCCCAGACCGGTGTGGATATCGGGCATAAAACGGATTTTACTATCCTTAAAGTTCGGGTTATCAAGCAAATCTGTCACAATCTGTCTTGCACTCTCCTCCATGTAATCTGTAAATGCGATTGCCGTGTTGTGTTTGCCATGTAAATGTATCATAGTTCCTCCTTATACCATACATAGCTGTCTCTATCATCCCACTTGTTACTTGGGTAGGTAACTCCCTCGTGATTCCCTCGAGATTCCCGGGTGGGACGAAGGATTTACCCGGGAACTTCCTGCCTGTTAAGTATTTATGCAATAGGTGCGTAAGGGGTCACCAGCATGTAACGCCTACCGGACGCATATCTGCCAAGCTGAATATAACCCATTGGCATGAGAGCTATAGCTATAAGATGAAGCTTCAAGCTCTGTTTCATCTGCATAGGCAAGCCATCAGCCCTATTATCCGTATGTTGGATGGCTGGAAATTAACCGGAGGGATTTATTTACTTTTTCTGCACCGGTACCCAGATTTCCACAATGGAATCCGGACTTTGATCTTTGAAGCGTTCGTCGTAATACTCAAACTGGTCGCCGTATCTTTCTTCATAAGTGGAGTTTTGCAGCCAGGTACCGTAGATGTACATATATGTTTCCTGAATCCGCTCCACGGGTCCCTTATGCGTGAACACCGCATAGCTTCCGCCCTTGATGGTGTGCTTAACCCAGGGTTCTTGGGGGTCGCTTAGCACCTCTTCCGGCACACCCACCAGATAATTGATGGGCATATCCTGGGTCATTGTGGGCTGATCCTCCCAAAACATGGTGCCGTAAAAGCGATTGTTATCCTTATGCTCGGCTTTGTTGTATTGCGGAAAGAACTCTTCCCAATAGCGGGTGAACTGCAGATTCTGCATGGTTGTGGTGCTCAGAGTGCCCACCAGCTTGATATCCCCGATGATCTCATAGCGTGGCTCAAGCGGATTGGCTGCTTGCTTTTTGTGCATCGTGGCGCAGCCACTAAGCAAAATAACAAAAACGATGGAAAGCATGAAAAGCTTGTTCATTCCTCAGCTCCCTGTGCCGGGAAGCCCGACACCAAATGTATTTAAAACATATGGAGGAACAAATCTTTGGAAAGATATTGTGTCAAGCGGAACAAGCACTCCGGGATAAACTTGCAGACGGCATCATTGATAAACCGAAAACGGTAACTGTTTCCTTATGCAACTTCAAAGCAATAATAAATCTTGACAAGGCTTTGGGGTGCTTACTGTTTTGGATAATGGCTAATCCGGAAAAGTTAAACTCCCGATAAGTGCATACTATCCGGTAAGATAGTTCTTTGGGTGCATGGTATCCTAACTCAGTTAAGATACCGCCTTGAAGAGGGTGTATGTCTGTTAGCCGGCTTTTTTAATTTCGTCACTGGAGGATGGATGCGATTGAATCTGTTTATGCTGCGGGTGATAAGCCTGTTCTTGATAGGGGCTATGCTGTTTTCATGCGCCCGGTATTCATATTTTGAGTTGCCAAAGAAGCCCCAACCCACCTTTGAGGGGCGCACCCTGAAGCTGGTTTATCCCGAAAAGCCGAAAGAAATATTTGTGTTTAGCAATCTGAAGCTTAACGAGCAGGAAATAAGCGGTACACTGATTAAACTGAATACTCCCCTGGATATGAGAAATACAAATATCATCACCGCCTATTTGAGACCGGGGCTGGTAGTGCCAGATTCCATAATAACGGACTTTCACTTGAAGCTGGCAGATATTAACAAGATGGAAGTGTATGATCTCAATCTGGGGAAGTCGATAATCGCTACCACGTTCTACGTAGCCGGCCTGACCTTTGTGGCATCTGCTTTTCTATTCGTGGTGATTATGCTTACCAAGGAATCCTGCCCTTTCATATTTTGCCATAACGGTGAGGAGTTTGAGTTCACCGGAGAGATATATAGCGGGGCAATATTCCCAAATCTTGAACGGGACGACTATCTGCCCTTAACCTGCATCCAGCCAAAGGATGGGTATTATCAGCTTAGGATGGATAACCTTGCCGAGGAGATTCAATATACCAATCTGGCAGAGTTGGAGGTGGTAGATCATCCCTTGGGCAGCAGCCTGTATGTAGATCGTAAGGGTAACTACCACACGGTTCGGCAGCCTGTTGCGCCACTTATGGCACAAAGTGGAACCAATGAAGATGTGTTGAAGCTGATAACGGCTAAGGATGAGCTGAAGTATTGCGGAGACGATTTCGCAGATGAAAGTAAGCCTAACGATGCTCTTGATTTGCAGTTTGCGGTTCCGCATGGTGCCAATAATGCCAAGCTGGTGCTAAAAGCCCGCAATTCAATCTGGCTGGATAAGACCTTGGGGCAGTTCCTGGATATGTTTGGCTCTCGCTATGACAGATGGTATGCCCGGCAGACCAAACCGGATAAGAGCCTTGATCCTGATTGGGCTTTGAAACAGGGGATACCGCTATCGGTGTATATTAAAAAAGATGGAGCATGGCAGTATGTGGACTATTTCCCCGTAGTTGGTCCCATGGCAGACCGTGAGCTTGTTATGCCCCTGGATTTAACGGGGATAGAGGGTGATAAAGTGGAGCTGAGGTTACAGAATGGGGCAAAGTTCTGGGAAATTGATTATGCGGCAATGGACTTCTCTGCCCAGGAAGCAATCCAAAGCAAGAAGATAGCCGTGGATACAGCCACTACTTCAGAAGGTAAAGATATTGCCAAGCTGGTGGCGAAACGGGATAATAAGTACTTTATTCAACCGCGAGTTGGGGATAGCGCAGTGCTGCTATACAAGGTACCGCCGGAAAGAGAAGGAATGCAGAGAAGTGTATTTTTGAACAGCCGTGGACATTACAAAGTTATCCGCAAGGCAAAGGGAGAGCCCGATGTTGCCCGTTTGGAGCAATTCCGCAATCCGGGAAGCTTTGCTGCTTTTTCGCGTCAAAACTACCTTGAGTTTCTTGCCAAATACTCGCTGATAAAATAGCATCTCATGACAACAAAGCATAGAACAACTTCTAATAAGCTGATAAGCGGGTTGCCGGCCTTAATGCTGCGTAGAGTTCTGCGTCTGCATATACTTTTCATAGCCCTGAGTGCATACCGTAATCCCTTCACCGCTATGAAGGTGTTGTCCCGCTTGATTGCTATCAAACGCACCATGTTGGGAAGCTTGCAAAACCTCAAATGGGTGAAATCAGGTGGCAGGTACTTTTGGAATATAAGCTCACCGGGATGGAGCTCCGAGGCATTTAAACAGTTTCTTCTCCTTGAGATGAATCGCATAATACCCCTGAAGAATGGAAGACCAAACCGCCTGCAAACCCTGGTGTATTCAATAACCGGCAATTGCCCACTTAGCTGCGAGCACTGTTATGAATGGAACAACCTTGCTGCGAAAGAACCTCTCAGTTATGAGCAGCTTAAGCAGATGCTTCAGCGCTTTCAGGAGTTGGGAGTAAGCAATGTGGAACTTAGCGGTGGAGAACCATTATGCCGTTTCGCAGATTTGGTGTCGCTATTGGAAGCTGCCAAGCCGGGAACGGACTTCTGGATTCTTACTTCCGGCTTTGGGTTGGAAAAAGACAAAGCATATGCCTTGAAACGAGCAGGTCTTACGGGAGTGGTGGTTAGCCTGGATCACTATGATGCAGAGATGCACAATCGCTTCCGGGGAAACACGGAATCTTACAACTGGGTTTGGAAAGCAGTGCAGAATGCCCAGGATGCAGGTTTGGCGGTAGCACTTTCCCTATGCGTAACAAAGGAGTTCCTCAGTGAGGACAATTTGGATAGATACATGAAGCTTGCTGCAGATAAGGGAGTTAAGCTGGTACGAGTGTTGGAACCGCGCTCGGTGGGACATTATAAGGGGCAGGATATTGAGCTAAGTGAGGAAGAGCTTTGTCTGCTGGATAGCTATTTCCTTAGAACCACAAGCAATCCTGCATATAGAGATTATCCCATTCTGGATTATCTTGCTTACTACCAACGCAGATTGGGATGCTTTGGCGGAGACCGCTATATATACATTGACTCACGGGGAGAGATGCATGCATGTCCATTTTGCCAAAGTTCTGCCGGGTCAGCCCTCGCAGTGGACATCGAGGAAGCATTACAAAGCCTTCAGGCAAGAGGATGCCACAAATATGCTAAGGCAGTTACCGGGACAGCTTCCCTGCATAAAAGCCAAGAATAACCCACATTGGATATAAGGAGGAGAATATGAATAGATACCGGCTTAAGACCATGCTGGCAGCCATCATGCTGCTAACCGGTTCGGCTATATTTGCACTGGCTGAGGTGAGAACCTGCGAGCTTGATAATGCCATCCCGAAAACATCACTTAGTGCCTTTACCTCTACTGCATTTATAGGAAGTGGAACGATGGATACCCCGTTGAGAAATTATAACAAGATTAGTAACGGTGTCGGTGGTGTGCGTGGAAGTATGAAACTTAGCCCAAAACTGGAACCGGCAATATGGATATATTCAAATGGGTTAAGCACTGCCATCGAGTTACAAGCTAAATATCTGATTTATAGTAAAGATGAAACACATCTCAGCTTCGTTCCCTGCGTATATAATTCCGCAGGTAGAAGGCAATCCAGAGGATATGAAGAGAATGCAACATTAAATGGATTTGGTCTGCCGCTGATCTTCACCTGGGATTCTAAACGTGACTTGGTGATCAATATGTCTGCGGGTATTAATGGAGACTGGATAACCTCCAACATGATAGTTGAACCGGGCTACTATCCCGGTGTTCCGGATTTTCATAAGTCCATCTGGGTACCCCGTGCGCATCTAAATTTCAGCTTCACCGCATTTGCCGGAGATCTAAGCCTAAGCCCGGAACTAGGGGTAACAATTGTAAATGCACATGATCAAGGGAGAATTCGGTTCAACAATATGGGTGTTACCCTTGGAGTGTGGAAGTAGCACAATTATAGAGATGAAGGCATGGATAGCAAGAAGTATAATGATTTATTCAGGGCTGTTCCGGTACTGGAAACATCCAGGCTGATACTTAGACCCTTTGACTATTCTGACATTCCGGAATATCTAAGCTTCTTCCCCGCAGAAGGTGTGCAACGCTATTTGGGAGGGGTGCTTATCCCCAAAGACACGGCGGATGCCAAACGCTGGATAGACAACCTGAACGGCAGATGCCTGAAAGCAAAGCTTGTATTCACTTGGTGCATCCAGCTAAAGGGAGATGAAAGGGCAATCGGAAGGTGTGATCTGGGTGGTTTTGTGAAGAAATCCATGGCAGAGCTTTCCTATTATCTTGCCGAATCATGGTGGCATCAGGGAATAATGCAGGAAGCCCTTGCTGCGGTGCTATCTTTCGGTTTTAATGAACTTGAACTGCACAGGATACAGGCTGTGGTTATGCCCAACAACCAAGCTTCACTGGCTCTGCTTGCCAAACTGGGATTCACGAAAGAGGGCTTGCTACGCGAATATGATTATGGTAAAGGCTTTTGTGATGTGTATATGCACTCTCTTCTGGCAAGCGAATATATGGTTAGCCACAATGGTTAAACAATTGCCATTAACCCATTGCAAAATACACTGATGCGAGTATCATATCTGTAAAAGCCCGGGAGGATGTATGCGTAAGATTAAGCTGATTAAAACCGGAGTGGAGTCTGTTGATGGTGCCGGAGTTCGCCTACACCGCATATTTGGCTATCACGACACCCCTTTGTTCGATCCCTTTTTGATGCTGGACGACTTTCGCAACGATGACCCCAATGACTACCTTGCCGGGTTCCCTTGGCATCCGCACAGAGGGATTGAAACCATCACCTATATGCTGGAAGGTTCTGCCGAACATGGCGATAGCCTTGGCAATAGCGGAGTTATCCACAAGGGTGAAGTGCAATGGATGACCGCCGGAAGTGGGATTATCCACCAAGAGATGCCTAAGCCCGATGTGCAGGGCAGGATGTATGGCTTCCAGCTTTGGGCTAATCTACCCTCTAAGGATAAGATGATTGCCCCCAGATATCAGGACATTCAGGCTAAGCATATTCCCCGTGTGGAAGATCCGCAGGGTGCAGCAGTTAAGGTTATCTGTGGAAGCTACCTACAAGCGCAGGGTCCGGTGGAAAACATCGTGATTGAACCTCAATATTGGGATGTGCATGTGCTGCCCGAAAAGAGCATCGTGCTCCCCGTGCAAACAGGATATACTTGTTTCATATACTGTTATGGTGGAGAAGCAGTTATCGATGGTAAGCCTATTAGTAACCGCCAAGTGGTACTGTTCGAAGATGGGGAGAACATCCAGATAACAAGCGGGAAGGATGGCTTTAATCTGCTGTTCCTATGCGGAAAGCCATTGGGTGAGCCAATAGCTTGGCGAGGGCCAATCGTGATGAACAGCAAAGAGGAGTTGGATACGGCTTTTCGGCAGTTGGGAAATAATACCTTTATCAAAGCTTGAAGCTATATGCCACCAGTGGAACTGCGCTTTCCATAACCATCAAAGTCCTGCTATCAACCAACTCACCGCCCATTCGCAAGTAGAACCCGCAAGCCGGATTCTGCTCAGCCACCCAAGCCACCATGCTGGTGTGCCCCATAGACTTTGCTTTCTCCGAGAAAACATTGTATAAAGCTCTACCAATGCCTTTTGTATGATGCTGTTTCAAGATATACATGGCTGCCAGTTCTGCCGTGCAAGCATCTGCCAAGCCGGTGCTGCATCCTTCGTTACTGCGGTTGATGCCTCCGGAAATGAAGCCACAAAGCTCTCCATCCAGTTCCGCAACATAGAACCAGTATTCTCCGGCAAGGGTATTTTGCCAATTGCGTATGCTTCTTTCCAAGCTTAGCGAATCAATTTTTGCTTGGGGCATAATCCCGGGATAGGTTTCACGCCAGCTTTGGATATGAACCCTTGCTACGCTCTCAATGTCATCCTGCACAGCTTCTCGTATTGATATCTTAGCCATAAATAGTAACCTCTTTCTGAAAGGACAATGTTTTACAAACCTCTTAACAAATTACTTGATAGGATCAATTATCTGCATTGTCCTTATGCGAATCACGGTATCATTACCTACTCATTACGGATGAAACAGGTAATGATTAAGTAATGAACAGGCAATGATACCAAACAACAATCCGATAAGACCTGTGGAATGAGTGACTGCTATTCAGCAGAGCAGATTAGCATCCACTTGGTGCCGAACTTATCGGTCAGATTGCCAAAGTAATCACCCCAGAAGGCTACTTCCGGTGGCATGCCGATTGTTGCCCCATCTACAAGCTTTGCCCACAAGGCATCTACTTCTTCCTTGCTGGATAAGCCTATCATCAGTTCAACATTACCCCCGATAACTGCCTTCTGACCGAATGCTTCGCTTACATCCGAGCCACAGAGGGTGGTATTATCATTTATTGGCAGGCCAATATGCATAATGAGGTCTTTCAGCTCTTCCGGCATCTGCTTGCCGTCTTCCATGGGCATATCTTTGTATCTGCCGACATAGGTGAACTCACCACCAAACACACTTTTATAGAATTCGAAGGCTTCCATGCAGTTGCCATTAAAGTTAAGATATGGGTTGATGCTTATCATAATAAGTCTCCTTGATTAGTTTATAGGGGATAAGATAATCCTATCGTTCTCCCAGCCCACAAATGAGTTTAAGTTATCTCTAAGCAACAGACTACGCAGCTTTCTGCAAAGCAAGATTTAGCTTGACATCGGAGGCTGATGCAGCCTCGTGGGAGAAAATATCATCAAGAGGAAGCTAGAATGAAAGCAAGTTACTTGTTTGTATTTTTATGCATGATTGCATCTTTATGCTATGCTTTAGAGCTGCCGGAAGCTATAGTGTTGGTGGAGGGTGGAACTTTTCACAATGGAAGCGGGGAAGTGAGCCTAAACAGCTATTACATTGGTAAAAATGAAGTTACTCAAGCAGAGTACCAAGCTGTTGCCAAAACCAAGAAATCCTTCTTTGCAGATAAGCCGAATAATCCTGTGGAGTGTGTGTCGTGGTTTGAGGCAATTGCATACTGCAACAACCGCAGCAGAGCAGAGCTGCTTAAGCCATGTTACAGCTTTGCAGATTTGGGGACGAACCCGGCAGATTGGCCTGTGGGATGGTATCTTAGTGCGGAGAATCAAACGAAGATTCACTGTGATTGGGAAGCCAATGGATACAGATTACCCACAGAGATGGAGTGGCATTATGCTGCTATGGGCGGAAAGCTGAGCAAAGGATACAAATATAGCGGGAGTGATGATTGGGCAGCTGTGGGATGGTTTAGAGATTACGTAAGCCCGGAAGAGACAAAAGCAGTGGGTACAAAAAGCCCCAATGAACTGGGAATATATGACATGAGCGGAAATGTTTCGGAATGGTGTTGGGACTTAATGGGTGAGCTTGGCACAGAAGCACTTAGCAACCCCAAGGGTGCTGAAAGCGGAGTGGAAAGGGTTTTCCGGGGTGGCAACTGGTTCTCCAATCCGGACTACTCCCCTTTAAGCGTACGCAAGAGTCTGGAGCCACAGGAAGCCGGTTACAACATCGGTTTCCGGGTTTGCCGGAACGCAGAATAAGGAAGATATGAAACACAATCCACCAGAGATAATCACGCATTTCGCAAGCTGCTACGAAGCAGAAAATCCTGTGTATTTCGCCGGAGGACATGAATGGTCTGATGGCACATTGTTTAAGATGGATATAGCAGGCAAAAGCCATGTGCTGAAGATACTCCCCGGAGAAAATGAGCATTCCTTTGACACTGTGCATGAAAGGATGGCATTTGCAGGCTTTGCAGCAGAACACGGAGTGCAGACCATAAAACCCTTATTATCCTGTAATAAGAATTATGTGGAGCAAGCACAACATGAAGATAAAGGCTATCTTGCCGTATGCTGGGAGTTTATCCCCGGCAAAGCATTGGAGGATAGCGACCCTAACCACTTGGCTGACTTTTATCTCTCTTGGGGAGCTTTATTGGGCAAGCTGCACCGGCTAGCACAAATGTACCCAACATGGAAGGAAAGCACTGCTAAGGATAGCTCCGGTAAAGCCATGATATCTCGCAAGATGGAGTATGATGTCTTTTACAATTGGCTGCAAGACGACGAGGTTAAAGCAGCTTGGCACAGGCTTGCTACCGAGTTGGACGCGTATCCTGTACGTAGGGATAACTTTGGCTTTGTGCATAACGATGCTCATTCGGGTAACATTCTACATAACGAAAGTGGGCTGGTGCTATTGGATTTCGACGTGGCAAACTTCCAGTGGTTCGCCCTGGACTTGGCAATTTGCATTAACAGTGAATATGCTCGCATCCTTCATCACTCTGGACATAAAGCAAAAGCACCGTTCTTGCACAAGCTATTTCTTGAACCGTTTATGAAAGGTTACAACAGCGAAAACACATTGATAGATGATGATTTGCACAGTATTGGCAAGTTCATCCATTATCGGCACTTCCTGATGTTTGCCGTGTTCTATAATCAGATAAAAGAAAACGCCCCCAAGTATCTGGAGATAATGAAGGGTGAATTACTAAGCGGAGAAAGCTATATCCGCAAAGAAACAGAAGATTTCTTTACCTAAGCTGAAGCAGAACAATCGATACTTCGCTTGACAAAAAAGGCACTTGTGTGGAGGGTGCCATAATCTATTGATTTTCTTATTTAGCTCCCCCAGAACTACATTATTAAGAGGATAGTATGCAAAATATAGTTATAGACGGCAATAGCTTAACGTTGGAACAGGTGGCTGAAGTTGCTCTTGCCAACAACCCCATTAAGCTTAGTGAATCAAGCCGGTATAAGGTGATGAAATGCCGGGCTTATGTAGATAAAGTTATTGCCAATGGTGATGCCGTGTATGGCTTAACCACCGGCTTTGGCAAGTTCAGCACGGTAAGCATCCCCCCGGAAAACATTGCCGAATTGCAGCTAAACCTTATTCGTAGCCATGCCACGAGTATCGGCAACCCATACAGCATAGCTCAAACCCGTGCCATCATGCTGCTTAGAATAGCGGTTCTCGCCAAAGGGCACTCGGGGATACGCATCGAAACCCTTGATGCGCTGATAGAAATGCTAAACAAAGGCGTGCATCCCATCATCCCCATGCGTGGCTCTGTGGGAGCCAGTGGAGACCTCTCTCCCCTTTCTCATCTTGCTTTGGTGCTAATCGGCGAAGGCGAAGCAATCTATAATGGAGAGCGGATGAGCGGAGAGAAAGCAATGCAGCTTGCGGGAATCAGCCCCGTTAAGCTTGCAGCCAAAGAAGGTTTAGCGCTCAATAACGGCACACAGGTTATGGCAGCTTTAGGCGTGCTTAGCCTGTTGGAAGCAGAACGCTTAACCCGATATGCCGATGTTATAGCTGCCATGAGCATAGACGCTTTGAAAGGGACTCCCCGCGCTTTTGATGAACTGGTTCATATGTTACGTCCACATCCTGGACAGCTTAAGTCCGCAGCAAATATCCGCAGCTTTCTTGCTGACAGCCCCTTAAGAGCTTCGCACCTGAACTGCGGTAACATCCAGGATGCTTATAGCTTACGCTGCACTCCGCAGGTTCATGGAGCTGTGCGGGATGCCATCGCCTATGTGCGTGGCGTTTTGCAAATAGAGATTAATTCCGCTACAGACAATCCGCTCATCTTTGCCGATGAGGAGAAGGTCATTAGCGGAGGAAACTTCCATGGTGAACCTCTTGCCATTGCTTTGGATACCTTGGCGATTGCAGTTAGCGAACTTGCCTCTCTCTCCGAGCGAAGAGTGGAGCAGATGCTTAATCCAGCTCTGTCCCGTGGCTTATCTCCTTTCCTTGCCAAGCGTCCGGGTATCGATTCCGGTTTCATGATTGCCCAGCTTACTGCTGCCTCTTTGGTCTCGGAAAACAAGGTGCTGGCGCACCCCGCTTCAGTGGATTCCATCCCCACCTCTGCCAATCAGGAAGATCACGTGTCCATGGGATCTGTTTCTGCTATCAAGCTGCAACAGGTTATGGAAAATGTCTCTGGAGCAATGGGTATTGAGCTGCTAATCGCCTGTGCTGCCTTAGATGAAAGAGCAATCTGCAGCTCTCCTACTTTGGAAAAAGTAAAAGCCTTGTTGCGCGAAACCGTAGCCCCCATGGATGCAGATAGAACCATGTATCCCGATGTGGAGAGTGCCGTTGCCTTAGTACGCAGCGACAGAATTGATAGTGCTCTGGGAAAAATCGATTGACAGAAAGATGCATAGCCTAAGACTTTAACCATGAGACTGATTAAGTTTACCTTCCTGCTTGCTTGCCTCACCCTTCTTTGGGCGTGCAATATAAACACCATGTATAATGCACGGAAATACTTCAAGTCCGCGCAGGATAGGCCTTTGAACACCAATGGTAAACCAAACAGTCAAGCTATTGATGATTATACAAAGACCATAAAGAAATGTGGCATCATCCTTTCTGCCAGCAAGAAAGGGCCAAATGTGGACGATGCCCTGTTCCTGATGGCAAAAGCATTATACTTCAAAGGGAATAGTGCATTCCAAGCCAAAGACCAATTTGAGAACCTGATTATTGGTTTCCCCAAAAGCCCTTATGTGCAAGAATCACACCTCTTTGTGGCACGAATACTCCGTGAAATTAATCAACCCAAGGATGCAGAGAGACGCTTGGATGAGTTCATCCGCAATCCTGCCTTCCGCAAGCAACATCCCTCTGCTCTGTTGCTGCTTACCGATTTTGCAATTAGGGATAAGGATTACATAAAAGCCCAGTATTGGCTTGAACGGATTATCCGAGATTATCCCAAGACTAAAGAGTTTAAAACTGCTTACTTCCTGTTCGGCAAAAACTACTTTGAACAAAAGGACTACCGAGCATCGCTGAATGCTTTTGAAAAGATGGAAGGCACCAGAGGGATAGACAAGGCTTTGAAGCTGGATACCCGTTATTACATTGGGCTAAATTTGCTTGAACTGGGAGAGCTTGACAGGGCATACAAAACCGCCAATAGCTTGCTGAAATCCGAAACCAGGCTGGATAAACTAGCCCCGGTACGCTTACTGAAAGCTCGGGTTCTCTTTGCAAAAGGTAACAACGAGGATGCCAAAAAAGAGATAGAGTATATCAACAAAACTTATCCGCGCACCGAAAGCTCTGCTGCTGCCCTATACTATCTTGCCGAATATCAATACTATACTATTGGGGATCCCACCAACGCCACTATCAACTATAATAAAGTGCGAACCGAGTTTCCCACTTCACCTTTGGCAACCATATCGCAGGCAAAAGCAACCGCTGTCACAAATGTTATGCCCAAAGCCTCCACCAATAGTGAAACAGCCACCAAGCAATATCTGGATACCATGTATCTTTCCGCTGAGAGCTTCCTCAGCACTTTAAGCCTGCCTGATTCTGCCCTGGCGTGTTATCGCAAAGTGATTTATGAACGAGATGTACTGCAGGCAAGACGTGATTCCTTGCAGATACAAGCCGGCACTCTCAGCACCAGCCTGGATAGCCTTCGTCTGGCAAAGGACCAGTTGGTACCCGAGAAATTCACAACAACCGACACTCTAAAGACGAATATTAACATGCCTGAAGTACCGGATAGTATTTACACCGAGGTTCAGGATACATTACACGCTGTTACTGATAGCCTTACCGCGCAAGCAGCTGCACGGGCTGCAGAGACTGCAACGCTTAAACGGGAATTAGCCACCAATATTAAACAGGATGAAGCCAAGCTAACCACTTTGCAGGGACGAATTACCCGTATTGATGAAGTGATTTTACAGTTCGACACAGAGATAATCCCATTCTGTATGTTTGCCATGGGCAGCGTTCTTCACGACCATTTCCCGGAACGTCCGGACAATGCAGAGCTCTATGCTCAAATGCTGGAACGTTACCCAAATAGCAAATACACGCGGGCTTTGAACTCCCTGCAGAAGGGACAAAGCGTTCGCCTGATAGACCCATTGGAGGAAAGTCAGGAACAGCTTCTGGATGAGCTGTTCGGGATGATTAGTACAGCCCCAGATTCAGCGCTGGCAGGATTGGAAGAGATGCGTCAATCTCCCTATCCACGTTTCAAGCTGGCTGCAAACTTCCGTTTAGGTTGGTATTACAGCTTTGACAGTGCCGATACATCCCGCGCCAAGCCATATCTGAAAAGCGTTCTGGACGACACCAATGCAGGTGATTATGCCACGCTTACCCGAAGATTCTTTGATGGTAACAAGTTCCTGGTTTTCAGCCGTGCAGCTCTGGATACGCTTGCGGTGCAGGACAGCCTATTCGCTGCGGATTCCTTAGGTCTGGATTCCTCTTCCTCACCTGCTGCTGACAGCACCAGAGTTATTGAGGATACCAAAGCTGAGGAGCTCCCGTCTGAACAACCTCCAAGCTTGCAAGAACCCCCAACCAGCGAGCCTGAACAATCTCCCCTCCTGAAAGAAGAGGAACTTCCCTTGGAATGAAATGGATACAGAACATCATCTCCGGGCAAAACTTTTACCTCAAACTTGCCATCTTCGCCACAGGGGTTGTTACAGGCATTGAAGCTTCTTTGAGGCAATTACTTGCCCAAGTTCTTTTATTGCTTGTATTCTTCGCTTTCGAGCCTGTTCTCTACCGTTTAATCCTCTCATCTCTTCGCCGGGTATTACCCTTTTTTGCAGCATATTGGTTGTTTGCCACTTTGTTGCAGCAAGACTTCCCCATAACTGTGCAATTCAGCATTCAGCTTATATACTTACTCTTAATCACAGTTGCCGTGATGGGTAGAGTCAGCATGCTCCGCGTGGCAGCCGAGAGCTATAATGTTCGCAAGTTGGGATGGGTAAATTCTGCTTTTTATTACCTGTTTGCCACATGGTTGTTTGTGCAAAGCTTTTTCCGCCAATATCAGATACGCCAGAGAGAAGTTAGTTCTGAACCGGTTGTATCCCTGTTGGAAGCGGTTATCAAATCTGTATCAGCTGAAACTGAGGCAATCCGCACACAACTACGCGAGATTCTGGCATCAGATGACCATGAAGTGCATCTTTTTATCCCAGCAAATGTTTGCGGGATTCTTTTCCTGGCATTGCTGATTATCGTTAACGGATTGTAGAGTTTAGGTATGCCCAGATTTTTGATGAAGCTCTGCTACGATGGAACCGGCTATCACGGCTGGCAGAAACAACATAATGGCAACAGCATCCAAGCGGTGCTGGAAGAAGCTCTCAGCATCTTTGCCGAAGCAGAAATCCCCATCGTTGCCGCAGGCAGAACCGATGCCGGCGTACATGCCATGGCGCAATTTGCCCACTTCGATTATACGGGGAACATGCAGCCATATCAAATGCTGCTTGCTTTCCGCAGACATCTCCCCTATGACATCAAGGTGCTGGAGATTATGCAAGTTAGCAGCTTGCTCAGTGCCCGTTACCAAGCTTATGAACGTAGTTACCGCTACATACTGGCAAAGAGCAGAACTCCTTTCAACCGTAACTATAGCGGATTCCTGCCATCTCTAAAGCTGGAGCTTGCCCCAATGCAGGCTGCAGCTGAGCGTCTTCTTGGTAGCCACGATTTTTCCTCCTTCGGGCGTGCCAATCCCGAAATCCCCAACCGTATTTGTGAGCTAAAAAGCCTTGATATAACAGAAACAGAGGATAGCTTCATCTTTCACATCACCGCAGACCGTTTCCTGCACAACATGGTGCGGCGCATCGTGGGCACCTTGGCAAACATCTCTCATTTTGCCTTGCCCCCTGAGACTATCGATGCCATCCTTAACGATGCCTGCCCCCGCCAGAACCTTGTTACCACAGCACCTGCATCAGGTTTGTATTTGATTGATGTGAAGTATCCTGCACATTTACTTGACGAATCCAACGTATCCGAAGAAGTGAACATTTAAGAGGAACCCAATATGAAATATACCATTCCCCGTGGCACTTTTGATATCCTGCCCAAAGACAGCTATAAATGGCAATATCTTATGGATAGCTTCCGCAAGGTTGCGTCCCGCTTTGGTTATGAAGAGATAAGCACCCCCATATTCGAAATGGCTGAGTTGTTTGAACGCAGCTCCGGCGAAAGCTCGGACGTGGTGCAGAAAGAGATGTATCGCTTCAAAGACCGCAAAGACCGCACTTTTGCCCTTCGTCCCGAAGGCACCGCCCCCGTGGTTCGCAGCTATGTGGAAAACCACCTTGATGTGCTCTCTTCCCGAACTAAGCTCTATTATATGGGACCGATGTTCCGCTATGACCGTCCCCAAGCTGGCAGATACCGTCAGTTTTATCAATATGGCATCGAGTTCATAGGCAGCGACAATCCATATTATGATGCAGAGGTTATCGCCATAGAAATGCTGTGGCTTAAAGATCTGGGTTTAAAGAATATCCGGCTTGAGATAAATAGCGTTGGGTGCTCTTCCTGCGCTGCTGATTACGATGAAGCTCTGCGCAGTTTCTTCCGCCCTAATCTGGATAAGCTATGCCCCGATTGCCAAAAGCGTTTTAACATCAAACCTCGTCGCTTGTTGGATTGTAAGGTGCCTTCCTGCAAGCCGTTCCGAACCGGTGCGCCTTCCCAACTGGACTATCTGGATGAGCCTTGCAAAGAGCATTTTGCCAAAGTGCGCAGTTATCTGGATTCCATGGAGATTCCCTATACTGTTAATCCTGCAATAGTTAGGGGCTTGGATTATTATACCAACACCGCTTTCGAAATCATCTTCGAGGGATTGGGAGCACAGAACTCCCTTGCCGGTGGTGGTAGGTACAATGGTTTAATTCAGCAGATTGGCGGAAAAAGCATCCCTGCCATCGGCTTTGCCGGTGGTTTTGAACGCTTGCTCCTCGCTTTGGAGCAGGAAGGAATCGAGCCGGGTAAGCCCAACAGTCCCACTGCCTACCTGATTTGCCTGGGTGAAGAGGCTCGCATCGGCATTATGCCCTACCTTAACAGCTTACGCAGCAAAGGATTATTTGTGGATTATGACCCCGATAAAAGCTCTTTGAAAGCTCAGTTCAAAGCTGCCGATGCCTGCGGAGCCAAGTTTGCCATCATCGTGGGAGATAGCGAGATAGCCGCAGGACAGGTGAATATAAAGAACCTGCAAAGCGGTGAGCAAAGCAGCTTCCCCCTGGCAGATGTTGCTGCAGCTTTAACACTACTTAACAGCTAATTTCAATTTACCCATAAGGTTACATTATCAGCCGGGAGCATGGTCTTCCGGTTTTTTGCTATACCTTTCTTGGTATCATTACATAATCATTGCATGTTAATTACGGATGAAACATGCAATGATTATGTAATGATCATATAATTCCAACAGGGATGCCCCATGTAATCGTAAACAAGTCACCGTTACTCTCATGATAAGATATATCAGTTGCTGAATGCACGAGTATAACTTACCACAGCAGTGCAATATTTACTTGCCAAATATAGCATAGATGATAGCTTTGTTAAAGACTGAGTGGTGCTATCTATTACCCTTGGGAATAGGTTTTACCATGCACATTAACTTCTTCTGGAGTATCCTATGTTTGAAAACCTCAGCTCCATGTTAACCCGTCCCGGCTTGATGGGAATGATGGATAACAAAGAAACGGAATTATCCCTGAAAGAGGGAGAGAACCGCTTCGTCAGCGTTTTGTTTGCCGATATAAAGGGCTTTACTGCCATGTCCGAGCTACTGGAGCCGGATGTTCTGCAGCACTTGATAGACCAACTGATGATCAGCTTCTCCGAGCGTATAAACAAGTATGGCGGCTATGTGGATAAATATGAAGGTGATAGAATAATGGCGCACTTTGGCTCACTACAATATCTGGAGAATAATGCACGTAGAGCAGTGTATGCCGGCTTGGAACTGATTGATGTTATTCAGATGTATAATTTGCTGCGTAAAGATATTCCGGAGCTTTGCCATATCCCCACTGATTTGGCGGTTCGAGTTGGAGTAAACTGCGGAATGGTGGCAACAGGTAAGGTGGGCTTGAAGCGAGAAGGAGATTTTACAGTATATGGAGATGTGGTTAATCTCGCTTCCCGTATGGAAGAAATGGGTATGCCGATGCGCATCATGCTCCCGGGAGAGATGAAGGATGCGCTGGAAGGTTACTTTGAGTTCGAAGAACATGGCACCATGCAAGTTAAAGGTAAAAGCCTGCCGATAAGTACCTGGCTGGTAAAAGGAGTAAATTTACGGCAGTTCTCCCGCCTAATTTCCCAAAGCAGCTTTATCGGCAGAGAAGCGGAACTTACAAAACTGTCAGAGGTATATAAAGCCAATCTGGCGATGCAAGAAGCTGGGGATTTCCAAACGAAGGCTCAGGTGCTGCGCATTTCCGCTGTTGCAGGCATGGGAAAGACAAGACTGATAAAAGAGTTTAGCAGTTCTTTGCCCGGTGGATGCTGTTTGATTGCGGAGATATCACCCATATATCAAGCCCCATTTGCATCATTTAGAGAGCTTATCCGCAGCCATCACAATTTGGATGACAGCATTTCTCCGGAACTCGCCCGGCAGAGGATGGATAGGGGATTGAGGGAGATGCAGTCTATCTTGCCGGATATCCTGTATCAAGACTTGCTTGCAGCCTTTCCGCAGCTATTCTTCATTGCCGGATACAACCCTTCACATGGGCTGGAAAGCGGGAATATGGAGGATGTAGTAAGCAGTCTAAACAACTGCATACTGCTATTCGTGCAGGCTCTTGCTCTTAAGTGCGCATCAGAGGGTAAGCTGTTAGTACTGGTGTTTGACGATCTGCATTTCTGTGATGAGGTGTCACTGAATGCCTTGGTATATCTCCTTAAGAATGTATGGCTTGTGGCAGAGGGGGAAGCACTAAACGCAAGGATAATGTTCATCCTAAGCTGCCGTCAGGGTCAACAGCCATTGCTGAAGCTGCCAAGCGGGATAAAGAAAGAAGAGCTGCTGCTGGCAGAACTGAACGAAAGCCAAATAGAGAGCTTTATTCGCGGTTCCATTAAAGATTTTGAAATGCCCGGGCACATACTGAAAGAGCTGGGCAGGAAATCAGCAGGAAACCCCTTCTACATAGAGGAATGGATAGCCTCATTAAAAAGGAAGCTGTCAAGCGGAGAAAGCATTGATCTCTATGACTTTGCCATTCCTGAAAATGTGCTGGAGTTGGTGCTGTCGCGTCTGATGCACTTGGATAAACAAAGCATAATACTGCTGCAAAAGGCCTCAGCCATTGGGCTGAACTTCTATAAATCCGTATTGCAAAAGTTAGATGATAAACTGGCACCAAAATCCGATATTGAGCTTAACATGCAGCATATAAGCGCTGTGGAGTTCCTATACACCCTTAGCGAAAACGAAGAGGATACGGAGTATGGGTTTCGGCACAGCATCACTCATCAGGCGGTGTATGACAGCATCTTGAAAATAAACAAAAAGCTTATGCACAAGATTATTGCAGAAATAATCGAAGCTCAGTATCAACAGGCTTTACCACAGTGGTTCTTTGCTTTGGAACACCACTACGCCGAAGCAGAGGAGCAGGGTAAAAGGCTTTATTACCTGCGGGAAAGCATAGATTTTGCCCGTTCGGTGTTCATGAACAAAAAGACTATTGAGTATTGCGATAAGCTGCTTGCATTGGAGAACCTTGCCAAGCGTGAAGAGATAGTTACTCTGAAGGCAACTGTATTGTTGGACATGGGCTTGTATGCGGAGGCATCGGAGCTGTTAGCACAATTGGGCGATACGTATCAAAGCGATGAGTATGTGCTGGCACAGACCCGCATCCTGATGGCAACCGGTAATATGCAAGATGCAGACAAATATCTGCGCACAAGGTTGGATGGATTTAGCTCAGCATCCTTGAAAAATATGGCAAAGATACTACATCTGGATATCAGAAGGCAGCTTAGAGAAGATAAAAACTTTGAGAAAAATGCGGGTGAGTTGCTTTGCGAAGTGGCAGATAGCCCATATCTCTGCGCCAGATTGGAGAATACTGTGGGGCTATATTACCAGAACCGGGCAGAGTATCATAAAGCAATAGAATATTACAACCGCGCTATAGAGCACGGGATTAAACACAAAAGCCTTGCCGCCAAAGCACATCATAACAAAGGGAATGTGCTGTGCAAACTGGGGAAACCTGATGAGGCAATGCTACACTATCAAACTGCATACCAGCTTGCTCGCTTTCTGGATGATGAAGGTGGCAAAGCACGGATTGGCAGCGACATGGGAACACTCTTTATGGCAAAGGGGGATTATGCCCTTGCTGCCAGCAAACTTAAGGAAAGCAGCGAGATGGCAGTTGCTGCGGGAAACCTGAATCTGGCAAGCGAGATAAACTATAATCTGGCGTACATTCTGCTTACTGAGGGGAAGCTCAGCCAAGCCCTTTCCGCAGCAAAGAAGTGCATCAAGCAATTCACCAAGATGCACAATTTGAAGAACTTATCCTTTGCAAAGGACATGCTGGGGGATATCCTGTATAAGCAGGGTAAGTTTGCCGAAGCGGAAGCGGTGTATCTGGATAACCTTGCGTTCCAAGAACAGATTGAGGATAGAGAAGGGATTGCCCACACCTACGGCAACCTGGGTAATACTGCGGTTGAGAAGCAGGATTGGCAGGCAGCAGATGAATACTACAGGTTCCAGGCTTCGATGCTTTCCGAAATCGGTGATGTGGAAGGTGAAGGAAAAGCTTGGTATAATTTGGCAATGCTGGATGAAGATCGAGGAGAGCTTGAATTGGCAATCCCTAAGGTGGAAAAGGCTTTACAACTGTTCCGCCGGGGTGGCTTTGAGATGTATCTGGAGGATGTTCAGGACTACCTGCAGGAGCTGAAAGACAAGCACGAAAGTACTATAAACAAATGAACTATGTTCAGTGTAGAAAGCTATCATATAGCAATGTAACACTTAAACCATGCATACAGTTTGGGAGTTGTTTATAATATCAACCACACTGATAAAAAATATGAAATTATGCCTTGACAAACATCTCAAGGATTGCTAGCCTGCATCTAACACATAAGTAGGTGTTAACTAAAGTATTAGAATATAGGAGGAAACATGAAGGACTTGGTAATTGAGCTAGCCTCTTTGAGTATCACTTTTTCTATAGTCGCTTTGAATAATATGTCGACTCAACAAGGTATTGTGCCCCCCCTTGTTGATGTATATCTATAAGGAGTTAGTCTATGTTTAAGAGAGTTGTGTTAGCAGCAAGCATTATGATCTTAGCTTGGTCTGTGAATGCTGTCGATTTGCAGAGCAAGATTCTGCCAAATGGAATGGAGGTAGTTGTTAGGAGAGACACTACCAGTCAGTCCGTAGGGATGATTTGTGTTGTTAAAACGGGCTCCATGCATGAAGGTAAGCTCATGGAATCGGGTGTTTCGCACTATTTGGAGCATGTGGTATCAGGCGGAAGTACCACCCTTCATCCCGAGAGTTACTACTCGAGCAAAGATAAGGAGATTGGAGCGGTAACGAACGCCTTCACTTCCTTTGATAAAACCGCATATCATACATTGGTGCAAAAAGAATCATTCTCTATAGCACTCCAAATGTTGGCAGAACATATCCAGTATTGCTCCTTTGACCCGGTTGAGGTGGCAAGAGAGCAACAAGTAATTGCCAAGGAAATCATTATGGGCTCGACCCCACCTTACTCGCAGATGTACTGGCGTTACAATTCTATCCTGTACAATGGAACTAACAGAAAAAGCAATCCCATTGGTAAGGCTGACCTGTTTTTAAAGCTGGAAAGATCAGATCTGATTGACTACTACAATAGACGTTATGTACCCAATAATATGATATTCATCGTAAATGGCAATGTTGAGATAGAGCAGGCTATGAATGAGATAGAAAAAGTGTTTGCCGGATTTCAACCCCGTCCACTGGAGCCTGTACATCTGCCGAGTCCCACCATAACCATGGGAACCCTTGTCCACCAAGAAGAATTTGATATTAATCTACCTGTAGTTTACATAGATCAGATTATCCCTGCTTCGGGTTTGCAGGACTACTACGCTCTCGATGCAATGATGGATATCCTCATCAATAAGCAGTACTCCCCGATTCAAAGAAAGCTATACGAAGAAATGCAATTGGTAAACTATCTGTTTGCCTATGTAGATATAGATCATAGTTCAAACACCTTAAGACTCTGCTGGGGTTTTGAAGCAAAAGATACCGCTGATATCCGGAAGATAATAGACCTTTTCTATAATGAACTGAGTAAGTACCAAAAAGGTTATTTCAAGCAAGAACAATTGGATAAGCTTATACATCGATATGAGGCAAAGCATCTTTTGGAAACAAAAAACGTGCAGGATGTTTTTACTGAGATGTGCGACAACATGATTAAGTATGGGGTTCCCGATAACTATAACAGTATGATGGAAAACATGAAGAGAGTAACCCCTGGTGACCTAAATACAATGGTAAGGAAGTACTTTAGTCCGGCAAACAAACTAACTTTCTGTGCAATCCCCAAAGGTGAGATGAACCTATTAACAGGGGTGAGCGAAAAACCTGTAGTAACAACTGAGCTGAAGAAAATCATCATGGATAATGGGCTAACCCTTGTTCTTAAGCAAAATAACGAAAGCCCAATTGTAAGAGGAACTATCATTATTCCGGTCAGCTCAGATTATGAGACCGAAGATAACAAAGGGTATATAGAGTTTATGTGTGACATGCTGTTGAAAGGATCTAAGAAGTACTCTTTGGAAAAACTCACAAGCTGGACAGAAGATAACGCCGCGGATATCAGAATTTCAAACTCTAGAGACGCTGTTGCCATGTCCTTCTCATGCCTAAGCTCTGACCTTCCGGAAATGCAGAAGATGATTGTTGATGCAGTTACTAACCCTCTCTTTAGCGAGAGCGAGATCAAGCTGTTAAAAGAAGCCTACAACGCCTCTGCGCTTCGAGATATGAGTAACCCGGAAGAAATGCATAGTGACTTCAGGAGCAAGATGATTTATCGCAACAGAAGAGAACAATTGAACACTTCTGAAAGAAATGAGATTATCCAAAAGATTACACGCCATGATGTAATCGATACTTACACAAAGTATTTCAAAGCTCCTAAGGCAGTCATCTCTATTGTTGGAGATTTGGCAGAAACTGAGGCCAAAGATTTTGCCAAGGGTGTGTACCGTGCCTTCAATCATCACGGGATTGATGCCCAAGCACAGCCATTAGCAGTGGAAGTGACAAATGCCACTTACTCCCAGGAGTATCCTTTCGAGCAGGTGAATCTCGATATTAATATGAAAGCACCCACTTGTCTTGATCCAGATTATGCTGTTATGAAGGTGATAGAAAACATTCTCAATGGGAGCTATGGTCGAATACATCAAGCAACACGAGGAGATAACGACCTTTCTTATTTTGCTCATGTCGTGTTTGCATCAGAACCAAGCTTTGGGTATTTCAGGGTTACCAGCCAAACATCAGAGGAAAAAGCACAACAACTGAAACAAGCTCTGCTAAGTGTATTAGACCGGATGATGAATGAACCGGTAACCGAAGAAGAACTCTCAAGGGCGATTGAAGCTGAGAACATACAACTGAACAACTTGATTACCGATAAGGAAATTGGGTATATCTCTGCGGCTGACGAATTCAACGGACTTGGCTATGATTATTGGTCAAAACAGATACAGGAATTACGCAAAGTTACACCCAATGATGTACAACGAGTGGCGAAGAAATACTTGAAAGACCGGGATGTGATAATCTCTGTGCCCTCAAAAGACGTGAAAAGAATGGTTGGAGACTGATGACTTGCCAGCACAGGGAGGAACCATGCATACAATTTGGGTGATGTTTGTAATATCAACCACACTGAAAAAAAACAAGGAATTATGCCTTGACAAACATCTCAAGGATAGTTAGCCTG
>CAZPNU010000033.1:0-23794 GCA_964588075.1 uncultured Candidatus Cloacimonas sp.
AGCATTTGCCCACGGGTTAAAACCCGCGGGAAAGTCCCCTGCGGGGATGCTTTTGTTGTTATCGCTGGGGTTTTTCTGTACGTGGGTTAAAACCCACGCCTATATTCCGTGAATAATCCCTGACGGGATTATGGCGGGATTAAAATGATGGAAGTCGCTATATGCTTAGGATGGAAAAGAACTGGATTCCAGCCAACTCAATACACAACTATTCTTTTGCTGCCTAACCTCGTGTTGCCCTCGGAGATGCTGAGGATATACACCCCGCTAGGGAGTTGGGGAAGGCTGATGCTGCTAGTTTCCCCTTGGCTGCTGTCTTGCGTTTGGAATACCCGCTGTCCCTTCAGGTTATACAGCGTGATGTTCTTGGTCATGGCTTGTTCATAGCCCTTGCCCAGATAGCGAAGGAGAAGGCTTTTACCCGCAGGCAAAGGATTGGGATAGCTTGTGAACTGCCACTGGTCTGGTAACTGCGGGGCAAGCTCATCTTCGTTTGCCACGGTGGTATCGGCAAGCAAAGTATTACCTGAGTATATCACCACTGCTCCGGGAACTCCCGAGAGTCCCGGGGCAGAGACAGGAGCTCCCACTGCTAAATCATCCACACCGTCATTGTTAAAGTCACCACAAGCAATCGTATAACCAAATTTAGTGCTAGGTGGAATGCTACTCGGAGGGTTGATTATCAGATCAGCCACGCCGTTGAAGTTCTGTTTACCCAGCCATAAAGATGCTGTGCCGTGATCATAACTTGCGTGATAATCTGAACCTACAATATCATCAAAGCCATCTCCATTTAAGTCTCCATGCACCACATCGTAATTGGTGCCATAGGGACCAAAGGTTACGGGAAGGAGTTCGGTGTTCCATTGGGTGCTGATATTCTCACCACCCAGCCAGAACAAGCCAAAAATATTATCGTTAACAAAAGATACCCGTCCCAAGAAGTCATCATACCCATCGCCGTTAACATCACCTCCGGGAATGGGCTTAATCGCATACTCATCGGTGCCATACTCCACCAGACTGAGGCTGTCACACTGGGAAAAATCGGGGTTACCATAATACAAAGTAACGGTATTGTTATCCGTGCTGTTGAAGTTTCCATGCCCTATCACGAAGTCGTCGATACCGTCATTGTTTATATCACCAATGCCATTTATGGCTGGAGTTGTATATGTTTGAGTGTAGCTCTCATATACTGTCTGTAGAGCAAAAGAACCTCCCCAGAGCACTTGAACCTGTTTATGATCGGGTTCGCGCCAAGTGGAGATAACGCCGATGTCATTACAACCATCTCCATTGATGTCACCTAATGCTCTTGGAATTATTGATTCAACCCCTGGACTTGCGCCAGAATCCCAGTTAGGATAATCAATTTGAAATCCTGGTGTGGTGGCAGGATTTACCCCACCGAAGTATATGCAAACACGCCTGTATCCTGGGGTGACCGCCCAAGTCATTTTTTCAGCTACAAAATCATCATACCCATCGTTGTTTACATCCCCAACACAAACAACTCTTCGTGGAGTATGTCCATCGTGTGGGTCACCGAATATAGTTAACTCTGGAGTAGTGTCGAAGTTGTTGCCACCAAATAGAATCATTAGACGGTCGTACTCATAAATCCCCTGATGCTCAGGCCGAGGATTGTTTAGCTGTTGAACAATGAGGTCTTCGATGCCATCTCCATTAAAGTCAAGCGAAGCTAAACTTGACCCCATTCCTGAATTGACATATTCGCCTTGAAGAATGTGCATGATATCAAGATGGTTTGTGGCTAACAGGTTCATGCCTATCAATACAAATATGCAACACGCAAGCAAAAACAACCTATTCATGGTTCCTCCCATGTGAGGGATGTAAGAGTATTGGCTTTGTCTCTTAGCCCTCGGGTGCAGAGTCATACAATGGGAATAATATGTCAAGCAAAGTGTTATGTCTTTATTTCGCATATTCTGCTTATGATGTTACGGGTGAGTTTCATGGAAAACCAAGATAGGGATATAGTCTATATCAAACACAGAGGGAAAGCAGAGAAAAGCAGAGAAGAGCAGAGCAGAGGGAGATGCTAAACCACTGCGGGGCATTATTAACTTGTTAACCTGCTAACCATTAACCTGAAGACCCCTAACTTTTCTTCAGATTCTGTCACCAAATCCAAAATCTGTCACCCGCACTATTATGAAGCCAGAGAGTTCAGGTGATCACTTTATTAGAACAACCCGGTGTATGGGCAGTAAACAAAGCTTGACACCATAGCCCCGTTGAGAATGAGCTGAACTGAATGTAAGCAAATTGAGGATAAACATGGAAGAAAACAAGATAATCTATACAATGAGCGGAATTGGCAAGGTGGTGGACGGCAACCGCCAGATACTTAAGGACATATATCTGGGCTATTATTACGGAGCAAAAATCGGGGTGGTGGGCTTGAATGGCTCCGGAAAAAGCACCTTGCTGAAGATTATGGCAGGTTTGGATAAGGACTACATTGGCGAAGTGGCGATGACAAAGGGCTACACCATCGGCTATCTGGAGCAAGACCCCCTGGTAAATGATGATAAAACCGTGCTGGAAGTGGTGCAGGAAGGTGTTTCCGAAGCAATCAACCTGCTCGCCAGATACGAAGAGATAAACATGAAGTTTATGGAGCCCATGGATGATGATGCCATGAACAAGCTTCTGGAAGAGCAGGGCAAGGTGCAGGACAAGCTTGATGCCTGCAATGCCTGGGACTTGGATAGCCGTTTGGAATTAGCGATGGATGCGCTCCGCTGCCCTCCGGGACACCTGAAGGTAAGCGTTATCTCGGGTGGTGAGCGCAGACGAGTTGCCCTGTGTAGATTGCTGTTGCAAGAGCCGGACATACTGCTGCTGGACGAACCAACCAACCATCTGGACGCTGAGCTTATCTTGTGGCTGGAGCACCATTTGCAGAAGTATAAAGGCACGGTTATCGCCGTTACCCACGATAGATATTTCCTAGATAATGTGGCACAGTGGATTTTGGAACTGGATAGAGGGGAAGGGATACCCTTCAAAGGGAACTATTCCTCTTGGCTGGAACAGAAGCAGAATGCCCTTGCCAACGAAGCCAAAACCGAAAGCAAGCGTCAGAAGGCATTGGCGGAAGAGTTGGAATGGATTCGCAGCAGTCCCAAAGCTCGGCAGGCAAAGAGCAAGGCAAGAATATCCAACTATGACAAGATGGCTTCCGAAGAGTATAGAAAAGATAATGCCACCGACCAAATTATCATCCCCAAAGGGCAGCGCTTGGGGAACAAAGTTATCCAAGCTATTGGAGTTTGTAAAGGCTATGACGATAAGCTGCTGTATGAAGACTTGAACTTTGACCTTCCCGCAGGTGGAATCATCGGCGTTATCGGAGCCAACGGGGCTGGTAAAACCACACTGTTTAATATGATTACGGGCAAGCTGAATCCAGATAAAGGTGAGTTTGTGATAGGCGAAACTGTACAGCTATCCTATGTTGATCAAGCGCGAGTGATGGAGCAAAGTAAGACATTGCTGGAGCTAATTGGTGACGGGAGGGATGTGATGAAGGTTGGTGATAGAGAGATGAATGTGCGGGAGTATATCAGCAAGTTCAATTTTAGCTCCAAAGAGCACATGAAACCAATCAACATCCTCAGCGGTGGAGAGAAGAACCGTGCATATCTTGCACTAACCCTGCAGGTGGGCGGAAATGTGCTGTTATTGGACGAACCTACCAATGACCTGGATGTATATACTATCCATGCATTGGAGGAAGCCTTGTTGGATTTCGCCGGATGTGCTGTGGTGATAAGCCACGACAGGTTCTTTCTGGATAGAGTCTGCACCCATATTCTGGCATTTGAAGGCGACAGCAAGGTTGTGTGGTATGAAGGTAATTTCAGTGATTACGAAGAGGATAAACTGAAACGCTTGGGGCTTTCTGAACTGGTGCCCAAACGTATAACTTACCGTAAGTTAAGTAGAGTATAAGTAATAGACTTGGACAATACGGGGCAGCAGATTAATGTTGCCCCATTATAAGCCAGAAATCATAAATACCAACTTTAGCCACTGATTAAGCTACAAGTTGATCAGGTTCACTCAGTATCACTTTGCTCTCTCAGGAAGAACATGTTCATCATGCCCTTTCCTTTCACTTCAATTGGTTCTCTTGGTTCAAACTGATGCGCATCATTGATGAGATTGTAGAACTCCTCGGAGATGTTTATCCTCATTGGGGAGCTGTTAGCTTCCATTCTGCTGGCGGTGTTTATTGCATCACCAAACACATCATAGATATATTTCTTTTTACCCACAATACCGCCAACTACTTCTCCACTATGCAAGCCAATACGTATCTGCCATGGGGTTACTGCGCTCTCGTTATGTTTCTCCACCACTTTCAACATACCTGTTGCCACGTTGAGTAGTCGAAGGGCATGATCCGGATAAGCTTGCGGGAGCCCGCAAACCGCCATATAAGCGTCACCTATGGTTTTAATCCTCTCACATCCGTTGTCCTCGCACAGATTATCAAACTCTGTGAAAAGATATGAGAGTTCGTTGATTAAATCCTCAGGAGACATTTCCGCTGAGATGCGAGTGAAATCAACGAAGTCCGAGAAAAGTACGCTAACTCCGGTGAAAGTCTGAGGTATGCTGTAACCTTGAGTTTTCAGCTCTTGCGCCACTTTGCGGGGAAGAATGTTCAACAAAAGCTTCTCAGATCTTTTACGCTCTCGGTTTATCAAGCCCAGACCAATCACCACAACCAGAGTGAAGAGAAGCAGTGAAGCCAGCAAGATTCTCTGTTTCTGGATGTTTAAGCGAAGGATCTTATTCTCCAATTCGCGCTTTTCCACTTCATGTTGAGTTTGCAGATTAGCCAGATTGCGGTTGGTTTCCACACTAAGAATACTATCTGCCAGCACTGCATATTCCTTGTAGAACTTCAGGTGCAGCAAATTCCTGCCTTGGGCTTCATACAGAGCAGAAAGATTCAGGTTCGCATCCCGTACTACCGCTGCAGCCTGAGTTCTGCGCGCCAGTTTGATGGCATAAAAGTACAATTGCTCAGCCTTTTTTGCATTGCCCATAAGTTGATGTAAGTAGCCGATAATTAGAGTATTTATTGCCATACGGTTTGTATCTCCCAAAGCTGTGTACAGCTCCAGGCTCTCCGTATTATAACTCAGCGATTGGCGAACATCACCCTGCATCAGAAACAGATTCCCGATATTGTTCAGGGAATGAGCCATACCTGCTTTGTGACCCACCGAGCGGCTTTTATCCAATGCCTCACGGTAATACTTTAGGGCAAGCTCAGGATTGTTGAGATAATGCAAATGGACAATCCCTAGATTGTTTAGAGCATCTGCCAAAGCAGCGGGATCATTAAGTTTACGGCGAATGGTCAGAGATTTGGAAAAACACTCCTTAACCTGTTCCTCACGCTCCAAACGCCAATAGATATTACCCATCTGTTCATAGGCATCAGCAACGCCCTTCTCATTACCCAGCGATTCGAAACCCTTCAAAGCTTGCTGACTGCGCTTGAGAGCCTGATCGTACACCCCTGCCTGATGATAACCTTTGGCAAGATAAAGTTGGGCTTGTGCTGTTTGGAGAGGAAGCTTATGGTATTGTGCCAAAAGTAAAGCTCTGCTTGCATGCTCCACCGCCTTATCCATTGATGTCCCCAGCTGAGCTTCAGCCTTCTGAAGTAGCTGCTGCACCTCTGCTATCTTGGTGTTTTCTCCCCCTACGGAGTAGTACATCGTTGTGATAAACAAGCAAAGCAGCAACATTCTCTTTAACATGAACCAAGCTTTAAGGTGCATAGTAATATTGTCAATCACTTTAGTATCTCTTCAGTGGTAAATACTCACAAGTACTGAAGTATCGATACATGATTCGTATGCCCTTCAGGTATCTATTTCGTAAAGATGACAGCAGGCAATGATAGTTCCATCCGCCGTGCTATAATAGTAAACTAAATACACTCAATAACGAAGAAAGACCCGGCTTTAACAACCGGGTCTTTTATATATATATCAGGAAAAGAGCTATTGTAGCATTTAGGCAAACTTGGAGGTGATGTCTTCCATACCTGGCAGACGATAAACCTTGAATTGGTCGATGCGAATAGCCGGATCAGCCACGAACTCAATTTGGTCCTTGTAGGTAACGAAATCCTCATTATGCTGACGGATATGGCTTAATAAATCAGGATGAACTGCTATACGGAGAGTCTTGTCCTTTATAAAGTACTCACTTCTCCCCAACCAACGATAAATCCGCATAGTAACTGCATCTTTACTAATTACCCTACCGCTGCCGTTGCAAAATGGACAGGGATCCGAAAAGTTGGCAATAAGAGTGCTACGCATGCGCTTGCGGGTAACCTCCACCAAGCCAAGCTCGGTGAAAGAATAAACTTTGTTTTTTGCTCTGTCTCTGCGCAGACCCTTTTTTAAGGTTTCCAGCACTTCTGCTTTATGACGCTCGTCCACCATATCGATGAAGTCGATGATAATAACGCCGGAAAGGTCGCGTAACCTAATCTGACGAGCAACCTCGGCTGCTGCCTCAATATTGGTTTTACGAACGGTCTCGTCATAATGAGTTTTCCCGGTGAAGCTACCTGTATTGATGTCGATGGCAACAAGAGCTTCGGTTTGTTCGATCTTCAGATTTCCGCCACTTGGCAGGTAGATACGGCTGTGGAGAGTAGTTTCTATCTTCTTTTCAATAGCCCAGGCATCAAAGATTGGGGAATCTTCCTTATACACCTCCACATTCTCTATCAAATCAGGGGAAATCTCCTCCAATTGAGAAACAATGCTTTTAGCAAAAGCTTTGTCGTCGATAACCAAGCGATCCACATGGTCGCCAAAGAGATCACGAATAAGGTAGTTTTCCAAGGCATTCTCTTCGAACACGCACACCGGAGGTTTGGCATACTTTAGTTGTTTATCAATTAACCGCCATGTCTTGGCAAGCGCTTTATACTCATTTCGGAAATCGTCCTCATCGCAACCTTCAGCTTCTGTGCGGACTATCAGACCATATGAGGGATCTTTTATTGCACTAAGTATATTGCGGATACGGGTGCGTTCAGATTGGGAGTATATCTTGCGCGAAATGGCTATTTTGTTCTTGTTGGGAAATAGCACCAGGTATTTACCGGGGATGGAGATTTGCCCTGTGAGTCGTGCACCTTTGGAACCAATTGGTCCCTTGTGAACCTGAACAACAATCTCCTGGCCTGGTTTGAGCAGCTTACCAATCTGAGATGAGTCGGCAGGATTTGTTTTTACTCGTGGTTTATCGCTTTCAAACACATCCAGAAAATCCATCACAATATCACTGTAATGGAGGAAAGCCGTACGCTCCAATCCTATCTCGATGAATGCAGCACCCATGCCGGGCAGCACATCCTTCACAATACCTTTATATATATTCCCAACCGGGTTTTGCTTATCGCGGCGTTCCACAAAAAGCTCAACCAAGCGGTTATCTTCCAGAACGGCAACCCTCTTTTCCAAGGGGTGTACGTTAACTATGATCTCGGTGTTGAAACTATCTTTTTTCATGTTAATCCAATTTGTATGGTAGTAAGTATTGCCACTCTCCGGTGGCAGGTATTTGGCGCAAGCTGCTCTCTATTTGAGCAGCAGGGTCGGCATTAAAACGTAATGATTGCCTCATATTCATAAGGTCTGAGTTCTTCAAAGCTTCCAGAAAGGTGGTCTTATAAGGCAAGTTGATGGTGCTGTATTCTTTTAAACTCACCAGATTAGCAGCCTTGGCTATAGCCGCATTCAAGTTGCCAATATCATCAACCAAACGAAGCTCTTTGGCTCTAGCAGCACTGAAAACTCTGCCTTCAGCAACAGAGTCGATGCTTCCCGGTTCATACTTACGAGCAGCGATTACCCTTGCTTTAAACTCATCGTATGTTGCGATGGAACTGCGTTTCAGTGAAGCCAGAAGAGCAGGATCGTAAGCTTGGAAGAGATTGAATGAACCGGCAAACTTTCCGTGGCTGAGAGTCTGGGTTCGAAGCCCAAGTTTCTTGCCTAATCCTTCTGTCTCGGGAATCATCATGATTACTCCGATAGAGCCGGTTATAGTAGCCTCATCTGCCATAATATAATCTGATGCACAGGAAATATAGTAACCACCTGAGGCAGCAACCGAGCCCATAGAGATTACCACCGGCATATCCTTCCGCAATTTCATTAGTTGTTGGTAGATCTTCTCGGATTCCAATGCGCTTCCACCGGGGCTGTTAACCCGCAGCACCACTGCTTTGATGCTCTTGTCATCCCGTATATCCTCAATTATCTCTTTCACCTTGGCAGCACTAATACTACTGGTGTTAAAATCGTTCGATACTTGGGGACTTATCTGACCATTCAGATACACAACTGCAACTTTGGCTCCGGATTTGCCGGATGAGCCGATGCTGTAATCAGCAACATCCACCAGTTTATCGATATCCAGCTTTAACTTATCCATCATCGCAATCCTGCTCATGGGATAATCAATCAACTTCAAATCCTTAGCTGCTTTTGCGCTTAAAAAATAGTCCTCACGGGTTTCGAATATCTTGCGCACATCCTCAATGCTTAGCTTGCGTCTGGCAGCTATATCGCGAAGCAGTAAGGTGTACCGGTCTTTCAAAACAGCGTCGATATTCTCTTTTGTCCCACTGTTCAGAGAAGTTTGTGAGTAGGGCTCTCCCGCCCCTTTAAACTCGCCGGATTGCATGACGTGCATCTTGATGCCAAGCTTATCCAAGAGTTCCTTGTAAAACATCAGGTTAGTTGAAACTCCCTCTAGTATAAGTCCCGCCGATGCCGAAGGTTCCATATAGATTTCATTGGCATAGGATGCCAGCAGATAATCCGCCTGCGAAAAGTAATCTGCATATGCAACAACAGGTTTACCGGACTTCTTAAAACTTGTTAAGGCGTTGCCAATCTCATTTATCGTTGGGTATCCTGTTTGCACAACCATTGGCTCCAGAAGAATGCCTTTGATGCGGGAATCCGTGGCAGCATTTCGGATTTTGGCGATTAATTCTTCGGCACTATTGGGTTGTTTCCCCAGCCATTTAACAGGCTGCATCTCATTATATTCAGCAATGAGACCCCCAATATTAATCCTCAACCACGCGTTGTCAGGTACTTTTTCGGCTATTATACCTTGATCGCTCATCATGCTGCTGAAGAACCCGATCATAAAGCATACGATCAAAACAATCGGGAAAACTATGCATCCTATGAGGAAAGATTTGTTCTTTATCATGAGAAACTCCTTGAATTACACAAGCAAGAGCCTCGGTAAGGATTGAAGTGGCGGAGATGTAGGGATTCGAACCCTAGATACGCGTTTTGCACATATACACGATTTCCAATCGTGCTCCTTCAACCAGCTCGGACACATCTCCGCATAAGTTATCGCCATCTTTCTGAGGACTGCTTTTCTGTCAAACATTTTAGTGTCGAAAGTGTCTACGTCCAGTAAATATCATCGTGATACCCAATTCATTGCAAGCCATTATGCATTCTTGATCGCCTTTTGATCCACCCGGTTGGATAATTGCTGATATGCCATGCTTAGCAACCTCTTCTATAGAATCGCGGAACGGGAAAAATCCATCCGAGGCGCATACTGCACCTTTAAGCTCGTGGCCAAACTTATGAGCCTTCCTCACTGCTATATCTGTGGAGTCTATCCGGGATGTCTGCCCTATACCCAAACCCAGAACTGCTGTTTCATTGGTAATTGCTATCCCGTTAGATTTAACAACAGCAACCGCTTTCCAGCCAAATTGCATTGCTTTTAACTCTTGAGGGGTTGGCTGACGTTCTGTAACCACTTTCCACACTTCCGGAGTCTCATCCGCTACATCCCAATCCTGGCAAAGATAGCCAATACTTAGAGCTTTGAGTTCACGTGGCACGGGTTTATGCTTAACCATCTCTTCTCGATAACTCAGCAAGCGTCTATCTTTCTTCTTTTTCAACATCTCTAAAACTTCCGGCTCAAAGTCCGGGGCAATGATAATCTCCGTAAAGATACTGTTTATCTGCTTAGCGCATGCCATATCGAGGCACTTGTTTAACACCACAATCCCCCCATAAGGTGATACAGTATCAGCAGCAAATGCTCTTTGATATGCCTCTGCAAGGGTGTTTCCGCTACCGATACCACAGGGGTTGGTGTGTTTGATGATGATAACTGTAGGCTCATTGTAAAGAGCAATTCCTCGCAGAGCAGCATCAATATCTAAGTAGTTGTTATATGATAACTCCTTGCCATGCAATATCTCTACGGCATTCGATGTGGCAGGATAAAAGGCTGCCTGCTGATGCGGATTCTCTCCATAGCGGAGATTAAGCCTTTCGTCACATTGTAGCTGTAAGCAGGATTCCTCTTCCCCCCCTGTTATACCGCGAAAGTAGTTAGCAATATGCCTGTCATACGCACTAACCATTGAGAAGGCTTTCTGCGCCAGATATACCCGCCAAGTTATAGGTACTTCCCCATTCTGCAAATACTCCAATGTTCCGGAATAATCTGCCGGATCTGTTAAAACTAGAACTCCACGATGATTCTTTGCCGCCGCACGAATGAGGCAGGGACCTCCAATGTCAATGTTCTCGATAATCTCATTTGAAGTGGCATCAACTTTGTTTCGCACCTTGACAAAAGGATATAGATTCACTGCCACCACATCTATCTGAGTGATATCGTGTTTAATCAGAGTCTCCAAATGCGCTTCTTCCTCACGGTTAGCAAGAATACCTGCATGTATGTGAGGATGAAGGGTCTTAACTCTGCCATCCAAAATCTCCGGGAAACCGGTTACCTCAGATATCATAACCACCTTACGGCAGTATTGCTGTAGGTACTTAGCCGTGTTTGAGGTGGAGAGGATGGTGTAGCCCAAATCCTCCAGGGCTACGGCGAGACTCTCAATCCCGGTTTTGTCGCTTACGCTGATTAGTGCATATTTGGTCATTTATCTTTTTCCTCTTGAATGTCTTCTATCATCTTAATCAGTTCTTTCTTGTCCACAAAAGCCTGTAGTCTTTCATTCAGTTTTTGGTTTGAGAACATTTCCAATGTTATCCGCACAGCTCGCTGTGGTTCTCTATGCAGGGTGTTATCTCTATCAGGATTTTCCAGCACACTCACCAGCACAATCCCCCCCAGAATAATAGCCCAGTTCAGATATACCCACATCAGGAAGATAGGCAATGCTGCCATCACTCCATATATAGCCTGAACACTGGTAAGATTATAGATATAGACATCAAACAGTGCCTTTGCCGACACCCACACCACTGTAGTCCAAAATGCTCCTCTAAACAGTGATGAGCGTTTTATCCTCACCGAGGGCAACAGCATATACATAAACAACAAACCCAAAAACTGCATCACGAAAGGTACAATCAATAACAGCCATCTCAGGAGCGGTATCTTCAAAATACTGGAAACCAGAGGCAGGGAAGAGCTGGAGAACATAATAACCATAATAAACAATCCAAACACAATGGTTCCCAGAAACTTCACCACTTGAGTGATTAGATCATTCTTGGTAGAAAGTTGCATGCTCAGGATCCGGTCGAATGTATCCCGAATTACCTTGAACAACGAATATGATGACACTATCATAATCACGAAGTTAAAGATATTAAACCCAATCTTCCTGCGGGCTATCATCTCATCAACAAAGCTCATGATAGCATCAGCAGAGCCGGGGATAAAGTTCTTGGCAACAATTGTTTGAAACTTGCTACTTAAGTTCAGGAATGGCAAATCCGGTGCAATCAACACCAAAAAGGTAACAAATGGGACAAATCCCAATATAGTGATATAGGTTAAACTGCCTGATTCCTTAAGCACCTTCTCGGCAGTAAAACGACGGTAATAGATCTTACTAAATTCATTGATATCCACCCAGAGACGCTTTCTGCGTTTGGGGGTTATCAGATAAAGGTATGCCCGGTACAAATCCACAATCGCTATACGAAGATAGGACGTTAACCACATAAACAATCGATGATGAGCACTCGTTTCGCTTTTATGTTTACCCATTATTCCTCTCTCAGTGCTATAACCGGGTCTAACCGTGAGGCTCGCACTGCAGGCAGAACGCCAAAAACCAGTCCCACTCCCACAGAAACTCCGAGGGCTGTCCATATCATCTGCAATGAAGCTATTACCTCAACCCCCAGAAACTCACTTACTTGACCCAGTATGGCATAACCCAAAAGGATTCCAATCACCCCGCCCATGCCTGTAATCAACACTGTCTGCACCAGAAATTGCAGAAATATATCTCTCCCACGTGCACCAATGGCAAGCCGCACTCCTATCTCTCTGGTTCGTTCCTTGATTGCTGCCAACATGATGTTCATTATCACAATCCCGCCCACAAGCAAGGAGATAACAGCTATCAGGATAAAGATAACACCAAATATCATTTTGTTCTTACGCATGGCTTCAAGCTGTTCCTGCGCCGATATAACCTGAAACAGTTGCTTTCCCTGCCTAAGATTTAACACCACATTCTCAACTTTAGAGCGTAGTACAACTGCTTCTTGCGGATCTTTCGCCCTAATATCCAGATTCCCAATTCTGCTACCGGGCACAACTTTATTCAACATGGTAGAAAGAGGAATAAAACTGCGTTGGTTCAGATATTCCAGAAAGTTCTGGCTGAATGCTTCTCCTCCTCCCTGTGGTTTCTGATAGCGATATTTCATCACTCCAACCACCATCATTTTATTTGCTCCCAGAGTTATGGTCTTTCCCAGAGGATTGCGATTCCCAAACAGAGCTTCTGCCACAGCAGAGCCTAAAACTATCACATTGCTGTTATTCTGCACATCCAGGTCTTTTATAAATCTGCCTTTATCAGTGCTCCATTCTTCCACAATGCTCATATCCGGCAACACTCCACCAACCCATCCGGAGTAGTTCTTCTCTCCGTTAATAAGCTTGGCATCCCATTGCGAAACGGTGGGGTTAAATGCGCTTGCTTCAGGAATCTGACTGCGGATATAATTAATCTCTTTCAGGTTAAAGCTAGGTTCACCACCTTTGGAGAAATCATAATTCCAATTAGCTTGCACCTCAATCTTGTTCAGCCCACCCCTTTCTTGCATCCATTCCATGGTGCTTTTGTTCATACCGTTCACGATAGCCAACACCACCATGATGCACATCACCCCCAGCACTATACCCACCACAGTAACCACGCTGCGCACTTTTCGCAGCATGATATCAGTTAACCCGAGCCGTATCGATTCGCTAAGGTGTATCGCCATGATAAATCATTCCGTCCATAATACGGATAATCCTATCTGCACGGTCTGCCACCGCCTGATCATGAGTAACCATAATCACAGTGTTGCCATCCTTATGTAACTGCTCAAATATCTGTAGGATATCTCCCCCCGCTTGGGAATCCAGATTCCCTGTTGGTTCATCGGCAAGCAGGATAGAGGGATTGTTCACGATGGCTCTGGCAATGGCCACTCGCTGTCGTTGCCCACCGGAGAGCTCGGTTGGTTTATGCCTAAGCCTATCCGCCAAACCAACCCCACTTAGGATTTCTTTAGCCCGTTGATTCCGTTTTCGAGCATTCATGCCACCGTACATCAAAGGGAGTTCCACATTCTTCAGGATGTTAAGGTGCGGAAGCAAATTAAAGGACTGGAAAACGAAGCCTATCTTGCTGTTACGAACCGAAGCCAAAGCTGATTTCTGCATCTCACTAACCAGCATCTCATCCAAATAATAGTCCCCGGCTGTAGGGCGATCCAAACATCCAATAATATGCATCAAAGTGCTTTTACCGGAACCGGATGGTCCCATGATCGCTACGAACTCACCTTGCCTGATAGTGAGGTCTATCCCAATCAGGGCATCCACTTCCACCTTACCCATGTGGTATTTTTTGCTAAGATTTACGGTTCTGATAATATCCATCGTTACCCATTTACGCTATTTCATCCCGTCTCTGTTATATGCGCCATTATGTCAACTAAAAACTGCACTTCTCAATCCCTACTTTTCTCTTCAACTTCATCAAAAAAGCCGCAGCTATATTTCGGGTTGCAGGATTTGCAATCTACTCTTGACAAAAATTCACCGCTTAAAAAAGTGGAACAACCGTGGGTGATTAGCTCAGTTGGTTAGAGCGCTACGTTGACATCGTAGAGGTCACTGGTTCGAATCCAGTATCTCCCACCACCCTTTTTCCTATCCCACCTTGCGTGGGTGATTAGCTCAGCTGGTTAGAGCGCTACGTTCACATCGTAGAGGTCACTGGTTCGAATCCAGTATCACCCACCATTTTTTTATGCGTAAAAAAAGAACCCGGTTTCGGCCGGGTTCTTTGCTTATAGCTTGGATTGTTTAGAATCTGTAGCCAATACCGATGTTGCCGGACATGGAAGTGGTGTTATACACACCAGCCATGTTGGTGGTTGTTTGGTCGTCGCGATTAATCTCTCTTTCGGGGAACATGATGTATTGCACGTTGGCGTCCACACTGAACTTACCAAAGCTGCGTCCCCAACCAAGGTTCATGCTATACTTGGTGTTGATGTCGGAGAGAGTAGGGGTTTGGGTCTCATCCGGGATGGGACTCTCGTCCATAAAGAAACCTGCACGCAGGGCATTACCGCACTTGATATACTCGGTACCCAAACTGATGCGGTTGGTGTCTTCCCAATTGAACAATAGCTTATCTTTGATAGTTCCCATCGGGGTCTTGGTATCCACTACAACTTCATCCAGAACATTCCACATCGTGTAGGCATAATCCAAGTTAACAGTCCAGTTAGGTTTAACCTTGTAAGATACTCCCAAACCAATCTCACCGGGAAGGTTTAAAGTGGTTTCGATATCATATTTACCAGTCTGAGAACCAGCAGGATAAGCCGAATTGAATGTCTCAACATCACCGGACATATCAACCATGCTGGGAATCTTACCCGATAAGCCCAATGATAGATACTCCATCGGTTTGTATAACAAACCGAAGTTTGCTCCAAATCCCATACCTGTCCCGCTCATGTCAGATGTTTTTGGCTTGGTATAATTTGGAGCGGGATCTGTGGCTGAAGTAGCGTTAAATCCAAGTTTGCCAATCTCAATGGAACCATACATAGCGCTGAGACCCAAACCTGCAGAGAGATTCGGCATAATCTGGTATGCAACGCTGGGGTGGATATCAACAATAGCTATGCTGCTCTTGGTTTCTTCCTTGGGGAAAGCAGGATTGTTTATTGCCACTGCTGCTTCGTTATACAGATCCCAAGTGGTTCCTAAACCATAGGGGACAAAAATGCCTAAGCCATATTTTAGCTTGGGATTTTTCGCCATGGTAAAGAATGCATTGGGAAACGAACGTAAGCTCTTCTCAGCTTCATATTCTTTAGCTGTGTAGCCTGGGATACCACTGGGACTTCCAATGAAGTCTGTTCCCTTCGAGTTCCATGTTCCTGAGGGCATGATGAATGTTCCGCCCACATCGAGGGTCATACCATCTACGAAGCCGAGACCACCGGGGTTCCAATACATTGCGCTGGCATCATCTGCCAAACCACGAAATGCACCACCCATCGCTGTGGCACGAGACCCCACACCCGTTAGGGCAAAGCCACCTGCAAAGAGCATGGCTGTGAGGCTTAAAAATGAGAGGATAAGCATTGTTAGCTGAATCTTCTTCATTGTGTTAACTCCTTTAAATACAAGGTATGTTCATCAATTTTATGAACGGAACAACGTATATTTAGTTACTTTAGTCGGTCAAGCTTTATTTTCTTTTATCCTGTGCAATCCCGGTTTTTTATTTCCACACCTCACTTGCTTTAGCACATTTCGATATTGAAGAACACATTGCTTGCTTAATCTGCTAATCAATCATGGGCATCTTCCCCATAGCCTGCCTATTTGGTTACGGTTGAGATACGGTTGCGCCTCCCAGCAAAGTGCTGGGTATCGCAACCGCATCTCAACCGTAACCCAATAAGCAAGGTATAGGTCAAAAGGGGGCGAATCTTTAGAAAAATACTGAAGTTGATGTGCAATGTTGCCTCATTCATTATCTACCATCATGTAACATAATGCATGTATGGGTACTTCTAATCCAGCAGAACTTTAATCAAAAGCAGTAATGATATTAGTAACATGATGTTACGAGTTCCTGGAGACATAGCTCAGGCAGAATAGCCTTTGACTCTATTAAATCAAAGTTGGGTTCAATAATAGCAAGGGCATTAGTAACATTTAAGTTGACAGAAATGCTATGATGCCAAGGAGTTGATCAATAGGAAGCTCAGAAACTGATAACTAGAGAGGATGTATGATGATGAAAACCACGATATTTTACTTCAGTGCAACCGGTAATTCGCTTTTTGTTGCCAGGGAATTGGCGAAGCTTATGGACGAGGCAAGCTTGATCCCAATTAATGCCCACTCCATGGCACAAAAATATGATCTTGAAGGGATGGTTGGCTTTGTATTTCCCGTTTACTTCTGCGGAATACCCATTCTGTTGAGGAAATTTATCCGCACATTGGTGATTAAACCAAACACCTATATCTTCAGTGTGGCAACCCTTGGTGGGGGCGACTTCATGTCGCATCAGCAGATTGATCTTGTACTCAGCGAAAAACAAGCAAAGCTATCCTATCATGCCTCAATTGTGATGCCGGGAAACTATCAGTTGATGTATAATACTGCCTCTCCAGAGAGACAGCGGAAGCTGTTTGACAATGCCAGGAAAAGCATCATTGGCATAGTAAATGATATCAAAGAGAACAAGGTAACTCCGCTAAAGCAACGAAAGGGTCTAATGGCAGGACTTTTGGACTATTATTATCGTAAGAGCTATGCTAACACAGGGGGCAGAGATTATAACTTCGTAAGTTCAGAAGCTTGTATCCACTGTGGGCTTTGTGCCAGAGTCTGTCCAGTGCAGAACATCCAAATGAAGGATGGTAAACCTGCATGGCAGGGGAAATGCCAGCTATGTTTAGCCTGCCTGCATTGGTGTCCCAAACAGGCAATTCAATACCGGAACAAAACTCTTAAACGCAGACGCTATCATCATCCCGAAGTGAAAGCGGAAGATATCATGCCATAATATGGCGTTGTCTTATGCTGTTGCCCGGTTAGCTATGTAAGTAAATAAACCATTAAAGGTGGTATGTTATGAAACACAGAGCTTTTTTAGTTTTGTCGATTTTGCTATGCAGTTTGCCGTTATCCATGCATGGAATCATGGAGCTAAGCCCCAATCCTGTCGAGGTAGATTTGGGCGTGCTTCAGGGTAATTCGGCAAGAACATATCTGGATGTGAGTAATATCGGAACCGCAGAGCACAGTTACAGTCTGTTTCATGTTCCGGAATCCGTAAGAACCCAGCAGGTGGCATATTACCCCTTTGACGGTATCTACAACGATATGTTTACCTGCTCAAGTGGAACTGTCGTGAATATGCCCTTTGTTGAGGATAAAGACTCCCATGGGGATAGTGCGGTGTATTGTGGTGGCTCTGCCAAATACACAACGCGTGATTTTGCCCTCCAGAATGACTTTTCCGTATCATTCTGGGCAAAGCCGGTTACTACTCAGAATATGTATAGCCAATCATATAGCAATTCTCCGATGTACGCAAATTATCTGATTGGTCCGGAATGGGGAGGTACCTCAAACTGGGGAGGCTTTGGGATTGCCTTGGGTACCAATGGGATAATGCTGATTGAGCATGGCCATGCCTATATGCCCTGTCTGCTGTCTTACAGCGCTAATCTTTCCGGATGGCACCATTATACGGTAACTTTCACCAATCATGCGCCCAAGCTCTACCTTGACGGAGCTTTGGTTCGAACAGGCATCAGTAGTCAGCGTAGCTATACTAGGCTAAGTCATGAAATTGGCAGCTATGTGTATGGCAGCTATTCAGGTTACCTCGATGAGCTGTGTGTGTTCAATAGCGCACTAAGTCAATCTCAGATAAATGACATTTTCAGCTTTGACAGCAAATCACGGTATCTTGTCAGCCCCCAAATAGGTACAATTGCAGCAGGGACAAGCCAGAATCTGATGCTGAACATGGTGGATACAACCCTTGCCCTAGGCACCTACACGGATACTTACATCCTCTGTCAGGGAGGTGCTGCACCGGAGTATCAGTTGATACCGGTGGAAACAGTGGTGACCGACTTGGGTCCCTTGGCTCCTGATGCTGTTACTATCTTCAGGTTGTCAAACGGAGATATTCTACTTCAATGGCAGCCTGTAACCCAAGACACCTACGGGGCTGCCTTTTCGCCTACTCGTTACCGAATCTACCGTGCTGACACTCCCGGTACTATGGAAAGTTACACTGAGATTGGACAAAGCAGCGGAACGCAGTATGTGGACAGCTACAACCCCCTTCTCCCTTCTCAGTCCATGAGATTCTATTTGATACGGGCTGAATAGAGCAAGCGAAGCCAGTCTATTGCCATTTAAACCAGCTTATGCTGCCATTATAGGATAAGCTGATGCTTTGCAAGGTGTAGCTTTGGTTCAATACTTATCTATCCATTTCTCTTATTATCCGGAGCATTGGAAGGACCTCACCACAAGAAATGGTGATTGTAGATATAATCATGGAGATAACGGCTTCTCACAGGTAGGGATGGTACTATCACTCCTATATAAAGTCTCACCCAAAGTTGCAAACCAGTCTCACTTGGATAAACTGGGATAAAGCCTTATGTGGTGAGTAGATATGATGGACTATGTTTGGACTTGTACATTGAGATTTTGGACGTTTCTGGACCTTCTTTTATCACCGATAAATCAAATTGCGCTGATTTTGGACTGGATTTGGACATCTGCCATCTCCAGTCCAAAATACCAAATTAGAAAAGCCGTAACTGAAGTGACAAAACTCCGATCAGAAAAACGTCCCTGGGCTGATCCTCGTCCAAAATATGAGTCTGAAAGTCTGAATTCTGCCATCATCTTAAGCTGAATTGTTAGACCTTGAATAAAACCATTCCGGCAGCGACAGAGATATCGGCTACACGGCGATTCGGCAATGCTACTAAGCCATGAAGCCACTTTACTCTTTGTCCCGTTATCGGGAGCAGGATAGAAGTCTGGATTTTCCCTTTTTATGACCTGCCATGCGTGCAGAACAGGTTCTGGTCAAGAAGATACTGACGCAGCGGAAGCCTATATTGTTGTTGCTGTTAGTCGCATTGTTGTTGTTACGATTGGAAACGGTGCAGTTGTTGGCATTGTTGTTCCAGCTACCGCCGCGTTTCACACGGTTGGACCCGCTTGCTGATTTCTACCCCAGATGGTTTGTAATAACAAAGTGCTATTCGCAAAGCCGATGAATCCCATCCGGCTGCGTGTGCTTTGGTATAAGACATCAGCACTAATCTTCCCCTTGATATATGCCTGCTCGGTTCTTTCCATTCCTGTCAGGCAGCGTTTCAGGTTTTCCCGGCGTATCCGCAGCAGCTTGGGAAAGATGCGGTAACCCAAATAGGGGATGCCGTGCGAAACTCTATTGAATTGCACTGATTGGGGTTTGATGCGTAGCTCAAGTTCCTGCTGCACAAATCGCTCTATAAGCTTGAGAGCTTGCTTCAACTCAACAGGGTCATTTGAAAACAAGATGAAATCATCCATATAGCGCACATAGGCTTGATAACCGAGAGACTGTTTAACAAAGTGATCCAGTTTATTCAAATAGATATTGGCAAAGAACTGCGAAGTCAGATTACCCACGGGCAATCCCTTGTTCTCTTCCATTCCCATGCTAACTGTTTGGTTGCTCAGGATTATCCGGCAAAGCGACATCACGGTAGGGTCTTTGATTTTGCGGTTGATCAGATTAAGCAAGATAGCGTGATTGACACTGGCAAAATACTTCTCAATATCCAGCTTCATATACCATTTATACCGGCAGGCATACTTTTGGGCTGCACTCACTGCCAAATGCAAGCCCTTTTCCTTTCTGGTGGCATAGGAATCCTTGATAAAAGCTGCTTCAAAATACGGCTCGATGATATTTACCAAAGCATGATGCACCACCCTATCCCGAAAAGCAGCAACACTGATAATGCGCTCTTTGGGTTCTCTGATGGTGAAATATTTGTAAGGTTGTGGATGATAACGCTGCTCAATCAGTTCTGCTTGCAACTCAAACAAATACTTCTCGCAGTTGAACATCCACTCCGTAGTCTCAGATTTGCTCTTTTTATGCTTACAAGCCTTTTTGTAGGCCAGATAGAGATTGGACCAGCTTGTTATCTGGTCATAGAGAAAACCTATGCGTTTAGGCACTTTTGAGCCAGCCTCCCACCATTTTGCCACTCTCCAGCAGCTCCCTGCTGATGTATTCATACTGGCTTTCGCTGAGGTGCCGCATCTTGAATGCCATCTGGATCAGGGCACGCAGCACATCCAGTTTCAGGTTGATCTTTAGCAGCGGTTCCCGCTTTGCCTGGCTGTAGATGGCCTGCACGATCAGTTCCAATATCTCCAGACAGATGTTATCAATCTTCTGTGCCAGCGAATAACGCAGGTTCTTGGGAAATCTCTGGGTACGCTCCATGATCCAGGGCACAATGTCCATCCATTTCACATAGAGAGGATAGTTATTTTTCTGGCTCAAGTGCTGCTTCTTGCAATAGCTTGATTATCTGCTCACCGTATTTATCCGCTTTGCCTTTCATCCCCTTGATCGCTGCGAAATCTGTCTTGGCTTGAGGTTGTCGCTTGATTATCTCATAGATCTGGGAATTATACATTATGATGTAAGCCGGGATGCCTTCGTTGGCAGCCAACTCATTGCGCCAGTCCCGCAGTCGGTTGTATTGCTCCAGTTCCCTTTCACTCAGTTTGGCCATGTCGGGCTTTTCATATCCAGCTTTACGGGAGTGGTATTCTATAAAGAAAGAATAGTAGATCTCGCCACCCGTGTTTATAAATTCCTTCTCGATCCGCACGATGTTTTGCTCCGTGCAGAACTTATTGAATTCATCATCTTCAAAACGGCCGCTATCACGGTCAAAGCGCACTAAAATAAGTTTGTACATGTTCTTATATCCAAAAAAATGCGGCGGGCAGGGGAATAAATCCCCCTGCACCCCCCAGTTGTCGTCAACTCTCAGCTTTGTCTCTTCGCCCTAAGCTTGCAAAAAGCAATAAGGACAAAAAACAAAAATCAAGGGGAAACCCTGACGCAGCGGAAGCCTAAACCGCCGCTCGTGCTGGTAGCATCGACGTTGTTCCGAATGGAAACGGGGCAGTCGTAGGCAAGGTTGCCCCAGCTACCGCCGCGCCTCACACGGCCGGACCCGCTGGTAGCGCCATGCGGATCGGTCTGTGCGCCACTGGGATAGGTGCCATATATGTCCCACACCCATTCCCAAACATTTCCGCTCATATCAAAGGTGCCAAGTTCATTCGCTGCTTTGGTGCCAACTGTGTGGGTGGTGCTGCCGGAATCACTATAATACCACGCTACTGCATTTATGTCATTGCTGCCACTATAAGTGTAGTTATGCGTCTGATTACCACCCCGGGCAGCAAATTGCCATTCCATCTCGGTAGGCAGCCGATAGCCATTGGCAGTCCAGTTACAGCTTACATTGGTATGATTGTTGTAATCGGAGTACCACCCAGAAGGCCAGCTATCCGGATTGGTGCCATAGGTGCTGTAGCTGTAGCAAGGCGTAAGCCCTTCCTGCATACTGCGCCGATTGCAATATTCAATGGCATTGAACCAGCTTACATAATAGACAGGATAATTGCTGTCCACTCCATATCCGGAAGCGGGATTAGAACCCATCACCGCTTGGTAACCGGCCTGAGTAAGCTCATATTTATCAATGTAAAAGCTGCTGATCGTGACATTCGAAGTGCCGTTATTGAAGGTTCCCCCTTGCACCAGCACAAAGTTCTCCGGCATGGGTGTCGAAGAGCCATCATCGGCATAAACTCTATACAGATAGCTGCCATCAAGGTCATAACTTTCTGCTCCCGCATTCCAGACAATGTGTTTGTTAGTGCCACCTGGCAGGTCATCACCAAAATCACCGCTCAGATTGGCGGGACTGGGGATAATATCGAAGCTAGCACCACCATCAGCGGATAGCTTCACGCTGATGTCGCAAAGCTCGCCATTGGCATCATAGAGGTCATAGTAAATATCCACCAGCTTGCTGCCGTCGGTGCGCTGGCTGGCGCTTACATTCGAAACCACAGGGGCGATATTGGGTATAGGTGTTTTTTCCACTTTTATATAGTCCCAGTGGGCATATTTGGTGGTGCCGTCGAACTTGGATGATAATCTCATCCGCAGGTAGTTGCTACCCGTAGGCACATCCACCGAGACCGCTGTCCAGGCGTTGCTGTTATTGGCTACCGTTACCCAGCCATCCCAGTTAGTGCCATTGTCGTATTTAACGCTGTAGCGGCAATAGTCATTGGCGGTGGCAAGGTTTTTGGTGAAGTAGTAGAAGCTTACATTGTAGGTAAATCCGGCTTGCAATGTAATGGTTTGGAAGCTGAGAGTGCTTTCCACATTGTCCAAATCCCAGCCTGCCCAATAGAGGCTGCCTTGATAGGCTGCTGCTCCGCCCATAGCTTCTGTAGTTGGACCCCACCAGATGCGTTTGCTGTCCGGAGTGGGATTTGCAGAGTAGCTCCAAGTGTCCGTCGCACTGGATTCAAAGCTCTGCAGGGCAAGGGTTTCGGCACATACAGGGAAGGTGATAGCCAGGATTATGAGCGTGAGCAGCAAATTCATCCTTCTCATTTGTCACCTCCCACAGAATAATTGTGAAGTGCGGCTTTCAAATCCGCCAGGCTCAGCTTGACATCCGGATTGGCCAGTACAGTCTGCAGAATGTTGTCCACATCGCCGCGGTAGTTTTTGTAGGCTAAAACCTTGTAAAACATCTGAGTGCGGAATTCCGCCACATCGTGATGAGTGTAGCTGGTGGTGTAGCTGCGGCCCAGAAAGTAATAGTACTGATCATCCTCATAGGGGGTTTCGTTGTAGAGCACGATGTAGCCATCCGGGGTCAGAGGGCTGTTATAGATGTTCTGCGTAACCGGTTGCCAGGTGATAATGGCGTCCAGGCCGTTAGCGGTATTGACCGCAACTCCTGCAGGTGGCATGGGTGGCACATAGGTGATGGAAAAGGGGCTGGCTGAAGCACGCTGGCTGATATTGCCAAAGCTGTCCGAAACCTTGATGCGCACCTTGGCATTGTAGCTTTGCACAGAGGGCAGAGCCCAGGGATGGATGCCATCATTACTGGTATTGGCGATGATGCTGGTGTAGTCCGTACCGCCATTGAGGCTGTACCACAGATTAACATTATTGGAAAGAATGTTTGTATCGGTCGCAGTCCAGGTGATATCCCGGGTATCGCCGATATACCAGGCTTCGCCGCCATTGGGGGCAATTATGGACAGGGTGGGATCAACGGTGTCGTTGATAACCGGGGCAGTGGTGCCATAGCCGGTAAGCGCCATCAGCCCGGAGCCAAAAAGAAACAGGATGCAGAGTAGCATTGCCGTTTTCATGGGTTCCTCCATATGTGAAGTCATAGTTTTTTTACTATGATTTATCTTATTAGCATAGAAACTGAGCTTCAATGAAATGTCAAGTTAATTATGGGCTTGTCTCACATCCCCCCGTTTTTCAAACAAGGTATTATAAGTTGGTTTTCTTCGTGCC
>CAZPNU010000034.1:0-22872 GCA_964588075.1 uncultured Candidatus Cloacimonas sp.
GGGCGTTCAACACATCACAGTATTGACCAAGGTTGGATTGTTCAATGGTCTTTAACAATACATCTGCAGTACCTGATTCCGGCTGGTTTGATATAGAGTTTACTCCAACATCAAATGTTGATCCTTCAGCACAGAGTACTATATACGAAATCCTCCAAAACTACCCCAATCCCTTCAATCCGGAGACCACCATCATCTTCTTCCTGCCGGAAGCGGGGATCACCGAGCTGTGCATCTATAACCTCAAGGGGCAGATGATTCGTAGGCTGATAGATACACCTCTGGGTGTGGGAACGCACAGACTGGTATGGAATGGGAAGGATGACCGCAACACCCCCGTTGCCAGCGGGATGTATCTCTACCGGCTGCAGAGTGGAAAGCATAAGTTCAGCGGCAAGATGGTGCTGGCGAAGTAAACAATCTCAGAAAAGCGAAGTCATTTTCTGAAAAACAGAGGAAAAGCAAAGAAAGGGAGAGAAAAGCAGAGAAATACAAAATACATAGGGGTCGAGGTTGCATAATAGCTGCGGGCTTTTTGTATGCTAACATAACGATATCCGTAAATAACACTCATCCGGCACACATCCTGGGAAAACTATACCGGAACAGCATTAACCCGTTAACCAGCTAATCATTAACCCGAAGGCCCCTAACTTTTCTCCCATTTCTGTCACCAAATCCGAAATCTGTCACCCGCATCCTAATGAAGGCACGATTTTTGCAAATGATTTATTGACACAAAGTCCGTTCTGTATGGGATGGACTAAACTAATGGTAAGCAACTTGTATCGAGGTTTTATGCGCAAGAAATGGAGAATAATCATAGGTATCCTTATCCTGCTGGTGATAATCACCGTGGCAGTTAAGAGTTGTGGTAAAAAGAAAGCGGCAATGGTTCCGGCAAATACCGCAGCAGAAACCGCAACCGTGGGCAAAGGGGAAATACTCTCACGCACCGAAATAACGGGTGAAGTTCAGCCCCAAACCATTGTGTCACTAAAGTCCAAGGTCAGCGGAAAGATAGTAAAGTTTTACGCAGCGGAGAATGACTATGTGAAATCCGGGCAGATTATCGCCGATATTGAGCCGGACTATAACCAGGCAAATACTCTGTTTAATACCAAAGCTCAGTTGCAACGGGCAGAGATGCAACTCGCTAATGCCCAGAAAGATTTAGCAGACAAGAGCACACTATTGGAAAAGAAATATATCTCACAAGAAGATTATGATAAAGCTTCGGATGCTTTGAAATCAGCCAAGATAGAGTACGCTCAGGCAAGCAGCCAATATGAAATGATCCGCGATCTGGATGTCCCCGGCAAGGTTACGCATGTGTATGCTACCTCCAGCGGAGTGGTAATCGAGCGTAACATCAACGAAGGTGAGATGGTGCAATCCAGCATCAGCAGCTATGGCGAGGGTACTGTGGTGATGAAGATTGCCGACCTGAACAACATGATTGTGAAAAGCAACATCAACGAAGTGGACATAGCTAAGTTTCACAAAGGCCAGGAAGCGGAGATTAACCTTGATGCGCTGCCTTATCAGCAGTTCAAAGGCAAGATTATAAAGATCGCTCCTCAGGCGGTAACAGTTAATAATGCGAAAGTGTTCCCTGTGGAGATAAGCATCAATGCCGTGGGGCAGCTTGCCAAACCGGGGATGACGGCTAATGTAACCATCATTGGAGAATCGCGCAAGGATGTGCTGGTTATACCCATACGGGCAGTATTCAGCAACGATAATAATCAGGATATCGTTTACCTTGTTTCCGAAACCAAAGCTGCTCCTACAGCAAAGAAAACCAAAGGCATGCCTGCCGCTGCTCCAAGTGGAATTGCCACTCCTGTTAAGCTGGGGGCAAACGATTTGCAACAGGTGGAAGTGATAGAAGGACTTAAAGAGAACGATAAGATATTACTTAATGAGCCGGGAACGCAGAAGCCAAATTTCGGCATGATGATGTAAGAGAGGAACATGATTAGAATACAGAATTTGAGCCGCAACTTCGGAAGCATTAAGGCGGTTGACAACATCAGCTTCGACATAAACGATACGGAGATACTGGGCTTTTTGGGACCCAATGGAGCGGGGAAAACCACCACTCTTAGGATGTTGGTGGGATATCTGCAGCCTAGTGGGGGTAGCATAGAGTTGGATGGGAAGAGCATTTTTAGCGATCCTTTGGCAACCAGCAGTCAGATAGGGTATTTGCCGGAGCAGAACCCTCTGTATGACGAAATGAGCGTAAGTGAGGCACTGGCATATTTTGGTGCATTGCGCAATATGAGCAAAGCTGTGTTCAAGGAGAGAAAGGAATTTGTGGTGGCAAGCTGCGGGTTGGCAGAAGTGTTGCATCAACGCATTGGGACCCTTTCCAAAGGCTATCGACAGAGAGTGGGTTTGGCGCAAGCAATATTGCACGATCCCCGCATCCTTATTCTGGATGAGCCAACCTCCGGTCTGGATCCAAACCAGATAATCGAAATCAGGGATTTGATACGCACTCTGGGCAAGGAAAAGATGCTCATCCTCTCCAGCCATATCATGCAGGAAGTGCAAGCACTTTGCGACCGGGTGGTGATAATCAATAAGGGCAGAATAATTGTGGACGACCTTAAGGACAATCTGGGCAACTATCTGGAGAGCAGTGAGATGTTGCATTTGGAAGTGGAAGGAGACAATGTTGATTTTAGCTCCTTTATGGAGAAACATCCAAATCTTGAGCTGAAGGTTCAGGTAGTGGATGAGCGGCATTGTAAGCTGATTGTGAAGCAGCCTAAGGGCATGGATTTGCGGCAGGAACTCTCTCGCTGTGTAACCGATAATGGCTGGCTCATACTGGAAATGCGGGTGGAACGCCAGAGTCTGGAACAGATATTCCACCGCCTAACGGGGGAAGATAATGCTCCTGATACTGCCGTTGAGGTGCAAGACGGCGAAGCGGAGGTGCAGCAATGAAAGCAATTTGGATAATTGCCAAGAAAGAATACCAGCTTGCAATGCGCTCCATCTCCACCTACATCGTGCTAACGCTGTTTTTGGTGGTAAGTGGCTTATTCTTCTCAAACATCATCTTCAAAGTTGGGCTGGCTGAAATGCGCAGTCTGTTCGAGATTATGCACGTGATCTTTGTGTTCTACATTCCTGCTATCACCATGGGTAGTATTGCCCGAGAAAGACAAAGCGGAACCTTAGAAATACTATCCACACTGCCAATTAAGCTATCCTCCATCATCTGGGGTAAAGTGCTGTCTTGTTTGATGCAACTTAAAACCATGATAGCTTTCACTTTGGTTTTTTTAGCCGTTATCGCCGTATTTGGCGAAGGCATTGATTATGGTGCCGTGGTTAGTGGTTATTTGGGATTGATCCTTGCGGGCACAGCGTATATAAGCATTGGAGTTTTTGCATCCAGCTTACCAAGTAATCAGATATTGGCATTCGTGCTTGCGCTGTTGATTTCCGCTTTCTTCTATGTGTTAAAGTACTTCCTGATACTGATACCCATGGAGCTGATGCAGCCCCTGATGTACCTAAGTTTCGATAACCATTTGGGCAGTTTCTTAAAGGGTGTGGTTGATACCAGAGACATCCTGTTCTTCCTTGCCGTAACGGCTATCTTTGCTCTGTTGGCAGAGTTTAACCTCCAAACCAAGAATATGATGCAGGAGCGCTAAGATGAAGATACTGGGTAAACATAGTAATACCGTTCTGGGCACACTTCTGCTGAAGCTGGCGATAATTCTGTTTATTCTACTGGTTGCAGGATATCTGAAGTTGAGATTGGATTTGTCCTACAACAAAGCATACTCCCTTAGCTCTGTTAGTAAAGAGGCAGTCCGCAGCTTGAAAGATAACATGGTGCTTAAGATTTATGCAAGCGAGGAACTCCCCCCTGATATGAGCAAGTTGGATAGGTACTTCAAGGACTTGCTTACAGAGTATCGTATGGCAAGTAGGGGTAAGTTTCATTATGAGTTCATCAGAGGCTTGAGCATGGATGAACTGCGCACACAAGCCGAAGAAAATGGCTTGAGTAGCATGTTCTTCAATATCTATGAGAACGATAAAACCACTAGTAAGGAAGTAATCTACGGAGTGGTGTTCGAGTATCAGGGTAAGTTCGATGCCATGAATCTTATGCCCAGGGTTGAGCCTAAACTGGAGTATGAACTGACTTTGAAAGTTCAAAAGTTATCGCGTTACACCCTGCCGGAGATTAGTGTATTTCAAGACTCACTGTTTGTGCAAATGCCCACCAAGCGTTATAATCAAGCATTGGTATCTAACTTCCAGGTGGTGGAAACAGATCTGCTTACCCCTCCCAAGCAAACTGAAGCGATGATCTTTGGTGGGGTATTGGATAGCTTATCTATTACTCAGCTTTATAATCTGGATCAATATGTGATGAAGGGCGGTAAACTACTGGTGTTGCAGGATAGAGTTGCCACAGATGGGAATTCCATCTTTCCGCTGGATTCCAATATCTTTCCCTTTTTGGAGAATTATGGGGTGCAGATTGATGAGAATATGGCGTTGGATATTTACTGTGACATCCGTGCTATCGGGGTTGATAACTCTCTCCCCTTCCCCATCTATCCTGTATTGAGGGGATCCGATCACCCCATCACACGCAATATAGCCGACATTGTGATGTATATGGCAAATGGGTTATACTTCGTTAAGAAAGATGGCTTGAAGTTCACGCCCATTTTAAGAACCTCATCCACCAGCGGAATATTGGATGCTCCGGACTTTCTCTTGGACGATAAAGTGTTTCGCAGCCCAGATCCACAACTATTCAGTAAACCTCCCATTACCTTGGGTGCAATTGTAGAAGGTAAGGTTACAAGCTTTTTTGCCGATAAACCTCAATACCAAAAGCCCGGCTTTATTGCTGCCACAGACAATTTCCAGATGGTGGTTTATGGAGATAGAGATTTAAGTGTTGATTCGGATAAGGAAATATATGCCGATCGCAACTATATAGTCTTGAATGCAGTGGACTGGATGATAAAGCGAGAATCTATGATCTCCATTCGCTCAAGACATATGCAATCCAGCATCCTGAACATCCCTTACTACATGCAGAAACATGATATAGTGTGGGGGGATGTTAACAAGATAGAGCGGAATATAAAAACCGGAATCAAGCTGGCAAGTACGGTTGTGCCTTCATTATTGTTGATTGGTATAGGTCTGTTTATGGCATTAAGACGCAAGCAAATGCAAGGATTTAACAATGAAGAAAAGTAAGAAGATATTGCTGATTGCTCTGATTCTACTTGTTGCACTTTACATTGTTTTGCGCATCAAGCGTCCGGATGAGAAGCAAAGTCCGGTGTTTGGACTGGATTCATTGGCAATTGCATCAGTGGAGATATACGATCAAGCCGATACTTTGAAGCTACAGAAGAGCAAGGATACATGGAATCTCATGTTTCCTGTAGTGTGGAAAGCAGACACATTACGGGTGAGCAACCTCTTTCACAAGGTTTTAATGGCAAAATCTCCCAAGACGGCGATGGGGACAGGCACCCAAGCGGTTGAGAACTACAGATTGAAAGATAACCAAGCTTTGCACATCATTGTTGGCGATGCCAAAGGAAAGAAGAAAGTTCACGTGCTATTCAGCAATCTTGGCAATCCATATGACTATTTCCGCTATGCAGGAGATGATAAGGTGTATCAGATTAAGACCAAAGTCTCCAATTCCTTCAGCCCGGATTTGGCTTATTGGCGAGCAGCAGATGTGGTGCAAGTTGCCGAAGAAACTATGGATAGAATAGAAGTAAAGCATCCGAAGAACAGCTATACTTTAACGCGTAAAGGTTATGAATGGTCTTACAAAGATGCACGAACAGGCTTTCCCATTCCTCCCAATAACTTGGCGATAATGAAGATTGTTCACCTCTTAAGTAATATCGACTCCTTTGTCTTTATTGATGGCAGCAAGGGAGAATATCAGGATAAATTCCTCAACCCTGCTTGCGAAGTGACGATTTACATGAGCAACAAGACCACCAAGAAGCTAAGCTTTGCCCTCCATGAGGATAAGAATTACCTGATGATGGTTGATAATGATCAAACGGTGCTTTTCCTTGTGTCCACAGATTCAGTGTATCGTTTTCTGCGGAGTGCTGAGATTTTTAAGATGCGGGGTTATTTACCGGGATGATAACTGTTGATACCCTCTCTCAGCTAAGTAGGGAAACCTACGCTCAACTTATCTCGCTTTGGGATGCGGCGGGAGTTAGCAATCCTGCGCGCAGTGACAGTTATGAAGCCATCAGTTTAAGTTTGGCGCATGGCGGGGTTATATTGCTAGCTTCAGAAGCAGGTGCTGTGCTCGGCTCAGCTTGGCTAACGCATGATTTTCGCCGTCTATACATCCACCATATGGCGGTTCTACCTCTATATCAAAACAAAGGGATAGGAACATTGCTGATGAGAGAAGCATTGAGCATTGCACACAACTTGGGTTATCAAGCCAAGCTTGAAGTGCATTCAGAAAATCCATCCGCAAGGCATTTATATAGTAAGTTCGGCTTTCAAGAGCTGAGTGGTTATATCACAATGATCAAAAGAGATATCTAACAACTTAATTCACGGAGTCTATTATGAAAAAGAGAGTTCTGGTTGCCACAGGTGGGGGCGATTGTCCCGGCTTAAATGCTGTTATCCGTGCAATAGTTAAAAGGGCTTCTCACGAGCATAACTGGGAAATCCTTGGCAGTATAGATGCCTTCGACGGCTTATTACGCGATCCGATGCATCTGGTTGAACTTACTCCGGAAAAGGTTGCCGGAATTCACGTGCAAGGTGGCACTATCATTGGCACCACCAACAAAGGCGGTCCCTTTAACTGGCCCATTAGAAACGCAGATGGCACATGGGAAACAGTGGATAGAAGCAAAGACTTCATGGATAGGCTACGATATCAGAACATCGATGCCGTGATCAATATCGGGGGAGACGGTTCACAACGGATATCACAGCAGCTTTTCGAACTTGGCTGCTCCATTATCGGAGTACCCAAAACGATAGATAATGACCTCTGTCTTACAGATTTCACTTTCGGGTTTCAAACAGCCGTTGATATCGCTACAGATGCAGTGGACAAACTGGTTACCACTGCTGCCAGCCATCACAGAGTGCTAATCCTGGAAGTTATGGGGCGATATGCTGGATGGATAGCCTTGCATGCCTCCATCGCCGGAGGTGCAGAAGTGTGCCTTATCCCGGAGATACCATACGACATTAACAAAGTGATGGAAGCGCTTAATACCCGTATTGATAATGGCAAGGGCTTTGCCAATATTGTTATTGCCGAGGGTGCCATGCCTGTTGCGGGAAACATGACCTATTCCGAGAACGACACTCCCGGAGCAATGAAAATCCGTTTGGGAGGAGCAGGCTTACGCCTTTCACAAGAACTGAAAGATGCCGGATGCAGCATTGAGATTCGAGAGACCATACTCGGTCACCTACAACGAGGTGGCAGTCCTAATGCCTTCGACCGCATCCTTGCCTCACAATTCGGTGTTAAAGCGTTTGAACTTGTCTTGGAACAAAAGTGGGGACACATGGTGGCATACCATCATCCCAACATTGTTGCCGTACCAATTAAAGATGCCATTCAGGACTATAACTTGGTGGACACCAAATCTGACTTGATGAACACAGCCAGAGGCATGGGCATATGCTTGGGTGATTAAGCAAAGCAGATTCCTTAGCATAAGCGATTTATAACTAGCATATATCCAAAGCATGTTGGCACAACTACCAACATACTACTTATCTCAACCGCAGTCATTTCCATGGCTGCGGTTATTTTTTTGTTCGTATGATTGTGCATAGCTGAGCTATCACTAATCCCTCCCTTATAGCAAACTCAGCTCATGCAGAGATGATTCCCTCGTGATTCCCTCGTCGCACCCGGGAATTACCCGGGAATTACGAGGGAGTGACCTGTGAAGGGAATAGGGGAGGTTCAATGGTATAGGAGGGGCTAATTCTCAAGTAGCCAAAAAAAGTTCCCCAATCTGTCACCCAACCGGGATTTTGTCACCCGCAGTATAATAGAGAGTAATCAGATTTCGCTTGACAATAACGCTGAATTACGGGCAGTGAGAAGGGTGCAATAAGCGCACATAAGGAACATATAAATGAAAGAAGGTTTCATCCCCAAAAACGATTTTCACTCCATCTTCTTCTCTGATAGAGCAGAAGAGTGTAGTAATGAGATAAAGTCCCTTTTTCTGAACCATTTGGAATATTCACTGATTAAGGACACCACCACGGTTAAGCCCTGGGATGTGTATTATGCTCTTGCCCTCAGCCTTAGGGACAGGCTTATTGAGCGCTGGCTGCGCACCCAATATGAATACCGCAAGCAGGATGTGAAAAAGGTTTATTACCTTTCGATGGAGTTCCTGATAGGCAGGCTGTTGGGCAACAGCTTGATAAATCTGGATGTGTATAACGAAAGCTATGACATGCTGAAAGAGATGGGCTTTGCGATGGAGGACATCGTGGAGTTGGAGCCGGATATGGGCTTGGGCAATGGGGGTTTGGGACGCCTGGCTGCCTGTTTTATGGATTCCCTTGCAACACAAGCTTTCCCTGCTTATGGATATGGCATCCGCTATGAGTTTGGCATCTTCAAGCAGCTTATTGTGCAGGGCTATCAGGTGGAGGAGCCTGACCACTGGCGTAAGAATGGCTGCCCTTGGGAAATTAAACGCCCGGAGATAAGCTATCGCGTACGCTTTGGGGGTAGGGTGCTTAATGATGAGCAACCTGATGGCAGAGTGTTGCACCGGTGGGTGGATACCGAGGATGTTATGGCTGTTGCTTGGGACATCCCCGTCCCCGGTTACAAGGTGGATAATGTTAACAACCTTCGCTTGTGGCAGGCAACAGCGACAGATGAATTTGATTTTGACTACTTCAACAGCGGTGACTATGTGAAAGCTGTAGAGAAGAAAAACATCTCCGAGAACATCAGCAAGGTGCTGTATCCCAACGACAACGTGCATCTGGGTAGAGTTCTGCGGCTTAAGCAAGAATACTTCTTTGTCTCCAGCACATTGCAGGATATCTTTGCGCAGTGGAAGCAAGATCACAGCGATTTCTCTGAGTTGCCGGACAAAGTGGCAATCCAGCTTAATGACACCCATCCGGCAATCGCTATCCCCGAGATGTTGCGCATCCTGATAGACGAGGAACGCCTCAGCTTCGAGACGGCTTGGGATATAACCCGCAAGTGTTTCAGCTATACTAACCACACGGTATTGCCCGAAGCATTGGAAAAATGGAGCGTAAGCCTGTTTGAAGAGCTGCTTCCGCGCCATCTGATGCTGATATACCAGATAAACAATGTGGTTTTGGCAGAGGTTAGCCGCCTGTATCCGGGGAATATTATCAAGATGCGAAACGCCAGCATTATAGAAGAATCCCGCGAGAAAGCCCTACGCATGGCACAGCTTGCCATTCATGGGTCACATACGGTTAATGGAGTTGCTGCTCTGCACACGCAGATAATCAAGGAAAGGATTTTCCCGGATCTTTATGAAATGAACCCGGAGAAGTTCCAGAACAAGACCAATGGGATAACACCGCGTTTGTGGCTACACACCTGCAACCCCTTGCTATCCAGCTTGATTTCCGAGCATATCGGCAATGCATGGGTGAGCAATCTGGAATATATCAAAGGCATAGAAAACTATATTGACGATGCCAACTTCCGCGCCTCATTCTTCGAGATAAAAGCCATAAACAAGAAAGCGCTGAGCAAGCATATTTATCGCGAGACCGGAATCCGCACCAGAGTGGATAGCATCTTTGATGTGCAGATAAAGCGTTTGCACGAATATAAACGCCAACTACTGAATGTGCTGGGCACCATAGCCCGCTATTATCGCATCAAAGATAACCCCACCGCCTTCTTTGTGCCACGCACTGTGATCTTTGCCGGAAAGGCAGCCCCCGGTTATTTTTTGGCAAAACGCTTGATAAAGCTGATAAACAATCTTGGTGAAGTGGTGAATAAAGATCCCGATATGCACGACCGCCTGAAGGTGGTGTTCATGCCCAACTACACTGTGTCCCTGGCGGAAAAAATTATCCCCGCAGCTGACCTCTCAGAGCAGATATCCACCGCAGGTTATGAAGCCAGCGGTACCGGTAATATGAAGTTTGCCCTGAACGGAGCTTTGACTCTGGGCACCATGGATGGAGCAAATGTGGAGATGGCGGAGGAGATTGGGGTGGAAAACATGTTCATATTTGGGATGAGTGCCACAGAAGTGCAAGAGCTTAAGAGCCGTGGATACAAACCGCATGAATATTATAACAGGGATCCTGAGCTTAAACGGGTGATGGATTCGCTGATAGACGGGAGCTTTGACGATGGGGAGAAAGACATCTTCCTGCCAATCTGGAACACTCTTATGGAGGATGGGGATACTTATTGCCATTTGGCAGACTTCCGTGCCTTCCTGGATGCCTCCATCAAAGTGGATGAGCTGTATATCCAGCGGGATGAGTGGATAAAAAAAGCCATTATCAATATTGCCCGCATGGGTAAGTTCTCCAGTGACCGTGCCATCATGGAATACGCACGGGATATCTGGAATATACAACCCATGCAACTGGATTTCCATTGATATGAAGCTGCTTCCCCGCATCGCTGTGTTGCTGTGCTTTGTTGCCTGGGTAGCATGGCTGAATGCGGAGATTGTGATAAATGAAGTATATTATGATCATCCCGGTTCGGATACGGGATATGAGTGGATAGAGCTATACAACAACGGCACAGTTAATGAACAATTGCAGGGTGCTACGCTTAAATCCGCCGGAAGCACATGGGGCAACAGCTACACCTTCCCTGCCTTTGTGCTGCGTCCGGGACGCTATTTACTGGTTGCGGAAGAGTTTGTTCCCAATGCCCAGTTATATGCTACACTAAACTTTGAGAATGGAGATACTGCCACAGATGGTATCCGCTATACCAGCCAGGATGGCACTTATACAGATACCGTGCTGTACTGCTCTCCCAACACCCATGCCCTAAGCGGAGATACAGGGATTGTGGCAACGCTATTCGCACCTGATGTAGCAGCCGGAAGCTCGCTGGCAAGAAGGGTTGATGGAATGGATAGCAATAACTGTGCGGTGGATTTCATCGCCGAAGCAAATCCCAGTCCCGGAGTATCCAACCCCCTGAATTGTGACTATGCACTTTTACACCCTTCGCTAAGCTGGAATCTGGGCACAGCAGATCTGCAATTGTATGTGAAGAACATCGGGACACAAAGTCCACAGGTATTGGGGCACTTGAGCATCGGGCAGGAGGGAACTGAGCTTTACAGCTATGAAGTTAGCCCCATAGAACCCCATGATTCCGTGCTGGTTCAGGCATCGTTCTTTTGTGCTGCGGAACCAATTACCGTAATCTTGGAGCTTGCCGGAGATCCCAACCTCGCCAATAACAGCATAAGTCTCAATCCCGGTGGAGGAGCTACCCCAAGCGTGTATATCAACGAATTCCTTGCTGATCCGGATAGTGGCAATCAGGAGTGGTTGGAGTTATACAAAAGCACAGTAAGCGCTGCTGCGGATTATCGCATCAAGGATGCCACCCAAGGATCGATTAGCTTCTCTCTACCTTCTGGAATGGGCTATTATGTTATCTGCACCAATACCGCATCCCTCTTGTCTAGGTATCCAAACTGTCCATCTGCTGCAGTTATTCAAGCCACAAGCTGGGTGAACTTGAATAACGATGGGGATAGCTTGGTGCTATTCTGCGGGGATGTAACACTTGATTCTCTTGCTTATAGTGGGCTTGGAATCACCAAGGGGGTATCCCGTGAGCGTTATGTGGATGAAGATAACCATGTGCAGTGGCGGAATTGTTATGACCGGTACGGAGCAACCCCGGGCAGAGAAAACAGCAATCCCCCCGCATTGGACTTGCCTGCACAGGGAAGCATTGGTATGAACGGAAGCCCCTGTAAAGCCCAGGCGGGTGAGAGCATAAGTATTATATACAATCTGCTTACTGCCTCAAACCGAGTAAGCTGTAAGGTGTTTGACCTGAATGGGAACAAGATTAGAACCCTTGCCGACAACCTTAACTGCAACCAGAGTGGGGTGCTGGTTTGGGATGGACGTAAGGAGGGTGGAAAGTATGCAGAGAGAGGGTTGTATTTTATACTTTGGGAATCTCAAGCCACAGAAGGCGGTTCTGCCATACGCAAGCAACTGAGCGTTGTAATTAGCGGATAGTATAAACTATGCGGAGTTAATGGAATAACTTAACTATACTCCAAGCTTCTGGCAAGCGATGCGTGCAGCTTCCTGATGTGCGTTCTTCTTCGTGCTACCCTTTCCGGTGCCCAATAACTTACTGCCAATTCGCACTTCTACCACAAATGTTTTATTGTGCTCCGGACCCTCCTCGGCAATGGTAACATAACGCGGAGGTTCCTGGTTCTTACCTTGCATATGCTCTTGCAGGATACTTTTATAGTTCACCAGTTCGTCACGATTGACGGTGGCTTCGTAATCCACCAAAACATGGTGTTTGATGAATCGTCCTGCGGCTGCAATACCGCTATCAAGGTATATGGCACAGATTAGGGCTTCCATGGTGTCGGAAAGTATGGAAGCTTTAGATGCACCACCCGACTGTTGCTCTTCGGGGCTGAGGAGCACATATTTGCCCAAGTCTATGGCATTTGCCTTCAAGGTGAGATATGTTTCGGATACGATTTTGGATTTAAGTTTGGAGAGCTTACCCTCCTGCTCTTCGGGATGGCGGGCAAACAGCTCTTTGCTAACGATGAAGCCAAGAATGGAATCACCCAAGAACTCCATACGCTCAAAGGGAGAAGGAGCTTTGTGGTCATCATAACGTCGGCGTAAGTAAGACTTATGGGTGAGGGCAGCATGCAACAGAGTGGCATCATTGAAGTTGTAATCGATGCGCTTTTGCAGTTGTGCCAAGCTTTTCTCCCACTTTGGATACTGCTCGGTAATCTTACGGCTGTTAAAGTACTCAACAATCTTGGAGATGATTGTTTTCATCCGCTTTTCCATCTAAGGCATTATGCCCTGTTAGCTATATGTAACGCTTGATAATGATGGCAGAGTTGTGACCTCCAAAGCCAAGGGAGTTGGAAAGAGCAGCATTCACAGTATGCTTCACCGCAGTATGAGGGGTGTAATCCAAATCGCAGTTGGGATCAGGATTTACCAGGTTAATCGTGGGATGAATGATACCGGACTCGATAGTTTTAACACACACGATAGCTTCTATACCCGCTGCTGCACCAAGCATATGACCAACCATGGACTTGGTGGAGTTTATCTTTAACTTGTAGGCATGCTCGCCAAACGCCGTTTTGATAGACATAGTTTCACCTTTGTCATTTAGCGGGGTTGAGGTGCCGTGGGCATTGATGTATTGAATATCTGTGGGAGCCATACCTGCATCTTTTAAAGCCATATTTATAGCACGGGTGCTGCCTTCGCCATCCTCGGTTGGAGCTGTGATGTGGAATGCATCTCCTGTTGCGCCATAACCTGCCATTTCAGCGTATATCTTGGCACCGCGAGCAAGAGCATGTTCCAGCTCTTCCAATACCAAAATAGCTGCGCCTTCGCTCATCACGAAGCCATCACGATCCACATCAAAGGGTCTGGAAGCCTTTTCCGGTTCATCGTTGCGAGTGGATAAGGCACGCATGGCAGAAAACCCGCCCACTGCCAAAGGAGTAACTCCGGCTTCGGTACCACCGCTTATGATGATATCTGCATCGCCATATTGGATGGAACGCATGGCTGTTCCCAGAGCATGGTTTGCACTGGCACAAGCACTCATTACGTTGTAGTTTATCCCTTTGAAGTTATGCTCGATACTTATATGTGCTGCTGCAATATTACCAATCATTTTGGGGATAAAGAAAGGGCTGATACGGCTGGGACCACGAGTATAGCTCTTAATAGTCTCTTCTTCAAAAGTAAGGATTCCACCAATGCCGGAACCGGTTATCACACCGGTTCTGTCAGGATCAAAAGCACCGGGTACCAAACCTGCATCTGCCACTGCTTCACGTGCTGCAATCAGGGCAAACTGAGTATATGTATCAAGCTTTTTAACTTCTTTGTGATCGAAATGCTCTTCGGGATTATAGTTTTTTACTTCGGCAGCAATGCGGGTAGGTAAATTGGTAGTATCGAAGTGGGAAATGTATCCAACTCCGCTAACGCCGTTTATTAGGCTTTGCCAGGTTTGGGAAACATTGTGCCCCACGGGAGTGATGGCACCTATACCTGTGATAACAACTCTTCTTTTAGACATAAAAACCTCTGTTAATCGTTCAATTATTATAGCTTACAACTTATGTTGATCTGAAACATACTGCTGTAACTCAATATCTTTCGGATGAACACAAAGTAAAAGGTGGATACAATCCTGATACCATCTAAGCTATCAGGATTGATCCACACTCATTTGGGCTTAACCCAGCTTTTCCTTCAGGTAATCGATAGCCTGTCCAACTGTGCGAAGCTTGTCTTGGTCTTCATCCGGAATGGTGATCTCGAACTCGTCTTCGAAAGCCATCACAAGTTCAACAGTATCCAAGGAATCGGCACGAAGGTCTTCGATAAAGTTAGCGGCAGGAACTACCTGAGACTCTTCGACTCCCAGCTTGTCCATCACTATCTGTTTTACTTTTGCTTCAATATCCATTATTCCTCCTATGTTATTGAAGAGTGTCTTCTATGTTGATTGGGTTTTTCCCTTTCAATCTCGGTTATTGCATGGTTAATCCGCCGTCCACTGCAATTGTCTGCCCGGTAATATATGAACTGGCATCACCGGCAAGAAACAAGCAAAGGTTGGCTACATCTGTTGGGTTGCCCATCTTTTGCAATGGGATTACTTTAGCATATTCTGCACGCACTTCTGTGCTTAAAGAGGCAGTCATCTCTGTTTCGATAAAGCCGGGAGCTATAGCGTTCACACGCACTGCTCTTCCTGCAAATTCCTTGGCACAGGATTTGGTGAAGGCGATTAATCCACCCTTGGATGCTGCATAGTTTGCCTGTCCTGCATTACCCATGAGACCAATCACACTTGCCATATTAATGATGCTGCCTTTGCGAGCCTTCATCATATGCTTGAACACCTTTTGGGTGCAGATAAAGGCACCTTTGAGGTTAATATCCAACACCATCTGCCACTCTTCTTCCTTCATGCGCAGCATAAGGTTGTCGCGGGTGACACCGGCATTGTTGATCAAGCAGTCTATGCTGCCAAACTTGGAGGCAACTTCGTTGAATATAGCTTCAATACCGGCAGAATCGGTTACATTGCCAACATAACCCGTGGCACTTGCACCTAGTTTCTCCACTGCGGCATTGACTGCTTCTGGGGAGATGTCGATAACAATCACTCTGGCACCTTCGGCAACAAAGGTTTCAGCAATAGCATAGCCAATTCCGCGGGCTGCACCGGTGATAATCACAACTTTGTCTTTTATACTATAATTCATTTAAATCCTCATGAACGTGATTCAGAATAATGACGCATCATCCTGTTACTGAAACAACAGCGTCAACATCCTCGATTTTGTCAACGGAAAACACTTCCGCATCTTTATGGATATTTTTAATCATCCCGCCTAGGACTTTTTGTGGTCCGAACTCTATGAACCGTGTTACTCCCTGAGCTACCATAAACTCCACGCATTCCACCCATCGAACAGGGGAGATTATCTGCTTAGCTAGCTTATCGCGTTCGGTTAAACCTTCGGTGCTTGCTTGGGCATCAAGATTAGAAACCACAGGGATTGAACCGTTATGGAAAGTAACGGTTTTCATTTCATCATATAACCACAGGCTCGCTTGGGCAATCAGCGGGGTGTGGAAGGGGCCACCCACAATCAAAGGTAATACTCTTTTGGCACCTTTGCTTTTAGCCAGCTCACCGGCAGCAGCAACACCTTCGGCAGTTCCGGAGATTACTGTCTGGATGGGGGTGTTAAAGTTCACCGCCTGCACCAGTCCTGCTCCCGATGCTTCAGCGCAGATGTCAACCACGCTTTGTGCATCCAAGCCAATTATGGCTGCCATGGCAAATGGCACACCGGCATTGGCTTTAATCATATATTCTCCACGCTTATGCACAATATGCATGGCATCGTTTAGTGACAACATCCCTGAAGCTACAAGTGCGCTAAATTCGCCAAGTGAGTGTCCGGCAACATAGCTTGGTTGTACCTTGCTGTGTGCCATAAAACGTTTCATTGCGATGATGCTGTGAAAAAGTATGGCTGGTTGGGTGTAGTTAGTTTGCTTCAGGCTCTCTTCAGGACCCTCCAGCATAATCTGTTTGAGGGTTGTTTTATGAATGCTATCAAAGGTATCTATTGTCTCCATATTAGAGGGGTCGCTCTGGATGAAATCCAATGCCATTCCGATATATTGAGCTCCTTGCCCGGGGAATACAAAAGCTGTTTTCATATCAACCTCGCTATATGTTTCTTAGTATCTGGCTAAAATGCTGCCCCAAGTTAAACCTGCTCCGAATGAGGTGAGTAGTATTATGTCTCCTCTGCGGATTTTCTTGTTGCGAATAGCTTCATCAGCGGCTAAGGGAATGGTGGCAGAGGAGGTGTTGCCATATTTTTCGATGTTCACAATAATCTTGCTCATGGGGATGCGCATTTTGTCTGCCAAACCTTCAATGATTCTTAAGTTGGCTTGGTGCGGAATAACCCAATCTATATCTGCCGTACCAAGATTATTGCGGCGTAGCAGTTCTTCGGATGAGGCATACATGGATTTGATGGCATTCTTGAATATGCGGTTACCTTCCATATAAACTGTATGGAGATTGGCATCAACACTGGCATGGCTTGCCGGCATTCTGGATCCACCGGCTTGTTGCACCAGGAGGTCTCCCTGGCTGCCATCTGCATCAATCTTGGAATCTATTATCCTGGAAATATCACTGGCTTCGGCTCTGCTTACGATTGTAGCACCTGAGCCATCGCCAAATAGCACACAGGTATTTCTATCCTTCCAGTTGGTAATCTTGGTTAGTACATCCACTCCAATGGTGAGAACATGCTTGGCAATCCCATTTTCCACATATTGGCGAGCAATATCAAGAGCATATACAAAGCCGGTACATCCTGCAGACACATCAAATGCCGGTACATTCTTCAATCCCAGCTTTTTTTGCACGATGCAGGCGGTAGAGGGAAAGGGGTGATCACCGGATATCGTTGCCACAATTATCAGATCGATATCCTTGTACTTAACATTACTACTCTCAATGGCATTAACCGCTGCCTGGTAGGCAAAGTCACTGGCGGCTTCTGTTTCGGAGGCTATATGCCGAACAGCCATACCCGTGCGGGTTCTAATCCATTCATCTGTGGTATCCACGATCTTTTCCAGATCAAAGTTCGTTAGTATCTTCTTGGGTGCATAACTGCCGAAGGAGGAGAACTTGGCGTGAAAACTAAGCATTAGGGCATCCTCTCAAAGTATTCTTTTGCATGATTTACAAAGCCGGACTTAGCTATACGATCGGCAAAACGGATTGCATTCTTTATTGCCTTGGCATTACTACGCCCATGGCAAACTATTGAAAGCCCGTTTAAACCAACCAACAAGGCACCGCCATGTTCTGTGTGATCCAGCTTCTTCTTCATATAAGTATAAACCGGATATGACAACATGGCACCAAGTTTTGCAATCCAATCTTTATTAATCTGCTCTTTCAGTATCTCGAATATCGAGAATCCTACGCCCTCAACGGTCTTCAATACTATGTTTCCGACAAATCCGTCGCATACTATCACATCGGTAACCCCGCGGATAATATCCTTACCCTCTATGTTGCCGGCAAAGTTTATATCTTTATCTGCACTCAGTAATTGATAAGCTTGCTTGGTTATCGCATTGCCCTTAGCACTTTCCTCCCCAATATTGAGGAGTGACACCCGTGGCCTGCTCTTTTTGAAAAAGAACTCGAAATACAGGCTGCCAAGTGCCGCAAACTGCAATAGGTATTCTGCTGTGCAATCCACGTTTGCACCCATGTCCAGCAGTATCTCCGGTCCCTCCTGAGTGGGAAACACAACTGCGATAGCCGGACGCAGCACATTCTTGATACGCCCATAACCTAACAGGGAGGCAGCCATAACTGCACCGGTATTCCCGGCGCTAACCACAGCATCTGCCTGCTGTTGATTATAGAGTTCCACCGCCCGCACCAACGAAGAATCCTTTTTGGTTCGCACCGAAGCTGAGGCACTATCGCCCATCTCTATGCGTTCCGAAGCGTGAACAACAGTAATCCTGGCTGGATCGAAAAAGTACTTTCCCAGTTCTTTGGTAATAACTTCTTCGTCCCCAACCAGGATTACTTCGTCACACAAATCTTCCTTGATTGCAAGAACGGCGCCTTCAACTTCGGGATACGGTGCATTATCGCTCCCAAATACATCGAGGGCTATGCGCACATTACTCCTTGGCGTCGATTATCTGCTTACCGTTATAGGTGCCGCAGTTTTCGCAGATGTGGTGGGAGCGTGAAGCTTCACCGCATTTACTGCAGGTCGAAAAGCTCGGGGGAGTAAGCGCATCATGTGTTCTGCGTTTATCTCTACGGGTTTTCGAGGTCTTTCTTTTTGGGACTGCCATCGGTTTCTCCTTGGTTTATCGCAAACAGCAAGAAACACTTTCGCATTTGTAGTATTACATATATGGCTTGTGTTGCAGCTGTCGTGCATGTAAGTTTTTATCAATTAGGGGATAAACCTGAAATGAGCCGATTCTGTCAATCAAAAAAACACTAAACAGGCATAAATGTATCATATCCATAAGGTTAACTCAACTCATCACGGGTTGGCTTGTAACACATAGATAGAGTTTTTATGAATTTACTTTATCAGGTGCCATCTTCCAAGCTCCCGCCTGATTCATTGTTATCCTCCAGTTCCAATATCTGTTTACTCTCAAGTTCAGGCAGATCCTGCATCTTGCTAAGTCTCTTTTCAATCTGACGGCTGCGGTGGCTTGCCTTTTCGATGGTGTTGGATGCCTCTTGCAGCTTTTTCTGTGTTTGATCCAGCACTGTGCCAAACTTGCTGAATTCATGCTTCACGGCACTAAGGATGCGCCACACCTCTGCAGATTTCTTTTGGATTGCCAGGGTCTGGAAGCCCACTTGCAGGCTGTTTATCAGTGCTGCGGCTGTCGTGGGTCCGCTTAGGATAACATGGAACTCCCGCATCACGCTTTCGAATAAGCCCACATTCCTCAACACCTCAGCATAAAGCCCCTCAAAGGGGAGAAACAATATCCCAAAATCCGTGGTCTGAGGCGGGTTTAGATACTTATCTCGAATGTCTCGCGCACAACCTTTTATTCTCAGCACCATGTTTTTGCGCGCTTGGTCAATTGCCAAAGCATCACCCAAATCATATGCCTCCATAAGACGATAATAATCTTCGATGGGGAATTTGGCATCAATAGGCAAGAACACACTTTCCAATTCATCATCCTTACCTGGCAAACGGATAGCAAACTCTACAATCTCATCCCTGCGTTTATTGGGCTTAAAGTTCTTTTCGTATTGGTCGGGGCTAAGCATGTCTTCCAACAGGTTCTCCAGTTGTATCTCCCCCAACACACCCCGGGATTTTACGTTGGTGAGGGCTTTTTTCAGGTCTCCCACACCAATCGCCAAGTTCTGCATTTCACCCATGCTTTTTTGCACCAGTTCCAAGCGTTCACTAACAATCTTAAAGCTATCTCCAAGGCGTTTTTCCAGTGTATCGTGCAGCTTTTCGTCCACCGTGATGCGCATCTGCTCCAGTTTGCTTTCGTTGTTTTGGCGGATTTGCTCCATCTGGGTCTCCAAACTTTTACGCAGTGCCTCTGCCTGAGTCTGTTGGGCGGTGGTAAGCTCCGACAATTTTCTGCTAAGGCTTTCGGAAAGCGCATTAAGAGAGTTCTTCAGCTCTTCCCTGTTCTGTGCGGAATCCATATTCAGTTGCTGTTTCAGGGCAGCATTTGCCTTACTGCTTTCCTCTCTTCCGCTCAGGTTTTGCAGAGCCATCGCTTCATTTTGCATCCTGATGGCATCGCTTAGCTCCTTGCGGTTTTCCATGCTGATGTTCAGCAGTTCTGTGCGTAAGCGGCTCATTTCTTCGCGGCTGTAGCGGTCGAAAACCTCAAAGGCAGCCTTTAGTTCCCGCAAGGCATCATCATTCCCCGTCTGCGGTTTGCGTAACAGCCTGAGGGCATAAACCAAGGCAAGCGCCAGCAGAATACATAAAGCTACCAATCCATATATGGCATTCATCTTTGTCTCCTATGCCTTCGCCAGCACGCGGAACAGGTAAAAAAGCGAACCGATGAGAGCAACATCTCGATGGTTCTCGGGGTTAACGATTATCGGCTGGTAATCTTCGTTCAGGGGCACCAGCACAATCATCTGCTTGGCATCATCCAGCATCAGCTTCTTAAGGGTGATTGCTCCATCTATCCTGACCGCACAAATCTTGCCTTCCAAACGCCGCCAATCCTGATCTTGACGGATTAGCACCACATCATTGTGATGAATATCCGGCTCCATACTGCGTCCGTTCACCCTAAGGGCAATATAGTTCCCCACAACTCCGTGAATCATACTGCGACGCACACTAACTACATCCAGAGTTTCGCCATAGTTCTCCAAGGGTTCACCCGCAGCAATTTCACCGGTTACATTGAAATCCACCGATTCCGCATCCAGCATATCCTGCCTTGCCTGCACAATTTCCTCCAGGCTGGCATTCATCATCTTCTGCAGCTTGTCCCACTGCTTTTTCTGTTGACCAACCGATTCGGCTTTGTTAAACATTTGCCCCTGCCCGGTTATCAACCAATGCAGATCAACTTGATAGCGTTTCGCTATTTCTGCCAGAGTCTCCAACGAGGGCTTTGTCCTTCCGCTTTCCATCTGCGAAATTGCCGATGGATTCAGCTCCATCGCTTTCGCCATCTCTGTTTGCTTAAGCTGCAATGCGTTACGCATCATTTTTAGTCTTTCTCCAATCATACCAAGCTCCTTGCCTGCTGTTAGAACGGCTAATGTAGCCTGTCCAATCGTGCACAATTACAATATAGTTAGCGCAGCTAAATCTGTCAAGTGATAAAATGAGCATCGCTAAAATAATTGACTCTCGCTGAATCTCCCCCTATTCCCTTCACAGGTCATTCCCTTGTAATGGGCAGGTGATTCCCGGGTGCGACGAGGGATTCACGAGGGAATCACCCCCGCATGAACTGTGTTTGTTATAAGAGGGGGATTAGTGTTGGCTTAGTGTGAGTAGTTCGGCAATAAAGAACCGGAGGGTAAACATCAGGAAAGCAGCGGGATGCGTCTCATAATCAAGCTAAGGGATTATCTCCCCCCCCCCCCTATTCCTCTGAAATCTCTGCATAGAAATACACTTTGCTGCCATCCCAGGTAGGGGCAAGCATGTAGAAGCTAATGAATTTAACTCCAATTATTTGACCTGCCAAATCTGTTGATTGACCAGTTGTCAGATTATAAGACAATAGCTTATTAGCATTGTTTATGGGTACATAATATAAAACATTCGAGCTTTGTGAAAGCCTCCCCATTGGGATGCCGTTAAACGATTCTTGTACAGGTAATTCACTTGCAGAACTACCAACTAGATCATATATCCTAATACTTGATACCGGGTAGGTAGTCCATCTTACTACATATCTCAAGTCATGTGAAAATGCAAACAGAGCGTTTGGATTACCACCAATATTGTTGGCATCGACACTCTGTTGTTCTGTACCATCAAGCTTTGATTTCCAAAGCCCTTGCCCCAGTCTTTCATAATACAGAATTGAGGGATCCTCTAGGTACATAGAATTCGCAGCAACACTATCATTAACGGGGATTATGGACGTTTCATTAGTAGATAACTTCAAACAATACAAATACTCAGTTTGTTTTGATGGATATCCATATCCCTTTGATGAATAAGTGATATAACCTCCCAATTCAGATACAATTGGATTTCTTAGGGTTCTGATACTCTCCGTTGTCAGTTGCCTTGACATCATGCTATGCAAATCAAGCTCATATATGTTTTTATCTCTTGATGCAAAGTACAGCTTGCTACCATCTGGAGATTGGGACAAGCGAGCTGGTTGTTGTTGAAGAGTATAGATGTTGTCTGTGATGCTTACAGGATTAATCACATCTGTATCCGATATCCACAGCTTATCTCCATAGAAGATGATTTTGTTGTCTTTAGTCATGTAGATGTCAACCAGTCCGGGAGTATTAAACGGTGCTTTCTTTATCTTGCGGAATCCTGTTCCATCGGCATTGATGCTGCAAAGCCATGGTTCCGGTGGGGGAGAATATGGCTCGGAAGGATAGAAACAGGAGTTCAATGTAAGCAACAGGAATATAAGGGCAGGCAGGATATAGATAACTTTCATGGGCATCTCCTAATGCTCGGCTTTCTCGAACTGCGTAACTGGCATGTGTTTTATTGCACCAAAGCGCAGTTTACCCCATGGAGTTGCAAATGCAGCAAACAGATTCAGGCCGGAGACCATATTGCCGCTAAAGATGGGTTGTAGCCTTATATAACGGATATACTCGCTGTGAAGTATGTTACTATCTATGTAATCCTCCCAAAGCAGATTACACTGCTTATCTCTATGCGAAAGGGATACATATAATTGTCAAGCGAAATCTAACTCTCCTCACATCCCCCCGTTTTTCAAACAAGGTATTATAAGTTGGTTTTCTTCGTG
>CAZPNU010000035.1:0-22747 GCA_964588075.1 uncultured Candidatus Cloacimonas sp.
GTCAAGTATTTGTTATCTATTCTTTTTGTCCACTTCTATGTGCAACGGTCTTTCCCACCAATCAAATCCTTATCCCCACTTGTCACACCGACGCCCATTTGCAGATTTGGGTGACTCTTTACAGAGATACCGGTTTATGGCTGCTTTGGACTATGGACTAAAAAACCGAGACTGATGTTTAAGGTAAAAGCTTCAGCGATATGAGGCGATTCTGCGGACAATACGGTAGTTGTGCATCACAACCACCAAAAAGAGCAAATCTGCCACTATCATGGCGATATTGATGGTAAAGGCATCCCAGGCTGCATAATAGGAGATGGCGATAATCAATCCACTCATCAGAATAAGCTTGAAGATGATAATCCCGCGGGGGAGCTTAAGTTTACGAAACACCCACCGGGCAATGGGGTTCTTTTCTCGTTCGTAATGGTGGGGGCGCAACACCAAGTAGGTGGAATGCCCATCCAGAACATTTAACAGCAGGAAAATGGAGCTGAGAAAGAGGGTCAAAACTGCGCTATGCAGCGTTGACCCTATAAAGAGAAATAAGTGCGTCATAACAATATGTAGTAGCGGGGATTACTTAACGATTGCCAGTTTGCCGCGTTTACTCTCACCATCCATTTCAATAACATAGAAATAGATACCGGAGGATACAGGTCTGCCGTCGCCGTTCTTTAGATTCCAGCGCCAGGCAACACTGTTATTTATGGGATTAAAAGGACCGATGGGGCTTTTATAAACAAGTGTCCCGGCACTGTTATAGATGCTGATGTTGCCTTTTTTATCCGCAGGAAAGCGCACGAAAGTAGCTACTTGGATGTGATCCGGTGTAATGGGATTGGGATAAACCGTAACATCATCCAAGTCATTCAAATCCCACACACCGAAACGGGCGAGCTTGAACTGGGGAGAGATAACATTGCCCGCAAGATCCTGCAGATTGTTTGTTTCGATATAGTAAGCCTGACTGGAGGGTTCCAGCTTATGACTGAAGGTGAAAGTTATCTCATCATCGTCAAGAACAGCAGAAACAACAGAGTTATCATTATCCGAGATAGGGCAGGTCAGCACAAAATTGGGAAGATAACTCACCTGAGCCGGGGCAATGGCTTCAGTGTACTTAATAACGATGCCCTGCTTGGAGGGAAGCACACTTACGCTTTCGATAGCAGGGGGAACAATATCCGGCACATAAGGGAAAGAATAGCTTGTTACCACTGCCTGCACTCCGGTGCTGCCCTTAAGATCCCTAAGCTGTAACACAAAATCCGTGGCAATGGCAGGGAATGGGCTGCGGAAACGAAGTTGCACTCCATTATGGTTATTGATGCTGTTTACCGAAAGCGGCATACCCATTCCGTCGCTAAGGAAGTATCTGCCTATGTTCAAGGCATCTGAAGGGAGGGATTGATTAAACATCAGCCTAAGCTCATGGGTGCCGACCAGTTGGATATCTTCTATGACTGGAGGAGCAGTGGGAATGCCTTCTGTCCAAAGACTTCGGATGCTTTCTGAGGGAGTGAATGAATCATCAATCGCCGCAACGGCATATTGGTATTTACTGCCTTCGTGCAAACCGGAATCCACATAAGAATTATCACCGATAACATCGAAATAACTCACCTGATCGTTGGGGTCTTTACGGTAAACACGGTATGAATCAGCCCCTGTGCCAATCCAACTAATGATGATGGTATCCTCGCTTAAGGGTGTAACCAGGAGGTTGGCAGGAGTGGCGGGTCCGGTAAAGGGTAGCTGAGGATTCCATTGCACGGCAACAGTGCTGTCTGCCGAAACTGCGGAATTGGCAAGAATGTGGTTGATGCCGTCTGAATCAGTCCAGGTGCTAACCTGATAGTTGCGAAAGCTGTCTCCATGGAAGACAGGTACGAACTTGCCATTTTGGTATTTGAGAATATATAGATTAGGGGCAATCGCCAGAATAACTTCATCCTTACCATCGGCATCCATGTCTTTAGTGGTGATTGAATTCTGTGATTGAACGGTGTTAAAAAGGATATTACCCAAGCTGGTGTAATTGTTATCACTGATGCGAGTGAAGCCTTCAAAGAACCAGAAATTCATATCCGGGTTAGTGGCATTGGTGTTATAACCTCCGGCGATGAAATCTTGCTGACCATCACCGTTGAAGTCACCAGAGGCAAGGGAGTAAGTGTTGGCAACGGGTAAGCGTTTTGTCCAGCGGCGTTCATGGACGTTGGCGTTCAGAATCTCGTAAATAAGCACATTGCCATAGGTGTCAGCACAGAGGATATCCGGGATGGCATCGCCATCGAGGTTGTCCACAATAACGGTGGGCACAAAAGTCTTCCTGTAGCCTTGCTGTCCGGCAACGCTATTGCTAATCTTGTTGGTGGCGATGAGTGCACTTCCCGTGGAGCTGGATTTATATGCTTGAATAACTCTTTCCAAGGGGAGATTTTGAACCACCAAAAGTTCTTCTCTTGGATCGCTGTCGTAGCTGGCAATAACTCCACCGGATATACCTGTTTGAGTCCATCTAAGGCTATCCAAAGCAGGATATATGCCGTTGGCTTTGGTTTCGCAGAGGTATGCAGTGTCACCCGTGAGATAAAGCAACTCGTTTCCTGTACCAAGAGTGTTGCCAATGTCCATGGGCCAGAAATCCTCGCCATAGGAATATTTTGTGGCATGAGCACCTGGTTGAGGTTCATACACTGCCACATTGCCATAACCACTGTAAGGCATCTCCATGGCAATGTATTCCGGGCTGCCATTGCCATCAAAATCCTTCATCTTGGAGATGGGTTTACGCGCCATGCCCAGCACTTGCTTTTCGTAGCCATACGAGGGAATAAGTTCGTAATCTATATCCATGAAGTTTGGATAATCGCCGGATTCAAAGAATACGTGGGAGATGTTGAAAGCCTTAATCTTTACACTTACGGGTCCGGGTGGTAAATCATTGGGGAATGCCCAAACCTGCAAGCTATCGGGGATGGAACAAAATACACTGCGGACAGTGTTATCCGATGCAGTGATGATTAGTTCACTTCGAACAGTTTCGTTGAACATGGCAGAGGCATAATAACGCAGGTTCTGCCTATCGTATCGCTTGAACCCGCCAAAGCTTTGAGGACGTAGTTCCGGTGCGCTACGGTCAACTATTATGGTACGATAGAAATTGTATTTCTGTTGGCTGTTGCGGGATTTTTCGTATTGGAGACGAACAAGATACGTTCCTTCAGGGAAGTATGATGGTACTTTAAACTCACCCAACACGCCATTGTGCACTTGGTTGGTATAAAAAGTGGGGTAGGGATTATGGGTAGCAGTGTCGTACCAGCCAACAATATCAGGATCGCTCAGATTGGCATAGCATAGTGAATATCGCATAAAATCTTCACCATATACAGAGCCGATAATTGGCACAGATGTGCTTATGCCTAACTGGTCCAGAGGGCTTGTAATCTCTACATAAGGAGGGTTAAGGTTTTCCAGCATCTTCTTCACATTAAGTAAGCCGTGCCCTGTGTATATATCAAAGCCCACAGGCTCCAGATCATCGGTTGAAGTCAATAATCTTGAACGCACTTCTTGAGGTGATAAACCTGGCTGTAAGCTTAACAACAAGGCAACTGCCCCTGTTACGCAAGGTGCACTCATGGAAGTTCCGTCCTGATAAAAATACTGCTCGTTCCCATCAAGCTTGTAAGTGGAAAGAACACGCTCTCCCACAGCAACGATGTCCAAATCTACCCCATAACTGGAGAAACCAGAAAGCTGACGGGCAGAATTGACAGAACCAACCGAGATGACACAGGATAATTTGGCGGGATAGCTGAGTATTTCACCGGGATCGTTTCCGGCAGAAGCGATGAGAGTTACGCCTTTGGCATAGGCATATTCGCAGGCATCGGAGATAATGGGCGAGTAATTGGGATCACCCCAACTCATATTGATAACCTGGCAGCCATTATCCGCAGCATAGATGATCGCTGCTGCCGCATCATCATCCTGCAGGTAACCTTGTCCTGAGGTTGTTCTAAATCCGGCACGCAGAGGCAATAATGATACATTCCAGCAGGTTCCCGCAATGCCGATGCCGTTATTTCCTGCTGCTCCAATGATTCCCGCAACGTGAGTGCCGTGGAAGTTTTCGTCCTCCACATCATTATCCTGTCCGGTGTAATCTCCCAAAGCAGTATCAGACATTTCCGGGGCATCAGCAAAATCCCAGCCACAATAGTCATCAATATAGCCATTGTTATCGTCATCAACTCCCGCGATGCCATTTTGCTCCACAGTGTTATAGAAGATGTTGGGATGCAGATCAGGATGATTGACCAATACACCGGAATCAACCACCCCCACTTTAAGCAGTCTGCTTCCCGTGGTGTAGTTCCATGCATCGGGGATACTGCTTACATAGGAAGATTGTAGGCCATAATACACATCATTGGGGGTGCTGTGAAGCTTGCGAAGGTAATTTGGCTGAATGTATTCCACTCCGGGGATGCTGAGGTTGTCCAGAGAAGCTTTTTGTGGCATAGAGCTAACATTAGCAAGATAATATCGTGCCCCGGGCATACCCTTAATATGGGATACATCCTTTAACCCCTTGGAACTGAGATAACTGTCCAGTGCTGCGATGCCGGTGCGGTTTCCGCGTACTTGCACCGATTGAGAAGTCTTGATGATTAGCTGTCCGGGTGTTTCCAAAGACCAAAGGCAAGTTGCGGTTAGCAGCAGGATAAAGAGCAACAAAGGACGACTATTCATTAATCTCACCATTAGAAGCTGTATGCAACACCCAGGCTGTGCACATCATTTAAACCATCTGAAAAAGCGGCAAAGCCATAAGCAACAGCAATCTTGCGATAGGCTAAGCCAAAGCCGGCACTTAAGCCTTCGGCGGCATAATTCAGCTTGTAACCTCCGCGTAAGCGAAGCATATTAAAAAGCTCAAGCTCGGTGCTAAGGCTGCCTTTTAGTTCCTCACCCGCAACTTTCACCGTACCGGCGCATAACAAAAGCTTGTTCTCCCCAAGCTTAAGCTCTTTGCTTAGATCTGTCTCCCAAGATGTGGGGAACTGCACTTTTTCTTGGTTGGTAGCCGTGGCTTGCCCCACATTGCGGAAGGTTGCTGAAAGCTTAGTCCCCGCAATAGGAGGCATATAACTGAAGCCGAAATCACCATGGGCACCAAGACTGGTTGCGGTATTCAGCTTCTGATACAAACCACCAAAGTTGAAACCAAAATATAAGCTTGGGCTCATGCGATAGGAGTAGTTCAGCAGCAAATCCAAGTCTAAGGGGTGATATGTTCCAATCAGGAAAGAAGTGTCATCACGATTCTCAATTTCACCATAATCCAGGTTACGCAAAGCAATACCGAAATGACTGCTGCGTTTGGCATAAGAATAGGCCACGGTGTTTGCCTGCGTATCAGCAAGCCAAGGGCTGGTGCTAACGCTTAAGATGCGTTGGTTCAGCTCGCAGGAGGCAGCAGGTTGCAGGATAAAAGCAGCAGCATTACCCTCGCTGTGTGTGCCTCTGTTTGCCATCGCCAAGCTTACCGGATCACCGGGAACGTTAAGAAACTTGTATCCATAACGGCTTGCATCTCCCTGCATTTGGGCGGAAAGTCCGGACAGGGCTAGTGCGAATACCAGAGCAACATATATATACTTCATCTATACTCCTTATTTCTCCACGCTAAACTTGAAGCGCTTGCTGACATCATCATTTTTAATCACGGCTATATACACCCCGCTGCTGAGCTTTTCTACAGGGATGTTAAAGGCATCTTGGTTTTTTAGGTAGGCTTTAACCGGAGAACTCTGGCGGAATAATAAAGCTCCGCTGATATCGTAGATGCTAAGCTCCAAGGTTGTATCCTCTGTGGGCATCACATTTATGGTTAGTTTTTGACTGTAAATAGACTTTAAGGGATTGGGGTAGATATACAGCTCTCCCGGAACGAAAAGCTCATCACTGCGGTAACGATTGCTTAAGTCTCCGGGGTCTATAGATGCACTGCGTAGGTAATCTGCATATTCTGTTTGCCAAGTATAAGCAGGATTGATCAGAGGGGTTTGTGCCAAAGCACTGCGGAACAGCTTACCGTTATCTGTAGCGCTGTACAAATACCATGTGTCGTCACTTGCTTTGGCAATGAAGGGCATGTTGCGGCTGCGCTCTGCAAAGGCGATGGGATAACCAGACTTCTGACGGTAATCATGCTCCCACACACACAGCCTGTTGTGGGAGAAGTTCCCCACAAATTCAGGATATCCATCAGCATCAATATCAGCAGCATACACACCCGAAGCAATGGCGTCCCCACTCTCGGTTAAGCTTAGAGTTGCCGGGCTCATTCTGCTGCCATGATAATCCACCACTACAAAACTGTTATCTCCGGCGATAAGAATATCCAGTATCCCGTTGCCATCAACATCGGCAATGGATAACGGTGCATAATGGCTGCTGTCTGTTACTGCTACAATGTTGTGCACAAAGGGGAAGCCGTTGACCAAATGCATATTGCCATCAAACACATACACGCTGTTGGGACATTGCACGATAAGCTCTCCCTGTTCGCTTCCAGGAATAAGAGGAGCTTTGAAGATTCCAACAATCAGAGAGTCCGCCGGGATATCCAGACTTACAGTGCTTCCGCTCCAGGTGTCCCTAGGCAGTTCACTTAACCATACTCTATCTTCAGTGTCTTTGTGAAGCACGCTTAGCTTATTGCGGAAGTTCACCATATTGGCAACTATTTCGCCCTGCAGGTTGATTCCTTTAAGCATCTGCCTGCTTTCCTTATCCCATATGATCACAGAGGACGAACTGTAGCTGCCCGGATTAGCAGTATCCACTCTATTTAGAGGAAGAGCCAATACACTGCCCAAGTCTACAGGATGACTTGCCCAATGAGCTGCATTTTGTGTATAAACATAGTTCCGTTCGTCTGCATTCATCATATACAATCTTGATAAATCATTTGTTTGCATCGGCAAATATAAGCTTTCATCATCCCACACATAGCTTGCCACCACAGGCATGCGAGGCATAGGAAATCCGCTTTCCAAAACCCCATCCTTCCAAAGGTAAAGCTGTCCATCCGGCATGGCATAAAAGAGCTCGTTGCCTTCCACCCCATCGAAATCTACCGGCAGAGCACTTACGTTATTTTCGCCCAGATATGAGGTCTGCAAGCTCCAGCGGAAATTCACGGAAAATGTCATGGTGTTACCACTTGTAGAAATGTCATATATCTCCAAGGGAACCCCGCCATAATTACTATCGGCAATGGGCAGCGAAAGCAAGCCATTGTGATATGCATTTCCGAAATAGCTGTTATTCCCGCTCCGGAAACTATCGAAGGGTCCGCCATATCGATACACATCCTGAGATACGGCATCCAATTGCTGCAAACCATCCGCCTCTTCCAGATCGACCCCCTTTCTGGAAGCATCGGCATTTACTCTATTTCTGTCAAAGTTGGCAGTGAAGTTCTCGGCTATCACATTCTCGTCGATATGCCATATCAGCAACCCGGAGCCATCTTGCAACAATGCGCTGTTGGGGGGAAGCGGACCACCCAATCCGGGCAGAAAGAAGTCCCATTCGCTGCCGGCATAGCTATTAGTCATGAAGTTAAAGTAGGGAAGTAAAGATTCATTTTCCGGAGTGGCAGGATTATCCTGATAATATTCCTGCTGACCATCGGGAAGCAGCTTAAAGCTATAACTGGGTTGATTGGCAAAAGGATCAAGACTGCCATCCGGATTCTGTTGGCGGTTCTCCACCAGATAATACTCTGTTTCGGTGATGGGTATCTTATATACTCTATGTGCATCCGGGAAGTGGTTATCAAAGTGATCAACGGGGATATTGGTACCGCTGCTGCTAATCACAATCGGCTGATCCCAACCCAACAGCACCCGAGAGTATGCACAAAGCTGGGCAGGTACATATCCGTTACCATTCCACACTCCGGTCCCCATCAAGCCCCAGTTGCCGATTCCCTGACTTCCACCATTGCTGCTATCGTTATCAAACAAGGTTGGCAGCCCAATGATGTGCCCAAACTGGTGAGCCAACACGCCAAAGATGCTGTAAAGATACATATCTGCATCGCTGCTGGGGGGTACGGGGAAGTAGTCGTGAAACTGATCTTCCGGGATTATTGCAAGATTCGTTAGATACTTGCCGTCATTGGTGGGTACCCCTTGATAGGAGTCATTCTGTGGATCAAAGGCATTTTGCAGATGTCTTCTGGTTAAAAAGGTGCTCCAGATGCTCCCTTTTCTTAACCCGCTCAGGTCTGCTTCCTGTCCCGCACCGGCGTGGAAGATAATAATTCCGCCATATTGATTAAAATCAACATCAGCATCAATAATCTGTACTATATCCGGAATCAACTGGCTGACATTTTGGTCTATCTTCTCCGGGATGTCATCACCATAATAGCCAATATTGTTCGGCATAGTGATCACTTGGGGGTAAAGGTAGTATTGCAGATCGTAAGCTCCGTGGCTGGCATCCACACAGAATTCTTTCAAGTGTGTCATCCATCTATCGAAGAACTGCGCATCATGAGCCAGATTGTCCGGGTGAGCAGGATTGCTTTTGAAGCTCAGATCCGGAAACTGAACTCTAAGCACCAGCATATTGTTGGGGATATTCCGGCTTCCTTTGTCCATTTCAGCACTGAAGATGCTGCTTTCCACCAAAGTAGGTTCCCACGCATCGGGTATCTCTTTGTAAGCTGGAACAGGGGGGACAAGCGCGGCAATCCCTCCGGCAAACACAACCGCATACACAACAAGGATTATTCTGCTTAACATTCGGAAGCTGGGCATTAAAACCACCTTTCACCTAATGAAGTATTCTGCCAAAACCAAAAAACCACAGGACTACGCTGCTGCCTAAACGCAGGTTATGCCAATAAAATGACCCCTGCAAGTACCGTCAATAAAAAAACCCGCCTGAGCTGCTGTGGGGCAAAACTCAAGCGAGTTGATAGTATGTAACTATATCCTTGATTTGTTCGTTTTACAGGTTCTTTCCGCTAAGGATGTCCGCTTCATTGCACTTGCAAATCTTGGCGTAATCGTTTTGAGGTCTCCACCCACCGGTCTTCTTCTGGTTGGTGATAAGCTTAATTCTCTTGATTTCCGTATTGCATACGGGGCAAATAACTTTTCCCTCATCGGAGGTTTCGTGCGCTAACTTGGCGGTAAAGCTCTTTACTTTTCCCATTTTATCCTCTTGTTTTCTCTTATGCTCTTTCTATGTATTCACCGGTTCTGGTGTCTATCCTAATCTTTTCCCCGGCTTCCACGAAGAAGGGAACCATTAAACGCAAACCTGTATCCGTAAAGGCTACCTTACCGCTGCCGGAGGCTGTGTTGCCCTTCACATTCGGTTCGCACTCGGCAATAACCTGCACCACGGTTGTGGGAAGGTCTATGCCCAATATCTCGCCCGCAGGGGTGCTGAGCACCATCACTTCCATATTGTCGGCAAGCATTTTAACCTTGTCGCCCAAAATGGAGGCATCAACATGCATCTGTTCGTAATTCTCACTATCCATCAACACCAGAAATTCACCTTCGCTATACAGGTATTCCTTCTTGGTGCGTTCCAAACGGACTTCATTAAAACTATCACTATCACGGAAAGTGTTATCCAACACTCTGCCTGTTTTCACGTTTTTCAGCTTGGTGCGCATGAAAGCGGGACCCTTGCCGGGTTTCACGTGTAGAAATTCTACTATTTCGTAGAGTCCTTCTTTGAACTCGATTATCATTCCGTTGCGGACATCAGATATTGAAGCCATGATTAATTCCTTGTATTTAGACTGAGTGAGCCATGTTTTTGTGCAGCCTGATTTTGGCAAGCTAAATTTTGACTGAGGCTTAAGACTTTAAGCTAAAACCAATATCTCTGCCACCCTGTCACTTTGTCACCTCATTACATTGTCACTTCATTGTCACTTCATCACCTCTTTCCCCCTACCCCCTGCCTATTGGGTTACGGTAGAGATACGGTTGCGCCTCCCAGCAAAGTGCTGGGTATCGCAACCGTATCTCAAGCGTATATCAATCAGCAAGGCATAAGATAAATCCATGTTCTTTGGATTAGTCGTCTGCCTGCCTTCCCACCTTGATTTGCCATAAAAAGCGAGGTCTTGCTCTCTGCTTAATAGGAAATTAGCACTCTCACAATAAGACTGCTAATTTTACTTGACATGGAATGGGGATCGATTATTTTGTAATCAGTTGGAGGTTGTTATGAACACAAACCGTTTTACCATTAAATCGCAAGAGACCATCTCCGCGATGCAGGAATTGGCTGCCGGATTGGGGCATCAGGAGATAAAAGATTTGCACCTGTTGGGGGCAATGTTGGCGCAGGAAGATACGCTGGTTGTTCCCATCATGCAGAAGCTGGAGATACCGCTTGCTGCAATAAAGAACGCCATAGAAAGTGCTTTACAGAAGCTTCCGAGAGTTAGCGGAAGTTCCCAGCAATACCTATCTCAGGAAGTATTAAACATCCTGCATCAGGCAGAAAAAGAAGCCGATGCTTTGCAGGATGATTACATCAGCTTGGAGCATATCCTGAAAGCTTTGGTGGAAAAAGGCGGAGAAGCAGCACGCATCTTGAAACAAAACGGCTTACAGAGCCAAAAGCTGCTAAAAGCCTTGCAGGAACTAAGGGGAAATCAACGGGTGGACGACCAGAATCCGGAGGCAAAGTATCAGGCTTTGGAGAAATATACCCGCAATTTGACCCGTTTAGCCCGCACAGGCAAGCTGGATCCGGTTATTGGCAGGGATGAGGAGATTCGGCGCAGCATCCAGATTCTCTCCCGCAGACGCAAGAATAACCCTATCCTGATCGGTGAGCCGGGGGTGGGCAAAACCGCCATTGCCGAAGGGCTGGCGATGCGCATCATTGCCCGTGATGTACCGGAGAACCTGAAAGATAAAGAGCTGTTGGAACTGGATATGGCAGCCCTGATTGCCGGAGCAAAGTTCCGCGGAGAGTTTGAAGAAAGGCTTAAAGCCGTGCTTTCCGAGGTGGAAAAATCATCCGGTAAGGTAGTGCTTTTTATCGACGAAATCCACACTGTGGTGGGTGCCGGCGCAGCAGAGGGCAGCGTGGATGCCTCCAATATGCTGAAGCCTGCTTTGGCAAGAGGAGCTTTGCACTGCATCGGGGCGACCACTTTGGATGAATATCGCAAATACATAGAGAAAGATGCAGCTTTGGAGCGTAGGTTCCAACCTGTGTTGATTGCCGAGCCGAGTGTGGAGGATACCATTTCCATCCTGAGAGGAATCAGGGAGAAATACGAAGTGCATCACGGGGTGCGGATAACCGACAATGCCCTTGTGGCAGCCGCACAGATGTCTGAGCGCTACATCGCGGATAGATTCCTGCCGGATAAAGCGATAGACTTGATTGATGAAGCTTGTGCCAGGCTGAGAATGGAAACAGACTCCCTGCCGGTGGAGCTGGACGAAACCCAGCGCAGATTGCGTCAGTTGGAGATTGAACGGTTGTCTCTCGCCAAAGAACATGACAAGCTATCCCGCGATAGGCTGGATAAGATTAAGACAGAGATTGCCCAACTGGGCGAAAAGGACAAGGCATTACGTTTGAAGTGGGAAGGGGAAAAGAAGAATCTGGAGCAAATCCGCAACCTGAAAGCAGAGATAGAAAGCCTTAAGGTAGCTGCCGAAAAAGCCGAAAGAGAAGGTAACTACGAGAAGACAGCAGAACTGCGCTATGGGAGCATTGTACAGAAAGAAAAAGAGCTTAGTTCTCTCAGCGAAGCCAATGCCAAGGCGTCCGCAGATAGCCTCCTGAAAGAGCAGGTGGATGAAGAGATGGTGGCGGAGGTGGTCTCCAAATGGACAGGGATACCCGTATCCAAGCTTGCGGAAAGCGAGATGGTGAAGCTATTGGAACTGGAGAAGGTTTTAGCTCAAAGAGTTGTGGGGCAAGAGGAAGGGATAAGCGCTCTTGCCAATGCCATCCGCAGGAGCAGAAGCGGGCTTAGTGATGAGAACCGTCCCATAGGTTCATTTATATTCCTGGGACCCACCGGAGTGGGCAAGACTGAATTGGCTAAGACCTTGGCAAGCTATTTGTTCGATACGGAAAAGGCATTGTTGCGCTTGGATATGAGCGAGTTTATGGAAAAGCACAGTGTATCCAGGCTCATCGGCGCACCTCCCGGCTATGTGGGCTATGAAGAGGGCGGATACTTAACCGAGGCAATACGCCGCCGTCCCTATAGTGTGCTGCTCTTGGATGAAATAGAGAAAGCTCATCCTGATGTGTTTAACATTCTGTTACAGATACTGGATGAAGGAAGATTAACGGATGGTAAAGGGAGAACGGTGGATTTTCGGCATAGTGTGATAATCCTAACCAGTAACATCGGCTCGCAGGAGATATTCGAAGCAAGCACCAAAGAGCTTGATGCCCTTAAACCACGGTTGATGGCAATTCTTCAACAATACTTCCGTCCGGAATTCCTCAACCGTTTGGATGATGTGATTGTGTTCCACAGGTTGCAACCGGAGCATATACGCAAGATAGTGGGATTGCAACTGGAGATATTGCGGGAGAGATTGGCAAAGAAGAACCTGCTGATAGAGTTTGGCGAAGCAATGGTGGATTATCTTAGCCGAGAAGGTTACGATCCGGCATTTGGAGCAAGACCCTTGAAGAGGCTTATTCAGAAGGATTTGGAGGATGCGCTTGCCAAGAGCATTCTGGGCGGAGCTTTCAATGCCTCGGAACCGATAATCGTTAGCTACAGCGAGACACAGGGAATAGTGATAACCCAACAGGGACCGAAGGCTTAGCCCTTCAGTCCCTGTTTATATTGGTAATACTTTTCGTTTAAGGTTTTATCCGAGGTGGCAAGAATTTGGATGGCAAAGAGGGCAGCGTTCTTAGCGCCGTTTATTGCCATGCAAGCCACTGGGACACCGGGAGGCATCTGAACAATGGAGTAAAGGGCATCAACGCCATTTAAGGCACCGGAAGCAACAGGGATGCCGATAACCGGCAGGCAGGTGTGAGCAGCCACAACCCCCGGAAGATGGGCAGCAAGTCCTGCCGCAGCAAGAATAACCTTGATACCTTCATTCTCGGCTTGGGAAGCCAGCTTAGAGGTTTGCTCCGGATTGCGGTGCGCTGAAGAAACATGCAAGTCATAGGGCACTGCGAAAGAATCCAGAGTCTCTATGGCAGGAGCAACCTTATCCAGATCGCTTTTACTGCCGAGGATAATCCGAACAATGGGCTTCATGTTACTTCAATTGCTCCGGGATGACGGTGAGGGCTTTGTGAATCTCTGCAGCATCGGCAGCAGAAGTGAAGCTGGCAAGATTCTCCGGATTCATAATCAGCTTGGAGATGTATGACAGGGAGAAGAGGTGTTGTTTGTCGTTATGCAGCAGCAACATGAAGAAGATATTCACGGGTTTGTTATCCGGGGCATCAAAGTCCACAGGCTCGGCTGAACGGCCAAAGAGAATGCTGGGAGTTTTAATCTTGGAAGGATGCAGATGGCGTGGGTGTAGCAAGGCAACGCCATTGCCAATGGCAGTGGAGATAAGCTCTTCCCGCGCAACCACAACTTCATACAGCCAACGGGCATCACGCACCAGCTTGAGATCTTTGGCTTTTTCACTGAGGATGCGAATGGCATCATACTTGTTTTCGGCAGAGAAATCCAGGAAGATGTTCTCCGGGCGCATATATTCCTCAAAGTGACAGATAACCCGCTTTAAAGCAAGCATCTTTTCTTCAGTTTCATTGAGGTTCTCCAGCCATTCATTGAGAGAATCCTCATCGATTTTGACGTTTTTACCCACGAGCTTGCTTTCGAACACTCCCGTAGCTATCATTTCTTGAATTACCCTGTCGGACACTTTCAACTTCTTGGCAGCATCTGCCTTGGATATGAACTTCTTTGCCATGGATACCTCCATATATTATCACTTTTGCTTAAGTTAATTTACCTGTGAGCAAGGTTTATCTTGACAAGGATACGAGAATTTTTTGGATATGGCATTATGGTCAAGAGATTTATTCACTCCCTGCTGATTTTGCTTAGCTTGAATGGCTGTTTTTACTCGGTTTATTCAAATGCTTACCCGCATCTAAAAAAAGTTCGGGTACTGGCTTTTGAAAACCGGAGCAGCGAATTCACGCTTGGAGATATCATGCTAACCGGCTTGAATCGAGAGATTCGCAATGATGGTCGCCTGAAATTGGTGACCAAGGAACCGGACTGCACTCTGGAAGGTGCAATCATTTCGTTTAGTGAGAAGGTTTACAGTTATGATGCCGCAAACCAGGTACAAGATTATCAACTGCTGATGGTGGTTTCTGTAACCTTTACAGACCTGGTGAACAACAAAGTTATATATGAGAATAAGAATCTGTCACTCTCGGAACTTTATGCAGCAGCCGAAGGTGGAACCGCCAAGTTTGGCACAAAAGAGGAAGCTATAAATGAGCTCATCGTCAAGTTATATCAAAACATCCTCCAGAACAGTCTCGAAAGCTGGTGAGGAAGTTCGCCTCAATCGCTATCTGGCAGATTGTGGGTTGGGTAGCAGAAGAAAGGTTGAAGAACTTATCACCGCAGGAAGGGTGAAGCTAAATGGTGAGGTCTGCACAGACTTATCCATGCGGGTGAACCCGGATAAGGATGAGCTTCATTTGGATAATAAGCTTCTCTCCGCCAGGAAGCAGAAGATGTACATTGTGCTTAATAAGCCTCGTGGTTATGTGGTTACACAGAGTGATGAGATGGGTAGGCAAACGGTATATAGTCTGCTCCCGGACTATGCCCAAAACCTTGCCTATGCAGGCAGATTGGACAAGAATTCAGAGGGATTGCTGCTATTCACCAATGATACCTCATTGATAAACCTGTTAACCCACCCCAATTATAAGGTGGAAAAGGTGTACAAAGTGGATATTGACCGCCCTCTGAAGAAAAAAGAACTGGATGTTCTGCGCAATGGTGTGGAGATCGAAGGGGGGATAACCCAAAAAGCAGGGGTTTTCGTGAAGGAAGAAAGCGAAACAGCCATGAGCCTGAAGATGGTTATCACAGAAGGGAGAAAGAGACAAATACGCCAAATGATTGAAGCGGTTGGGGCAAAAGTCTTACGGCTTAGAAGGATGCAGTTCGGACCTCTTAAGCTTAAGGAACTACCCAGCGGACGATGGCGAAATCTGGAAGCAGGCGAAGTACGGGCTCTGTTTAGCGAGAAAGCAAAAATTAAAACTCTGGAAGCAAGAAAAGGAAATAGATAAATGAAGTTAGCCCTTATTGGTCTTCCCAAAAGCGGAAAGACCACCATATTCAATGCCTTAACACGTAGCGAGCACAATACCGATAAATATGCTCCTGCCGCAGATGAAGCTAATATTGGGATTGTTCAGGTTGCCGATGAACGGATTACCAAGCTCAGCGAACTTTATAAACCCAAGAAGACCATATATGCCACAATTGAGTATCATGACTACCCCGGCATCTTTGCCAAAGACGGGGATAATGCCGATAATGCAATGCTCTCGGAGATAAAGAGTGCCGAGGCATTTGTGGTGGTGCTGAGAGGTTTTGCCGATGAGGAATTGGACAGCCTGTATAATTGTGGAGACCCATTACAGCAATTCAGCCGTATCGAAGAAGAGATGATGCTGAATGATTTGATAGTAGCAGAAAAGCGTTTGGAAAAGATTGAGCTTGGCTACAAACGCGGCATCAGAACACCAGCCATCCAAGCTGAAGATAAAGCTCTGAGGGAGATATGTGCCCAGTTGCAGAATAACCTTCCCCTTCGGGATTTGCAACTTCATCCAGATGAAGAGAAGGCAGTGCGGGGATTTCAGTTCTTCTCTGCCAAACCGCTTCTGGTATTGATCAATTGTAGTGAAGACCAGCTTGACCAGTGGGATGAGGCAGTGGCAAGTTTACAAACAAGAGGATATAAAGCTTACAGTATAGCCGCAAAGTTCGAGGAAGAACTTAGTAAACTGGATGCGGAGGAAGCCCAAATGTTTATGACAGATATGGGCATATCAGAATCCATCCGGGATAGGCTAACCCATTGGAGCTACCAGTTAGTTGGGTGCATCAGCTTCTTCACAGTGGGTGCAGATGAGGTTAGGGCATGGACAGTGGAAAGCGGGGCTAATGCCGTTACCGCTGCCGGAAAGATACATTCGGATTTGGCTCGCGGTTTCATCCGTGCAGAATGCTTTAAATACGAGGACATTATGGCACATGGAAGCGAAAAAGTGCTCAAAGAGAAAGGGTTGTTCCGGCTCGAGGGCAAAGAATATATAGTGAAAGATGGAGATATCATCTCTATCCGATTCAATGTATAAGGATGATTGACTATGCCTCCCGCTAAGAAACGAAGCACCCCAAAAAAGAAAACAGGAAGCATGAGCCTCCTGCAAAAACGCTTGATAAGCGGTGGGATAAGCATCCTAAGTATCTTGGTTATCCTTGCTTTGGTAATGGGATATAACTCTATCAAGAACGACTTGGATACTCTGCGAGATGGGGGCGGTGTCTTTAGCTGGTTTAGTCAAAGTGGTAGCGAAACAAGCAATCCGGTTGGATTGTTCGGGATAGTTTTTGGATACACCTTTATATACTTGTTTGGCTACTGGTTCTCACTTTTCGGATTCATCATCATCGCCACAGTATCCTTCCAATTCTTCTTGGCCCCCGAACTGGACAGAAGCAGACAAAAAGGCTATCTGCTATTGATAGTTTTATTCTTCCTGCAAGCGCTTTTATGCTCCAGGCAGGAAATATACCTACACAGTGTGATACCCATGTTCATCTACCGCCTTTTTGCTGCTGTATTCTCCGGGATTGGAGCTAAGATAATTCTCATCAGCGGGATGGTGTTAAGCCTTGTCTTAATAATCGAATACGAAAGGCTTAAGAGCTGGATTTTATTTGCCATCGAGGATTTCCAACGGAAGCGAGAAGAAAAAGAACCTAAGACTGCTAAACCAACCATAAACAGTGACCCTGAGCCCAAACAGGTACCATTAGAGCCAGTGCAACCTGTTATCCAAAATCATGCTCAGCAAGTTACTCCCTACGAACCAGATGAGCCTGAGCCAAGGATACAGAAAGCAGAAAGCAGGAAGAAGCCTGTTGTATCCGAGGATGATGAAGAGGATGATAATCGGGAATATGTGATGCCTTCTATCTCAGATTTCTTGGAAAGCCCGGTTAAGCTATCTGATAGAGACCGCAAAGAGATAGAGAATCAGATATTGGGCACCAGCCAGATACTTAAGAACAAGCTTGCGGAGTTTGGCATTGAAGCAGAAGTGCGCAATGTGAATATAGGCCCCATTATTACCCAATATGAGCTGGAGCCTGCAAAGGGAATCAAGGTAAGTAAGTTCTCTTCCCTTGCCGATGATCTTGCACTGGCAATAAAAGCAAAAGCCATCCGCGTTCAAGCCCCCATCCCCGGCAGGGGCTTAATTGGCATAGAAATACCCAATCTGGCAAGGGATATGATATACCTGAGAGACTTGCTTCTTTCCGAGGAAATGCGAGGGATGCAATCCAAGCTCGCCTTTGGCTTGGGTAAAGACATTGCCGGTAAGCCGTTGGTGGCAGATCTAACCAAGATGCCGCACCTTCTTATTGCAGGTGCCACAGGAAGCGGTAAAAGCGTTTGTATAAATACGATTATTATGAGCCTTATTATGCGCAGCAGACCCGATGAACTACGCTTGATCTTAATTGACCCCAAACGGGTGGAACTTGCAGGATACAATGACCTCCCGCACCTTATTGGTGAAGTGGTCACAGATCCGGACACGGCTCTGGAAACGATGTATTGGGCAGTAAAAGAGATGGAGCGCAGATACGAACTGCTACAAGAAGCAAAAGTTCGTGATATTATTGGTTACAACGATAAGAGCAAAGAGGGTGAGGATCTTGAGAGGCTTCCCTATTTGGTGATAATCGTTGATGAATTTGCCGATTTGATAATGACCAGTGGAAAGGATATTGAGTTACCTATTACGCGTCTGGCACAAATGGCTCGGGCAGTGGGTATCCACCTCATTCTTGCCACGCAGAGGCCTTCAATAAAGGTTATCACCGGTATAATCAAAGCAAACTTCCCTGCACGAATTGCCTTCCAGGTTTCTTCTCGGGTTGATTCCCGGGTTATTTTAGATATGATAGGTGCCGAACGGTTGTTAGGTAATGGTGACATGCTATTCCTACCTCCGGGAAAAGCCATGCCGGAACGTATTCACGGAGCTTATGTATCTGATCATGAGATAGCCCGCACCTGTGATTTTCTTGCCATGCAACCCAAACCCAAGCAGGATTTCAGCCTTAAGGTGGAAAGTCAAGAGGATTTGGGATTCTTTGATTATGATGACGACCTGTTCCCCGAAGCTGCAAAAGTGATTGTTTCCTCAGGCACAGCCTCAGTGTCCATGCTGCAAAGGCACTTTAAGATTGGTTATGCCAGAGCCGGACGTTTGATAGACTTATTGGAGAGGGCAAGAGTGATTGGACCTCATCTGGGATCAAAATCCCGCGATGTTATCGCAACACGCGAGGACCTCATCCGCATAGGAGTGATAAACGATGATTAAGAAGCATATTTATACTAGTTTGCTACTGTTAATCTGCGTCTGCACACATGCAATCACGTCAGATTCCCTGTTCAAAAAAATTAGCTCCACCTACGGAGGTCTAAGCAGCTTCCAGGCAAGTGTGCAGCAAACAAACTATTTTGCCCAGATAAAAAAGAGCATTAGCTATCAGGGCAACATCTACTTTACCAAGGGTAGGATGGTTATTAAGTTCGATAAACCTAATACACAAAGACTCAGTATCTCCGGGGGCACTGTGGATTTGTATGATGCCCAGTCCAAAACTGTGTTGAGGTCGCGCATGCGTCCAGAGTTCGGTAAAATGAATCCCGTTGAAATCCTTCAAGTGTATTGGAAGAAATCCACAGTCCGAATTCTTGGCACAAAGGGTAACTTTACAGAAGTAAGCCTGAAACCTTTCGACGATCCCATGATCACCGGATTAACAGCTACAATTAACCATAAAACAGGCCTTATCCACACATTAGGTTATTCCGACGCTAATTCCAACAAGGTAAGCTACAGCTTCTCCGGGATAAAAACCAATGCCAGAATATCCGAATCCGTGTGGAAATATTCATACCCCAAAGGGGTGCAGGTGGTGGAACAATGATAGCCCTCATTATGGCAGGTGGTTCTGGTACCAGATTCTGGCCCCAGAGCCGTAAAGATTATCCCAAACAGTTTATCAACGTCATGGGCGCAACATCTATGCTGCAGAAAACTGTGGAACGATTGCTACCCAAGGTATGTATGCACGATATATATATTGTCACTGCTGCCAATCAGGCAGAGCTTGTGCAAAAGCAGCTTCCCCGTTTACCGCAACAAAATATCATCATCGAGCCGTTTGGTATGAACACCGCTCCATGTATTGCACTAAGTGTTGAGTATCTTAAAGCTCGTTATGCAGATAATGAGATTATGCTTGTGCTACCTGCAGACCATGTTATTCGCAATATTCCTGCCTTCTTGAACAGCCTTATCCCGGCTGAACAGGAAGCCCGCAAGGGACGTCTGATGACATTTGGCATAATTCCCGAATATCCCGCCACAGGTTATGGCTACATTGAAGCCGGGAACCAGATTTCACCCAATGTCATGGAGGTTGTTCGCTTCAAGGAAAAGCCTGATTTGGCAACAGCCGAGCAGTTCCTCCAAAGCGGTTCTTTCTACTGGAACAGCGGTATGTTTTGTTGGAGCATCGGGGCAATATATGATGCTTTCACTGCTCTGCAACCGGATATCCCCGCCTTATGTGCCAAAATCTCAGACCTGTGGGATTTTCATGGCTTGGACACAGATATTTCTGAACTTTACGCAAAGATGCCCCGTTTACCCATCGACATTGCCATCATGGAGCAAGCTTCGCTCCGGGGAGTTGTGCCGGTAGATTACGGCTGGAGCGATGTGGGAAGCTGGAAAGCTTTGGCAGATATATCTTTGAAAGACCCCGATGGGAACCATTTTAGTACCAATGGCAAAGCAATTGAGGCCCATAATAACTTTATTCAATCCACCAAGTTCACTGCTGTTATTGGCTTGGATAACATCTGCATCGTTGAGACCCCAGATGCCCTGCTGGTCTGCTCAAAAGAGAAATCCGAAGAAGTGAAAAGAGTGGTGGAGTACTTAAATAACAAAGGAGAAACTGACCTAATATGAAAAAGTTACTTTTATCTATACTGATACTACTTACAGCCTTGGTTTTCCTTGCTGCGATCACCGGTTACAAGGATTTTGTGAAGAATGATTTAGACACCTTCTCCGGAACTCTGAAGCTCGATAATGAAAGAGCATATCTAGTTGAAGGAAAAACTGTACGTCAATTGCTGCTTGCTCCTCCCCAAGCTATGGACAGCTTGGGCATAAAGCTTAATACTCAGGATTCCCTATGGGTTACCGGTGTGCTAAGTCAGAATGCCATTTTAGTAAGTTCCCTTCGCCAAGGTGATAAACTTTACACCATCCGCGAAGGTGAGCAGCTACAGAATACTTATGACGAGCTTTCCACCATGATGGTAACCCCTGCAAAGTGCATTGCTTGCAAGCTGTGTGTTACAAATTGCCCGGTTGGAGCAATCACCATGGTGAACGGCAAAGCTTTCATCGATAGTGCTAAATGTGTTTCTTGTAGTATTTGCATCCAAGGCAATGGCAAATTCCGCGGCTGTCCTGTTCGAGCTATCAGCAAGTAACCAGCCTTTTACACGGAACAATAACTTATGAAGCTACAATTGTGCCTACTTTTTGCTCTCATCAGCATCAGCCTGTTTGCTAACTGGGACTGGGCTAGCTCTATTGGCGGTAATGGAATGGAACGGGTGTGGGACATCAGCTGTGACTCTTCTTCAAACATATATATTACCGGTGACTTCACCGATTCTCTTTATGTGAACGGGCACAGTTTCCCCAGTAATGGTTTGGGAGATAGCTATGTGCTTAAGTTCAGCCCTGAAGGAGAATACATTTGGGCTAAGAGCTTCGGATCCAATAACGAAGATGTCGCCTTAAGCATCGATACCGACCCTGCAGGTAACTGCTATGTAACCGGTTATTATGTGGACAGGCTTAGCATCGAAGAGCTTAGCGTGAACTCCAACGGCGGTTGGGACATCTATGTGCTGAAGCTTGATCCCCAAGGCAATCCGCTTTGGTTGCGTTCCTTTGGCGGTGAACTGAACGATATCGGTTATGGCTTGGCTGTCAGCCCCATGGGCAGAGTTTACATCGCAGGTTGGTTTTCGGGCTCGGTAAACCTACCTGACAGCAGTTCCTTAATCAGTGCCGGAGGTAGCGATGTTTTCTGCTACTCCCTGGATTTTGAGGGTAATCTAATGTGGGCAAGACGTGGAGGCATGGAAGGCGTGGAATACGGCTATGAAGTGGCTTGTGATTCTGTCGGAAATGCCTATGTAACAGGTGTGGCCAGTTTCGGTTCGCAATTCGGGAACCTCACTTTACAAGGCAATGGCATGTTTGTTTGCAAATACAGCCCCGATGGTAACCCACTATGGTTAAACTGTGGCAATGGCGGAGCTGTGATTGATATTGCGGTACAACCTTTATCCGCTCCGGATCAGTATGGCATGGTGTGCGGAAGATTGCACGGCAGCGGAAACTATGGCAGTTTTTCTTTCTCCAGCATTGGCGGAGGTGATGATGCATACTGGGCAAAGTTCGATGCCTTCACCGGTGAGTGGCTTGCCCTGTCATCCTACGGCGGAGAAGCTGCGGATAAAGGCAAGGATGTGGATTGCGATGCGTATCCCGTGTTTGTGGCAAGCTTTGAAGGTAATGCCTCCTTTGGGACATCAGCCTTCAGCTCAAATGGCGAGAGCGACTTCGCCCTGGGCTTTGGGGACTCGATGAACTTTGCTGCTGCGGGAGGAGAAGGTTCAGAAATCCCCACAGGCATAAAAATCCTTCCCAATGGTAGCATAGCTGTGGCAGGATGGCACTTAGGTGCAGGACAAATTGGCTCTGTTGTCCTCGATACCGGTAATGTAGCCAATATGAACGCATTTGTTGCTTGCTACACCCCTGATAACAGTTCTAATGACGATTTATTAGCAATGCCAGGCACCATGACCTGCAGCCCCAATCCTTTCTCCGACATCATGCAGATTAGCACTCCGAAGATGAGCGGAGTAAACAACATCGAGATATACAACCTCAAAGGACAGAAGGTAAACAGTCTGCAGCCGATAGCAAGCGACGCCACCCAAGCCAAGTACCTCTGGGATGGCACCAACTCGCATGGCGCAAGGTGCAGCAGCGGTGTGTATCTGCTGAAACAAGGTTCATCAATTCGTAAAGCCCTAAAGCTCTAACAGGTTCATTTTTACTCAATCAAAGCACCCTCAGGCTTGCCGAGGGTGCTTTCTTTTGTACTCTATGCTTTCTTTATTGGCACCCATATCTCGAGCAGGGAATCTTCCTGCCCAACTTTGAAGCGCTCATCATATACTTCAAGACCGTTGCACATAGAAGTGAACAAAAAGTATAGATAACAAATACTTGACAAATCAGATGCGTAGGTTATACTATC
>CAZPNU010000036.1:0-22069 GCA_964588075.1 uncultured Candidatus Cloacimonas sp.
TGTCAAGTATTTGTTATCTATACTTTTTGTCCACTTCTATGTGCAACGGTCTTTGCTTATTGATATACGGTTGAGATACGGTTGCGATACCCAGCATTTTGCTGGGAGGCGCAACCGTATCTCAACCGTAACCCAGTAGGCAAGGCTCAGGTGTTTTGCTATTAGAAAATTGCATTGACACCATCTTGCCTTGTGAAAACATTGTCTGGTAACCTGACTTTGGAGAGAAAGAATGCCGAAAATTATGCTTGTTCTGTTGCTGTGTGTGCTGTGGAACCTCGGTTTTGCGGATGAGCTTGACGATAAAATGCGTCAGCTTAAAGAGGTGCAAAAACAATTAGAAAGCACTCAACAAAAAGTCAAGCAAACCGAGACCAAGAAAAAGCAGGCGGAAAGTGAGATACAACGCACTTCTTCACTTAAAAAAAGGACAGAGAATAACCTGCTGAAGCTGAAAAAGGAAGAACTGGTTATTCGTGATTCTTTACGATCTGTGCAGATGAGATTAGAGGATGCGGAATCCGACATTAGTGCTATGCACAGGGCGCAAAATGCAGAGTTAGATATGTTGTTGAGAGTGGATAGAGCTTATAAGCAACAAGGGTTCAAACACCGAGACCAGCGTTATCTGAAGGACATGGTGAGTGGCACCAGAAAGAAGATTGATATCCTCTCAGGTTATCGCGTTGCTCTAAGCATGGAAAAAGAACTGCATCAGAACGAAGCTATAAAGGTTAACCGCGGGGTTAAGGAAGAAAGCACAAAGAATTACCAATACGACAAGAAGATAAAGAACCTTGCCACTCAGACAAAACAACTGACTGCGGAGCAGAAAAAGCTTCAGGCTCAGGTGGATAAGCTTAAGAAAGACAGTGCTTCCTTGGAGAGCCTGGTTAATCAACTAATGGCAAAACAGGGCAAGACCCCCTCCAGCTACCAGTTTACCGGAAAAAAGATATCCTGGCCCCTTAGGGGAAAAATCATCCGAGCTTATGGTGAAGAAACCAAGAGTTACGGAACAAGCGTGGTGAATAACGGGATTGATATTGCTGCTGCAGAAGGAACAAAGGTGGTTGCCGCAGATGATGGTGAGGTAATCTTTGCAGACAGATACGGAGGTCAGGGTAAACTTATCATAATCGATCACAAGAATGGTTTTTTCACATTATATGCATATAACAGTGAGCTTAGCGTAGCCAAGGGGGCTAAGGTGAAGCGCGGTCAGACTATAGCAAGAAGCGGTATGACCGGTTCCGCATTGCAGGCATCGCTCCATTTTGAACTACGTAAAGACGGAAAAGCAATTAACCCCATACCCTATTTAGAGTAAGGAGATATTTGTGCAGATACTTCGTGACCCAAGTCATGGAAAAATTGAGAGATTATTGGCAAAGAACCCGCTGAAGGATGCCACAATTCTGCATTGGACAGGTTCGATGTGGGGGATAGGATGCAGACTATCCTCGCTGGCTGCCATTAGCCGTATAAACAAAGCAAAACAACGACCGGATAAACACAGTTATATTGCGCTGATAAGCGATAGTAGTGTGCTGGATCAAAGTAAAGTTCCAAGCGCGTTAAAACCCTTGTTGGAACAATACTGGCCCGGAAATCTAACGGTTGTTTTTGCATATGATGATCCGCAGTATAAAGATATCGCTTTGGATGGCAAAGTAGCTTTTCGTGTTCCTACAGATCCATTGCTAAGAGACTTCATCTCGATGCTTGGTGAACCACTTATAAGTACCAGTATCAATGTATCCGGTTTACCTCCGGAAGAGGACTATGGTCGTATTGAGAGGAATTACTCCGCATGGTTTGATTTTGGCCTAATCCCTGCCTCCCGTGAAGTAAGAAGCGGTACTCAGTATTCCACAATTGTGGAGTATGTGCGTACCGGCGAAACCAAAAGCACCAGTAATGTAGATGAGTTAAAGTGCCTGCGCGAAGGTTCAGTGCCCTTTTACGAGATTAAGCAGTCGTTCAAACTACCCATGGTGATGTTTGTTTGTACTGCCAATATATGTCGCAGTCCTATTGCCGAAAAGCTGTTCCGCACAATGATAATAAAGGATAATATGCCCTTGGCAACAGATTCATGTGGGCTTATTGAGGGCGGGCATAATATATCTCTAAGCTCAATGCAATTGTTGCTGGAGCGAGGTATCAGCGAAGCTAAGGAGCATGTGTCGAAGCAAGTTACTCCTCAAATGATAAATGCCAGTTGGTTGGTGCTGACCATGGAGGAAAGACAACGGGACTGGTTGCGTGAAAAGAATCAGAACTTGGCACATAGGATACTTACTTTAAATGAGATAGTTGGCGAAAGCGGAGATATCGAAGATCCTTATGGCAGCGATTTAGAGAGCTACCGCAAGACTTTTATGATTATTGAGGACAGACTAAAAAGACTGATGAAGAAGATTCAAGACAACCAGCTAAACCTAAAGGACTCAAGCAAATGAAGGATGTAACCATTACCCCTGCTTTGGTCGCCGAACACGGCATCAGCCCCGAAGAATACCAGCAAATTCTCAGCATCCTTAAGCGAGAGCCCAGCATTGTTGAGCTTGGTATTTTCAGCGTGATGTGGAGTGAACATGCCAGTTATAAAAATTCGGTAAAACTGCTTAAGACCTTGCCCAAAGATGGCGCAGCGATGCTAACCAAAGCCGGAGAAGAAAATGCAGGTGTGGTTGATATTGGCGATGGATTAGCGATTTCTTTCAAAATTGAGAGTCACAACCATCCATCTGCTGTTGAGCCCTATCATGGCGCTGCAACAGGAGTAGGAGGTATTCTACGCGATATCTTTACCATGGGAGCTAGACCAATAGCAGCATTGAACTCACTTCGATTCGGCAATCCGGATAACCCCAAGGTTAAACACCTGATTAGCGAAGTTGTACATGGAATAGCTGATTACGGCAATTGCTTTGGAGTTCCTACGGTTGGTGGTGAAATCTATTTTGAAGAAAGCTATGAAGGCAATCCTTTGGTTAACGCCATGGCTGTAGGGGTGTTGGAACATGGTCAGATGGCAAAATCAGCAGCCTCCGGCCCAGGCAATGCCGTTATAATAGTTGGTGCAAAAACCGGTAGGGATGGCATTCACGGAGCAACCTTTGCTTCGATTGAACTGAGTGAGGAGTCGGAAGAGAAGCGTACTGCTGTTCAGGTTGGTGATCCATTTCTGGAAAAACTCTTGCTGGAAGCAACTTTGGAAGTTATCCATGCCGGCTTGGTTGTTGGTATCCAAGATATGGGGGCAGCAGGGCTTACTTGCTCCAGTTCCGAAATGTCCGGCAAGGGCGAGGTTGGTATTGAGATAGATGTTGCACTTGTACCACAGCGTGAAGCAGGTATGAGTCCATATGAGATTATGCTATCCGAATCACAGGAGCGCATGCTGGTGATAGTTGAGCCGGATAATGTGAACAAGGTTAAAGAAATCTTTGCCAAATGGGAGTTAGATGCAGTACAGATAGGCAATGTGACTGACGATAAGCTTTTACGGGTTTACTACAACCAGCAAATCGTAGCTGAGATACCTGCTGAGTCACTGATACTCGGTGGTTCAGCACCAGTTTATTCCCGAGAAGCTTCCCGCCCGATGGAGTTGGATACTCTTATATCTTACCCAACTGACACACTACCGGAACCAAGCGATTATTCAGCAGTATTAATGAAACTCGCATCATCAGCCAACCTTGCAAGCAAACATAGGGTTTACCGTCAATACGACCACATGGTGCAGATTGGTTCTGTTGTGGAACCTGGATCTGATGCTGCAGTGATACGCATCCATGGCACAGATAAAGCCATTGCTGTGGCAACAGACTGCAACGGTAGGCATTGTAGCCTTGATCCTTATATGGGAACCATGGCAGCGGTGGCAGAGTCTGCACGCAATGTTGCCTGTAGTGGAGCAAAACCATTGGCGATAACCAACTGCCTGAACTTTGGCAATCCCTACAAGCCGGAAGCTTTTTACTTCTTTGCCGAGGCAATAAGAGGTATGGGCGATGCCTGCAGAGCGTTTGGCACTCCCGTTACAGGGGGGAATGTCTCTTTCTACAACGAGAATCCCGCCGGAGCAATATACCCGACACCTGTAATTGGTATGTTGGGGCTTATGGAAGATTACCGTAAGGCAACAACCCAATATTATAAAGAGATAGGGGATAGGATCATCCTACTTGGCTCGTTGAACAGTGGAATCGGTGGCTCTGAGTATTTAAAGCTTGTACATAATATTGTGGCAGGTAAACCACCAAAAGTTGATTTAGAACTTGAATCAAGACTGCAGCAGCTTATCTTGAAGCTTATTGAAGATAAACTTGTGCACAGTGCTCATGATGTTTCGGATGGAGGTTTGGTATATGCCGTGGCAGAGTCTTGCTTCACACCCGGTAGATTGTTTGGAGCAGAATTGAACTTTGATCTGCAGCATAAGGCATCGCATGTCTACTTTGGAGAAGCAGCAGGACGTATCTTGATTAGCGCTCCAGAACTCCATTGCCAAAGCATAAAAGAACTTGCCATGCAATATGGTATCGAATACCACGATTTGGGTTTGGTTACGGACAGTGCTTTCTTTACCGTGAATGAACATATAAATATCAGTATCAAAGACCTTCATCATGCCTGGTGGAATGGATTATCTCTGTGAGGAGGAGGAAATGAGAATGGACTTTTTCTTTGGTAACATCTTTTGGGGAGTGATGATAATCCTCTTTGGCGTCTCGATTTTTCTTAAGGGCTTTAATATAAATCTACCCTTAATGAAAGTATTCTTCGCCATCGTTATCATCATGTTTGGAGTACGCATGCTTATTGGTGGTGGAAAGCCAAAGGTTAGATACTCCAGTCACAAGTATAAGAAGGCTAACACTGTTGTTTACAGCCGGGATAATCAAGAATATACCATGGTGTTTGCCAGCGGTGATATTGACCTGAGCGACCTGAAAGCCGATAGTAAGAATCTGGAGATAACGGTAGTGTTTGGCTCTGCTAATGTAATCCTGCCTTCTGATTTACGCTTCGATATTCAGACTACAGCCGTTTTGGGTGGAATTGTTTTACCACAAACCGGGCACTATGGTATTTCGGAGAACAGAACAGCCATCAATCCCGACAGCACAACCACTTCTATAGGGATAGAAGCCACAGCGGTGTTCGGTCGTATGGAATTCACCGTTAAGGACAGACCAGGAAAAGTAAGCGAACCAACGCCCGCAGAAGAAACGCCTACACCCCAAGAGGGTTTCTAAAGGGCTATTTCATTATCCACATGGCTCAGTTTAACAGAATTGCTCTGGTATTATTAGTCACGCTTATTGCTTTCAGCGGAACTCTGAAAGCAGAGAAGCTTGGCTATGCCTTCAGCGGAGGTGGTGCCAGAGGCTTTGCCCATATTGGTGTGCTTAAAGTGCTGGAAGAGGAAGGTCTGAAGCCTGATTACATTGCCGGTTCCAGCATTGGTGCTATCATTGGTGGGTTTTATGCCATGGGATATAATGCTCAAGAGATTGAGAATATTTGCGTAGCATTAGATTGGCAGTATCTGACTCAAGATTTGCATAATCGTAAAGATTTGTATATCGGGCAGAAGCGATGGGCTCCATATGGGAATGCAGTTTTTGAACTTAGCGACACTTGGGTTCCCCGTTTACCTTCAAGCGTTTATGTTGGTAACAGGATTAATCTGGAACTGTTCAAACTCTTCGCTGCTAGTTCGCAAGTGAGCTCTTTCGACGAACTGCCCATTCCCTTCGCGTGTAATGCAACAAATCTTTACACCGGTGAGGCTGAAACCTTCCGCTCCGGTTCTTTTATGCAAGCATTACGTGCTTCTATGTCCATTCCTAGCCTTGTTCGTCCCTTCGAAATTGATTCTAACGTTTACATCGACGGTGGAGTATCCCAGAATCTCCCCGGGAATCTATTACACGAGCTTGGTGCAGATAAGATAATTGGTTTGAAAGTGAACTCCTCTCTACGCAGCACTGAAAACCTCAATAATCTGATTGAAGTTCTTGATCAGACTATCAATATCGGAATTACCAAGACCTTGAATGAGCATCTTGATTGTATTGATTTGCTTATAGAGCCTGATTTATCCTCATATACTGCATCAGATTATGATCACATCAGGGAGATTATTACCATTGGTGAAAGAGCAACGCGAGAGCATCTTGAGGCTATTAGGGCATTCAAGAAGAGTATAAATACAGTCGGCAATCATTACTCAAAGCCTAAGAATACTCTCTTCGATCGTGATAAGGACAGCTTCAAGATTGTAAACATCTCTGTGAAAGGGAATGAATATCTCAGCAGTGCTAAGGTGCAAGAATATGCCGACATTCACTCCGGTACAACTTTGAGCACTTCTCAAATTCATCAAGCCTGCGAAAATGCATGGAACTCACAAGCTTTTAGTACCATATATCCTCAATTGAAACGCATTGATGGCGATAACTATGACCTGATTATCCATGTTAAAGAAAGGGATAGAAAGCAAGCTGCTATAAATATCACATACAGTAGTGACGATAAGCTTAGCGCAGGAGGTGTTTTAATGTTGAACAACTACCTGCTTAAAAACTCTAAGTTAGTCGCTGAAGTGAAGCTTGGGGGGCGCAATGAACTTAATGTAGATTATGTCAAAAATTATGGTGAGGAATGGGGTGCTTACTACCGAATCTTTCCTTACATTAATGAAAAGACTATCTACAATTACACTGACCATCACAAAACCAGTAGCGTTAACTCGTTGGAGTGGGGGATGACTACCGGTTTAGGTGTCTTTGCCAAGGACATTGTTATTGGAGAAGTATTCTTATATACACACCGCACAAGACTTTACAAAGAGATATCTGAGACTCCCTCCTTGCCGTTGAATAACGTTATTAGTGGTTTGGGCGTTAAAGCATACAGAGAAACCCTGGATGATTACATCTTTCCCACAAAGGGCTCTAGGATTATAACTAAGTTCAATTTTGCCCGCAATGCGGCTGTTAGTGACTATTCCTACAGCAGCTTGCAGTTTAAGACAGAGGTATATCTCCCCTTCAGTAGCTGTTTCAGCGGTTTTGGCAGCATTGATAATGGCACATATCTTAATTCTCAGGAAAGTATTAAATACGATCCATTTGTGATAGGCGGAGTTGAAGGTTTCATGGGTTATTCTCGATACGAGATTAGCGCACCCTATTACCAGATTTTCAGTCTTGGTATCTCCACTAAGCCCTGCAAGAAAGTAGTGTTCAATGGGGGATTTCAATGGCTTAGATACTCTGAGAAAGAACTGTGGGGTGCAGATAAATCGTGGGATTACTGCGCTTACTTGGGAGTTGGGCTACCAAATAAGGTTATGCCTGCCCGTTTGAACCTTGCTTTAAACCAAAATGGAGTGCTCAATTCCTTTCTCAGCTTAGGCTACGACTTCGATATCTTCAAGTTCTCCCGTAAATAACAGCCATATATATACATAGTATTTCTTCCCTAATCAATTCATGATGCGCTATGCACATAATTCTTGATGGCACTACTTGATCATTACATAATCATTGCATGTTTCATCCGTATTAAACAAGCAATGATTAGGTAATGAATCATAGAGGTTACGACAAATCATCGAAATAAATACCACATTGGTACGAGCATTGCTTGTATAAATGCTTATTGGTGAGTCCGAAATTAAACAATGAAATAAAGTCTTGATTTGTCTTGACAAGAAACTCAAGCGAATTAGATTGCCACATAGAGGTGATGTATGCAAAAGATACTCGTAATGCTATGTCTGATAACAAGCCTTGTTACAGGGGCTTGGGCTATCTCTATATACGATATTCAGTTTACTACTAACCCGGGAAGCGATGGAACATATCCCTCAAATTATGTGGGCAAGTCCGTCAGCGTTGAAGGTATTGTAACTGCCCCCAACTATCGGGATGGTGGGTATTTTATTAGTGAATCCTTAAACGGTGCCTGGCGTGGCATCCTGATTATGGATAAGAATCCACGTATTCACAAAGGTGATAGAGTGCTTGTTACCGGTACTGTGTCTGAAACCTTCGGCATGACATGTCTGCAGGATATCAGCCAGACCAAGGTGCTAGACAGTTTTGTTCCGCTACCTCGTCCGGTAATACTTGCCACAGGGCAGCTTGCCCAGTCCGGTGAAGCCGAAGCTTACGAAGGTGTCTATGCTAAACTGATGAATGCCACCGCATACACAAACAAAGCCCAAAGAAGTAAGCTTAATGTTACTGATGGTTCCGGTTCATGCTCTGTTTCTGGTACAAACTTCGGTAATCGAGACATTATGCTGGCTCCTGGTGGAACCTACACTGCAATTAGCGGAATTGTAACCTTTGGATATAGTGAGTTTTCTCTAAGCTTGGCAAGCAGTGGAGACATTTTAAGTAACCAACCCAAATCTGTGCAAAGCAGAAGCTGGGGCAAGATAAAATCAATATACAAATAAGAGAGGTATAGACGATGAAGAAGCTATTGAAAGCCCTTTTACTGATTGGCGGTGCAGCTTTTGCCGCAAACTTTGGTTTGAAAGCCTACAAGAAGATAAACGGAACGGTTAAGTTATCCAAGTCTTTACCTGAGTTTCTGAACAATGTCTATGGGGAAGTGCCGGAAATGAACATTACCCGCACCTTGAACTCTATGGTTATCAAGATTGGCTTCACACAGGAAGTGCTTGATAAACATAACGATATAGACAACACTGTGCAGGAATATATTGATGATTTCTATCCCGAACTTGCTAAGAACTCCATAGAGATAAGCATCTTCACCAAAGGCGAAGCGGTTGCCGAACCTGCGGAAGAAGAAGAAACCGAAGAGAAAGAATAAGCAAGAGTTTGAGTTATATACAAAAACCCGGCAGTGATTCTGCCGGGTTTTGTTATATGCATATAGGTAATTTTATTGTCTGTTGAGATTCTTTAGGCGGGAGTTTATATCTTGATCAAACTCCTCATCGCTTGCTTCCGGATTGCGAGTGGCATACCATAAATCACATGGCGCAAGCCCACAATCACCACATGAACTAAGTTGTTTCTGCTTTGCGCAGGCGAAGATAGGGCAGCGCTCTGTACCATAGAACTCAGCCCAGCTTACTTTACCGGAAAGCTCATTACATCCCTCACATTCAGTTTTATACGCACGACAATCAGTATGGCAGTTCACGCCGCAGATGCTTAACATCCCTTACTCCACTGTTACACTCTTAGCCAGATTGCGAGGTTGATCAACATCGAATCCTTTTAGGTCGGCAACATGATAAGCGAGCATTTGGAGAGGAATAACGGTTAACAATGGTTGCAGATTGGTAAGGGTGTCGGGGATATAGATAATGTGCTCGGAGATCTTACACAGTTCGGTGTCACCCTCTGTGGCAATCGTTATCAAACGGGCTTTACGGGCACGGACTTCTTGTAGGTTGGAATATATCTTTTCGTAAAGCGGGTCTTTGGTGGCTATTGCCACAACCGGCATATTCTCGTCGATGAGAGCTATGGGACCATGCTTCATTTCAGCTGCCGGATATCCTTCAGCATGTATGTAAGATATTTCTTTAATCTTAAGAGCACCTTCCAGGGCAACCGGGTAATTCACCCCCCTGCCCAAATATAGAGCGTTGGTGCAGTCCTTGATGCTTCTGGCAATATCACGTATGCAGTCATTTAACGCCAATATACTTTCAACCTTTGATGGAATAAGCTCCAGTTCTTTTATATAGTCCATACCTTGCACTGTGGAAAGGTGATTCATACGTCCCATTAAGATAGATAGAAGGATCATTATGGTAACTTGCGAGGTGAAGGCTTTGGTGGAAGCTACTCCAATCTCGCTACCGGCATGGATGTATGTGCCACCATCGCTTTCACGAGCTATGGTTGAGCCCACCACATTGGTGATGCCGAGAACCCTTGCACCTTTTGCCTTGGCTTCACGCATAGCAGCCAAAGTATCGGCTGTTTCTCCGGACTGGCTGATAACAAAGACTAGTGTGTCTTCCGGAATGATGGGATTGCGATATCGATATTCTGATGCATACTCGGCATGCACAGGGATTCTTGCTATGTCCTCAATGATATATTTACCAATCAAGGCAGTATGAAAAGACGTGCCACATGCAACCAAGTGAATCTGCTTTACTTTCCGCAGTTCAAAGCTTGCGAGGTTAAGCCCCCCCAGCCTGGCAGTACCAAGTTGATCATTTATCCTTCCGCGGAAGCCGTTGCCGATGGTTGTTGGCTGCTCAAAGATTTCTTTAAGCATGAAGTGCTTGAACTCACCCTTCTCAATGGCAGAGATATCCCAATCAACCAAGGAAATCTGAGGTTTTACGCTATGTTTATCCAAGGTGGTAATTTCAAAGCCATCAGCACGTACAATACATAACTCGTTATCTTGCAGGTATATTACGCGTTTGGTATGTATCACTATGGCACTCACATCACTGGCGATGAAGTGCTCTGAATCACTTATTCCTATTATTAGAGGACTTCCTTTTCGTACGGCTATCAGTTTATCTGGCTCATTACGTGATACAACTACTAAGCCGTAGGTTCCTTCCACACGCTTCATTGCCTCTCGGACGGCATCTTCCAGGCTTGGTTCACTGGTTAGGAATTGCTCTATCAAGTGGGCAATAACCTCAGTGTCAGTTTGACTTACAAAGCGGTGACCAAGCTCCAGGAGTTGTTCTCGCAGAAGCTTATAATTCTCGATGATACCATTATGAACAATGGCTATATCACCACTACAGTCTGTATGTGGGTGGGCATTTATCTCATTTGGTTCCCCGTGTGTAGCCCATCTTGTGTGGGCTATAGCAATGTATCCGCTACATTTGTTTGGTTCAGGTAAGCTACGTTCCAACTCAATAATCTTTCCCTGTCGTTTGTAAACTTGCAGTTCATTATCATGAATCAGGGCACAGCCAGAGCTATCATAACCTCTATATTCCAATCTCTTTAGCGCTTCAACTACAATAGGCAGGGCATTACGTTGCCCAATATATCCAACTATTCCGCACATTGAGGAACTCCTTTTTTAGTAACCATGTGAAAAAAGTACATAGCCAAGATAAAGACTATTAGTGCCGGGACAACTACCCAATAATGCAACTCATCTTTTCCTGATAACATTGGCTTCAACCATGCAGAGCTTCCATATGTAACCAAAACCAATGCCAATCCATTATTAATGGTGTGAGATAGCATGCTGTTTATGATAGAGCCGGAACGTAGAGTAAGATACCCTAACAACAACCCAAGCAGAAACACAGGCAGGAAACGGAAGGGATCCAAGTGGAACGAAGCAAACAGGAGGGCTGTAATAACTATAGCCGCTTTGTTGCCATACTTCTCAAAGAAGCGCATCATGAACCCTCGGAACATGTATTCTTCGAAAAACCCCGGTGCCAGTGACATAACCATGAAGACCTTCCAAACAGATGAGTCCATGGTAAATAGTTTTCCCATCATCTCAACATACTTTTGGGGGAAAGGGAAGATCATGTTTATCAACTGGGATAGGATTGATACGATAATGGCAGCAGATACAGCGATAAAGGGAACGATCAACAGTTCCACTGCTTTGGGTGTCTTGAAGCGAATGATTTCTTTTTCATTCAGCTTAAGCATCCTGATTATCAGCCATGCGGGCAATCCTATTATGAATATCTGCGTTTGCAACAAACCATTCATCAGGTTTTTGATCTGCAGATAAGTTCCAAGATAATACATGACAACCAAAGCTAACGAGAAGTATAGAACTCCATTAAAGGGGTTAAAGAAGCTTTTTTTATCTTTGGAAACTGCCCTCAGGCTACCACCGTCATCTTCGGAGCGAAACAACACAGATTCAGTGGTAAAGAGCTTAATTGTTGCCCATATCGAAAGCACATCCAGGACTAGGGTACTGCCAATAGTTATCAGCAGATGAGACAGGGTATATTCGTTTATCATCACTGCTTTGAATAACAGCGCTATGTTGACTATTGGGATCAAAGCCATCAGATTGCTCATATCGACTGCAGGCAAGAAGCTAACCATAGCCAGCATCATTGCCACCCACAGTAAAGGTTGTTCATAGGTGCGTGCTTCTTTCATGTTACGACTGAATGTGGATATGGAAAGCAACACAGCAGCAAAGAACGTCGCCAAAGGAATCATTGCCATTAGAAGGATAAATATTGCACTCATAGGCATCTGCACACCGGACATCTCCGCAGCAGAATTCGCCAGCATAAACTTAAGCGAGAAGCTGATGCTGAACAGGTTTACAAACACATTCACCATGGATAGTGTGATAATCGTCAAGTACTTACCGAAAACCAGTTCCTGCCTTGCAGCGGAAGATACCAGTAATGTCTCCAGGGTACGTCGCTCTTTTTCCCCGGCTACCAAGTCCGCCGCAACTGTCGAAGCACCTGAAAGTAGCATAATAACCATGATATAGGGCAGGAACATCCCCAGCATCATCCCCATTTTCTTTTGGGCGGTTGAAGTGTCTTTTTCGCGTATATTGATCAGTTCCAGAATCTCAGGTTTTACTCCATTGAGTTCCAATTGCTGCTTTTGTAGTTTCTTTTCGCTTACTTTGAAGCTATCAAGCAGCTTGTTATACACAAGCCTGCCTCTTTCTTTGGACTTATCATATTGCACGAATATCCGATAAAATCTTGTTCCGGATGCATCGAGAGAATCACGGAAGCTGACTATGGCTTGGATTTCCTTATCTTCATACAGCTTATCCGAGGTTTGACTATAAGGCACATAGCTAAAGTTCTCTATACCGCTGATATCAGTGGCAAGCATGCGGGTGATATCATCTTTCACACTATCCTGAATGGCAATGGTTGCTCCTTGTTGCTCCATCTCCGCTGCCTGACGGGTCATTATGGCATTAAAGCCTACAATTAGCAACGGATATAGTAACACCGGTAGAACCAGAGTAGCAAATAAAGTGCGTTTATCCCGCAGGACTTCCAGCAGTTCTTTGCGATATACAACGCCAACTTTCTTAAAATTCATGAGCCAAAACCTCCGCTTCATCGGTAAATTGATTTACAAAGTGGACAAAGATGTCATCCAAATCAGTTTGTCCGGAGTGAGCTCTCAACTCTTCCAGTGTCCCATTTGCCAGTATTTTACCTTTGTGAATCATAACAATTCTATCGGCGAGGCGTTCTGCCTCACGCATAATGTGAGTGGAGAACAGCACACACTTTCCTCTCTGCTTACATTGGCGGATAAAGGCTACTATGTTCCTAGCAGTTAAGATATCCAAGCCGGATGTAGGCTCATCAAAGATCATCACCGGTGGATCATGGATTATGGAGCGAACTATGGATACTTTTTGCTTCATCCCGGTGGACATGAATTCTATCTTTTTATCCAGGAAATCGTGCATATCCAGCATGTCTGCCATTTCGTTCATGCGTGTTTCGATAGTCTTTTCTTCCACTCCGTACAGTCTGCCGAAGTAGCGGATAAATTCATGGCCTCTAAGGCGGTTATATAAACCGGTATCACCCGTTAGAAAGCCAAGGTTTTCGCGTACTTGCTGGGCATTCCTGGCAATATCGTAACCTTGAATCTCGGCGGTACCGCCACTAGGTTTGAATATAGTGGAGAGGATACGCATGGTGGTTGTTTTACCCGCCCCGTTTACCCCCAACAGACACACTATCTGGGAATCGCCTGCTTCGAAACTTATATCATCGACGGCATGGAATACGCTGCCGTCTTTTTTCGGGAACTCTTTGCTAAGGTTCAGCACTTTAATCATTAAATCTCCCATTCTAAGCTACTTAACTAAGGATGGCAATGATAGGAATAGCACCTTTTTTGTCGAGTAATTATTTCTGGCTAATAACGCAGATGGAATCCTAAATAACTGCCTCGGCATTGTATGCTCTCCGGTTTCTTGTTGGACTAATTACGGATGTAATACGCATGAATTACGCGTGCGATGCGTATTTCATGCGTATTACATCCGTAATTAGTCCAAGAGCGAACTTGGGAGACAATCCAAAAACTTACTGCTAATTGGGAGCAAAGTCAATCTGCTAATCATTCCGGAATGCACGTTTTGAACTGCTGTATCTACTAAGAGTCTTTGCTTTTACCCCGAAGCACTTTAGCTTGTATAATAAACTGACTTGACACAATTGCCCTTTTGTGTCCTGTTGCAGAAAAAGAAGATTAACACTTCCAGATAAGGAGGAATAAATGAAAGTAGTCCATTACGATCAGGTTGAACTCGAACCTGTGTATGCCGATGGTGCAGAAGGTGCCCAAATCCGCTGGTTGATTGCCCAAAAAGATGGAGCTCCAAACTTTGCCATGCGTTTGTTTGAAGTAGCCCCCGGCGGGCATACTCCCTATCATCAGCACAATTGGGAGCACGAGCTTTATTGCCTATCCGGCAGCGGTGTGCTGGTTACGGAAGAGGGCGAGAAGCCTTTCTCTGCCAATGATGCAATGTATGTTGATCCCAACATGATGCATTCTTTTAATAACACCGGCACCGAAACCCTGAAGTTTTTGTGCATCATACCGCACGAAGAGCCGGTAAAAAAGAAAACCCTTAATCCCTTTGCGGATGAAGAAGCAAACAACTGTTAAGGAAGAATCAGATGAATGAAAAGAACAAGAAGTATCTCTTCGATTTGCTTGAGGTGCCAAGTCCCTCAGGTTATGAAGCCCCTGCTCAGGCAATCACCAAAGCATATTTGAAGGGTGCTTGTGATGAAATTAAAGGCGATATAAATGGCAACCTTATAGCATTCAAGAAAGGAAGCGGTAAGTATAAGATAATGATTGTGGGTCATGCGGATGAAATTGGCTTCATCATTAACTATATTGATGAATCGGGCTACCTGTATGTGAAAACGCTTGGTGGTTTTGATGTGAACCTGCTGCCCGGCTTAAGAGTGGATATCCACCATGAAGGAAAAATCGTGCGCGGTATCATTGGCAAGAAACCCATTCACATGATGCGTGGGGGCGATGATAATCCCAAACTGAAGATTGAAGATTTGTGGTTAGATATCGGAGCCAAAGATAAAGAAGATGCATTAAAACGTGTTGCCATAGGTGATATAATAACTTATAGCTCGCACATTGAACATCTGACGGAAGATCTGATTGTCAGCAAAGCCACCGATAATAAGGTTGGCGTATATGTGGCTGCCGCAGTTATGCAGGCTCTTGCCAAGAAGAAGATCAAGGCAAGTTATTATGCAGTTGCCTCCGTGGGCGAAGAAACAACCATGAAAGGAGCCCGCACCAGTGCTTATTGCATCGAACCGGATATTGCCATAGCTGTGGACGTAACCTTCACTTCGGATATCCCCGGAGCAGATAAGCGCGTTTGGGGCGATGTTAGCTTGGGCAGTGGACCCACACTAACGCTTGGTGCAGCGTTGCATCCTGTGATTAACAACAAGCTTATCGCGCTTGCCAAGAAGCATGATATCCCGGTGCAGATAGAGATATCCCCATCCGGTACCGGCACCGATGCAGATGCAATACATGCCAACCGTAAGGGAACAGCCACAGCAGTTATCGGTATCCCGAACAGGTACATGCACTCTCCAAATGAAGTTATCTCCTTGGGAGACTTGGATAAAGCAGTCGCTTTGCTTACGGAGTTTGTTGTAAGTGTGGATGATAAGCTGGAATTGATTCGCTAACTCTATAAAACAATAATGAAACCGGAGTAGTTATGCTGCTCCGGTTCTTTTATTGTGCTGCTGAGAGGGGCAATCAAAAAAACAGTTGACTCTTAGACCAGTTCAGCAAAATTGGCACAAATTGGAATGAATAGTTTTGAAAATAAGGAGTTTACAATGGCGAAGAATTATCGCGGTAAAGGAATAACCAATTTGCCGGCACATGGTCGTGGTGAATGCCCCGTATGCCATCGCACCGGTATAAAAGTGCTGCATGAGATCAAACTTGCAGAAAAGACCATCAAGGTCTGCAAAATCTGCAAGGGAATCTCACCCGAAAAGATCAGCGCATAAAGATAATTGCGCTTTCGTAAGTTCTGCTTTCTGCCGTCCCTTTACGAAAGCGCATTTTTGTTTGTATGAAAGCCCTGAAAGAACTTGGGCAAAACTTCCTGAATAATGCTGGGATTGCCGCTGATATAGCGGAACTCGGCGAGCTTCGTGAGGGTGAAGTAGTTTGGGAAATAGGTGCAGGTAAAGGCATACTGACTGATGCCATCCTGCATTATCCGGTTAAATTGCGCTCATTTGAACTGGATAGAAGGCTATATGAAGAGCTGGCCGAGCGATATCGGGAAAGAGTGGACTTTGTGTTTGGCGATGTCCTACGGGCAGATTGGGATGAGCTTATTAACACGGATGGTGGGGGGATTAAGCTCATTGCGAATATCCCATACCAGATAACCACTCCTTTATTAGCAAAGCTGGAGCTATATCAGGAGCACTTCTCACGCATTGTATTGATGGTGCAGAAGGAAGTGGCTGAGAGGCTATCAGCCAAAGCAGGTACAAAAAGCTATGCTCCCTTGAGCATACGGCTGAGGTTGTTGTTCGATATTCATATTGCCCTGCAGGTTACCCGTGAGTGGTTTGACCCCTCGCCGAATGTAGATTCTGCGGTTATCGTGATGACTCCGCGGAGGAATAAACCCGTTATTGCGCATCCTGAGCTATTTCACAGGATTCTGATTGCTTCATTTGCACACCGCCGTAAGACTCTGGCAAACAACCTTTCGCCCCTTCTTGGAAGGGAAAGGATGCTGCGGTTGCAGGAACTATCGAGCATAGACTTTAAAAGAAGAGGAGAAAGCCTTGATGAAGAGGATTATATACACCTCAGTGATATCTTGGCTACTCTTTAGTTCCACACTCTTTGCACAGACACAGGGCTTGGATTTTCACCTGTATAACTCCGAATATGTGCAGAGTATCGAAAATCGCCTTCTGTACCAATATCACCCCTTTGCAGGCACAAGCCTTGATATAAAGGGACAAAGCAGCATTGAAGACCGCCTAAACTACAATCAGAAAAGTAAGAATAGTGACTTCAGCTTGGACTTTAACATAGATAAATCAAAACTACTGCACAGCTTTCATATAGATTACAATTCTATCTATGATGCCAGTTCTCTAGAACCCTCACCCTACGTGAACAAAACTACTTCCCTTGGCTATACGCTTATGTATCAAGCAATGGATAGTCTGTCCCTGTCAGTATTCAGCAATGCTCTGGTGAGAAACGAGCAAGATAGGTATATAGATGATGCCAGCTTGTATAGCGATGGTTTCTGGCTTGGGGCAAATGGGCGTTATGCCGGGGAGTTTGGAGGTTTTCAAACCGGGTTATCTGCTAGTGCAGAGAAGAAAAAGCTTGCTTGGGAAGCCTATGATTCTGCACAGGTTGGAGCTTACCTGAATCTTCTGAGTGACTACCTGCTTGTGGACACAAATATTAACTATAACCTGAGGGATGACGAACTCTTTACTCTTAATGCTCCCTCCGGTGGAAGCAGCCATAGCTTTTACACCTTGGCCGATAAGCAAAAGCGCAATCGTATTGCTTTCAATGGAGCAGTGCAGTACATACCGGATGAAAGGTTCGTGCTGAGTTTCACGGATTCATACACTGAAGCAGCATTGGACTACAACCGGAACACAGAACGTAACAACATTGATAGTAACAACCAAGTGAGTCTTGGCTTGGAATATAATCTACATCCTCGCATCACCCTGCGAAGCTCCCTAAACCAGGGTATCAGTAACAGAGAGTATCAAGCAAAGCGTAATAACCGTATCGTGGAAGCGCGTGCTTTGGTTAACCGCATCGTGTGGGAGTATGCTGATGAGGATTCCTTGATTGCTTCGGTGAACGTGGATTATCAAGCAGCGAGCTATCCCAACGACGGTCACAGCTATGATAACGATTTGTTACTTACCAGTTATCGCTTGGGTTGGAAGCACTATTGGCACGATAGGATTAAGCTTGGTTTGTGGGTTGGTTATTCGGAACGGGAGGATGTGTATCTTAAATCAATCTTATCCTCCAATAACAAGCTGGTTAGCAGTTATAGTTTACAGCCAGATTGCCAAATCCTTATTGGAGATAGGATAGCCTTTAATCAATCTTACCAGCTAAAAGCAGATTATAATGACTATATATATGGGGAGCAAGCCGGTAAGCCAAATACCTTTTATCGACAGATTGCATATAAGTATAACCTAATCTTCGACAGCTTTCCTTATGTGGCTCGTTCCGGGGATTCACGTTGGGTAAGATTGCCATTCCGCAGCAGCCCGGATAATGCATTACTGGTTGATATGGGTTATGCTTATGAAGAGAACCAGTATGCCGATGAAGGAGAGAATGTTTACAACCTGCATACCAAAAACCGAAGATATACAGCCTCACTAAGTGTGAGACATGATATAAGGACATTCTTTTGGGCTCTCACTCCAAAGTACACATGGGGCACTTGGACTGAATACAGTATGCTGTTAGGAGTTGCCTGGCAGTTTAACAATGCTTCTTTGATAGAGCTTTCTGTTTCCCCCTACGGTGAAAGTGCGGATAACTTGGATTGGCGAAGCTCTTTGAACGTGAACCTTCGTTTTTGATTGACAGAAAGTCCCTCATGAAAAGTATGAACCACGCCAGGTCCAGCGCAATGGCTGCTTGTGAACCATGTCAGATCAGGAATGAAGCAGCATTAAGCAATCACAGTCATGTGTCGTTGTTCACCTGGCATTTTCTTTATGCTTCGGTATGCTTTGTGCACTGCGTAGCAACACAGTAATAATCAGGAACATCAGTATGAAACGCCTACTACTTAGTTTGATAATGGCAATTGCGCTCTGCGTGCTTGTTGCCTACCCAGTCTATATCCAAAGCTGGAACCTACAGGATGATGTGGCAGCTTTGGAAGCCATGCACATCAGCGTGGACGCAGTGAATAGCAACACCGGCAGCATAATAGCCTATGTACGCAATGCCGAAGAGCAGACCATGTTGAAGAACATGGGCTATAACGCTGTTGCCATGCCCAAACCCGGCATGGAAGAAGTGGATAGCAAAGACCCTACCCGGGCATATTACTCTATAACTCAATACAATACATTTATGCAGGAAACTGCTGCAAGTTATCCAAGCATCTGCCAGTTAGTTCAGTTTGGCTCCAGTGTGAACAACCTTCCGCTATATATAATGAAGATATCGGACAATGTCAGCACGGAAGAGTTCGAGCCGGAACTAAAGTATTCCAGCAGCATTCACGGTGATGAAGTGGTGGGCTACGATATGCTTATCAGGCTTATCCAACTCCTCACCACCGAATATGGCACCACACAACGCATAACAGATATAGTTAACAATACTGAACTTTGGATATGCCCCATGTTCAACCCCGATGGTTATGTTGCTCATGAACGTTACAACGCCAATGGAATAGACCTAAACCGTAATTATCCAATGCCGGTTGGCTCTCAGCATCCTGATGGATCTGCTTGGGCTACCGAGAATGTTGCCATGATGAGCTTCTCACAGGCACACAGCTTCAACATGTCCATGAACTTTCATGGCGGTGAACTGGTGATAAACTATCCTTGGGATTACACCTACACCCTTGCGCCATTTGATGCCTTGCTCCAGGAGATGTCTTTAACTTACACCCGACCTCACACCTCTTTGTATAACAGTTCGGACTTCGTTCATGGCATAACAAATGGTGCAGCGTGGTATGTTATTACCGGAAGCATGCAGGATTGGCTGTATCATTACACCGGCTGTATTGATATTACTGCCGAAATTGGGCTTAACAAATGGCCATCTTCCTCGCAATTACCCACCTACTGGAACAACAATAAAGAATCTATCCTGCGTTACATCGAGTTCGCCCAAAACGGAGTTAAAGGTATCGTCAGCACTCCAAGCGGTGTGCCACTAAGTGCTACGATTAGTGTTGCGGGCTATAATAAAACTATCAGCAACGACCCTGATGTGGGGGATTATCACAGTTTACTGCTTCCCGGTACTTACCAGATTACTGCCTCCGTAGCGGGTTTTGAGCCGCAGAGTGCTTCTGTCACTGTACCTGCAACCGGTTACGTTGTACAGAATTTCACTTTTGGTAGCGGTTCTGATGTTGCTGATGAGCTAAGCCCATCTGTTTCAGCAACCTTGATGAACAACTTTCCTAACCCCTTCAATAATGATACGGTGCTAAGTTACCGCGTATCCAAAGACAATACTCCTCTACGTTTGGCGGTGTATAACCTAAAAGGTCAGCTAATTCAAACCCTGTGCGAGGGTTCATCCCCTGCGGGAAATCACAGTATGGTTTTCGATGGCAGTGGGTTAAGTTCCGGCATCTATCTTTGCAGACTATTCACCCCCGATGGCTGCCAAACTACCAAGATGGTTGTGCGTAAATAAGCACCCCCAACCCAAAGGATTACTGTATGTACAGAGCTTTTCTAACCTGTGTATTAATGGTGATAATTAGCCTCCTATTCGCCTGTAAAGGGGAGAGTAAAAGTCCGGATGCACAAGCTGATTCCACTCAGGCTGCCATGTATCGCTTCCGTCATGACGGGATGCTGGATGTTATTGCCAAGGATGGTAAGCCAAAAGCACGCTTCCGCATCGAGATTGTGGAGAAACAGGATGAAGTTATGAGGGGCTTAAAGAACAGGGAAAGTATGGATGATGACCAAGCTATGCTCTTCATCTTTCCCCGCGTAGATTATTATGAATTCTGGATGCAGGATACCTATATGCCCCTGGATATGCTGTTTATGTCTGCCGATGAGACAATATTCCAGATCGTGGAGAATGCCAAGCCTTTCAGCGAAGAGCGCATTACTCCTGAGCAACCTAACAGCTTTGTGCTGGAGATAAATGCCGGCTTGGCTAAGAAACTTGATATCAAGATAGGAGACAAAATCTCGTGGAAAAGAAATCCGTAATCTTACTGACGCTTTTGTTGCTGCTTCTGTTGGGATGCAAGGGTAAGGAAGATTCCAATAGCAGTTCAGATGACCCTTATGCCCGGGAAGAAAGTTATAATGAAACCACGGATGAAACTGCGAAGCCTGATTCTGTCAAGGAAAGTAGTATTGATTTGGGAGAGATTAGCTCCTATCAATACACTTGGTCAAAAAGTGATGATCTTCCGGATATGGTTATTGTAATCGATGATTTTGGTCAGATAGGCGGGGAGTTGTTAACAGATTTCTCCATGCTGCCTCAAGAAGTGGCTTTTGCTATTTTGCCGGATCTATCGAACACGGAAGCAACTGCTTTGTTGGCAAAGCAAACTGATCATGAAGTACTTATCCATGTCCCCATGCAGGCAGATGGTGGAGCAAACCCCGGTAAACGCTATATCAAAGCCGGAATGAAACCGGAGGAGATTCGCTCTCTGCTCACAGAATTCCACCAGCAAATCCCCAAAGCCATAGCGGTTAACAACCATATGGGTAGTGCAGCCACAGCCGATGCTGCGGTTATGAACGAGGTGTTATCAACCATCGATGATCTTGACATGTTCTTTGTGGATAGTGCTACAACAGCAAAAAGTGCTGTGCCGGGTGTCGCTGCCAAGTTGGGGCAAAAGACCTTGAAGCGTGATGTATTTCTCGATGTGCCGGATGTAACCGATGCTACTATAATCAACAAGATCCAAGGATTGGCAAAGTATAAAGGGAGAAACCAGCCCATTGTGGTGATAACTCATTGCCACAATCGTGCCAAGCTGGATGCACTGCGTAAGTTCATCAATCAAGTCACGGATATGGGGATCAAGCTGATTCCACCTTCCAAGGCGATTCGCAAGGTTACAGTTAGCTAAACCGATCAGGATAAATGCGAAATTTATTCAACAGGTGCTTCGGCACCTGTTTTCGTTGTGCATGCAAAACATATTCATCTAACATGTTCATTCTTAATGGTGTTCCAAGTATCATTACATAATCAAAGACCATTGAACAATCCAACCTTGGTCAATACTGTGATGTGTTGAA
>CAZPNU010000037.1:0-21907 GCA_964588075.1 uncultured Candidatus Cloacimonas sp.
ACCGCCAACCGGATAAATCCGGTGTTCCAAAGGGTTATGTCACCCTTCGGGCTTATAGGTGAGGTCAGACGGTATAAATCAACCGTTGTTTTCCCCATCCATCACCCTGTCACTCTGTCACCTCATTACCTCATTACCTCGTCACTTTATCACCTTGTCACCTCGTAACCCCTTGCTTATTGATATACGGTTGAGATACGGTTGCGATACCCAGCACTTTGCTGGGAGGCGCAACCGTATCTCTACCGTAACCCAATAGGCAAGGTATTGGGAAAAACAAAAAAAACCCCTTCCGAGGAAGGGGTACAGGTCATTGACTTAGGAGGTCGCACAATAGTGGTCTTTTGGGGGGAAGACCACCAACCGGCAAGGGGGAACCGGTTGAGATTCTACGGTTTAATAACGCAACTCTTGTTCCAAATCCTCACCAAGCAATAAAGACTATATATAGCAGCGAGTTAGCCATGTGAACGTGTTTAGTTGATATCCGCCAATGTGGATGAATATCATCACCCGTTGAAAGATATCCACATATTTTACTTAACGGTTAGTTTGGCAGATTTATTCCCTGTTTTGTTGCAGGTGGTTACGGCTTCGATAACAGTTCCGGTCTTGATTCCTATGAGCTTGTACACAAAGCTTCCGCCGGCAGCGGTTTCCTGTGCATTGATGTTCTGGGTAACAAGGGTTTTACCGCCCACTTTGATAAGCACGGCAGAGATGAAATGGTCGGCGGGATTTTTAACCTGATGATCGAAGCTGAGGGTAAGAAGCTGGGTTTTGGCATCGTAACTAAGATTGGCTGTGCTGGCGGGATGTGCAGTGAGTCCCCAAGCGAGCAGCACTAATATGGTAGTGATAATAAGCTGTTTCATGATGTTCTCCTAAACATTGATACTGTATATGATACACAGAATAGTCACTTAGGCAACACATGAGTGAAATGAGTTATGGGCGTGCAAATCAACCAGGCACAAAAAAGCTCCTGCCCACATGGAGCAGGAGCAGAGGTTGATGGCAAAGTGTTATTTCTTCTTTTTGAGGTTGTCTATCTGAGGTTTAACATGGGTGTGGTAACAATCCGGGCAGATGGAGTGGGAGAACATGGTGTCCGTATGCTCCGAAATGTAAACCTCCACTTCCTGCCAATAGTCCTTATCGGCGCGTACTTTCTTGCAATAGGAGCAAATGGGAAGCAGCTTTTCCAGCGAGGAAATCTTTTTGGCGGCAGCCTCCAGGGCTTGGCGGGAATATTCCAAACGCAGAGCGGATTTTACCCTAAGGGTAAGCTCCAGATTGGAGAAAGGTTTGCTGATGAAATCCATGGCACCCATCTCGAAGGAACGCTTGAGCGGCTCCAGATTATCGTCCAATGATGCAGCGGTGATCATGATTACGGGGATGTGCTCCAAAGTGGGATCACGCTTAATCCATTCCAAAACTTCATAACCACTGAAACCCGGCATCATGATGTCCAGCAGCAGGAGGTCGGGACAGTTATGTTTAACATCTGCCAGCATGGTTTTCCCTGAGCTGTAAAGCTGAACATTCTCGAAGCCTGATTGTTTCAGGACGGTATGAACCAGCTTCAGATTGGTTTCATCGTCATCAGCCACGTAGATGTTCATTTTAAGCAAGTTGCAATCTTTGATCATAGTGCTTACTCCACATCTTCCTTTTTGCTTCTGGCAGCATAATCGAACAGCTCTTTCATGGTGTGGAAGCGATTGAAGAGGTCGATGGCTTCCATGAGCTGTTTATCCTGCGAGATGGTTACTTTGTATGCTTCCTGGTCACCGTGCAACTTACGGACAATCTCACTTTTCAGGGTGTTGCGGATATAGGCGTTGGCACTATCCAAATCCGCAGAGGTATATTTGATTTCTTGCTTTTTCACATAGCTAAGGAATTCGTCCATCAGCGCATCATTAACCTCGAAATTGGCAGGAACTTGATGATCGTGTGCCACCAAATAATCAACTGTGAAGTTAAAGAAGGTATTCTTACGGCGTAGCTCTGCGCCAAACATGGTGAGGAAGTCGCTCTCGGAGATGATATCCGGTGTGATGCCACCACCGCCATACACTTTACGCTTGTTGGCGGTGTAATATATCTGCTTGTGGTTCTTTTCGTCCTCGGTCTTAAGCTCTGTTTCGCTTAGTTGCTGTCCTTTAAGTAACTTGTCATTACTCATCTTGTGGATGCAGCGTCCGCTCTTGATGTAGTAATAGGAAGTGGTAATCTTAATCCCATTGCCGTTGGAAAGGGGGATAAGCTGTTGCACACTACCCTTACCAAAGGTGTTTTTGCCCATCACCAAGCCTTTATCCCAATCCTGCAGGCTACCGGCAAAAATCTCGGAGGCACTGGCAGAGGCTTCATTAACGAGCACAATGATGGGATAAGTGCGCTCTTTGGTGGCAAAACGGGTGTAAAGCTGTTTGTTCTCCATGCGCCCCTTTGTTTCCACCACGAGCCTGTTTTGACCGATGAATTCATTAACTGTATCCACAGCTTGGTCTAACAAACCACCGGGATTAAAACGCAGGTCGATAATCAAGCCGGTGATGCCTTCAGCCTCCAGGCTGGTGAGTGCGGTGCGAAGCTCGGAACTGGTGTTTTCGTTGAACTGAGTGATGCGCAGATAGCCGGTGCCATTGCTGAGCTTGAAGAAATAAGGCACGCTTTTTATCTTGATGGTTTCTCTGATAATGTTGAAATTCATGGGTGCGGAAACACCGGGACGGCTGATGGTTATCTCCACGGGAGTACCCACATCACCGCGCATTCTCTTGATTGCTTCGTCGGTGGAAAGCCCTACTACAGATTCGCCATTTACCTTAATGATCTTATCGCCGGCGGTTATTCCCATGCGATAGGCAGGGGTTCCCTCAATGGGAGAAACCACGGTAACATAATCGCCAATTTTATCTATCTGGATACCCAAACCGCCAAAAGCTCCCTTGGTGCTGGTGGTGAAATCTTGAAACTCAGAAGCAGTGAAATAGGTGGTGTGCGGGTCTGCAGAACTAAGCATTCCGTTGATGGCAGCTTTAATAAGCTCCTCGTCTGACAAGTCCTTAACATAATATTGTTTAAGCTTTTGCAACACTTCGCTGAAAAGCTGAATCTGGGAATAGAGGTTTGTGCCCTGGGACTGATTTTGGGCAAAAGCACTGGTGGCTACAGTTAAAAGAATCGTGCTCAGCACCCAGATGCTGAGGATAGAGAAAAGGGCAAGCTTCTGTTTCGGCTTAATCATTTTGTTCTCCTATCAGAGGTTTCAAGATAGACATAATCTTCTCATGAATACAATCGGGCTCATCCGAACCGTTTAGAACATAATATCTGGAAGGGCATTTATTGGCAATAGATAAAAACTGTTTGCGCACTCTTTCGTGGAAAGCTCTGTCCTCTTTCTCCAGTCTGTCCAGGGTGCGTTCCTGTATCCTACTAAGGCCAATCTCCACGGGAAGATCTATTAAAAAAGTAATATCCGGTATTCTGCCATAGGTTGCGAACATGGTTAGGGTATCAATCAGGTTCTCGTCCAAAGCACGTGCTGCACCTTGGTATGCATAGGTGGAATCGAAATAGCGATCACAGATAACAATTTTACCCTCTTGCAGAGCAGGGATAATCAGCTCACCGGTATGTTGCACTCGGCTGGCACAATATAGCAGCAATTCTGTTTCCGGCTTCATCTCTGCATAATCCGGATTGAGCAGGATACTGCGGATGGCTTCGGAGATAACTGTGCCACCTGGTTCTCTGGTAGTTAGATAAGGCAACCCCTGCTGTTGTAATGCAGCAACCAGCTTGCGCACCTGAGTACTCTTTCCGCTACCCTCGATGCCTTCGAAAGTGATAAATATGCCTTGCATTCTACATCCTAAATTATGGTATCATGCTTATATTGCGAATCATTACGCTCGGGGTTATCTATCAGGAAATGAGCACCCCGGCTCTCTTTACGCATCAGTGCGCTGCGGATAACTGCGATGGCAATAACCGCCATGTTGCGTGTTTCCACCACTTCCTTGCGCACCGCGTTATGTTGGTAAAAGTTGTTTATCTCATTGTAGATGTTTTCCAGTTTCGAGAGGGCATACTTTAGCAAGCGTCTGCTACGTCTGATACCTGCATAGCCGTGCATAACTGTGCCGATAATCTCGCGGTTGTGGCTTATCACGACCCATTCATTCTCGTTAAATTCATCCATCTGATGCCACTGGGGTATGGTGGGGAAATCAACCTGTTCCAGATTGGAGGGATGGTTAGCTGCTTTATAAGCCACAACCAAAGCTTCCAACAGGCTATTTGAAGCCAATCGATTAGCACCATGCAATCCACAGCAGGCTACTTCGCCGGCAACAAAGAGATTACGGATATCGGTAATTCCATCGATGGTGGAAAGCACTCCGCCACAAAAATAATGTGCAGCAGGGGCAACGGGAATGGGGTCTTTACTGAAGTCAATTCCTCTGCTTTTCAGCTTGCTGTCGATAAAGGGAAAATGCCTACGCAGGGTCTCTGCAGGAATCCCTGTGGCATCAAGATAGCAGTATTTCTCACCGCGCTTCTTAAGCTCTGCATCAATGGCACGGGACACTATGTCTCTGGGAGCAAGGTTTGCTTTCGGGTGGTAGTTTTCCATGAAGGTTTTACCATCCAACAGCCTAAGTACACCACCTTCTCCGCGCACAGCTTCACTTATTAAAAAGGTATCGCCATCGGCACTCCAGAAAGCAGTGGGGTGAAACTGGACAAATTCCATGTTAGCAAGCCGGGCACCAGCTAGCCTTGCCATTGCCATGCCGTCTCCGGTTGCCACTTTAGGGTTGGTGTTATGGGCATAAATCTGAGCTGCACCGCCGGTTGCCATCATGGTCTTCCTTGCTTGGAAGATGTCCACCTGATTGGTGACAGTCTCCAACACATAGGCACCCCAACAGGAAATGCCGGGGATGAAGCCGTCATCCTGAACAACATGGTGTTGAGTGATAAGATCTATGGCAATGCGGTTCTCGAATATCTCTATAGCAGGATTGGCTTTGCATTGGGCGATTAAGGCTTCCATAATCTGGTGCCCGGTGGAATCGGCAGCATAGGCAACTCTGCGTCGGGTATGCCCACCCTCCATGGTGAGAGAAAGGTTTTCCAGGCTGGTGTCATAACTTTCGTCCAGGCGGGTAAAATCTGTTCCCAGTTCGATAAGATATTGGATAAGGGCAGGACCTGCCTCGATAATTTGGCGAATAACTTGGCGTTTACCAAGCTCTGCCCCTGCTTTGTAAGTATCCTCGATATGTTCGGCAAAAGAATCTTTGGCATCAATCGCTGCCGCAATCCCCCCCTGAGCATAGTCAGTATTACAATCGTGCAGGTCGCTTTTGGTAACCACCGCCACAGAACCCAAGCGTGAAACCTGCAAGGCATACACCAAGCCGGCTATTCCGCTACCGATTACCAAGAAATCATGTTTATATGTCATACATCAATCCCATTACCAAGGCATCCTCTTCGGGATGACTATAATAATTCTTGCGTGTGCCAATACTTACGAAACCATGCTTGTTATAGAGAGATATCGCTTGCCGGTTGGACTGCCTTACATCAAGGAAAAAGCGGGAAACGCCCATGGAGTGTAACAGCTCCATGCTCTGCGATAACAGCATATCCCCCCAGCCCTTACCTTGGTGTTGAGGATTGATGGCAAAATTGAGAATAACCATCTCATCCTCCACACCATTGTAAAAAATATAACCGACAATTTCCTCATCAAGCGTCAGCACCCAAGCATATGGGAGTAGAAAGTCTGTGAAGGCTTCCGGGGGCCAAGGATGGGTAAAAGCAAGCTGTTCTATTGCCTGAATGGCTTCGAAATCTTTGCTCGTAACGGCACGCAGCCTTGGTTCCATTCTCTCTTACATCTTTTCCGGAGCAGAAATTCCCATTAACTCAAAGCAGATGCCCATAACATGCTTAACGGTGTGTATCAACATTAAGCGGGCATGGGTAAGATCTGCGTTCTTCTGGCTTACAATTTGGTACTTGGCATAATAACGATGCAGCATCCCGGAAAGCTCTTCAAGATAGGTTGCCAGACGATGCGGTTCTCGGTGTATGGAGATAAGAATCAACAGCTCCGGCAAATCCGCCATCTTCTGGATAATAGCAAGCTCTTCGGGCTTGGTAAGCTTTGAAACCATGTCCTTCTTGAAGTGCTTGGGATACACTTTATCTTTGCGTGCCTTCTTGATCATGCTACAAATACGCGCATGAGCATACTGGCAATAATAAACAGGATTCTCGTTGTTTTGCTTTAAGGCAAGTTCCAAATCAAAGTTCAAGTGAGCGTTGGCTTTGCGGGCAATAAAGAAATAACGGGCAGCATCCTTTCCAACCACGCTGATAAGATCATCCATGGTTACTATCTTGCCGGCACGCTTGCTCATTTTCACCCGTTCACCGCTTTCGAAGAGGTTAACCTGTTGTAGAAAGATTATCTCCAGCATGGTGTCGTCATAATTCAAAGCACGGAAAGCAGCCCTGATGCGGGGTACATAACCATGATGATCGGGACCAAAGACATCGATAAGTTTCGAGAACCCGCGCTGTATCTTGGTGAGGTGATAGGCAAGATCAGGCACAAAATAGGTGATGGAGCCATCAGACTTCATCAGCACTCTATCCTTATCATCACCATACTTAGTGGAACAGAACCAGATGGCATCTTCTTTCTCATAGGTGCATTCAGCTTCTGTGAGGTAGGATAGCACTTCTTCCACCACGCCTTCCATGCGCAAGGTTTTCTCGGACACCCAGCCTTCAAAAACCACTCCGAACTTCTCCAGGCTGCTGCGTTGCATTTCCAGCAACTCGGAGAGGGCGAACTCTTTCAAGTGATCCATGCGATCTTTTTCGGTGAGCATAAACACTCTGCTGCCTTCAAGGGCATTGAGGCGTTGAGCAAGGTGTTTCACATATTCTCCGTGGTAAGCTTCGTAGGGGAACTCACCAATCTTCTCGCCATGCAACTCGCGTAGGCGGAGTTCCAGGGATTCAGCAAGAATATCTACTTGATTACCCGCATCGTTGATATAAAATTCACGAGCCGGAGCAAAGCCGGTGTAGCTCATTATTCTATATAGTGTATCGCCGAAAGCAGCTGCTCTGGCACTAACAATATTCAGGGGACCGGTGGGATTGGCACTAACGAACTCTAAAAGTATCTTTTCCTGATTGCCATAATCGCTGCGACCATAATCCTCCAGCTTGAAAATCTCCCAAAAAGCCATTTGGTACATGCTGGGGGCAAGATAGAAGTTTATGAAGCCGGGACCGGCAATTTCGAGCTTCTTGTATGCTTTGTTCTTCTTAAGTTCTTTTATCAGCTTTTCGGCTAACAGCTTGGGAGCCATCTTGTTCTCTTTTGCCAAGACCAAGGCAGCATTGCTGGAATAATCACCAAACTCAGTGTTATTAGGAATCTCGACAATAAAGTCCTTCTCGTGGCTAAGCTGCAGGGCATCCATAACCTCTGTTATGTTCTTGTGCAGGATTTCTTTAATCATATCAAGTCTTCTCCGGGAATGCGGTTCTTCACCTTGGTAAAGAGTTCATCAATTTTATAGTACTCTCTGGTTTGTGGCAGGAAGATATGCACAATGGTATCACCGATATCAATCAGTATCCATTGTCCGTAATCAATACCTTCCTTGCTCAGCACATTGAGCTTGTTCTCTTTAGCCATATCAACAAGATGGTTGGCTATTGCTTTGTTGTGCACATCAGCACTGCCTTCACAGACAACAATAACATCAGTGTAGTCGGCTTTACTTTGTACATCATATACTCTTATATTGTCAGCTTTCTTATCTGTAAGCCAGTTTAGAATAGCCTGCAGCTTGGCATTGTCCCTCACGATATCTTCGGTGTTACTCACTAATATACTCCTCGTAATCACTGCCGACGATGATCTCAAAATCGGCATTGTAATATTCATTTATTGCACTTGTCCAGCGCTGGATACCTGTCATTTTCTGTAAACGCTTCAAATCCTGCATGTCTCCCTTACGGACGACAATGATAGATTTATCATAAATTGGTTTGGGAGTATCACCCAAACTAATCACTTCGATATTCTTACCGGATATGGCTTCTGCATATTCAGATGCCAACTGCTCATACCCGCAACCATTGGTCACTACTACTTTAATGGCAGGCAGCTTATCCTCTCCATATTCACCAGGAACAAGATCTTTGCTTTTACTGAAGTAAAACACAACAGCAAGCACTCCAATCACTCCTACAACCAGGAGAAGGATCCATTTCCATTTCTTTGAAGCTACATTCTCCGGAGGCAGGTTGTTTGTCAAACCCAACTTGTTACTCCTTGTCAGATAGTATCTTGGCGAATACAGGTTTTAAGCGTGAATATGCACTTTCAAATGATTCCGGAATAACTCGTTCACCGCTGACCACGCTCATAAAGTTGCTATCTCCATTCCAGCGGGGAACAATGTGCACATGGAGGTGATCAGCAATACCGGCTCCGGCTGCGGAACCAAGGTTAATGCCGATATTTATGCCATCACATTTGTATAATTCCTTGAGTACTTTCTCAGTTTGGCGAACCAACATACTCATCTCCAGCCAGTGTTCGCTTTCCAGTTCACTTAAACAACATACATGATTGTATGGCACTACCATCAGATGCCCGTTGTTATAGGGATACCTGTTAAGCATGATATAACTATGCTTGGCACGGAAAACAATCAAGTTTTGCTCATCATGCTCGTTATCCAAGTGCCTACACATAACGCAATCTGTGGCTTTTTCGCCGAGAATGTAGTCCATGCGCCAGGGTGAGTATAGATAGCGAGGTTCTTCTTTGTTACTCATAAGGGGTTTCTTCAATAACGTGCGCCCCGAACTCGAGCAACTCATGCTCGTGGATTATGGCATTCACTAAGATATTATGTCCCTGAAGAATAGTGTCGTTACAAACCGTGCTGTGTTCCAGATAGCAGTTCGGGCCTATAACTGCACCTTTTTCCAAGGTACATTTACCTTTAATCACGGTGTTTTGGTGTATCTCAACATCTGGTTCGATAATCACATCATCACCTATGAACACAGTGTCTGGGTTATGGATAACCACTCCGCTATTGAGCCATCTCTTGCGGATTTTATCCACATATATATCTTCCAATTCAGCCAATTGTTCCTGCGAATTAACCCCGGATACTTCCATCAGGTCTTCCAACACCACGGAGGAAATTGTTTTACCCTCGTTATACAAAATGCCCAATACGTCTGTTAGGTAGTACTCTCCCTGTTGGTTTTGATTGGAGGTACTCTTAAGTGCACGGAAGAGCTCTTTGGAATTGAAGCAATAAATCCCCGTATTCCATTCTTTTATCTGTCTCTGTTCTGTGCTTGCGTCTTTATATTCCACAATGCCATATAACTTACCATTGGCATCTCGCAGCATTCTGCCATACTTGCCAGGATCGTCCAGAAAGGCAGTAAGAACTGTACAAGCAGCATGGGTGGAAAGATGCTCTTGGTATATGCGAGTTACCGTCTGGGGGGTTAATAAGGGAACATCACCGCAAAGGATAAGGATGTCCTGCTCGCTATCCTTGAAAAGGTCTTCGGTAATAGACACGGCATGCCCTGTTCCAAGCTGTTCTTTCTGTTCCACAAATTCCAGCCTGTCGTCTTCTTCCAGGCAAGAGATAACTGTTTCTTTCAAATATCCCACAACCAGACAGATTCTTTCGCAGTTCATGGCGAGGGCTGTATCCACAACCCTTTGCACCATCGGTTTTTCGGCTATGGGAAAAGTTACTTTGGCACGTTCGGATTTCATCCGGGTGCCTTTTCCGGCAGCAAGGATAATCGCTGCAAGAGCACTCATGGTTTTCCTCCACTCTTTAGTAGGCGTCTGTATAATTGAATTATTGTTTTGTTTAGTACTGGATGTTTGGCATCCGGGCAAAGCTCTTTCAGCAGTCCCAGAGCAAACAATCGGTTATCCAAATCCAGATGTGGGACATACAATTCAGGAACATCACCATCCTCATCTTGGCAGATAACTTCATCCCCTGCCAGAAGAATATCTATATCTATGAGGCGTGCACCCCACTTTTCTTTTCTGACTCTGCCCATGTTTGTTTCAATTCTCAGTAAGGCTTTCATTAGCTCTATAGGGCTAAGGCTGCTTTCAACTTCGAGCACCTGGTTCACAAAGTCAGCCTGGTCGGTCTTGCCGTAGGGAGCGCTAACGATAACGCTGCTCTCACGCAGAATGGCAGTTCCCGGAAGTTTCGCTATCTTCTTCTTCGCAGTGGAGACCTGCTTTTCGGGTTCCTCCATGTTTGCTCCCAGGCACAGATAAAATATCATTATCTACTTCTTTCCAGTTCCACTTCCACCGACCTCAAACTACCCTGGATGGGCACCGAAGGCTTTTGGATGCATATCTTCAGGCTTTGCACCAAAGGGAAATCTGCCATCAGTTTATCTGCAATAGTGGAAGCACAGCTTTCCAGCAGTTGAAAAACATGGCTTTCCATAATCTCTTTCACTTCTTCATAGACCTTGGTGTAATCAACAGTATCATCCAGATGCTTGATCCCCGCATCCAGATTATCATCTGTTCTCAGGGTAACGCTAACGATGAACCGCTGACCAAGTTTCCTTTCTTCCGCGTGAACCCCGTGGTATCCGTAAAAGACCATCTCATTCAAACGTATCTTCATATCTTCCCCGCTATTTGGATATCCAGCTTGTTGCCCAAACTTTTATCCAATGCTCTGATAATGATGAAGCTAATAGCAAGAGCCGCAAAGCCTATGCCGATGGAGATTATCTCACTAAGCCAAATAGAACTGATGATAAAACCTATGAACAAAAAGGCTAAGGGTAACCCAAATATCAAGAGCGATGCCCAAGCTCTTCCGGAGGCTGAAACCTCCAATTGAACTCTATCGCCCACAACAAGCGGTAGCTCGGAAGTGAGTTCCATTTCGTCAGCCACATTCTTCATGCAGAAACCATGCATACTGCAGCTCTTACAACCCCCACCACGCTCAATCTCCACAATGATTTTATTCCCGTTTATGGCTTTAACTATTCCGCTGTCTTCTATAACTGTTTCGTTCATGCATTCAACCTGCTAATCACTCGTTCAATTATGGAACTACTGGATAAACCCGGAACAAACTGCAAGCTTTGCACCTTGCCCCCATGGTTCAAAACAAAATCTGCCCCCACAATTTGATCCACACTCCAATCCCCTCCCTTAACCAAGACATCCGGTTTTAACAGGGTTATCAGGTGTAGAGGTGTATCCTCTGTGAATATACAGATATAATCTATCGCTTCCAATCCTGAAAGCACTATGCTTCTTTCCTCTTGGTTCACTATGGGCCGAGTGCTCCCTTTTAAGCGGGCAACCGATGCATCGCTGTTAAGCCCCAACACCAGGATGTCTCCCAACTCTTTAGCACTCTTTAGGTAAAGTACATGACCGGCATGTAGGATATCGAAGCATCCATTGGTGAACACTATCTTCTTACCCTTATGATGTAATGCGTCTCCCAGGGCTTCAATGTTCTCGATGTCAACCAATTTTGAATTATCCATGGATGCTGTCCCAGATTTCGTTACAAGATGCCGTTGCTGTTCCGTGCTTTGCCACCACAACTGCAGCAGCATGATTTGCTATAAGAGCAGCTTTAAGTACATCTCTGTCCGCTAGATAAGCCAGACACAGGGCACTAATAACTGTATCTCCGGCGCCTGATACATCAAAGACTTCGCGGGCAAAGCTGGGTAAGTGTTTTGGTTCTTCACCGCGGTTAAAAACATACAACCCTTTACTTCCACAGGTAACCACCAGATGTTTACAATTCAACTTTGTCTGCATTTCTGCCGCAGCTTCAAAGAAGCCATTAGCCTCACTGTAGTGCTTACCCAAAAAATCCTGTATCTCTGCGTAATTGGGTTTAAATATATCTACTCCACGATACAGGGCAAAGTTTTTCTTCTTGGGGTCAACTGCCACAGTAACCTTGTGCTTCTTCGCCACAGCCAGAATGTGGGCTATGGTTTGTTCGCTCAACAAGCCTTTATCATAATCCTCAATAATCACGGCGTCACAACCTGGGAGCAGAATATCAACTTGCTCGATAACTGCCTGTTTAAGCACGCTACTGAGCTCAGAGCAATCTTCCCTGTCTAGCCTAACAATCTGCTGGCTTACTGCTCCTATGCGCGTTTTAAGGGTGGTTGGTCGGGTGTCGTCCTGAACAAGTCCACTTATCCCAATCTTATGCTTCACCAGCAATTTCTTGAGAATCTTTGCATGGCTATCTTTACCACACACACCCAACAACTCCACTTTAGCCCCCAGAGCCGCTAGGTTTAATGCCACATTTGCCGCACCACCCAAGCGATATTCTTCGTGATTAAGCTCAATTATGGGAACAGGTGCTTCTGGTGATATTCGCTGCACTTTTCCCCACAGGTATTCATCCAGCATAAGGTCACCGATCACCAGTATCTTACGCTGTGAGAATCCGGCAAGAATCTCTTTTATCTCTGAACTTGCATTACTTTTCATTAGGCACTCCCAAGGGGTAGTTGCCATTAAAACAGGCATAGCAATAATCATCAGGATTCATTACGCAGCTTTGTAATTCTTCTAAGCCAATATGCTTCAAGCTATCTGCTCCGGTGCGTGAACGTATTTCTTCCTGATTGAAACAGTTTGCCACAAGTTCCTGGGCATCAGGAGTATCAATGCCATAGTAGCATGGTTTGCATACTTGCGGACTGCCTATTCTTAGGTGTATCTCTGCTGCTCCGGCATCTTTTATAAGTTTTACTATCTTGCCGATAGTGGTTCCTCGCACTATGCTGTCGTCTATCAGTACAATCTTCTTTCCTTTGAAGAAGTTTGGCAGCACATTGAATTTCTGTCTCACGCTCTCATCGCGTATGGTCTGTTCCGGTTTGATGAAGGTGCGCCCGATATAGTGATTGCGTATCAAACCTAAGGAAAGGGGAACTCCCGCAGCATGCGCATAACCCGAGCCAATGAAGTTACTGGAGTCCGGCACCGGAACCACGATATCAGGATTCAATCCGGCATCGTTTTTCGCCATTGCAGCGCCTATTTTTTCCCGCACTTCATACACGTTTTCCCCAAAGTGAAAGCTATCGGGACGTGAAAAGTATATGTGTTCAAAGATGCAGTGTTTTTCCTGCCGGCAGTCCCGGAATAAGTTGGGATCGTTTTTCAATACAGTAATTCCCGGTTGCTTATCACTGTTGTGATACACTCGGATAATCCCCGCCGGGGGCACTTCCTGCCGGCTTTCAACACCCAAGGTATCCAAAGCGCAGCTTTCCGATGCCACCACAACCACCCCATCTTTGCTTTTTCCCCAAACCATGGGGCGGATGCTGTGGGGATCGCGGAACATATAAAGCTCTTCTCTGGTACAAAGCACGCAGGAGTATGCTCCTTTGATGGTCTTCATAAGGTTACGGATGGCTTCCGTAATTTCATCCCCGTGTCGGATTATCCTATAGGCAAGAAACTTAACCAGCAATTCGCCATCATTGTCGCTCTTAAAATATACTTTCTCGGCTTCCAGCATGGTGCGTATCTCGGCATAATTAACCAAGTCACCATTGGATGCCAATGCATAGGATGGACCGGAGAGGGTTTCCACCAGATGCGGCTGTGTGTTAAACTCAGTTGCACTGCCCTTCGTGGGATAACGCACATGCCCGATGGCGATTGAGCCGGGCAGTTCCTGCAAGCGTTCTTCGTTAAAAACTTCCTTAACCAAACCCATTTTTTTGCGTAGCCTGATAACCAAGCCATCGCTTACTGCCATCCCGCAGCTTTCCTGTCCTCTGTGCTGTTCGGCAAAAAGCCCCAATGCTGCCCAATCAGCAGCCTTAGCTGTTCCGAATACTCCAATGATTCCGCACATCAGCCTTTTCCTTTCTTGGTAAATTCTATCTTGTTCTCGTTACCGTTCAGCAGTCTGATAATGTTCTGCCGATGCTTATAGATTATCATCAGCACCACAGCAGTTATCAGCGCCACCAAGGCATAATCTCCATGGCTTTCCATGCTGATAATCCACATACTATGCAGATGAAACACCAAGGCAGCGATAATGCTGCCCAAAGATACGTAACGTGTGATGGAGGTTATGAGAATAAATACTCCAATTGCTGCCAGTAAGCTGACTGGTGCCAGAGCTATAAATACTCCCCCCGCTGTGGCAACTCCCTTACCTCCCTTGAAGCCCAGGAACACCGGGAACACATGACCCAATATCACCAGCAAGGCGCATAAGGGTACAACTGCCGAACCGGAAGGCATCAATTTGGCTGCCAGGAAGGTGGCAACAAATCCTTTCGCCATGTCCAACACCAACACCAGGACACCTGTTGCCGTTCCATACAAACGCAGGGCATTGGTTGCCCCCACATTTCCGCTTCCGCCTTTGCGAATATCCTTTTTGTAAAACACTTTCCCGATAATCCAGCCGATGGGGATGCTGCCTATAAGATAGGCAACTACCGACAGTAAAAAGGGTAGGAGACTACTTTTCACTATCATCCTTTGCGGGAGCACCATAACTCCGCTTTTTCGCCCTGCGGGCTCGTTCTTGTTGATACTTTTCTTCTCTTAAAGTGTCATCATCTTCATTATCATCTTTATGGCGTCCCTTAAAGATGAGTCTGATACTTACTCCCTCGAATTTGAACATCTCTCTTATCTGATTGTGGAGGAACCTGCGATAGTTTTCCGTAACCAGAGCAGGTGTATTACAAAAGAAGATGAAGGTGGGAGGTTTCACTGCTGCCTGAGTGAGATAGAATATCTTTACATGTCTGCCGGTGGGGTGTGTGGGAGGACGGTGTTCCACCACGGTTTCCATGAACTTGTTAAGCTCTGCGGTAGGCACTCGTTTCTGGCTTTCTTCTTCAATCTGTACCACCGTTTCCATGATGCGATGTATGCGTTGGCTTGTTTTAGCAGAGATGAATAGCACCGGGGCAAACTGCAGGAATGGCATCTGGTAGTGCAATTCTTTAATATATTCCATCGTGGTTCCCGTGCTTTTATCCACCAAGTCCCACTTATTGTAAACCACCATAATCTCTTTCATTCGCCTACGGGCATAACTCGCAATCTTTATATCTTGTGCGCTTAGCTCTTCATCCGCAGTTAACACCAGCACCACGATGTCGCATCTATCCACCGCATCAATGGTTCGCATGGAGGAGAAGTATTCCACCCCATAATTCACCTTGGTTTTGCGGCGCAATCCCGCTGTATCGATAAGGATATAATCTTTACCATGATATCGGAAGGGCGTATCGATGGAGTCTCTGGTCGTGCCGGGAATATCGGTTACAATCTGCTTGCTTTCGCCCAACAGCAGGTTCACAATGCTGGACTTACCCACATTGGGTTTACCCACCACGGCAATTCTGGTATCCCCCGGTTTATCTTCCGCATAGGCATCCTGAGTGCCCGGCATCAGGGACATCAGTTCATCCAGAAAGTTACCTGTATTTCTACCATGCGAGGCAGAGATGGGGAAGGCGTCGCCAAAGCCAAGCTGCAAGAAGTCATACACTTCCCATTCAAACTTTTCACTATCTGCCTTATTTGCCACCAACATCACCTTGTCCCGGTGAGGGGAAAGAATCTTGGCTATCGCTTTATCCAAGTCTGTGGTTCCGGTTTGGGCATCCACCATAAAAAGAATCAAGTCCGATTCGTCGATAGCCAGAATAGCCTGATGCTGAATCATCTTATCCATCGCTTCATTGCTATCATACACTATTCCACCGGTATCAACAAGCTTAAAAACCTTGCCGTTCCACTCCACATCTTCATACTTGCGGTCTCGGGTCACACCTGCTTCAAAATCCACTATCGCCGTACGCTTGCGGCACAAACGGTTGAATAGGGTCGATTTACCCACATTGGGACGCCCTACGATTGACACTATGTATTTTCTCATTATTTTCCTCTGATATATTGAGATGAAGTAACGATGTAACAAGGAGATGAGGTGGTCATGGTGCTTAGCATGGTTTTTCTTTTACTGCTTTCCCCAATAACCTTCTCCTGACCTGAGTTGGCTTCATACAGGAATCTGCAACACTCGTTAATCTTCAAAATCCAATTCCTAACCACTTAAGCTTAGTAAACATGTTACACTTCATTCTTCACTTATTCAGGAACTTAATCAATCCGGATATCTGCGATCTGATTAGTATTAACATGTTACTTAGTAGCTCCATTTCATCGCTTTTTACGTATTCTAGACGCTGTGACAGAAACAACTGTGTCTCAAGCTCGGCAACACTCCCCATTGCCACATATAGAAATTGTTGAAACTCCTTATCATGGTGCCTGCCAGCACCTTCGGCAATGTTTGATGGTATGGATATTGCTGCCCGTCTCATCTGAGACACCAGCCCATATAACTCATCTTTGGGGAAGCCTTTGGTAAGATCATATATTGCCACAACAAGCTCCATGCTGTTTTTCCAAACTTCCAGGTCTTTGTGTGTCTTCATATGATCCCCCATTACTTCTTCACCTTGTCACATTGTTACTTACACAAATCCAGCATTTTAGAACTGCTGTTTTTGTCAATATCCACGTGGAGATACCTAGTAACATATTCTTGATTCCAATACTTCATCTAAATTGTGGCTTTCTCCAGATGGTTTAATAGACGGTTAATTGTTCTCTGGAACTTATGTAACTTATTCTCCCCCAATCCAAAGCCTTAATCAAGTGATAATCACTCCTTAATCAAGCCTTAATAGTTAAGGCTTGATTAAGGGTAGATTAAGAGGTGATTATGGACACGGAATAGGGAAGAGATTGGGGAGATACCGGTTTATGGCTGCTTTGGTATAGAGTATCAAGTAAATCTGCAAATAGTATCACTTTCGCTGCAAATCGCTGTTTTTGGTGAGACCCCAGTATCAGGGTTTCTGCAAATCGGTATCAAGGTTTCTGCAAATCCAGTATCACGATTTCTGCAAATCCAGTTTCAAGCTTTTTGCATATACGGACTTCAGTACCCAATAATCCTCAAATAAATCAGCGGGAAAGACTGAGTAGCCCTTCCCGCTAATAGGTTGTCTTTCATGATTTAATTCTTTATGCCTCTTAGGAGCGTTTTCAGTTCACCCCAATTGATCTTCTTATCCGATGATCGCAATGCAGTTAGGATGCCTGCTTCACTATCTCGATAGAACTTCACAGCAACGACTTTATAGAACATGGCCTGCCGGAATAAGGCTACCTCATAGTGTGTAGCGATAAGCCCAGTACTGCTTACCAGATAATAGTAAAAGTTTTCGTCCTCGTAGGGGGTTTCGTTGTAGAGCACGATATAACGGTCTGGCTGTATTGGTGTTCCATAGATTGTTTCAGTAACGGGTAGCCAACTTATTACTGCGTCATTCACTACTATGTTTACTTCAACACCTTCCACAGCAGCAGGTGGTACATATTGTCCTGTTCCTGTCAACTTTAAAGATAGAATCGGTAGATTTGATGCGTTGCTGTGAATGTGAATTGAGTCATTTACTGCACTGTTGGTAACTGGTATGAACACCAATGATAATTGTGCTGTGCCCATTGGCTGAATCTCAATTGGAAGTACAGGATTATTCAACTCAAACTGGGCAGGGATATTGTTATAAGATACAGAACTAACAATTAATGGGTGCGCACCGGTATTTTTTATCTCAATCGTCTGTGGTGCCGATGTGTCACCAATATACACGTCTCCGAAATTGACAATAGGGTTGCTTAGCAACTCTATTTTAGGTGAATCTTGCAATACCATTATATAATTTTCTTTTGTAACAGTTGAATATACCCCATATACATCAGACACAGTCAAGCTTACTGTATAAACACCTTCACTAACATATAGATGGGTTGGATTTGTCAAAGTTGAAGAGCTACCATCACCGAAATCCCACATCCTTTCTATAATTGTACCAGTGGTAGGTGTGGAATCGTCATAAAATTGCACTAAAAGGGGTTCCAAACCTTCAGTTAAATCTGAAGAAAAATCAGCATTAGGCGGCCCAGGATAGAGTATAATACAAAAAGTGCCGTCAGACGTATCGAATTGACTAGGTGAATCATAATTAGATATCTTGATCAGGCAACTTGATGAGGGATTATTGGGAACAATCCAGTCAAAAGAACCTAATGAAGCCGGATATGCAGATGATTGAACAGGTAACCAACTTGTACCATTATTTATACTATAATGAATTGCTACACTTGATACGTCAGATGTCACTGTCCAAGTAATGGAATACAAGCTGTTTATTGATACAAATTCATTCCCGTTTGGAGCCGTTATAATAATCTGGGGACGAATCGAAAAACACAGTTCGCTAACATCAGAGATACTTGCATTTGCTGCATCAGATATTCTCACCCGACAAAGAGTTGAAGGAGTGTTTGGAACTGCCCAATTGTATGTTCCAATTGATGCAAGTATGCTTGGAACGATAACGATCCAATCGATTCCATCATTAATCGAATATTCTATTTTGATTGTGGTGACCTCTGATGAATTCCATATAATTGAATGTGATGATTCGTAAGCCCAAAGCTCTAAGCCATTTGGAGATACTAAATTCATGGAGCATATAGTGAAAGAATAATCGCTGACATCATATACATTAGAGTTAATGTCTGACTTAAATCTTATCTTACAATTATTTGAAGCATTCTCAGAGATCAACCATATAAAAGAACCACTATCTGCTGGGATGTTGGATGCAATTAATGAATAAGATAACCCACCATCACGTGTCAGTTCGATAGAAACAGAACCAGGGATAAATGATTGATCCCAGGTTATCTCCACTGATCGTCCAGTTTGCAATTTTATTCCTGATGAATTTGGATAGCTTATCAAAAGCGAAGCTATAGTAAAATTGCTGTCTGAAAAATCTGATATTCCGCCATCAGAAACGTCGATAACCCTGATAAAACACTGATCCGATGTTTGAATTGGCACCACCCAATTATACAAACCACTTGAGGCTGAGGTGCTTGCAACAATCTGTGACCAAGATGAACCGTTATCAATCGAATACTCGATTTTTAAGTTGCTAATAAATGATGATGTCCAAGTAATCGTATGCGATGACCCAGCTAACAACAATTCATCACCATTAGGTGTTAAAACTGCCAATGCAACGATTGAAAATGGATCATCACTCATGTCATACGTATTAGCGTTGGATACATCAGATATCTTGAGGTAACATATGGAAGCCGGAGTATTGGGTACAAGCCAAAGGTATCCTCCATCAATTGATGGAGTTGAGTCATCTATTATTGACCAAGAAATTCCTGCATCTGTAGAATACTCAATCTTAACATTATTGACTCCCAATGCCAACCATGCAATATTGTATGTTTTACCGACTTGCAGTTTTTGATTCAATGGTGAAACAATTGTTAGGGTTTGCGAGGGCATGAGCATTATTGAGAAACAATTATCCGAAACATCAAGCCAGTGCTCGTTAGTAGAAGATACTACTTTAATTAGACATTGGCTTGATTCGATATTGGGAACTGTGAATGAATATCTACCTAAAGATGCCATAATGGGATTTGGGGTAAGCGTTATCCAACTATTCCCGTTGTTGATGGATAGTAAAACATTTACAGACCCCACCCAATTATGTGCTGACCAATAAGCAGTTAAGGTTGAGTTACTAGCAACGGTCTCGTTACCATTTGGAGCAAGAACATTGATAATACTAAACACTTTAATATCAGAGAATTCTGAACCAGAAAATGCTCCGTCAATAGCTTGAGCACTACAATAAAACTTGTTACTGCTTGTGAATTTCGTAGCTGTGATATATTTGGAACGATTTATGTTTGTAAATCCAATAGCCGGTGTTAATTGGTATCCTGAGTCAAGCGACATAGAAGAAACCACATCGTTGTTAGTGGGCATAGTTCCAATTCTTAGCTTGTAATTCAATCCAGCACTTGGTGTCTGAAAATCAGATGCTTCCATCCACCCAAATGTTACAAAATCTGAGTTTGAGGTGATACTCATATTAGTCGGAGGAGAAGGCGGAGTGTTAAAAAATACCGCGGCACTATTCGCGTATATTCTTGCTGTGCCACTCCCAACTATAAGTATGTCTAAGGCACCATTGTTATCATAATCGCCCCAAGCTATGTTTGGGCTATCTACTACAGGTAATCCAGATACAACATTGGTGAAAATGTTTCCTCCATCATTACGGTATAGTATTGTGGTATCATAGCCACCAGTTGCAGTATACTCACCAGATAGTGCTATGTCGAGATCACCATCATTATCATAGTCACACCAAGCAACTGAGCTAGACCTTACGCCTGTTAATCCTGCCTGTACTAATGTAAAGGTACCATCTCCGTTGTTACGATGTAGATAAGTTCCACAACCAATATCGCTAAAAGCACCAGCATATAGTAGGTCAAGATATCCGTCATTATCATAATCTCCCCAAGCTATCGAGCTGTTTGACACACCAGAAAAACCAGCATTAACTTCTGTAAAACTACCATTACCATTGTTTCTATACAATCTTGTTTGTCTGTTACCCGTTGTGGGTTTACCAGTGATTATAACATCAATTGCTCCGTCATTGTTATAATCAGCCCAAGCTACAGAACTATATCCTAGGCTCATGAAGCCTACGTTCTGATATGAAAAAACATCGTTGCCATCATTTCTATATATACAAGAGGTGTAACTATATGTACTAGTCAATCCTCCATTTCTTCCTGAAAGCAAAACATCAACATCGCCATCATTATCATAATCACCCCATGCTAAAGAGCTGTATCTTACTCCGACAAGTCCAGCACCAATGTCTGAAAATGAGCCATTGCCATTATTCTTGTATATCTTTGTTATACAGGTCGATGTGCTGCTTGTAGAGCTACTCTCTCCTGAAACAATAATATCCAAATCTCCGTCGTTATCGTAATCTCCCCATGCAGCAGAGCTGTACCTAACTCCAGTTAATCCTGCATTGATGGATGTAAAGTTACCGTTCCCATTATTTTGATATATTTCAGCGTAACGAACTGAATTAACATTCCATCCAGTCAGTAGAATGTCCATATCACCATCTACATCAAAGTCTCCCCAGTCTGCTGAACCATTCGACACGCCCATTAATCCTGCGTTGATATTTACAAATTGAGCTCCTAAAGAACTTACTATACAAGCCATCGATATCGCCAACACAAAGGGTGCTAATAGCAGCTTCATCTTATCTCCTTAGACTAGATCGGTTACAAATCAACTCATAGCCATTATATTGTTGTAAAAACAATGATATGTGTAGTTGATTTTTTGTCAAGGCCTGTCCTCATGATGTATCCTTTTCGCAATAAGTATAAGCTAAGCCCACCCCCTAAACCACAAACAATGGATAATTGTATAAAGGTCTCAGTTATAGATAAATCCCTATAGCTCGAGTAATCCAAACACACTTTGTAGAGAAGTCTGAAGCAGATGATTTATTCACAGCGTATTCCATTTGATCGTTACACGAAATACTGACCTTTCTTATCATATTGAGTGGAAAGGACTTGACCACCTGTGCGAGGGGTGCGTAGTAGCACCTACAAATCAACAGTCGGGTAACCGAGAAGGAGATCAAGATGACCAAGCAAAACAAGAATCGCAAGGAGCAGGCAACGCTGGAGGAGATGGTAAAATCAGGCAACCAGATAGTTCTGATGCATGACGATGGCTCAGAGCAGCCAATTGAAGAGATTATC
>CAZPNU010000038.1:0-20793 GCA_964588075.1 uncultured Candidatus Cloacimonas sp.
GATCGATCCATGGCAGATGAAAATCAGGCTGGTTTAAAAAATGGGGGAATGCCTGAAAATTATAGCTTGACATATGAGACTTATGCAATATTATGTCATTGTCTTCGGTACGCCTTGTGTGCCGAAATATGAGATTAAGATCTAGAATATATGTGTTTTAAGGAGGAATCATGAAACACAAGTTTATATTGATGCTTTTCATTCTAATGACGATTGCCACCGGGGCTTTGTATGCCCAAGCTTATGCATTGGAGTATGACGGGAATGACAATACCAATATGGGGGACTTGGGCTTTACCGGAACTACCTACACTGTGGAGGCATGGATTTATCCCACAACTTTGGGAACGCCTACATATGCCAGAACCATACTTGCTACTTCAAATGGTTTCAACACTTATACTATGTGGTTTGGAACCTATAACAACGAAATCAGAGTGTGGTCTTATGCAACCAGTAACACCAATTATCAAACCACAACCGGAGCAAACCTTGCCATCAATAACTGGTATCACATTGCCGTTACAGCTACCAAAGGTGGACTAACCAGGGTGTACGTGAATGGGGTTCAAAAACTTAGCTACACAAATCTTGGTTTAGGCGTCAACTGGAGCGCAATTACCACCATTGGTGACCTCCGTCCCGAGCGTGCATTAGGTTTTATGGGTAAAATTGCTGATGTCCGAGTTTGGAACGTAATCCGCACTCCTGCTGAAATTCAATATGGTATGAATAATGACCTGGTTGGCAATGAAACCGGTTTGATTGGTTACTGGCCTTGCCATGAGGGTAGCGGGACTTTAGTTGAAGATCATGCCGGGATTCCCCATGATGGTACACTTGATGGAGCACCCTATGATCCTTCCTGGACCACAGGTAAACCCTATGTGGAAATCAGCAGCAGCAATCCCGCTGTTCCTGCCGGAACCGTAACTCAGGGAACTTTGAAACACCCCATATATAGTTTTACTGTCAAGCCATATATCAATCCCAGCACCGTTAATCAGGTGGTGTTCAGTTCCACCGGGTCATATGTTGCCACGGATGTAGACAATTTCAAACTCTGGTATAGCACAACCAACGATATTGCTACTGCCTCACAAATTGGCTCTACCATTACAACATCATTGGGTACCGGTGATCACACATTTGCCGGGCTAACTCAAGCAATTGCCACCGGTGTGACGGGATACTTCTGGGTTACAACTGATATCGCAGTTGCTGCAACAGCAGGGAATACGATTACTGTTCCTGTTCTCAGCCCCGATAAGGTGACTCTCTCTGCCGGATTTAAGGTAGGAAGTGCCAGCGCAGCCGGAACCCAAACTATTGACGTTCCCCTACCTCTGGAGTTGAGTTCCTTTACTGCAGTACTCACAGTTGAGAACTACGTACGTTTAACCTGGGTAACCCAATCAGAAACCTCTCTTGGTGGATACTACATTTATCGATCTGACAGCAATGATTGGGCAAATGCCACAAAGATTTCAGAGCTTATTTATGCCGGTAACACTCCTCTTCAACAAGAATACCAGTTTACTGATAACCAGTTAACTAACGAAGGGATGTATTACTATTGGCTGCAGGTGCAGGAGTTGGATGGAAGTTCATATAGCCATGGCCCCACAATCGTGAACTATGTAAACACAGAGAGCGGTAATGAAGTTCCTGTGATAGTTCCTGCCTTCGGCATTAATAATATTTACCCCAACCCAATTACACCCTATTCAATGATAAACTACCATCTGACCAAATCCGCAAATGTAGAGTTCAAAGTATATAACTCCCGTGGACAGTTGGTGAGAAACTTCACTGATGGCTATAGAGTCGATGGTGACCACAGCATTAGCTGGAATGGTAAGGATGATAAAGGTAACAATTGCCCTACCGGTGTATATTTCATCAAGATGCAAGCCGGCAACGCTGTATCCACTCGCAAGGCAATGATAATCAAGTAACCACTGAGATCAGTCTCAGCTTATAATATAAAAGCCCCGAGCACTTAGTTCGGGGCTTTTCTTATGTGAGAAACTCGTAAAGTGATGGCGAATTTGGGGATACGAAGCAGCCATATGCATATAGCCAAGCGCAAGTGAAGCAAAATTCAATCCAAGAGGAAGTATTTCTTGACAAAAACTACGAGCGGATTAGATTAAAACTATATGGAAAAGCACAAGATTCGCGCGGAGAACTTAGTTAAAATATACGGTAAACGCACCGTGGTCAATGATCTTTCCATGGAAATGAACCAGGGAGAGGTTGTGGGTATTCTGGGACCCAACGGAGCGGGTAAAACCACCACCTTTTATATGATTATCGGCTTGGCTAAGCCTAATAAAGGTAAGGTATTCCTCAATGATACGGATATCTCGCACAAGCCTATGTATAAAAGAGCAAGGCTCGGTTTGGGTTATCTGGCTCAGGCTCCATCCATCTTCGCCAAATTAAGCGTTGAAGATAATATCATGGCGATTATGCAAACTTTGAAGATCTCAAGAAAGGAACAAAAACTTCGCCTTGCTGAATCGTTAGAAGAATTGAACCTGACCCATGTTGCTAAACAAAAGGCTTACACGTTATCGGGAGGTGAAAGACGTAAGCTGGAGATCACGCGCGCGTTGGTTACAAAACCAACATTCATATTTATGGACGAGCCATTTGCCGGAGTAGATCCTATTGCCGTATCCGATATTCAGGATATAATAGATAAGCTTAGAGCGAAAGATATTGGCATTATGATTACTGACCATAATGTGACTGAGACTTTGAAGATAGTGAATCGTGCTTATATTATCTGTGATGGCAAGATCATCTTTTCTGGTACATCGTTGGAGCTGATAAATGATGAGAAGGTTAGAGAATTTTACTTGGGCGACAGGTTCTTAGAGAACCCCTTTGAGCAACGCTTATGAGTCCTATGGATCAATATCTCTCCCTTAAACAAAAGCAAGAACTTGCACTAAAGCCAAAGATGTTGCAATCTCTAAAAATGCTGGCGTTACCAATATTGGAATTGGAAAGCTATATAAAGCAGGAATTGGTGAACAATCCCTTACTGGAGCTTAGGGAAGAAAAGGATGAAGATGATATTGACGAGAGCAGCTTCGAGCAGCCGGCTCCGGAGAGCAATAGCACATTAGAAGATGGTGCTGAGCCGGAAAACCATTGTGAAACAATATCCGAAGCCAAAGAGCTTACGGAGATATTAGACAATTGGAACGATTATCATTCAGGTTATGAGGCTTGGCATGGGGACAGCGAAACAGAGCATACTGAATCGTTGGTAAGATATGAAGAGAACGCCAAAGACAAGTATCTGGAACAGCTATATCCTCTCTGTTTGCCCGATAATGAGATTGAGTATCTCACTGAATTGATAGACTCTTGCGATATTTATGGCTTTCTCCCCAAGGAGTATGACATATGTAATACTGGCAGGAAATACCGCATAAAAACAGAAAGAGCAATTGAGCTACATGCCATGCTCATGGAGCTAAGTCCACAAGGCATCAGCGCAAGAAATTTAGCAGAATGCCTTTTTGCACAGCTATCTGATGAGCAGAGACACAACCGAATCATCTGTGCTTTGATTGATGAGCAATTTGATAATCTGATCCATAGGCGTTACCAGAAGATTTCATCTGCCTTGGGGGTTTCTGAAGACACCATTATGGCGGCCAAGGATCAGATAGCAAAGCTTGATCCCAAGCCGGGCTTGAGAATATTGGCATCCAACGCATCTTATGTGTTCCCGGATGTTACGTTAAAGATGGTGGATGGGGAATATGTGGTAATTATCAATGACCACATTACTCCCAATATCATTATTAGCCCCCGGTATCGCAAGATGATAAACCGAGGATACTTCGATAAAGAGACCATGCAGTTTGTGCGTGAGAGGATAAATTCTGCCAAGTTCCTGATTAAGTCTATCTTCATGAGGATGAGAACCCTCGAAAGAGTGTCGCTGTCAATAATCAAGCATCAATATGATTTTTTCTATCTGGGCAGCGGACAGATGCAACCCTTAACATATTCTGTTATTGCGCAGGATTTGGGGGTAAGCGAATCCACAATTAGCCGTGTGGTTAAGCATAAATACGCAGAAACACCTTATGGGATATTTGCCTTCAAGGATTTCTTCACTTCTACAGCAGGTATGGATGATGATTATCAATCCATCTCACGTCAGAGGGTGAAATCCAAGATAATAAGGATGATTGAGCTGGAGAACAAGAAGAAGCCTCTAAGTGACCAAGAATTGGTTGATAGACTCAAGGCAGAAGGCTTGAATATCTCCCGTAGAATAATAACAAAATACCGGGATGAGCTAGGAATATTGAACAGCCATCTCAGGAGACAATAATGCAACATACTAGTGTGATAATAGTGGGGGGAGGACCTGGTGGCTATGAAACGGCTATTCGACTTTCCCAATATGAAATTCCCTGCCTGGTAATAGAAAAGGAGAGACTGGGCGGTGTTTGTTTAAACTGGGGTTGTATTCCAACCAAGGCTTTAGTCAAAAGTGCCGAATTAGTCACGGAGATAAATGAAGCCCCCATTTATGGTTTACCTCAGATCCCTTTGGATTTGGATTATAATAGCATTTACGAACGTAAAAATGCTATTGTAGAGCAGCTTGTAAGTGGTGTCGAGTATCTCTTCCGCAAAAGAAAGATACCTGTGGTTAAAGATATTGCTCTTGGCGTTAGAAAGGAAGATGGCAGATACATCGTTAGTACTAAAAGCGGTGATGAATATAGCTGTGACTACCTGATTCTAGCCACAGGAAGCGAAGCTAAAAGTCTGCCCGGCATTGCTATCGACGAAGAGAACATACTTTCCTCCACCGGAATTCTTAAGCTGAACGAATTACCTAAAAGCTTAGTGGTCGTTGGTGGTGGAGTGATCGGCTGCGAGTTTGCCTCAGTCTTTGCTGCTTTCGGAGTACAGGTAACCATAGTGGAGTTCCTACCTCGGTTGATAGCCCTGGAAGACGAAGAGATATCCAAACGCTTGGCATTAAGCTTCAAAAAAGCAGGCATCAAGGTGCTAACCGGTTTGGGAGTTCAGAGCGTGGATGGTACCCCATCCGGCTTGCTGATTAATCTTTCAGACGGCAGTAGCATGTATGCAGATAAGGTGTTGTTAAGCGTAGGAAGGGTTCCCATAAACAACCTTAGTTGGAAAGACGAAGCTCCCAAAGATAATAGAGGTGCAATCGTCATTGATGACTATATGCGTAGCTCTCTGGAAAGGGTATATGCCATCGGTGATGTAACCGCTAAACTGCAACTTGCTCATACCGCCAGCAAACAAGGCTTGATGGTGGCACAGCATATAGCCGAGCAGGAAGGCAAACAAGAATACCATTATCATGAATTAAACTATCACAATATACCAAGATGTACCTTCACCAATCCGGAGATTGCCTCTGTGGGATACACACAAGCAGAAGCAAGCGAACTATTTGGTGAAATAACGGTTGGGAAGTTCCCATTCACAGCAAACGGTAAAGCTATGTCCATGAATGCAACCAACGGGTTTGTTAAAACCATTGCTCGTAACGACACAAAGGAGCTTGTGGGGATGCATATCATGGGGCATGGAGCTGCCGAGTTGATAGCACAGGGAGCTATCCTTATAGCCAATAGGAACACAGCTGCAGATGTCGAGTCCATTGTTTTTGCTCATCCCACACTATCGGAGACAATAATGGAAGCGATTGAAGATCTGCAAAACCTATCAATCCACAAAATTTAAAGGAGGATTCCATCATGCAGATTACGATTACTGCCCGTCACTTTGAGCTTACTAAAGCCATCAGAGATTATGTGGAGACTTCGTGTCTGAAACTTAAGAAGTATTTCGATCACATTATCACGGTTCATGTAACTCTTGCGCTGGAAAACAGCCGCAATGTGTGTGAGCTGTCGCTTCATGCTGCCAAATTTAGCTTGCAAAGCGAAACGGAAGAGATGGATATGTATCTTTCCATAGATAATGCTGTCGAGAAGATGGAAGGACAGATAAAGAAGCTTAAAGACCGCATCACAGACCATCAGAAACGCGCACTGAAAGACCATTTCGATGATTTCTCCCGTGCTACCGTGTTGCAAGTTAACTCAGACAATAAAGCCCACAAAACGGTTAAAACCAAGCGTGTGGTAACCGAAACCCTCTCTGTGGAAGAAGCCTTGGAGAAGATTGATACAGCTAAAGGTGACTTCCTTATCTTCAAGAATGTCGAAACCGACAGCATAAACGTTTTGGTAAAGAAAGACCAAGACTTGTACAGGCTGTTTGAACCATAATAATCTGGATTTGGTTTATGAGGCTTGGTGGCAGCATCGCTTGGCATCAAGCCTCGTTTCCCCAAGATCCGCTTGATCTCCGAAAACTCTGCTTCAAGATGCAATGGGATAAGCTATGAAAGAGATAACTGTTCGAGATTTTTTCGATGCCAAAAAGAAAGACCTTGCCCTGTCTTTGATTACCGAGCCTGAAACTTTAAACAAGAAGCTTGCATCTCCGCATGTAAACCGTCCGGGACTGGCTCTGGCAGGATTCTTAGAAGTGTTTTCCTCCGATAGAATTCAAGTGTTCGGAGAAACCGAAGTGCGCTACTTACAAAGTCTGCACGAGGAAGAACTGATTGCCAGGATGCGGGATGTATTTAAAACAGATATCCCTTGCATTATTATCTCCAAAGGTTTAACCCTTCCTCCGGTCACAGAGTATATTGCCAATGACCTAAACATTGCTCTGTTATCCAGCCGTCTTTCCACCATTAACCTCATTGAGCACCTTTCTCGGTACCTGCATGATGTATTTGCCTTGGAGAAAACCCTGCATGCAACTCTTATTGACGTTTTTGGTTTGGGTATCTTGCTCACAGGTAAAAGCGGTATTGGGAAAAGCGAATGTGCCCTTGATCTTGTTCATCGGGGTCACAGTTTGATTGGTGATGATCTAATAACCCTTCGCTATCTGGATGACCAGCTTTTTGGCAAACCGGGCAGAGATTTCGGCCACTTTATGGAGATACGCGGAGTGGGCTTTGTGAATGCTGAGCGTATGTTCGGTATCGAGCGTACCAGAAAGCAGAAGTCCATAGACCTCCAGATAGAGCTAATGCCCTGGCAGGAGAATATGGATTATGAGCGTATCGGTTTGGCGAATAATTATGCTGAACATCTTGGGGTAAAGATTCCCATCATTTATCTCCCGGTTTCTCCCGGTAAGAACGTCTCGGTTATCGTGGAAGTTGCTGCTATGAACATGATATTGAAGGGAGTGGGATATGATGCTGCGGAGGATTTTAACCGCAGAGTAAATGAAGAAATACGCATGAAAACGATAAACAAGGGTATGGAAGCCAAGGCAAATGAAACAAATAGCGGTAACAGTAACAAATAAGTTGGGTCTTCATGCCCGTCCATCAGCCTTGCTTGTACGAGCAGCTACCAAGTTTCGCAGCGAGTTCTTTATCGAAAAAGATGGCACCAAGGTTAATGGTAAGAGTATTATGGGTGTGATGATGCTTGCAGCGGAATGTGGCTCTCAGCTTCAGCTCATTGCAGATGGCGTAGATGAAGAGTATTTATTGCAAGAGCTTTCGGAGTTGATAAAGAGTGGGTTTGGTGAGTAGTATGCTTCGCTTGGCCGGAAACAGCATAAACAACGGCTTATTTATTGGTAGAGCTCTTCATGTGGCTATGGAAGATCACTCTATCGACAGGTATAATATCGCCCCGGAAGAAGTGGATGCTGAGGTTAAACGCTTCGAGGATGCCATCGCTGTGGTGGATGCCGAGATAAATAACGACCTCAAGAACAGCAGATTAAACCCGCGGGACAGGGATATCATCGACAGCCACCGCGAGATACTCCACGATCCAGAGATATATTCCATGGTTGTTTCTGCCATAAAAGATAGCTTTCATCATGCCTCCATGGCAGTGCAAGATAGTTTTGTTAAGATTACCAAGATGTTTGAGGATATGAATGTTGAGGCTTTTGCCCTGCGTTCTGCCGATTACCGCGATGTAGGCAGCAGGCTGCTTAATACCCTAATCGGCATCTCAGGAGCTCTACCCGATAACATGGAGAGCGATCACATTCCCATCTTCTCCGAGATTAATCCCTCCATGGTTGGGCGTTTGGCTCATGCCAATATCGGAGCATATTTAACCGCAAAGGGCAGCTATAATTCTCATGCTTCCATTCTAACCCGGGCTTTGGGTTTGGTTGCCATCTCCAATGTCAAGAATCTGCTTGATTCAGTTAAAGATAACGACCTACTCATTGTTGATGGTGACGAAGGCAAGTTGATAGTGAATCCGGAAGAGGAAACCCTGGAGTACTATGCCCAGAAGGTGCAGGTTGAAGGTCTTTTGCGTCAACGCCTGGAAGAGCTTAAGGCATCAGTGTCTCAAACAGCAGATGGTAAGGTTATTACACTATATGCCAATATTGGTATCCCGGAAGAGCTGGATGGCATCAGCAACCTGAACTGCGATGGTATAGGTCTGTTCCGCACGGAGTTCTTGTACCTTTCCCGCCAAAACCTCCCATCTGAAGAAGAACAATACGAGATCTACCGCCAGATGGCAGAGCGCATGGCTCCCACACCCATCACCATCCGCACTTTCGATTTGGGAGGCGATAAACTTGCCCCATTTGGGCTGGGACAAGCCGAGGAGAACCCATATCTGGGCAATAGAGGCATCCGGTTCAGCCTTGCTCACCACGATGTTTTTCACACACAGCTTCGCGCTATTTTGCGAGCCTCTGCCTTTGGCAAGATTCGCATAATGTTCCCCATGATTATTGATGTGGAGGACTTTAACGAAGCCAAGCATGTTTTCAATCACTGCCAGGAAGAACTTTATTCCCAAGGCATTGCCTTCGACAGCTTCATTGAGCTTGGGGCTATGATAGAGATCCCCTCTGCTGCCCTTGAAGCGGATAGTCTTGCCCAAGCCTGCGATTTCCTCAGCATCGGTACAAATGATCTGGTGCAATATACTCTGGCAGTGGATCGCAATAACGAAGATGTTTCACGCTACTATATCCAGCATCATCCCGCTGTGCTAAACCTCATTCGTCAAACTGTGCTAAGTGCCGCCAAGTATAAAACCCCGTTGTCTGTGTGCGGAGAAATGGCTTCCATCCCGCATTACATCCCTTTGTTATTAGGTTTGGGAGTGCGTGAGCTTAGCATCAGCCCTGCCAACTATTTCAGTATCAAGGCGGTAGTGCAGAACTGTGACAGCAAGCTGTTTCAGCTTATCTCCCGCTTTGATTTCTCAAGTTCTGTCCACGATATAGAGCAGTTAATCTTCAAAGACCTAAAGCACTACTACCAGATCAAGGAGTAATCATGTTAAAGTTCTTTTATCATAACCTGCTTGCCTCTTCCCGTTTCCCTTCCGCACTTCCTCAAGCCAAGCTTATGGAATATCAAAGTGCTTGCCTGGATGCCCATAACGCCATTCTTGCCGATAGAGCTGCCGATATCCTTGGCTTTTACAACCTCCCCGAAGCTGACATCAGACACATCGTTTCCTTCATGGAGAGGCTGGATGATCGCTTCGACACCATGGTGGTTTTGGGCATTGGCGGTTCCGCACTGGGAAACAAAGCCCTCTATTCTGCCCTCAAGACAGAGCGTGAACTTCCCCGCAAGCTTTTTGTTTATGATAATGTAGATCCCATCTTCCTTCATGAGATACTTGGCTCTATAAATCTGGATACCACCATCTTCAATATCATCACCAAGAGCGGAACCACAGCAGAGACCATGGCGGGTTACATGATTCTTACCGACATGATTAAGCATAAATACCCCAATGATTACCGTAATCGCATTGTGATAACCACAGACAAGGAAAAGGGTTTCCTGCGCAAGGTTATTCAGTCCGAAGGCTACAGCTCTTTTGTCGTCCCGGACAATGTGGGAGGCAGGTTCTCCGTACTCACCGATGTGGGCTTGGTATCCTCTGCCTTTGCGGGTATCGATATCTCTGCTTTGCTGGATGGCGCAGCCTCCATGCGCAACCGTTGCAGTTCGCCGGATGTTATGAGCAATCCTGCTTATCTAAATGCTCTCATTCACTTTTTATACTACCGTCAGGGAAAAAACATCAGCGTGATGATGCCCTATTCCAACTCTTTGTATGACTTTGCCGATTGGTATCGTCAGCTTTGGGCTGAAAGCCTCGGTAAACGCAAAGACGTGAGGGGTAGGGATATCTTTGTGGGGCAAACCCCTGTGAAAGCACTGGGCACCACCGACCAGCATTCCCAAGTGCAGCTATACACAGAAGGCCCTAACGACAAAGTGTTCAGCTTCCTAAGCGTGGAGAACTTCCGTCACGACTACACTATCCCCAATCTGCATCCCGACAGAGAAGAAGTAAGCTATCTCGGCGGGAAAAAGCTTTCCGAACTGCTAAATGCAGAGCGTTTCGCCACCGAGATTGCCCTTAGCAAAGCTATGCGTCCCAACTGCAACATCAGCTTCCCGCAGCTTGACGAATTCCACTTGGGTGAGTTCATCATGATGTACGAAATCCAGACCGTGTTTGCCGGCAAACTCCTGCATATCGACCCACTGGATCAACCCGGCGTGGAAGCCGGCAAGATAGCCACTTATGCGCTTATGGGCAAAGCCGGATTTGATGCTGAACGCAAGGAAATCGAGCAGTATCAGAAAGAGATTAGCCAAAGTTAAGCTTTGCTTCGCTTCATAGCTGCTGCGTAAATCGCTGATAATCCTTCACTTGGGGGATTAGCCCCGCCTCCACTGCTACTTTCACCGAAATGCAAGGCAGGTTCTGCGCTGCAATCTGCTCTCTGCTAATTGTCCGCAAATCCACCGTTTCCGGCATTGCTTTCTGCATGGCAAACATCAGCTTGGCGTAGATGTTCACCCACGATTGGCTGCTCTGCAACTTGCTTTGTGGCAGTTTGTTGTAGCCATACATGTAGTCAATCAGGTCTTGCTTATAGCCTGCGGAGGGTTTAAGGGTATGAATTGCTTTCGTGGCAGAGCGGAACCCCGCATGACAGGGATGGTTTTTGAAGCGGAACTGCCTGCGAACATACAGCTTGCCGTTGTTGTTGCGACGGTAGTAAATCAAACCATCCAGTTTCCCGGTGAATTCTCCCAGTAAGTGTGCTCTTGTTGCTTTCATAATCTGTTTCTCCTTATACTTTTATGGGTTTATGCCAAGCTGTAGGAAAGTTCCTTTCTTCATGCTGACATGTCCCTTCATAAGTATGCGGGTGACAGATTTGCTTTTTGGTGACAGATATTGGAATAAATATGGGATCACTACCTAATCATTGCCTGTTTCATACGTAATGATTAGGCAATGATTAGGTAATGATAGTTGGCGGGAATGGGGGAGAAGCTAAGCTACACCAGCACGGTATGCGTGGACTTAAGATACTTTTTTTCCAGAACGTTGCAAAGCTGTTTCATAAGGTTTCGGCGAATCTCCAAATCCTTGGGCAGAGCCGGGTCTTGGTGGGCATCGTTTATCTTGGTGCCAACCACGAACTCAATGATATCGCTGTCTATCAGCAATTTCATCAGTCTTTTAACGGCATTATCGGGCATTTTGTCCAGATTGGCATCCTCTTCCAGAGCCTTCAGGCAACGAGTTAGGGTGATGGTGCCTTCGGTAACCAGATCAAAGCCTGCCATATTGGCAGAGGGCGGGATATCCACAGATGCTTTCACTTCTTTCAGGTTCACGCTGATGGGGATGTTCATCTCACGTGCAATGATGGCAGCAGTGGTGCCTCCGCAGATAAGCTTCTTCCCCTCAAAGTTCCCTGCGATCTCTGCCAGAATGTGGTCGTGATCTTTTTTGTAGGGAGGTCCGGTGATAAGCAGGGTGCGGCGGGGCTTTCGGAAGTAGAGCGCAGCACAGGTGATGTCATCAGCAGCTTTGTTGCCGTCATATTCTCTGGCTTTTTGAGCGGTGCGCTTGGCAATTTCCCCCGCTGAGATAACCGGATTAGCCTTAAGCAGTGAGCTTAAGTAGCCCTCAACTCCTTTTTCCAGCCAACCTAAAGGCAGATGGGGCAAGCCCATGCCGGATTGGGATACACCATCGGAGTAATAAACAATTCTGTCCTCAGGCTCAAGCGTTATCTCAGAATAGTACAAATGGCTTTTCTTAAAGGACTTGATGGGTATCTCCAGTTTGTTAACGCTAAGGATTTCGCCACCCCGCAGCAGTGCATATGGGGGATTATCATGCTCAATTATGCGTAGTGTGCCGTCCAGCGAAGCATCAATGATGGTGAAGGTGCTATAGCCGATATGACGGTAGGAGCAGACAGGCAAGGTCTCCAGAATAACTTCGGCAGCACGGCGAATATCCATATTGGAAGCGATGAAACCCGCAGCCATGGTGGTGGTTAGGGTGGCAAGCACACTTGCCTTAATGCCGCTACCCAAACCATCTGCCAGCACACTGATGATGCGGTCTTTGCTCTTCACGCTGTAAAAGCTATCCCCACAGGCAAGGTAACCCTGCTTGCAGATTTGGTAATAATCGGCTTCCAGGAAATAGTCGTTCACGAGTTTGGCTCCTTGTGGGTAAAGCTATGGATGATGGAGGATAACAACACTTCGCTATCTGCAGCGTTCTCACCCAGCAGGAAGGCTATTTGTTGCACAGTGGTTAGGTTTTTACGCATTACTTCCGTAGCCTTATCGATTATCTGCTCCTGTTGAATGACAGGCTCGGTGATGTCTTGCAGGATTCCGCCGATAACCTGATGCTTTTGGATGCTGAACAGGGTTAGGCGGATGATTCTGCCATCGAAGCGGATGTCCTCCACGCTGGCTTCGGTGCCCTCTCGGAGCGCATTGGCAAAGAGATGGTGAAAGGGGATGATGCGCTCCAGATAGGCACCTTCAAGATCGGGATCGGCTTCGGAGACAATGGCTGCATCTCCGCCGATAATCTGGATAAATTTGGCGTTGGACTCGATGATTTTGAGGCTATCATCTACGATAACCACACCGGAAGGCATGGCTTTAAGTAGAGCTGCCGCTTTGTTTTGAGCAAGCTTGCGGAGGTATGATACGCACATGGCAGGCTCTGCCTTTTCCTCCAGGAGGGCAGCAGCAAAGTCCCTACAGGTGTTATATCCGCAGCCACCGCAGTTCAGTTCGTCCTCATGCCGTTTCTTGCCGATGCGAAGCAGGGCGGAGGCAATCTCCTCTTTGCGGTGTTGAGGCATGAATATCTCTCGGGAATGGAATGCTTTGTGGGTATCAAGCAGCTTTTCCTCCCTTTGTTTCGGTGGGGGAGGTGTTTCGGTTTGGACTTTGAAACGCTTACGGGTAAGAGCTCCGCGGGAAGTGACACCGGGACCATTTACACAACCACCGGTGCAGGCAAGGGTTTCGATAAAGACGGGATTAGCAAATCCGGTGGGGGGAATTTCGGAGAGTGCTTCACGAATCTCCTGCACTCCGGAAAAGCTCATAAAAAGTGTATTCGCAGGGACAGGATGCACCTTGATGCCCTCAATCATACCTCCATCTATGGGGTATAAACCTCCCTCTTCTGCTTGCTTGGGGATGAAGCTAGCATTGCCTGAGATGCTTGTCCAATCTACGCCGCTGAGGTTGAACCAACGGCGTAGATCGGAGAAAGTTAAGGCAACATCGAAGCTGCAATCCGCTTCGTTCTTTTTGGCAACACAGGGCCCTATGAATACAATTCCAATATCTTCACCGAAGCTTTCCTTCAGCAGCTTGCTGTGCGCTTGCAGAGGGGACATCACGGGGCTTATCAAAGACACCAGAGAAGGATAGTATTGCTCAATTAAATGCACCACACTGGGGCAGGCAGAGGAAATGAGCAAGGGATTAGTCCCTGTGTTTAATAGTTCCGCGCAAGATGCGGAAACAAGCTGAGCACCAAGCGCTGTTTCGGATACACCTGCAAAGCCAAGGCTGATGATGGCATTAATCAGCTTGCCCGCAGGCAGGCCACTGAACTCTGTGCGGAAGGTTGGCGCAAGCGACACGTAAACTCGCTTATGGGTCTTTAGCAGTTCTTGAGCAGCAGAGAGGTCGTCACGAATCTTCTTGGCACCCACAGGGCATACTTCTGTACAGCGTCCGCAGAGAATGCAGGCTTCGGGAATAACCTGAGCGCTGCCCTCCACCACTCGGATGGCTTTCACCGGGCATTCCCGCACACACTTGTAGCAGTCTTGGCAGGCAGTCTTTTCGGTGTAGATAGGTTTGTTCATAACTGTAACAATTCCTTATCCAGGATTGTGGGGATATCTTCACTGTGCACCTCGTGGTAGCGGGTATCACCAACTATCAGATTGGGTCCCCGGGAGCACTCACCAATGCAAAGTGATCCTTCAATGTGCACGCAATCGGATAAGCCTTTGTTGCGAAGATATTCCTCGATAACTTGCAGGTTCTCTCTGTTTTCACGGGCGAAGCAGGAGCTGCCCATGCAGATAAGTATCTTCTTCATGATTCTCTCTTGGTGGCTTCCTTGGCAATGAGTTCCTTAACCTGACTAAGCTCTGCATGGTGCATAACCTTGTCGCCAACTGTTACACAGGGACCTTTGTCGCACTGTTCACTGCAGAAGGTTGCGGCAATATCGAAGCGTGCACCCCAGGCATTGGCTTCCACAAGCTGCAAGGTCTTTGCCAGGATGTCCTGAGAGCCACGCAGGTAGCAGGAAGTGCCCACGCAGACACGAACCTTGCATCTGTCTGCCTTGCTCTCGGCAGAGAAGGAGATGGAATCCTCATCTATTCTCTTGCGGTGTTGGTAGGCAGTGTGGAGCAATTCATGGGCTTTGTGGCTGTTAGGCTCTTCTAACAAGGTGGTGTAAAGCTCGTTGATGAAGGGATTGTCCTGTGCACGGTGAAGAGGCATGGTCTTATCCGCATGGTACAGAGATGTGGTGCGGGTTTTACGTTGCAGCTTGTTTTGCACAATGGGCTGTCCTGCACCGCCGGTGCAACCCCCGGGGCAAGCCATAACTTCCACGATGTCATAATGAACTTCTCCGGCAAGTATCTTGTCGCAAAGCTCTGCCGCACTCTTTAGTCCATGCACCACAGCCAGCTTCAGTTCACCACCAGCAAGGCTCGCTTCACGTAAGCTTGCCATACCACGCACTTCTTGAAGCACAATGCTCTCCGGCACTGGGATGTTAAACTTGTCTGCTGCATAACGAAGCACCGCCTCGCTAACTCCCCCGCTGTTGCCAAAGATCATGCCCGCACCAGTGGCAAAGCCCATCGGCAAATCCATGGATTCCGGTTCCAAGCTGCTTAGGTCTATCCCAGCTTCTTTAATCATCCTGCCAAGCTCTTGGGTGGTGAGCACTATGTCCACATCGGCGATGCCATTGCTGCTAAATTCGGGGCGTTTGCATTCATACTTCTTGGCAGTGCAGGGCATGATGGATACAACCGTAAGGTTCTCTTTGAGTATGTTCATCTGTTGTGGCAGTTGTTCTTTGGCAATGGCACCAAACATCTGCTGGGGAGAACGACAACTGGACAGGTTGTTCAATAGTTTGGGGTAGAACTGCTCAGCATACTTCACCCACGCAGGACAGCAGGAGGTAAAGATAGGCAAGCGTTCACCTTTGGCTTTGCGGGCAACAAACTCGTTGGCTTCTTCCACCACGGTTAGATCTGCCGAGAAAGCAGTGTCAAACACCTTGTCAAAACCCAGGATGCGCATTGCGGCAATCATCTTACCGGTGGTGATGTCTCCTGCGGGGAGGTTAAACATCTCCCCAAGGGCTACTCGAACTGCGGGAGCAATCTGAGCCACCACTGTTTGTTGAGGATTATGAATTGCCTCCCATACCTTTGGGATATGGCTTTTTACTACTATGGCTCCAGTGGGGCAAACCGCTGCACATTGCCCGCAGTTTACACAATCCACCTGTGCCAAGCTCTTGCCGTATGCTGCCGCTACATTCACTCCTTGCCCGCGCGAGGCAAAGTCTATCGCTCCGATTCCTTGTATCTCATCACAAAAGCGCACGCAATCTCCACACAGCACACATTTATTGGGGTCGCGCACAAGGCATTCGCTGCCCAGATCCATGGGCTTCCTTTCGCGGGTCTTGCGGAAGCGCACCTTGTCTATACCTATGCGGTTAGAGAGGTCACGCAGCTTGCAATCGTTAGCTCTGCTGCATTTGGGGCACTCCTGATCGTGATTGGCAAGCAGCATCTCCACGATGGTCTTGCGCAGCTTGAGTATCTGTTGGGTATGGGTATTGATCCTCATTCCTTCAAAAGGCTCAGTGGAGCAAGAGGTCACCAAGCCTCTGCCTTCCACTTCCACCATGCACAAACGGCAAGCACCGTAGATGCTTAAATCACTGTGGTAGCAAAAGGTGGGGATATCGATATGAGCTTTACGGGCAAGGGCAAGGATGTTGCTTTCGCCTTCCCAAAGCACCGGACGATTATTTATATGTACATACTTTTCCATGGTTCTCTCCCTTAGCTGATGGCTTTGAATTTGCAGGTGGACACGCATGCACCGCATTTGATGCAAAGCATGGGGTCTATAAGGTGGGCGTGCTTAACTTCCCCGCTGATGGCACTAACAGGGCACACCCGCTTGCACAAGGTGCATCCCCGGCACAGTTCCGGGTCTATAGATATTGGCGACAGAGCCTTACAGGTCTTGGTGGGGCAATACTTTGCCTTAACATGTGCTTCATACTCTTCGGGGAAGTAACGCAGCGTGGAAAGCACAGGGCTGGGGGCTGATTTGCCGAGTCCGCAGAGGGAGGTTATCTTGATTGCCTCGCCTGCTTCTTTTAGCAGTTCAATAGTCTCCTCTGTCCCTTCACCATTCACAATATCCTCCAGCATTTCCAGCATCTGTCTGGTTCCTTCACGGCAGGGCACGCACTTCCCGCAGGATTCGTGCTGGGTAAAGGTCATGAAGTAGCGGGCAGTCTCCACCATACAGGTGCTGTTGTTCATCACTACCATTCCGCCGGAACCTACCATTGCACCGATGGAGCCCAGAGAGTCAAAATCCAGCGGAATATCCAAGTGCTCATGCGTGAGGCATCCACCGCTGGGTCCGCCTATCTGCACAGCTTTGAACGCATCGTTGTTTATATTGCCATCTTTATCCAGAACCCCACCGCCAATCTCAAACACTATCTGCCTGATGGTGGTCCCGAAGGGAACTTCTATCAAACCAGTATTGGCAACATGCCCTGTCAGGGCAAAGGTCTTGGTTCCCGGGGAGTTCTTGGTTCCCACCTTGCGAAATTCCTCAACACCCTTCTGCATCACGATAGGTACTAAGGCAAGGGTTTCCACATTGTTAATAACCGTAGGCTTGCCGAACAATCCTTTCTGAGCAGGGAAGGGTGGCTTGGGGTTAGGCATTCCGCGTTTACCTTCAATTGAGGCAAGCAAAGCTGTCTCTTCACCGCATACGAAGGCACCTGCGCCTTCCATAACGTTTATCCGGAAGCTCTTGCCTGTGCCAAAGATGTCATCGCCCAATATCCCGTAGTTCTCTGCCACTTGAATGGCTTTCCTAATGCGGGTGCAAGCCAAAGGATACTCCATGCGCACGTACACATAGCCCTCGTTAGCACCAATCGCCTTGGCAGCAATCAACATCCCTTCAATAACGCTGTGCGGGTTTCCCTCCAGAATGGAGCGGTCCATAAACGCACCGGGGTCGCCCTCATCACCATTACAAACCACATACTTCTTGTCATTTATTTCCTTGCGGGCAAAGTCCCACTTCAAGCCGGTGGAGAATCCTCCGCCACCACGTCCGCGCAATCCGCTTTCTTGATATAGCCTACAAAGCTGCTCGGAGCTTAAGTTTTGCCATGCTTCACGTGCAGCAAAGTAACCACCATGGGCAATATACTCGCTGATGTTTTCGGGATCAACTCTGCCGCAATCCTTCAATCCGGTACGCAGTTGCTTGGCATAAAACGGAATTTCCGCAGCACCTTTATAAGATGTTCCCGTTGCCGGATCGTGATAGAGGAGTCGCTCAATAATCCCATCCTGCACGATGCTCTTTTCCACAATCTCATCCGCATCTTCCGGTTTCACATGACCATACAGTACCCCATTTGGCTCAATTGTCACCAGCGGACCAACCTGACAAAAGCCCTGACACCCGCTGCCAACCATGTAAACATCATGTGCTTTATGGTCTGCTTTATCGTCAGACTTTAGGGTAACCACAATATCCAATCCCTTCAGAGCAATACTATTCTTAAGGGCTTCAAACACTTGCAGCGAACCATTGGCTATGCATCCTGTTCCGGCACACACCACTACTCGTTTCTTGCAAAGCTCTCTGGCAGCAAGATAGGCATCTCTGATTTGTTCCAGCTTAGGCATTATTCTTCTCCTCCGCATCAATTTTGTCGATTAACTCAAGGGCTTGCTTTGGGGTAACCTGCCCATACACAGCTTCATCCACCACCAACACCGGTGCCAAACCACAGGCTCCCAGGCAGGATACGGTTTCGAAGGTGTACATCATGTCGTCAGTGGTGATTTTCTTTGCGCTTAGCTGAAGCTTATCCCGAATGGCATCGATGACTGCGGATGAGCCTCTAACATGACAGGCGGTGCCATCACACATCTTGAGGATGTGTTTACCCTTGGGTTCCAGCGAGAAATGGCTGTAAAAGGTTGCCACCCCATAGAGCCTTGCCGGGGATACACCCAACGAGGTGGCGATGAAGGTTAAAACCTCTTGCGGTAGGTAGCGGTATTCTTCCTGAACCGCTTGCAGGATGGGGATAATCTTGGTTTCGCTGCGGTCGAAGCGATCCAGTATCTCCATCACCTTGTTGAAGCTGTGAGCAGCAGAGTATTCTGAACTCATGGTAACTCCTATATTCATTTTATGTTTATTTTCATGGGCGTACCTCGGGAATTAGAGAAAACTCACTATTTTCCGGGTGCTAAAGCTACAAAAAACTATGTGCCGGCTTAAGCGGAGTCGCTGATGTGCAACCTCTCTGCAACTCTGCGGGAAAGCACTGCCAGGGAGGAACTCATGTCTATGTTCTCCAATATCACATGCTCAGGCAGTTCCAGCTTGGTGGGGGTGAAGTTCCAGATGGCGATAACCCCGTTTTCCACCATCATGTCCGCCACTTCTTGAGCAGCTTCGGCAGGTACGGTGATGATGCCGATATGTACGTGCAGGCGGGACAGCAGGTTGCTCATCTTGTCCGTGGCATAGATGGGAATATCCTGCAGGGTAGTGCCAATCAATTCCGGATTGGTGTCGAAAGCGGCGATGATGCGTAAACCCTTTTTGGAAAGCTCCTGATAACCCATCAGTGCTTTGCCGAGATGCCCCACTCCCACCAGGAAGCAGGAACTGATGTCGTTCCAATTCAAGCATTGCTCGATGGCTTGGATAAGATCATCCAGCTTGTGCCCGATCTTGGGAGTGCCGACCACCCCTGTATATGCGAGGTCTTTGCGCACCTGCGTCATGTGCACATCGGTGAAGATGGCAATCTTGGTGGCGGAAACCATCTTTAAACCTGCTTTCTTGAAGCGGTATAAAGCTTCCAGATATCTCGGTAAGCGTTTCAGTGTAAGGATTGGGATCGCATCCATGTTCTCTCCTCATAGGGTAAATCAATAATCTTGTATCGATATTCTGTGAGCGGGTTATTCTGTCAAGAGAATTCTACTCAGAATTTATCGATATAGCGGTAAGCGCATGAAATACATTATGATATGATAGATACAACTGCTGTGATTCCAGTGGATATGCTTTGTTCTCCGACAACCGCTCCTGCGATCATTACATAATCATTACATGTTTATTACGGATGAAACATGCAATGATTATGCAATGATCATGTGATTCGTCTAAGGAGATGCTTGAGAATTACCACTGTGCTTGCAAGCTACTATTATCCGAAGATAAATGTATGCTTTAGCATTATAGCATGATATTGAGATATGGTGAATAATTTCTCTTGACGATATTAAAGATGTCTATAGTGTAGATTTTAGTAAGCTATTAGGAGAATTATATGTTACGTTATGTACCTGATTTTATCCTCAACAAATACGGTCATGATGAGCATTCAGGCAGCTTTGAAGCATTCTTGTTATTCTTAGATGTAGCCGATTTCACCGTCATCAGCAATCAGCTTCGCAGGGACGGCAAAAGAGGGGCAGAAGCCTTGAATTTATACCTCGGAGAAGCCCTTTCCAATCCCATTGAGCAGGTGGAACTGCATGGTGGGTTCGTCAGCCATTTTGCCGGAGATGCCTTTTGTGCCGTATTTCCCGGGACTGATGCAAGATGTATTAAGCAAGCTGTAGAAGCCATTCGGAAGCAATATGGCAAAAATAGAACCTGCAAAACAGAGATTAGAGAATACCCCATTAAGCTGCGGATGACAGTTAGTTGCGGGACTTTGACCTGGAACATTTACCGGAATAAGATACAGAACGAGTATGTGCTATCCGGCGAACCGATGGTGGAGATAAAGAGTTTATCCAAGCGAAAGGCAGATTTGGCATTGTCTGAATCTGCAAACAAAGCCTTTGCCGAAGCTGAGCATATGCTTGAGTCCAAACCGTTTACGAAAGAGAAAGTATCCGAAGAGATAGAGAAAAGCTTTGTCAGCAAGCATCTTTGGGGCTATAAGCCGGATAATGAAATACGCGATGCGGCATATTGTTTTGTTAACTTATCTCGCTTGCCGAAAAAACAAA
>CAZPNU010000039.1:0-20713 GCA_964588075.1 uncultured Candidatus Cloacimonas sp.
TGTCAAGTATTTGTTATCTATTCTTTTTGTCCACTTCTATGTGCAACGGTCTTTGTTTAATAAAACCTAGGAGATAACATATCATGGCAAAACTGAAACTACAAGGCAATCCTATAAATACCAATGCTAACCTTCCACGTATTGGTGGTAAAGCAAAGGACTTTATTCTTACCGATGCAAAACTCCAGGATCATACCCTGGCAGATTTTACGGGTCAGAAGATCTTGCTGAACATTTATCCTTCAATAGATACAGGTGTGTGTGCCACGAGTGTCCGTAAGTTCAATGCCGAAGCTGCTAAGCTGCCTAATGTGGTAGTACTTGGCATCTCCCGTGATCTTCCTTTTGCACTGGGACGTTTCTGCGCCGCCGAAGGCATCGACAAACTTTTCACCCTTTCCGAACTTCGTACCCGCGAGTTTGGCAGAGACTATGGCTTGGAGATAGTGGATGGTCCCATGGCAGGATTGCTTGCCAGAGCAGTGGTGATCATCGACGAAAAAGGTAAGGTTGTCTATCGGGAACTGGTGGATGACATCGTACACGAACCAAACTATAAAGAAGCGCTAAACGCCCTCAAATAGCATTATCAAGTATCAGAAAGGGAGGTTGTGCAAACCTCCCTTTTATATTATACTCAAATCATGAATCTTGTTATGAGCTTGCTATCTCGTTGCGTTTTCTTTCGGTGTGATCCAATATCTTTTTACGCATACGGATGCAATCCGGTGTGATCTCCAGCAACTCATCATCGCCAACATATTCAATCGCCTGTTCCAAGGTAAAGATGCGGGGTGGGATTAGTTTTATGGCATCGTCTTTACCGGCAGCCCGGTTGTTTGTAAGCTTTTTGGCTCGGCATACATTAATCACTAAATCCTTATCTTTGCTATGCTGACCCACAATCATCCCGGCATAGACTTCAGTGTTCGGATTTATGAAGAATATCCCTCTAGGCTGGAAGTTATTTAGCGAGTAACCAAGAGCTACACCTGTTTCCATGGCAATCATCGAGCCGTGGGTGTTACCCACAATCTCACCTTTATAGGGTTCATAACCATAGAAACACTGGCTCATTATCCCCGTACCCCTTGTCTCGGTCAGAAACTCATTACGACAGCCGATTAGCCCCCTGGCAGGAACTTTGAACTCCAGCCTGGTGTAACCGTCTGTGGGAGGGGTCATGCTGGTGATCTCACCCTTACGCCTGCCCATCATGTCAATAACCGTGCCCACAAATTCTTCGGCAACATCAATTACAGCTAGTTCGATTGGCTCATGAGTCTCACCATTTATCTCTTTGTACAACACTCTTGGTTTGGAAACTTGAAACTCATATCCTTCGCGGCGCATATTCTCCATCAGGATAGAAAGCTGAAGCTCTCCTCTGCCTTTAACGGTAAAAGTATCGGCAGAATCCGTTTTTTCCACAATGAGGGACACATTAGTTTGCAGTTCTTTCTGCAAGCGTTCCCATATCTTGTTAGATGTAAGCCACTTTCCGCTGCGTCCCATGAAGGGCGAGTTATTGATTACAAACTCAATGGCAATGGTAGGCTCGTCGATGCTGATGCTCGGCAAGGGGATGGGATTATCCTTATTAGCAATGGTTTCGCCAATATCAATCTTCTCCAAACCGGCAATGGCAACTATATCACCTGCATAAGCGGTCTTCACTTCCTTCTTTTGCAGTCCATCGAAGGTGAAGAGGTTAGTAACCCTATAAGTAAGCTTATCTCCATCTCGTTTAAGCAGCATTACCTCATCGCCCTGATTCACTGTGCCGTTATGTATTTTGCCGGTACCGATTTTCCCCAAATAGTTATCGTATTCTATGGCAGAGGTAAGCATCTGGAAAGGCTGGTCTATATCTCCCTCGGTATCGGGAACCTCATCAATTATCATCTCCAACAGAGGGAAGATGTTTTGTGGCTCATCCTCCAACTCGTTGATAGCATAACCGTCCTTGCCGGAGGCATAGATGGTGGAGAAGTCCAACTGCTCATGATGAGCATTCAACTCCAAGAATAGCTCAAAAATCATATCCAGCACATCATGTGCCCTTGCATTGGGACGATCTATCTTGTTTATTACCACAATTGGCTTAAGCCCCATCTCCAGAGCGTTTTTCAACACATATTTGGTCTGCGGCATGGGTCCTTCAAAGGCGTCCACCAGTAACAACACCGAATCCACCATGTCCATAATGCGTTGCACCTCACCCCCAAAATCGGAGTGACCGGGGGTATCCACCAAATTGATTTTATAATCTTTATAAATAAGGGAGGCATTCTTGGAAAAGATGGTTATACCGCGTTCCTTTTCGATATCGTTGGAGTCCATAATACGCTCCACAACGCGTTCGTTATCGCGGAATACCCCTGCTTGCCGGAGCATGGCATCTACTAATGTTGTTTTACCATGATCAACGTGGGCAATGATGGCTATGTTCTTGATTTTCTGCATGATTATCCTTTAGATTGCTAATCTGAAGCCCATAAATATGAGGAGGACAATTCGGTCAATGCAGATAAATAATAGCCACTAAAGGCTAGTGGGGGAGAAGGTGTTATACTCTATTGATAAGTTTTGCCTGTCGCTTTGACTGATCATGCAGGTGTTTACGCATTTTGTGCACGAACAGCGATACATTGATGAGGTATATCAAACCAACGATGAGGATGCATATCACTACAATACCAATGGGCAGGAGCACTTCGATATTGTGTATCTGCCGGATGATATTATTATGCAGGATTATGCCAATAACACCCCAGAACAGGTATAGAATCAATAGTGGGACTGATAGTATCTGTGCCCCGATAGCATTATCGTAGGCATTTACTTTATAGTGGTTGAGTTGAGCTCTCTTGAGAAACCCATTACTGCTGATGAGTGCCCAGGGGATCCATAATAAATTCAGATAAGGAACCAGAAAAGTCCAGGTTATGTACCAGTTACGCGTTTTCTTTCCCTCAGCCAGATGAACGAGATTAAATAACAAAACTACCCAAGTAACCAGAGCGGTTATACATACCGCGGTAATAATAGCCATAGTGAATACTGGCTTTGCGGTAAGATCACCCCGAAAAAAGGGTATTGCTATCAGCAAGCTTCCAAGCATATTATTAACTCCGCACAAGGATTAGATTTACAACGTAGTGCTAGTTTCAGGATTGCGAAAATCTGTCTATCTTTTTTTTCACATGGACAATATAAAATGGAATACCCTCCGTGGGTAATTGCTTGCTAAGCTTCAGACTTCTCTATCTTTTTGATAAAATCCTGCACCCAATCCACTTCGCCTTTCAGTAAATAGATGGGACGCAAGGATATGCTAAGAGGATAGATGCTGCATCCCTCTCCTGTCATGAAGGCTTCCAGATCTTTGTAACCTTGAATCTTTTCTTCCAGCTTCGTTTTGTATGCGTTAAGCAACTCAATCTGTTGTTGTTTGGGAAACACGTCGAAGTTATAAAAAGCCACATCGGCTTGCCATCTGATATGCTCCGGTTCTGCCACCAACTCCGCAAGCTTATCTTTGAAGGCAGCAAGACCTTCTTCGGTGATGCTATAAATCTTGCGGGCACGATTCTCTTCACTTATCGAGGTGATACTTTCCACATAGCCTAAAGTCTCAAGCTTTAGCAATGCTTTATAAATTGCGGACATTGACAGTTCTGTCCAGAAACGCATATCACGAAACTGAACATCTTTCTCAATCTGATAAGGATGCTTATCTCCTTCTGTTAAAAGCCCTAATAAAGCGGCTTCGGCGGTTGTGATAGTCATGGTAATCTCCTTTATTATGAAGTTAAGGGACATATAATCCAGAGCCGATATTCTTGTCGAGATATATTGTACACATCTAATATAGCATGCATCCATCTTGGTGTTGCTTTGCTGTTTTGCTAACGCTCTCTCATGATAAGCTGCTGTGAAAGGATTTACTTTGCTGTAAAGCATGTATATCCTATTCTCAGCTCGGTTGCAGCAACTACTTATGTATTGCGCGTGAATTACGGATGCGATGCGTATTTCATGCGTATTTCATCCGTATTTCATACAAGGGCGGATTATGAAATTGCTTTCTCGGAAATAGACCAATATGCATGAATATCGCTACTACAATATAAAGCAAAACGGTTTGGATGTTACGCATAGGGGATGTAAAACAATCTAAGATTATGTTGATTAAACGGATACAACAGGCCACGCATTGAGTAGTTACCAGAAAGAAAGACATAGAAAGAAACAAAAAAACACAGTTTGATGTGTATTAAAGATTATCTCATGCGCTAAAAAAGAGGGAACATAACAAAAAGTTTGCATAGGAGTTCAGTTGCGTTATTATGTTAGTATCTTTTAACCGGGAGGTTGAATGCGCAGCGTTAAAGCGTTCCTAATTAGCTATTTGATACTCATCTTGTTATGGCTTGTTTTAACCGGATGGCGGGGAGACGAACTGATCATTGGATCAATTACTGCGGTGATTATAAGTTTAGTGTTTGCTCCAAGCCTGATAATTCTTGCAGAATTGAGGCTTAACCCCAGGTCAATCGTGCACATGGTGCTGTATGTGTTTGTTTTTTGCATTGAACTTGTTAAAAGTGCTATTGATGTGGCTCGAAGAGTGCTATCTCCCAGTTTACCCATCAACCCCGGGATTGTTAAAGTACGAACCAAGCTTAAAAGCAAACTTGGCAGAATTGTGCTGACCAATTCTATTACTCTCACTCCCGGCACTATGACTGTGGAAGCCAAGGGAGAATACTTGTATATCCATTGGATCGACATAACAACTGACGATATTGATGCTGCCACAGATACGATTGTCAGTACTTTCGAAAGGCACTTGGAGGTGATTTTTGGATAACATTGCATCCCTGCTATTTAACATTGCCTATTACTTTTCGATGATTTCTATGATCTTAGCCTTTATCAGGTTTATGATGGGACCCAGTTCTGCAGATAGAGTAGTGGCGTTGGATACAATGACAATCATTGGGGTAGCGATCATTGCTTTCATCTCCCTCCGTTCGAACAGGATTATCTATCTGGATGTGGCGATAGTATATGGTTTACTAAGCTTTTTGGGCGTTATTGCCGTTGCCCGCTATCTGGAGGGGGGATTATGATGATGCTGATCTCCTCGGTAGTCTGTCTGTTAGGCTCGATATTTCTCTTTTTAGGAGCCATGGGTGTGTTACGAATGCCCGATGTATACAACCGAATGCAGGCGGGTACCAAAGCAACCACTATGGGCTCTATATTGACCTTAATAGGTGTAGGTATGGCAGTTACAGAATGGTTACCCAAGCTTGTTCTCTTGATTCTTTTCATTCTTTTTACCAACCCTATTAGTTCTCATGCTTTGGCAAGAGCAGCACATCATGCGGGAATCAAGCTAACAGAGAAATCTGTTCGGGATAATTTGAGGGAAGACCAAAGCAAGGAGGAAGGAAATGCCTGATATCTTAGCTTTGATTTTATTGCTTTTATTAAGCATTATCGCTGCTGTATATGCCATATACACAAAGCGCACTCTTAGTGCAGTTATAGCTTCAGGAATCATCAGCTTATCCGCATCAATAATCTTTCTCATCTACGGCGCACCGGATGTTGCCATGACGGAGGCGACGATTGGCGCAGGCTTAACCACGGTTGTTTTCCTCTATGCCTTGAAGCAAACAAAGGGAGGGGATGATGATTAAATACTTGCTGGTTCTTGTGGCAGTGATTGGGATGGCTTTCATGTTCTACCCCCTGATTGAGGAGTACACAGTCTCCACGGGTTTGAACAATCTGGCAACTGCTTATGTTTATGGCAGTGTGAAAGACCTTAATATGCCCAATACGGTAACCGCTGTGGTGGTTACATATCGAGGATTGGATACTTTGGGCGAAGTGACCGTGCTGTTTCTGGCAACTGCGGGAGTGGGCTTTCTGCTGCGGCGCAAACACAATAAAAGTGAGCAAAGAAAACCCGGCTCGGAGATATTGCAGACTGGTGCCGCCTTTATGAGTCCGCTAATTATTCTCTTAGGGGTTTACATCTTCAGTCACGGACACTTAAGTCCTGGTGGAGGATTCCAGGGCGGTGTGGTGATAGCCTCAGGGATATTGTTATTAGTGTTGGCACAGGTGGATTTCAAGTTTTCACATGGTCTAATCCATTTCAGTGAATCGCTGTCCGGAGTGGCATACGTGTTGATGGGAGTATTGGGTTTGGTGCTTATCGGCGTATCCTCGTTTTTAGACCCAAGATATCTTCCCATGGGTGAATACCTATATCTGTTCTCATCTGGTGCGGTACCTATAATCTATAGCTTCATCGGCTTGAAAGTTGGTTCAGAGCTTTCCAGCGTGATAGACTCCATGCAAGCAGGAGGTTGTGACCAATGATTGTATTAGTTGGCGGATTCATCTTGGTAATCATTGGCATTTGGGCGATGCTTGCCAAGAAGAACATCATCAGGATCATAATAGGTTTCTCGATTGTTGATACGGGAATCCACTTGATAATAGTAGCCCTGGGCTATGTTAAGGATGCAACCGCTCCGATAATTGATACTGCGGTTAAGGTTCAAGGCTCCGTGGCAACGGGCATCAAGCTGGTCAGCAAAGTGGTGGATCCAGTTCCTTCCGCATTGGTTCTAACCGCTATAGTGATTGGACTTGCTGTAACAGCCCTGATGCTAAGCTTCACCATCAGACTCTTTAAGGTGCATGGCAGCTTGAATATTGATGATTATGAGGAGTTGAAATGGTAAACCCCATGTATCTGATAGCCCTCTTTCTGGCTGCTGCCTTCCTGATTGCCTTGGTTGACAAGCTGCACCGTAAGCTTAGTATTTATGTGCTCTACGGTGTGTTGGCAACTGCCGCAGGAGCAGCATTCTGGCAGCTTAAGATATTGCATTTGATAGAGCCTGCAAAGACTATGGTGTTTAGTGCCGGGTTCCCTGCTCCGCTTTCTATTGCGTTAAGCTTTGGGTATGTGGAAGCCATCTTGTTGCTGATGATAAACATCATAGGCTTACTGGGGGCGATTTATTTATACCGTGAATTTGAAGAGCATGGAGCACAGCCGATTGCCCTATACCTTTTGGTGATTCTTGGTGCCAATGGTCTAGTGCTCACCCGCGATATATTCAACACTTTTGTCTTCATGGAGATCCTCTCAATTGCTACTTATGCGTTAGTTGCCCTTCAACAGAATAAAAATTCCCTGATAGCCGGGATAAAGTATATGTTGGCGGGTGGGCTGTCCAGCTCCGTATTCCTGATTGGAGTTGTGTTTGCCTATCGCTATACGGGAACCTTGAATATCGATACTTGGATATCTCTCCCTGCTGTAAATACCGCCGGTTACCAGGTGGCTATGTTTTTGGTTGCCATGGGAGTGTTTCTGGAGCTTAAGCCTTTTCCTGCTAATGGTTGGGCACTGGACTTGTACCAGAGTACCCATAGTGGGATTGCGGCAATTGTCTCAACCGTGAATACCGGCGCATTGCTATATCTGTTTTACAAGATTATGCCTCTCTTCAGTCCTACCCTACTGGCAGTACTGTGTGGTGCAGGCTTGCTAAGCTTTGTGATGGCGAATTTGCTAGGCATAAGACAAAAAAGCGCAAAGAGGCTTTTGGGTTACTCCTCAACTGCACAGACAGGATTAATCATCTTTGCTTTAGGTGCCCTGTATCAGCTTAATCTACCGGCAGGGATGGTACTTTTAACCGCCTCGGGAATACTACTGACAAACCTGCTTGCCAAAGCAGTGCTTTTTTGGCTTTCAGGCACAGTGGGAGAGGACAGTTTAAGTGCTTGGAGTGTGCTGAGAAACAATGATGCTCTGTTAGCCGTCTTTTCTATTGCTGTTATTGCTCTAATGGGCTTTCCTCCCTTCCCTGGGTTCTTTGCCAAGTGGCAACTTATCCAAATATTCGGGATAACCAGAGCATGGGTTTGGATGGCAGGATTGTTACTGGGCTCTTTGTTCGAGGTTGTGTACCTGATGCGTTGGCTTGGCATGGTGTATAAGGATGCCTTGCCGGAGCAAGGCTTGCAAACGGGTGTTGCCAGAGTGATTCCGAATGTTCTGGCATCATTGAGTCTCGTGGGAGTATCGCTCTTCATAACCAGATATTATCCGGAACTGGGGCAAACTGCAATCTATCCCATAATAGCTTTCTTGCTCTTTAGCGTGATGGATTTCCTGCCCACAAAGCTGAAAGGTTTGTTCCTTATTGCCTTGCTTGGATACTATGGCTGGTTCATGCTACTGCCTATGTTACCCCTTATGGGACAGATATTCATTGGAATCCTGATTGGTGGTAGCATTGTGCAGGTATTTGGGTTCATGCATCATGAATCAACAGCTAAAGGGATGTTCCCTGCACTGGTACTGATGATCTTCTCTCTGGGAAATGTGGTAGTGGCAAGTAGCAAGATGGAGTTGTTCCTGGCGTGGGAACTTATGACCCTTGCATCATACTTCCTTATCTTGAGGGGTAAGCGTGCCAAGAATCCGGCGTTGAACTATATTGTGTTCTCTACGTTTGGGGCATATCTGCTTTTGGTTGCTCTTGCCATGATGCCCAATACCTATCTCGGCTACCCACTAATCTTGCAAGCTAAGTTTATCACTATTGGCTCAGTGGCGGGGATTCTTGCTGCCGGGGCTTTCTTGATCAAGATGGGGGCTGTGGGAGTGCATTATTGGCTTCCCGGTGCCTATGCAGAAGCTGATGACGACAGCAGTAGCCTGCTTTCTTCGGTTCTGTCCAAAGCTGGTGTATATGGCTTGTTGTTGGTGCTGATTATGTTCTCCAAATCCCTGCACGGAAACAACATGAGCATGGGCTTTTTGGGCTGGATTGGGGTGTTAACTGCCTTCTTTGGAGCTTTGATGGCTGCCTTCCAAGAGGATGCCAAGAAGCTGCTGGCATACTCCAGTATGAGCCAAATGGGTTACATCATCGCAGGGCTGTCGCTCATGAGCCATCTGGGTTGGGTTTCAGCAGTGTATCTTGCTGTGAACCATCTGTTCTTTAAGGGCTTAATCTTTATGGCAATGGCAGGAGTCTTTTTGCGAACCGGCACCAGAAACATGTATGAAATGGGTGGCTTGATTAAAAAAATGCCCATAGCTTTTGTAAGCGTACTGATAGGGATTATTGCCGTCTCAGGAGTGCCACCTTTAAGCGGTTTCGGATCCAAATGGTTCATCTATACTTCTTTGCTGGAACAAGGACGTTACCTGCAAGCGGGACTGGCGTTCTTCTCCAGTGCCATCGCCTTTCTGTACCTGTATAAGCTTATCCATGCAGTGTTCCTCGGTCAAGCAAAACCATACCAGTATGATGTTAAAGAAGCACCGGTCTGGCTCATTATTCCTCAAGTATTGTTCATGATGGCGATCATGGTAATATCCATGTTCCCCAATTTGATAACCAAACCTTTATCTATGGCAGTGGCAAACTTCATCTCCAAGCCGGATTGGTTGAGTTGGGATGGCTATAATGTAGTTCTGAATTCGCCCATCCTGCACGCCAACTGGAATGGCAATCTGATAATGTATGTAACTATGGGAGTGTTTATCGTTCCGCTTGTTTGGCTGTTGTTGGTGAATGCCAAAACCCAGAAGGTAAAGCAATTCAACATCGTCTTTGCCGCAGAGAGGCCATATAAGCCATGGACAACGCATTATGCATATAACATGTTTGCTCCATATAATAAAGCACTTGGTTTCTTGGTAAAGCCGAGAGTGACTGCTTTTTACAACGGAGTGGCAGAGTGGACTCACTCCATTGCCGCAACAATATCCCGCATATACACCGGTAATGGGCAGACTTATGTACTGCACATCTTCCTGTATATGCTGTTCATTTATTCTCTCCTGGGGGTGAAATAGTGAGTATCACATTGAAGATTGTTTGGGCATTCATTTCGCTTGGCGTGGTCACCGTTTGGGGGCTTACTCTCAATGGCATAGTGCACAAAATATTTGCCCGTGTGCAAGGCAGACTGGGACCTCCGGTATGGCAACCTTTCATTGATATAGCCAAGAATAATGCCATACGCACTGCCATATCTCATGGGATTATGTTTTATCTTGGGCCTGTGTTCCGAATCGCCGGAGGGATTGGTACTTATATGTTCATACCGGTGCTGTTTGGCTCTGCCTATTTTTCCAATTTCTCCATGAGCGGAGACATCCTGCTGGTGATGTACTTCATCTTCTTTGGACAGCTTGGCATGGCTCTCGGTGCAGGCGAAGGGGGACATCCCTATTCAGCCATTGCGGTTAGCCGAGGCTTGGCGCAAATGACGGCTTTTGAAGTACCGTTCGCCTTGTCAATAATCAGCCTTGTTGTCCAATATGGCACCCTCTCCATCACCGAGATAGTCGCGGCTCAACAGGGAAGCTTTCTTAATTGGACGCTCTTTACCAACCCATTGGCAGTGGTGGCAGCTATGATAGCTATGTTAGGCATGAATATGTATAATCCCTTTTCTGTAGTAATTGCACCTCAAGAGATACCTATTGGCCCCCCAACAGAATATCAGGCATCGTTTATGGGCTTGCTTGCTACCAATCGCGGGATATTTGCGGGTGCAAAGCTGGTATTGTACATGAATCTCTTCTTTGGGGGGGCAACTAATCTACCTGTATTGATGCTAAAAACCTTCAGCATCTATATGTTCAGCGTGTTTATCGGTGCGGCTTATCCCCGCTTTAGAACCGAGAACTCCATCCGTTTCTTCCTTAAATATCCCACTCTGATAGGGATAGTCTCCATTCTGCTTTTCAGTTTGTAAGGATATATGTATGATAGAAAATGATATTAAACACACCTCAGAGCCAATAACTGATGCCAAAGATCAGTCCTCAATAACGGTAACAGCAGATTATCCTGACTGGCGTAAGGATGATGACACTTTAAGCAATGCCGGCTTGTCCGATGAAGAGCAAGAATGGTTCTGCGATGCCCGACCCAAGCCCGCTCGTAAAAGCTGGCAACCTATAGAGGATTTCCTCAATTGGGCACGGGCAAATAGCCTTTGGATACTCGCCTTCGGTACAGGATGTGGAGCTATAGAACTCCGTCCCTTATTAACTTCAAGATATGATATCAGCCGTTTAGGCATGCAACCCAGACCAACCCCCCGCCAAGCCAATGTATTCCTGATTGGTGGCTATGTTTCGATTAAAACACTAAAACGTATCGTTCGCAGTTATGAACAGATGCAGGGGCCTAAGTTTGTGGTGGCAGTATGTTCTTGTGCAATCAACGGGGGTATGTATTGGGATTCATATAATACAGTGAAGCGGATAGATGAGTACATACCTGTGGACGTTTATGTGACGGGTTGTATGCCCCGTCCCGAAGCAGTACTTGCTGGTTTTACCAAGTTAAAAGAGCTTATAAAAGCAGGCAAAGCCGAAGGGCAGAACCTCTATGCCGAGAAGTTCGATTGGTACAAAGAAAACCAAAAGAAAGTCATCAAAGACTGGAATATGCCGGATTACAACTGGTAGGTATGTATGGAACAGCTATATAATAAACTCTCGTTGCAGTTTGAACTTAGTGACTTCTCACTACGTCATGGCACTCAAGCCTCTTTCACGGTAAAAAAAGACCAGTTGGTTAGCCTGGTAACCCATCTGCGGGACATCCACAGCTATACACATCTGGTGATGCTGACTTGCGTTGACTGGCTGGAAACCGAGCTATTCCAGCTTACTTACATTCTCCACAATCATGTTGATCACACAGATATCATAGCCAAGGTGTTCATGGATCGTGAACAGCCTGTTATGGACAGCATCCACCATCTTTGGCATCAAGGCAGAGTATTCCAACGTGAACTGCACGAAATGTTTGGGATAGATTTCCCCGGTAGCCCCGGTCAGGAAGAACCCATGATTCTGGAAGGTTGGCAGGGTCCTCCTCCCATGCGCAGAGATTTTGACACCAAGGAATATTGCGAAGCCAATTACTCCAACCGAGAACGTGATTCCCGTGAACCTGAAGAGCACATGAAGCGTAAGCTTTATCCCGAGGATTAATATGGAAAGTTTATATCCACCTATTGTTAATGGCAAAGCTGTTTACGACCTGGAAAGCCAGAAGTACCTGAAAATGTGGCAGGGTCCCCAGCACCCCGGTGTTACGGGAAATATGAGCCTAGAACTTGATATCTGCGGGGACGAAGTAATCAAGTGTAACACTCATGTAGGTTACCTGCACCGTGGTTTCGAGAAGCTGATGGAACGCAGACGTTACATTAACTGCTTCCCTATTGTTTGCCGCATCTGTGTCCCTGAGCCGGACACCAACGAATACCTCTTCGCTGCTGCGGTGGAAGATCTCCTAGGTGTGGAAATTCCGGAGCGAGCCATGTGGCTTCGCACATTGAATCTGGAGCTATCTCGCTTGGCAAGTTTTCTTATGTGGATCGGTGGACAAAGTGGTGCTTTTGGTATGGGTACTGTTTCCCAATGGACTGTTGCCTACCGCGACTATGTACTAGACCTGTTTGAAGAATGGACAGGTGCCCGTATCTATCATATGTACATGACCCCCGGTGGGGTTCGAGGTGCATTACCGGATGGCTGGATAAACCGCGCCAATAAGGTGTTGGACGGTGCCAGCAAGCTACTGGACGAAATACGTCATGTTATGCTGAATAATGCTATATACAAGCAGCGAGCTGTGGGATTAGGCATCATCACTCCGGATATGATTGATATGTATGGCATCGTTGGGCCCAATGCCCGTGGTAGCGGTGTGGCTCGTGATATACGAAAAGATCTTCCATATCTGGCCTATCCACAGCTTGACTTCAATATCGAGACAGAAAGCTCCGGGGATGCTTATGCCCGCACTGTAGTACGCTGGAAAGAAATGTATCAGTCTATTGATCTTATCCGCCAGATACTTGCCAAAATGCCTCGAAGCGGTGCTGTGCACACAACATTAGCTAATGTCCTTCATCTCAAGGTTCCTGCCGGGTTAACCTATGTCCGTGCCGAATCAACTCGTGGCGAATATGGCTACTTCATGGTTTCCGATGGCAGCGAACTCCCCCGCAAGGTAACTGTCCGAGGTCCCTCATACACCCATGCCATGGCACTGTTGGAAGACTTAGCTGTAGGAGTAAACATTGCCGATATAGCAGGATTAATGGTTTCTCTACATACCTACCCCCCGGAAATAGAGAGGTAAACAAGTGAATTTACGAGATATATTATCCCCCCTATACGTTTGGAAGCGTGCTTTTGAGAAGCCATATTCCATCAACACCCTAAGCGAAGCACGACCCGGTGCAGACCATTATCGTGGATTTCACCAGAATGACATTGATAAGTGTATCGGTTGCGGTACCTGTGCCGAGATTTGCCAAAACGTGTCCATTGAGATGGTTGAAGCGAAAGAAGCCAAGGACGGTGACAGTGGACTTCGTCCTAAGATTGACTATGGCAGATGCTGCTGGTGTGCCCTCTGCGTGGATATCTGCCCTACGGGCTCATTAACCATGTCTAATGCCTACACATGGGTTGAGGAAGGCTTGGATAAGGACGTGCGCGAAACCTTTTGCTTCATCCCCGGTGTGGATAGAAAGGACTGGGACGATGAGAAGCTTGGATACAAACGTCCTGAAGGTTACGAACTACTTCATTTGGAACGTGTTCCCATGCCCCACTTGCATACCGAAGAGCGCATCGATTCTTTCGTGGAAATGGTTAAAGGTTATTCGCGAGAGATGGCAATAAAGGAAGCGGATCGCTGCATCCAGTGCGGTATCTGCACTGCCACCTGCCCTGCTCATATGAACATCCCTGCCTATATAAAAGCCATTCGCGAGGACAATATCGCCGAAGGTTTAAAGATACTATACGACACCAATCCCATGCCTGGCGTTTGCGGGAGAATATGCACCCGTAGATGCGAAGATGTGTGTGCTCTCTCTCATCGGGGTGAAGCCATCTCCATCCGCTGGCTGAAGCGCTATCTTACAGATTGCTTCGAATCCGAGCAGTATCAAGACATCCTGAGCACAGAGATCACTCCCTTGGGCAAAAACGTTGCCATAATCGGCTCGGGTCCCGGGGGCTTGAGTGCTGCATATTACTTAAGTCGTATGGGTTACAAAGTAGAGATTTACGAGAAGAGTGAAGCTGCAGGTGGGATGCTCCGTTATGGCATCCCGGAGTATCGTTTGCCTTATGACAAACTGGATAAAGACATCGACTTCATCCTTGCCCAAGGTGTCAAGATTCATTACAACACAGCTGTGGGCAAACAAGTTACTTTTGATGAGCTATACTCCGGGTTTGATGCAGTATTCATCAGCACCGGACTATTCGAACCATATTTTATCGGGATAAAAGGGGAAGATAAACCCGGGGTAACCAGCGGTCTCAAGCTGTTGCAGGACGTTACCGAAGGGAAGGAAGTACAACTTGGCAAGCATGTGGTTGTGGTTGGCGGAGGTAATGTTGCCATGGATGCTGCCCGCACGGCTCGCCGTCTTGGAAGCGAAGTAACTGTATTGTATCGCCGTCGTTTAGAGGACATGCCTGCCGACCGCGAAGAGATTGACGAAGCTTTGGAAGAGCAAGTTAATTTCATCTGTCAGGCGATACCTTTGGAAATTGAGCAAGCTGCTGATAACCGCTTACGCATCATCTGGGGAAAAGCCGAAATGAAGCAGGAAGAAGGTGCCAAACGCCCTCAACCTGTGCTAATTGAAGGCTCTAAAGAAGTGCTTGAAGCGGATACCATCATTGCAGCTATCGGGCAAGGAATGAACTTCAACTGGATGGATGGCGAAGCCTTCGCCAAAATCAAATTCGGTAAGTGGAACATTGAAGCAGATAGATGGGGGCGCAGTAGCGACCAAAAAGTATTCGTCGGAGGTGATATGTTCAACCGCACTGCCGATGCTATCACCGCCATAGCTGATGGTCATCGCAGTGCCCGTGCCATTGATGCCCTGCTAAATCCAAGTTATAAGTAGTAAGATATCCATCTCTTATTGCCCTGCAAGCTGTTTATGGCAACTTGCAGGGCGATGGTTTATATCTCTAAGCTACTTTTTATAACAGGTCTGCGTGCTATGTTAACCTTACGTCGATCTTTTGATTTCCTGCATTACTACAACTTGAGTTTCAGAACTCCATAAGCACTTGCTTGGATGCACAAACCTTCCTGTCCGCATAGAACACTTTGCTCCACAGCATCAATTACATTTATGCTATCGTCCTTCTGCATTATTTGCAGGGTCTTGCCATTCAATAGGTGGTGGCTGATAGTTTCTGTGTAGGGGAAGCTTTCTGAGCCGGTTACATCAATGGTTAAATACTTATCACCATTTTCAAAGGAGAGATATGCAAGCGTATTGGAGGATTGGGATAGATTGACAGTCTCTATGTAAGAGCCTCTCCAAGTAATGATGTCCCCAACATTAATGCCATTTTTCCCATAGACATTGGTGAAATAGAATTTGCTAATCCCATTTCCGAAGAAACGGTAGTTACTGCCCAAGTAAGCAGAGCCTATCATGTTTTGATAATTGGCCGGAGTGCCATAGCCGAGATCCATCCTAGTGCAGTGGATGCGTTTGTTCGTGGGGTCGTATTGGATTAGCTTGTCAGCATTGGGGTATTGAATCATGTTTCCGGAGTTTCGGTTTGGATACACTTTTTGAGGTGGAGTTGCCGTGTTATAGTAATAGTAGTTTAGGTCATCCTGTTGGAGAGGACTATGATCAATCAAACTCAACATATTGTTGTTTACTGAGTGGCCATAGTGATATTTGGTGAAGCTGGAGTTGAAAGCGGACATCCTTGTGGTTTGCATTCCATAATAGACAGACACATTATTAGCTTTTTTACATTCAGCCTGATAAAGGACATCTATGCTTGTTCCTGCGCTTATGTTATAGGTGATACTCTCTTCCCAGAACTTCTCCCACATCGCAGAGTCATTGGGGTATAAACGTTTGGATATCGGATCATATAAATCGTTTAGCATTTCCACTTTCAGCAGCTTACCTGAAACCCAACGCCCTTGGGGAAGCTCAAACCCATCCAATGTATAATGGGGTGCAGAACGTGGAGCAGCACTGGTCATCACGAATGCTGCTTTAGGAGGGTGGATTGAGCCCATTGCAGTTATCTCGGATAGCTGTTTTGTGTCAACATACGGAACAACGCCAAGGAGGTTGTTACCTTCTTTACCGGCATAGCTGAAGTGAGATATTTTTTGGTATGCAGAGCCAACCCAAGCCTCGTATGCAATGAGGTGTCTTTGCCCGGGTAAGGGAGTAGGGAAGAGGCTTGCATCAGCCAATGTAATTATCCCCGCACTTGTGTTAACTGAAGTAATATCTTGCCAAGGAGTAACATATGGATAACTCTGAGGTGGATTGGTGGGCATGGTGAGATTATATACATCATCAGTAAGATGTGCCCCTCCTACCCATTCCGCATATACTGCAGGGGTTGTGCTTCGCTTCATGTTATATGGTGCAGGGCAGCTATCCGAGCCGGCATTAAAAAGAGTTATCAGCCCATTTGTGCCATCTTTCTCAATCGGTTCACTGCTTAGGTTCTGGCTGAGTGCAACCAGAGAGAACGTGTATAGTCTGTTATATGCAGCCTGTCCGATATCTATAATTATATCTTGGTTTGCGTTATATTTGCTGATACAGCGTAAAGTATCTCCGCTGCGTTTTACCAGAACCTCGTCCGGTCTTGCCGTGCGTGCAACAAGTTTATAGAATTTCTGCGGTGTGGTAGAGCTACTAGTCCAGCATGTTCGGGAAGTGAACTCGCCAGTGCTATCCTCGGTGTATTCTCCATCAATTGTGGATGAGGATAGAACCCTATAATTGTGTGCACCTTCAGTTTCTGCCCAGCTTAAGCTAAGTAGATTATCCGTGCAATGGATACATACATCCTGGGGCGTGCATAAAGCAACGATACTTGTCACTAAAGTAAGTGCGAAGAGGGACAGCCAATAAGTTTTGTACATTCTCCCAACCTTTAAATCATTCACTGATCGCTATACGAAAGCTTATTGTCAATTTGTCAATATCAATTTCTGTTTATTTGCATTATTCGTATTAGTGCGAGTTGGTTACGCTTGACAGATACAGCATAATTGACATTAACAACCTAGTCTCCCGCTGATTTTATGCTTGACATCCAAGCTGTGTTACATGCATAGGAGAGCTAAGAAATATCTATTATTGAGGTCGCGTGAAGTATTTACGTTGTTTACTTATACTCTTGCTGTTAATTGGCATGCTGTCGTGCAAAAAGCAGGAAACGAAAAAGCCTTCGGGCTATGTGGTATTATCGCCGGAAGTGGCGGAAATCCTGTATTCTCTTGGCATCAAGGAAGAGATTATTGGCGTTACAGCAGAATGTAATTTTCCGGATTTCCTGTCAGCAAAGCCCCAGGTCGGCAGTTTTAGTGCCATCGATAAGGAAGCAATCATTGCCCTTAATCCGGCAATTATCTTCAGCAGTGCCTTGGAACAGGAAGGGGCAGCCGCAGAGCTGAAAAAGCTAGGCTACCGGGTGGAGGTTATCTATCCCAAGAATCTCAAAGCTCTTAAAGAGGAAATCCTCCGCATCGGAGAGCTTACCGGGAAAGTAAGGGAAGCTCATAACCTTGTCCTGGGCATGGATGCCGACATTGCCAACATCAAGGCAAGGGCTGCCAAATTACCTCATCCCAAGGTATATCTGGAAATATACCGCGATCCATTGATGAGCGTTTCCGATTCCTCCTTTGTGGGAGAGCTAATCGAAATTGCCGGAGGGGATAACATCTTCCCCAGCCTGGAGCGTGATTACGCCCGCGTGAATCCCGAAGCAGTTATCAAAGCCAAGCCGGATATAATGATTTGCTACTCGCAAGATACCCTAACAAACATCAAATCCCGCAAAGGCTGGCAGGACATCCCCGCTATTCGCAAAGGCAGGATATTCTTCGAGAAAGATATTAATCCCGATCTCATCCAACGCGCAACTCCCAGAAGCATGAATGGCATGCGCAAGCTGCAAGAGCTTTTCTCCGGCAAGGATTAATGAAGCAGAAACTTTCTTTTGTGCTATTAGTCCTTTTCAGTGCAGCCTTAATCTACTCGTATTTATCCTACGGCGCACCCGGCTCTAACATCATAAGCCAAGTACGATTACCTCGTCTTCTTCTTACTCTCTTTGCCGGGATGGCTTTGGCAGGCATCGGCAGCCTGTATCAGGTGATGTTGGCAAATCCTTTGGCAGAGCCATACATCCTTGGCATATCTTCCGGTTCGGCATTTGGTAGCATTCTTGCCGGACTTTGTGGATACATCCTCCTTATGCCCTTCGGAGCCTTTGCCGGAGCTTGTTTGACTATGATTTTGGTTTGGAGACTTGCTCATCAAAAAGGACGCTTCGACAAAAGTCGCTTGCTGATTGCCGGTGTTATTGTTGGTATGTTCTTTGCTGCGGGAATCTCCCTGATGCTATATTTGAACTTGCAGGATACAGCTTTGATCTTAGGGACTTTGATGGGCAATTTGGGACGCATCTTCAGTGCGGGTGAATGGAGCATGTTTGTCACTTTATTCTCAATCTCCATGTTGATCCTAGTATATTTATGGTTTCGCTGTCCCGCAGTTGATCTGCTTAGCAACGGAGATATCTATGCCGGAAGTTTAGGGATAAATGTAGTGAAGCTTCGTATGGAGATCTTTATCCTCAGTTCAATCGTAATTGGGATCAGTGTAGCTTATGCAGGGATAATTGGCTTTGTTGGTTTGATCGTCCCACATCTGGTAAGGTTTTTTGTACCCACCGGACAGCGACGCATCTACCTTCTCTCTCTCTGGGCAGGTGGCATCTTCCTGCTGGCTTGCGACATGCTTGCCAAACATCTCCTAAGTATTGAGTTACCGGTGGGTGTGATTACTTCGTTCTTGGGATGTCCCTTCTTCATGTGGCTGTTACTAAAAAGATAAACCCTATGTTAACCCCATGAAAGCCTGCAACGGTTTTGGGGATACACTATGAATATTTCACCTTAAGACGAAAGGCTTGACACATATTCCACATATCTGGAACTGGCATCAGTTTTTGTGACCATAGCTACCCTCGTATGTTCAGTGGAGAGTCACAATATAAAACAAATAAACTTAGGAGCATGCCAGAATGTCTGACAAAAAGTATGCAAATCCCGCAGTGGTGGGTCTTGCCGGTTTTTCCTTAACAACTCTCGTTTTACAATTTCACAATGTTGGCTGGTGCGGTTTAGGTCCCGTTATCGTCTTGGGACTAATCTTTGGTGGTCTCGCTCAACTGATTGCCGGTTTCCAGGAGCAGAAGATGGGTAATAACTTTGGCTTCTGCGCTTTCACCGCCTACGGTAGTTTTTGGATTGGCTTAGCCTTGATCCTTATCATGAATCAGCTGAATTTCTACAAATCCTCAACAACAGATGTTGGGTGGTACCTATTTGCTTGGTTTATCTATACTACTGTTATGCTGATTGCATCCCTGCGTATTCATACAGCGATGATTACCACCTTCTTTACCCTTTGGCTTGGTTTTGCACTTCTCGTATTGGGGCATTTTGGCAATCCGCTTTGGAATAAAGTGGCTGGTTTTGAGCTGATGTTTTGTGCAGCCTGTGCCATGTATATGATGTTTGGTAACATTGTGAATGACCTTGCAGACAAAAAGGTAATCCCCTTTGGCTCAGCTTGGGTAAAGTAAGAACTTCCATAACACTTAGCTGATTAATCACATCATGCTCTTTACTTCGCTCTTGGAGCAAATACGGATGAAATACGCATGAATTACGGATGGGATGCGTATTTCATGCGTATTGCAGGCGTAATTGAACCAGCCAATAAAAGGCTTGACGAAAAGCAGGAAACATCCAAACTTGGCTTATAGCCTGTAAATATAGTGCAAAATAATGTATTCCGAATGGAGGAAGAAATGAAACTTGGCAAAACAACTCTGATTATAGTCGTAGCAATGGTAGCCCTGTTTATGGCAGCCTGCGGTCACAACAAGAAAGTTGAAAGTCCCAAACCGGATGGTGATTTAGTTTACCGCCCAAGCTGGTGGGCAAGTCAGCCGGATCCTGCCTATGTTTGCACCTACGGACAAGGTACCAAGGCATCTGAGACCTCATCCATGAATACCGCTAAAGCCAATGCTCTTTTGGAAGCAGCCCAGTATGTGGAAGTGCTGGTTGAAGGTATGATAAAAGTGTATGAAGAGGAAGCCGGAGTCAATAACCCTCAGTTGCTGGCACTAAGCGAGAGTGTTATCAAAACAGTATCTTCAGCCAGATTCTCGGGAACCATCCCCGGAACCATCGAAACCCGCATCGTGCAGGAACAGGGTGGGGCTCGTTACAAGACCTGGACTCAAGTAAAAATACCCAAAGAACAGATTAACAAGACCTTGGTGAACAGCATCCGCAACGAGGAAGCTCTATATAACCAGTTCAAGGCATCTCAGGCTTTCAAAGAATTGGAAGCTGCGGTGGATAAATACTGATTAAAACTATAAACTGACACCCAAAGCTGCAAGTTGTGACACAAGGGGAAAGTGGAGATAAGGCTTTGATTGGTGGCGAGATACGATGGACTGGCTTTGGAAATGTCCAAGCGCCTATTTGGACGTTTTTGG
>CAZPNU010000040.1:0-20068 GCA_964588075.1 uncultured Candidatus Cloacimonas sp.
TGGGCGTTCAACACATCACAGTATTGACCAAGGTTGGATTGTTCAATGGTCTTACAAACATGGAAGTGGAGGTAAAAGCGGGAGAAACTGCCAGCATCAGCATCTACAATGCACGTGGGCAGGCTCTCAGAACTTACGAATTGAACGAAGGATTCCACCAAATCAGTTGGGATGGCTTGGATCAAAACGGTAACACATGCGCCAATGGGATGTATTTCTGCCGCATCAGTTCTGCATCCATGAACAATACTCGCAAGTTAATTAGAGTAAAATAGATAGCTTAACAGAAAGCGACAAGGGCGAACCACGGTTCGCCCTTTATTGTAAGTATAAACAAGCTGTACTATGGATGTGAATAGGTAACCAGGCGATTGCGACCTTCGTTCTTTGCCTGATATAGGGCAGAATCAGCATGGGCGATGAACTTGTTAAGATCACTATGGCGCGGATCCTGGTTCTCATCGCAGGAAATGCCAATGCTGACAGTAACGGGGATGGTATGATGGCGAAACACGAAGCTGTGCTGAGATATCTTCAATCTCAGGTCGTTCATAATTCTACAGCTACGCTCTAAGTCTGAATCAAAGAGGATAACCAAGAATTCTTCTCCACCGTAGCGAATAATGATATCGCTCTTGCGGAACTCGTTTATCAGGATGTGGGCAAGCTCCTTCAGCACATAGTCTCCGGCTTGATGTCCGAAAGTGTCGTTGGTGAGCTTGAAGAAATCAATATCTATCATGCTGAAGCAAACAGGAACCTTATGTCTGGCAGCCAACACTACCATTTGGAAGAGGTTGTTCTCCAGATACCGTCGGTTACGCAAGCCGGTGAGGCTGTCCGTTAATGATAATTCCCCCACCTTTTGATACAGCTCTTCTATTTTGCCATAATCCGCTTGCAGGCTTTCCACATAAGCATTGTTCTGCATGCTTACCTGATTGCTGAGTTCATGGATACGTACATCCAGATAGGGCATGGCACTGTAATAACACTCCGGTTTGGTTTGGATGCGCATAAACCTGCTTAAGCCCAGCAGATGCTCCCAGCATTTATGCAGGAAGTAGTTAGAATATTGATAGTTCTGGATGGATTCCTTGAAGTGGGATTGCACTCCGCTATTATAATTCCCGGCGAAAAAGTAGAGAGTCTGAAGTTGTTGAACATTAAGGATGGAGGCGGGGAATTTGATAAGCTTCTTTTGGTAGGCAAGCTTTTCCGAAGGTGGAACCAGCCTGTCCTCCAGAGCAAAAAGCTCGTATAACACCACAGCGCTGTTCAAGCTGCGCTGATCTGCAATGCTCTGGTAAACCCGCATCAGCAATGCCTTTTTCAGCACAGTCTGACGTTGCCAGTTAACCACCATAATCCAACGGAGCAGGAAGTTTATCGCAGAATCGCAGCTATCCACTTCATAAGTCTCAACAATTAGCAATAAACGCATGCGGAATAGCTCTTTGATGCGGTTGTCATGCTTTAGGATGCGAGCCTTTGCCAAGTTTAACAGCACCCATAACGGGGCATGATCAGGGCTTAGCTCTTGCTCCAATTCTGTAAGCAAAAGTCTGGCATTATCAAAATCCATATTCTCACAAAAAATGTATGATAACTGGAGACGGTTAAACTTGTTAAGAGTGTCGGGATCAATGTCACTTAAGGGCTTGAGGTTTGTGAGAAGAGTATGGTAATAGGGAGATTCGGGAGTAATGGGGATGTGGTTCAGCAATCCCAAAAAGTGATAGATGTCGCTCTCGTGAGAGCATTTCACCCGCAAGAAATACTCAAGCAGGTACTCAATAATTATGGCAGTGAAATCATGTAAAAGAGGGGTGTTACGGGTAAAAGGACAGTGCTGTTCGATTAGGCTTAGGATATGTTCACATTCTTCGGGGCGTTGCGTGTCGTCCACAGCCAGCATCTGCGAAATCAAACCTCTCAGTTCTTCTCTCAATGCCGGGGTAACTGAGGTGAAACCTGCGATTTCGAAGCTGCGGTGAGCGCTCATGCTATTTGTCCGGAGCTTCCTCTTTAGCGGGAACGAAGCGGAATACCGTTTCATCCGGCTTGGTTAAACCAAACTTTTCTCTGGCTGCTTTCTCGGCAGCCTCAGGATCTGTCTTAAGTCTCTCATTTTCTTGTGCAAGGCTGTCGTTAACGGCTTTGAGGTGAGTGGTCTCCTTTTCTAACTGGTGAACCTTGCGTTGAAGCTTCCACGTGTTAAAAAAGCTGTTGCCACCTAAAAACAATATCCATAAGGCAATAATTGTTACAACAGACCAAAACACCACCCTCACGCTCTTGGGGGCTGCTTGCTTTCTTGCTTTCATCGCATCACCAACCTTGCAAAGGGAGATTTGTGTATATCAATTGCTTGATATGGGCATAGCTCGTGACAGCACATGCATTTGATACACTTGTTGCTATGCACAAAGGGGTGCTCGGGGGAATTCCACGAGATGGCACCCACAGGGCAGCTTTTGGCACAGATGCCGCAGTTCTTGCAGCGGTCGCTTACCTGAGGGTGTAGATCAAACAGCGCTTTAAAGGCATACTTGGCAAAGGACGGAACATATTTTAGGGTGTTCTTGCTAAGCTTCACTCCCCGGATATCGGCATTGGGGATACGATAATGCTTGAAACTAGTGGGGATAGATATCCGAGATGGGAGAATGCCGTCTTGATGCAAAGCGGAACTCATGTAAGGTACATCATTCAGCTCAAAACCCAGCATCTTCGACGCAGTGTAGTCCAATGCGGGAATGGAGGTTGAGCCCAAGAATAAGCCGAAAGGACGTGGAGTTCCTGCGGAAGGCCCTGCGCCATCCATGCCGACAATGCCATCAATGAAGCTGTAACTGATCCGCTTCTTGGTAAGAGCATACAATGCTAAAAGCAATTCGGAGAAACCCTTGGTGTCAGGATATTGGCGGTGGTATTCAGTTTTAATCATCCCGGGAACAAGACCGTAGAGGTTCTTTAAAGAGCCAGTGAAAGCTGTTAAGCTGTGTGTTTTGTACTTGGCTACATTTATTACAGTGCCACATTGCCAGAAAGCTTCGCTGATCTTTACAGAGGTGCCCTTGTATTTAAGTTCCCGGAATCCTTCCGTGGAGAGATTAACCACCTTGATGGGATAACGCTCTGCCAAATCAGCAAAGCCACAGGTCTGCCAAACCTTGTCCACATTAACTGTTCCACCGGGGCTGTCGCCTATCCATACCTCTTTCTTCTTTTCGAGTAAGTAGCGGATGATGGCTTCCAGCACTATAGGATGAGTTGTTACGGCTCGATCGGGGGGGTAAGCTCCCAAAGCATTTGGCTTGATCAGCACCCGTTTACAACGGTTTAACATCCCGCTTTTTGCAAGCTTGAAGAAGCTGCGTACTGCCTCCTCAACCAAGGGGAGGTCGTAACTCTCAACCCGTCTGATTTGAACAACCGGGCTATTCACTGGGCTTCCTTTGCCCTAAACGGCGGATGCTATCCAGATAAAAGCTGAGATTCATGGCAAACTGGAACTGGGTTTCTCCCCCGGATACGACCTGCATGGCAGAAGCACTGAAGGTTCCATGCTTATGGTAATAGGTGAATCCACCGGTGAGAAAATGTTGCTCATTGGGGTATATCAGCAAGGTTTGGGATACATCACCCCACCAATAGCTGCTGGATAGGCTTGCTTCAGGGTTCTGAGGCAGCCTTATCACTCCGCTGTAAACCTCCGGACTGTAAAGATACCCAAGGCGATACACAACCTTCCCCATGTCCTTTTCATATCCTGCTTTCAACATCAATCTATCATGATAACTGCTGTCTATCTTACTAAACTGCTCATATTCCGCATCGAAGAGGTAGCGGTTCTCTTTGTTTGTTAGGCTCAGCCCTGCATTCACCCAAAGAGGTTCCAGCACTTTGTACTTGGCGAACTTCAAGTCCCAGTTGAACTCCACCGGTGGCATTGCGCTTGCCCCAAAGCTGATTCTTTTGCCGGAATACACTATTCCGGGCTGCACTCGTATCGCATATTTGTAGCTGCGGATTCGCTCCCAAGTATGTAAGAATATGGGATCATCAATGTAGTGCAATTGATTGTTCAGATTAAGCCCCAAATGCCAGTTATTCTTGTGATAAGCAGCATTCAGAGTTAGCTGGTTCAGGTAGTAGCTGGGGAATCGTTGCACAATACCCGCACCCTGATTGATGATTATGGAAAAATCATCAAGATAGATGGATTTGGGAAGACTGTAGGTTACCGCAGCGCTTATATTATCGTTAAACTTCCCATTAACCGCCACCAATCCAAAGGGATTTCGGGTGGAATAATATGCTATGGAGGGATAGCCACCTGCTCTAACCGGCAGCTTAAGATCCATCTCGGCAGAAACCGCGGTGGAATCCGGCAAAAGGCTGGCAGGATTTAGGCTTAAACCGCATACATCTCCCAGATACGCTGCTCCTGTATAACCTCTGCCTGAGGCAGCAGCACCCATATAGTTGCGGGAAAAGCTGTCATAAAAAGGATTCATAAATTGTGGTAAGGGCAGAGATAAGCTGTCTGCGACATCGGCATATGCAATGGCGCATACCCCAAGCACACATAAAACCATCAACAACACCCGCTTCATGCTTAGTCTCCTTTAATCTTCAGCTTGAAGGTTTGTGTTCTATCTTTACCAACAGAAACAATACTTATGGGCAGGGTTACCAAATCCTGCACAGCCCGTAAATACTTCCGGGCATTCTCCGGCAACTTGCGGAGGCTTTTGCAGGTGCTGATATCCACATCCCAGCCCGGGAAGCATTCATACACGGGTTTCACCCTTTCTTGCTCCATGGGGTGTGCGGGGAAGTGCTTGCTTGTTTCTCCGTTTATCTCATACGAGGTGCAAATCTTTAATTCCTCCAACCCACTAAGCACATCCAGGCAGGTTAAAGCCATGGTGTCCACATCATTTATCCGTGCCGAGTATCTTGCTGCCACAGCATCGAACCACCCAATACGGCGAGGTCTGCCTGTTGTGCTGCCAAATTCATTACCTACGGTGCGGATGCGTTTGCCAATCTCATCGTGCAATTCGGTGGGGAATGGTCCTTCGCCAACTCTGGTGCAATAGGCTTTGTAAACGCCCATGATGCGCTGTATCTTTCTGGCGGAGTATCCTGTGCCGATGCCCACGGCATCAGTCATCACGCGGGAGGAGGTTACATAGGGATAGCTGCCATAGCTGAGGTCGAGCAGTGCTCCCTGCGCACCTTCAAAGAGGATTTTACTTTTTGTGTCAATACCTGTATTAAGCAATGCTTCCACATCACCCACGTAGCTTTCCAGCACTTTCCAAGCTTTGGCAAGGCTGTTAAGCAGTTTATCAAGCTCTTTCCGGCTTATCTCCAGCTTGTGGTATGCATACACATCCTGCAGACGTTGCTTTAGATAATCGGGATATCCCAAATCAGCCAGGCGCAAGCCCGTTCTGGCGGTTAAATCACTATAGGCGGGACCTATTCCTCGCTTAGTTGTGCCTATCTTACTGCCCCCAAGCCGTTCCTCGCTTGCTGCGTCCAGTTCTTGATGCAGCGGTATAACCAAGCCTGCCCGTGGATCTATCATGATTCTCCCCGCAAGCTGCAAACCGGTTGCTTCCAAAGCCTGAACTTCCTCGATAAAGGCTATGGGATCGATAACCACCCCGCTGCCTATCAGGCATTTGCTATGGGGATAAAGAATGCCGGAGGGCACGGAATGAAACACATATTTCTTTCCCCCGGTTACGATGGTGTGCCCGGCATTGTTGCCACCCTGAAAGCGCACCACATAATCGGCATCACCGCCAAGATAATCAACTATCTTCGCTTTTGCCTCATCACCCCACATACATCCTAAAACCAAGATTGAACTCATCTGTTACTCCCATTGAAAGTAAAACACACCTATCCCGCAAAAACCTATTCTGTCAATGTAAATCTTGGTTAGCTACACTTTCGGGATTTAAGGGAAGTTGATTTGGATGTTTTTAACCTCCGGATACTTCTCCAAATGCTCTCTAATCTCTTCGGCTACGTTTTCACGCCATTGGTCAAAACTCATCATATTAAGGTCAATCAATACTTCACCATCATTCAAGCCCACATACTTCACCATCTTCAAGCTTACGATATCCTCGCCAACTTTGGGATAGATAATCTTTTTAAGTTCTTCGATTATTGTTTCCTTGCTGAAGTTTGGCACTTCCTTAAGACCATGGGCTATCTCATAATTGGAGATGGCTGTCTGCAAGGTATCCGCTGCCAACACACTGCAATGCACCTTAACGGGAGGAAGCCCATCGAGTGCTTCCATGGCATCTCGCCAGGTAATTGCTTTTGCCTCGTCCAAGCTCTTACCCTTGGCAAGCTCGGTTATGATGGAGGCGGTGGCGATATTTGATGCGCAACCATAGGATAAAAAGCTTATATCCTCAATAGTCTTGTTTTCTTCATCCACTTTTATGTACACTGTCACCTGATCACCACAGGCTGGGCTGCCTTCGGTGGCGGAGGCATCAGGATTTTCCATCTTACCCACATTCTTGGGGTGCATGAAATGGTCTAAAACTTTCTGTGAGTATTGCATTTATTTCTCCTTATGTGTTGCGTTATACAGGGGACTGCGTTCCCGCAATTCCTTGCTTATTTTGGCAAGGGCTTGCACTGTTTCGTCGATATCTTCCTTGGTAGTGTATCTACTGAGGGTAAACTTCATGGATCCATGCGACTGCACATGGTTTTTCCCAATCGCCATCAGCACATAGTTTGCCTTTAGCCCTTGAGATGCACAAGCGCTACCTGTGGCAACGGTAATCCCCAATACATCCAGCATCATGGTTATTGCCTCACCTTCGATATAGTCTATGGAGACATTTATATTATGCGGGGCACGCTTATCTCCCCGAGGACCATTAAGCTCAATCTCCGTTATCTCTGCTTCCAAACGGCTAAGCAGATAGTTCGAAAGCTCTCTTAATTGCGCAGTGCTTGCCTCAAAATCTGTAAAAGTGAGCTCTACTGCCTTGGCAAAACCTGCCATCAAGGCGATGCTTAAGCCACCTGTTTGCAGGTTATCCACCCGCTTAACTCCGTGGATTAGCTGCCCAAGCTTAACTCCGCTACGCTGATACAAGGCTCCTATGCCTTGGGGACCGTGTATTTTATGGGCAGAGATACTCATGGTATCCACACCAAGGGTATTCACGTCCAGCGCTATTTTACCGAATGCTTGACCCGCATCCAGATGGAAATATATCTTGTGATCGGCAGCTTCCAGTATTGCCTTTATCTCTGCCAAAGGTTGAATTGTCCCTATCACATGGTTCACCGCGGTGGTCATAAACATAAATGTATCGTGGCGGATAGCGCTTTTCAGTTCGTTCAGATTGATGAATCCTTCGCTATCGGCGCTTAAGTAACTAACTTCAAAGCCTTGTTTTTCCAAGTATGCGGCATTGGTTAAGATATCCGGATAATCTACCACGGAGGCAATGATGTGCCCGCCACTTTTACCATATGCTGCTGCCAGTCCCTTTATTGCCATATTGTTGGCAAGGGTTCCGCCGCTGCAAAAGTGCAGTTCCGAGGCATTGGCACCTATAGCTCTTGCAACTACACCACCAAAACTGAGCACGGCATCGTTGATGGTCTCGCCTGTGGAAACAAAGTTCCCGGGAAACCAATATTGCTCTTCGAAATATGGCTTCATCGCTTCCAGAACTTCCGGAGCGGGTCGTGTAGTTATGCAGTTATCCAGATAAATTCTTCCGGGTTTCATTTATTACCTCCTTTCCAAGATTGGTAGATGCTATCCAGCGTGTAAGTGGATAAAAGCTGCTTTACCTGCACCCCCAAATCTGTGAAAAAGCCGTTTAATGCACAGCCTCCGGTGGGGCAGAAGCGATTGGCAGATGAGTTGCAGGTGGGATCAAGCGAATCATCTTCCACAGCCTGTAAAACCTGACTGAGCGTGATGTCCTTTGCCTTCTTGGCAAGCACATATCCGCCATGCGCACCGGCACTGCTCTGCACCAAACCTGCGGTTCTGAGATTACTCAACAACCGCTCTATATATTTCTTGGGAAGATCTTGATTTTCACATATCTTTTGCGCACTAACTGCTTCCTTGGGGCTGTCAGCAATCTCCAACAAAGCACGCAAGGCATATTCAGTTCTGGTATTTACCGCCATCTTGGGCTCCTTATTAACCTGTTTCTGAATACATACTAATTTGATATGTGATTCTGTCAACCAAAATCTCCCCAACCCCCTGCCTATTGGGTTACGGTTGAGATGCGGTTGCGATACCCAGCCTTTTGCTGGGAGGCGCAACCGCATCTCAACCGTAACCCAATAGGCAAGGAGTGACAGGATGACAAGGTGAGTGTGTGGTATCAGAATAATGATATAATGAAGTTTATGCTCATCGGGCATACAAACAGGTATGCTCTCCAAGAGAGTTATTAACTTGTTAACCTACTAACCTGTTAACCCGCTAAAGCAGATTCGCAGTTTGCAGAATGGGCAAAGAGGAATATCATATCCATTAGGTAGATATAGATAAGGACAGCACAATGCAACAAAAAATAAGCATCGGAATAGACGGCATGCACTGCGCATCTTGCAGCGCACGCACGGAGAAGGCTTTGGCTCAGATGCCGGGAGTTATCTCCGCACATGTTAATCTTGCCTTGGAAGAGGCTTCCATAGTATATGACGACCGTAAGGTGAAGCAAGCGGACTTTCGCAGCACGGTGGAAAAACTGGGCTTCAGCCTGCGAGAACAACTGGTGTTAGATGATGAAGATCAGGTTCTGGCAATGCAGCATAGCCGTAAGCTGATGTTGGTTTCGTGGGTGATAACGGTTCTTGTAACGGTGCTGATGATCCCGCACATGGTGTTTGGCAAACCGATAATTGGTCATATAGCTGATGCCTGGCTGATGTTTGGCTTAAGCCTGCTTGCTATGTTATATCCTGCCCGAACAGTGTATGTAAGCGCATGGAAATCTGTGCGTAGCGGTGGGGCAAATATGGATGTGCTGATTGCCATGGGGACGATTTCTTCCTTGTTGGTGGCTCCGCTCTCCCTGGTGCTAAAAGGCATCTCCGCCCATAGTTTTGCGGGTATCGCCGCAATGATAATCTCTTTTCATTTAACCGGTAGGTATCTGGAGCATTCTGCCCGTGGCAAAGCCTCGGAAGCGATACGCAAGCTGCTTAATCTGGGAGCAAAAACTGCCTTGGTGCGGGTTGATGGCGTTGAAACGGAGATCCCGGTGCACAAGCTGAAGATAGGCGATGTGTTCATCGTTAAACCGGGAGCAAAGATACCCACGGATGGGATCATAGTTGCCGGGGAATCTGCCGTGGATGAATCCATGGCAACAGGAGAATCCATGCCTGTGGCGCACAAAGTGGGCGATATGGTGCTTGGAGCAACCATGAATTTGGATGGCTACATGGAAGTTCAGGCAACCGTGGTAGGTGCAGATACCTTTTTAGCACAGGTGATTAAGCTGGTAAGCGAGGCACAGCACTCCAAGGTGCCGATTCAGCTTTTAGCGGATAAGATAACTGCCGTGTTTGTACCGATTGTGTTGCTATTGGCATTGGTGGTGTTCAGCGCTTGGATGCTTTTCCCTTCGGTGCTGATGGGCATTGCCCAAAGTATCTTACCCCTGCATAATGCCGGCTCACCCTTGGCGGCTGCATTGATGGCGGCGATTGCCACTTTGGTGATAGCCTGCCCCTGTGCTCTGGGCTTGGCTACTCCAACCGCATTGATGGTGGGAAGCGGTATCGGAGCGAATCGCGGGATTCTGATACGCAATGGTGAAGCACTGCAAAGGATGCGGGAAGTGGATACCATCGTGTTTGATAAAACGGGAACATTAACCTATGGCAAGCCGGAACTGTTAAAGATTAGCAGTATCAAAGGCACCGCTGAAGAGAGTTTACAGATTGCTGCCGCATTGGAAGCTGCTTCGGAGCATCCCGTAGCCCGTGCAGTGCTTAGTTATACCGCCAAACAGGAGCTAAAACCCCTTGTTAGAGAAAGCTTCAGTTCCTTTCCCGGTAAAGGAGTTGCGGGGGTGGTAGCGGGAAAGCAGTATTATCTTGGCAGTAGGGACTTCCTGCAAGAAAAGGGTGTTAACGCAAACATAGCGGTGGAAGCAGGATTGGAGCATGCCACCAAGATTATGTTGGCGAATGAAACAGAGCTTATGGCTGTACTCTATGTGGCTGACAAGATTAAAGAGGATGCCGTGCAGGTGATTACGGAGCTTAGCCGGAGGGGCATTGCGACATACATGATTAGCGGTGATAATGAGGATACGGCAAAGTCCATTGCCAAGTTGTGCGGAATTGAGAATGTTTTGGCAAAGGTGATGCCTGCAGATAAAGCAAGCAAGATTAGGGACTTACAGGCACATGGCAAGGTTGTGGCAATGGTTGGTGATGGGATAAACGATGCACCTGCTCTAAAGCAAGCTGATATTGGCTTTGCCATGGGTTTGGGGACAGATATTGCCATTGAAGCGGCAGATATCACGCTGCTGAGGGGTGATTTACGCTTGATACCCACAGCGATAAACCTTTCGCTAAAGACATTCAGTAAGATACGGCAAAACCTGTTTTGGGCGTTCTTCTATAACCTAATTGCCATTCCTTTGGCTGCCTTGGGCATATTGCATCCCGTGGTGGCAGAGATTGCCATGGCAAGCAGTTCGGTAACCGTCGTGAGCAATGCCAATCTGCTAAAAAGGGCAAAACTGTAGAGGTAATTCAACTAAATACAGGGATCATTGGAATTTAGTGTGCTCCCTGTTCAGTGAAAGCCTTGGCGTGCTGCCAAGTATTCTCTTTATTCTCACACTCTACATAATAGTTATAATGAGATACTCTGACTACTTATAGGAGAACAACACCTGCGTTCCCCCATCTCCAGCCTCGCTTAGTGTGTAATAGCCTCTGCCCTTGGCAGCGTAACACAGTGCCTCACCTTGAGGCTCGGTGATATAGGGTAAGGATGTAGGCTTTGAAGTAGCTTTCAATCCGCCATCTTTATCGCGGTTAAGCTTAAACTGCCACACTCCCGGATAGGTTTTTACCAGCAGCTTCTTACCATTGGGGCTGATATCGGCAGCGGTTACCCAAGATAGTGGTAAGGTACATACTTTGTGGGCGATGTTCAGTTCTGAGCTTTTGGGATTAGCCACTCGGTATAGCCCAACCTGTTCTTCCCGTTTGGAGATGATGTAGATATCTGTGTTAGCCGGGTCAATGAACAGCGCTTCTGCATCTCGCGCACCATCTTCATAGTTAATCTCGTAGCTCTCCACCGTTTTTGCCGTATAAATGCTGTCCTGCTCATTCAGGCGAGGCTCCTCTGCTTTATACACAAGGATAGAGGAGTATTTGGCATTGTTATCCCCAATCTCCCCTACAAAGAGGTAAGCTTTACCACTCTTGGGATCCTTCCACGAGGCAATATCTTCCCAATCTCTGTTCTTGATACCTTCCAGAATAAGTGTTCCCCGCAGCTTGGCCTGATGGTCCAGGGCATATACATGTGGCTTACCTCCGGAATCGTTATGTGTCCAAAGAATACCTTGGTTATATATCCCCCGGGCAATGCCGGAAGCTTCGTCGATAATCTTGGTTTGAAGGGCATATTGCTTGGGTGGCTTAGCAGAAAGGGCTACATAGCCTATTATGCTTAATACGATTAAGGTTAACATTGCTTTCTTCAGCATCTTAGCTCCTTTGCTCATGAGTCCTTCTTTGATAAAGCAGGGAAGACCGTAAGCCGGATTCTGTGCCTTGGTTTCCCGAAGGTGATGTTCATCCATCTAGGCTTATCCTCGCGGATAAGCTCCAGCTGCCTACCCGAAAGCGATGCGGGCAGCATCATAGCTTTCCTATTTGGCATTGCACCGGATAAGGCTTTCCTGGCTATCCCCGTCACCGGGGATACCGGTAGTCTCTTACACTACCATTTCACCCTTACCTGCTGTCGCAACAACAGGCGGTTTGTTTCTGTGGAGCTGGCTCTGCATTGCTGCAGCTTCCCGTTAGGAAGTATCCTGCCCTGTGGTGTCCGGACTTTCCTCTGCGCCGAAGCGCAGCGAACATCTGTTCTTCCCTGTTATATAAAACTATGCTTCGGTGCTTTCTTCGTCTGCTGCTTCGAAGCGATTCATCAGTATTCTACCGCAGTTCTCGCAAAAGATCATCTTACGCATAAGCTGAAGCTCTATCCTTATCTGCTGGCGGATAACAAAGCCACAAGCCCCGCAAGAGCCTTCGCGGTTAAATGCCACGGCTTGGTTGCTCTTGTTTTTAATCATATTGCCATAATGCTTCACCACGGCAACCGGTAAGGTGCGGGCAAGATCATTACGCTGGGCTCTGATTTCTTCTATTTTTGTTTCCAACCCATCTATCTGGTGACGCAAATCGCCCTCTTTATCCCGCTTACGCTGCTCGGCTTTTTCCAATTCTGCCTTTGCTTCGGCAATGGTCTCTTTGGCAGCGGTATCTTCATCCATCAGTTCCAGAAGCTGGGATTCTATCTCGGAAATCTTGTTCTTAAGGTAAGATATCTCGCTGTTCAGCGCTTTATATTCCTTATTGTTCTTTATCTCCGAAAGCTGAGTGCCATATTTACGGCTCTGCTCCTGATGAGTCTTAATGTCGGATTCCAAGGTACGCTGTTTCTTGCCAATCTCTGCTCTTGCCGTTTCGCAGGCAAGCAGATTGGCTGTGGCTGCATCCACGCTTTCGATAATCTCATTAAGCTGTTTGGGCAGTTCCTGTTGCAGCACCCGATATCTGCCAATTTCGTTATCCAGGCTCTGCATTTTGGCTAAAGTGCGCAGTTGGTCTTCCATTCTTACTCCTTAAATAAAAGGCTGATATCAAGTGACTTATATGAATGGGTCAAAGCTCCGGAAGAGATATATTGCACCCCTGTCTTGGCATAGGCAAGGATGTTCTCTTCGTTTACTCCACCCGATACTTCAAACTCTATCCGTTTTTTATATTTCTTAACTGCTGCTTTTATCTCGGCAGGAGTCATGTTGTCCAGCATAACCCTATCCACTCCCGCATTAAAAGCCTCATCCAGCTCTGCCATATTGGTAACTTCCACCTCAATCTTATAGCTGGTGTTGTGCCGGCGAATGCGCTCCACCGCTGCGGTGATAGACCCACAGGCGCGGATGTGATTCTCCTTTATCAGCACCATGTCAAACAGCCCAAAACGGTGATTGTAACCTCCGCCAACTCGCACGGCATATTTTTCCAGGGTTCTCAACAGGGGAGTGGTCTTGCGGGTATCCAGCAGCTTGGTTTCGGTTTTGCTGATGATAGCCACCAGTTTGGCTGTTTTGCTGGCGATGCCGGACATCCTCTGCATGAAGTTAAGCGCTGTCCTTTCGCCCTGCAGGATGGAACCGGGACGTCCTTCCAGACGCATAATCTCGTCACCGGGATGCAGCTTGTCCCCATCCTTTTTGTATAGGGTAACCTTAAGCTCCGGATCCACTGTCTTAAAAACAGCTTTTGCCACATCCGCCCCGGCAAGTACACCCTCAGCTTTGGCAACGATGAACGCTGTATTGCTAATGGGCTCCAAGTCCAGATATTTTGTGGTAATATCCCCGGTGCCTATATCTTCCTCTAAACTTTTACGGATTAATTCGTCCAGAAACATGCTACCTCCCAAGCAAAAAAAAAGCATCTGCCATAGGCAAATGCTTCGCTTCTATTTGTTTAACACTGTGTTCGCATAACTTTTTGAATTCATAGCACATATATTATCTATCCTCATTGAAAGGAACCACTTATCTCATAAGGGGATAAGTGTCAAGATTAATATACCGCTTCGGGGCGTAACCACACTGAAATGACCGACCTTAGCTTGGTTAGTTATCCCCAAAGCTTATGGCAAGCGGGTCATTCGGCGCACAATACGGCTGGCACCGCTTTCCACTGATAACAGATAAACCCCGCAGGGCATTGCAGATACATCCAAGGATTGCTGCTCCAAATCTATCTCGATGCTCTTTGCTTCGCTATCAGAATATCTCTGCTCGAAAAGCTTTTGTCCGCGGATGTTGTATATACAAACAGTATTATGCCCGGCATTACCACCCTTTAGACTAATGCAGATTTTATCGCGGAAGGGATTTGGGCTTATATCTGCCGATAAGCTTTGTGGTACCAAAGCGGAATCATCGACGGCAACATTTGGTTCAGCTTGGTTCAAAACATAAAGCATCCCTCCATTTAGGTCTAAAGCATAGGCAGAAATGCCATATTCCTCGGTTTCCCATTGGTAGTTATCATAGCTGAAAGCGTTGGTTTGATAGTGATAACGAACACAGATTGCCGGGAAGCTGCCCAAAGCGGTGGTGATTGTTCCTTCGGAAATTACCCTACCGCTAACATTGTAAGTTCCATATGTCCAGCTATGCGTTCCCTGCCAGGTTTTACCAAGGTAGTGCGGTAAACCCATGGGGATGGCAGGATTCCACACCATGTTTGGCGAAGCCGTGTAGCCCAAATTATTGATATCATCTTCCGTCACTTGGTAATACAAAGTCCCGCTATCGTTAATTCCGTTCACATATTGGCTGTAGGAGGAGGCAATGTTTGCAGAGGGAAAGCCCGAAACACTTTGCACGGCAAGGTAACTGTTATTTATGTAACCGGTGTTTGGGGTGGAAAAGTTCCATGCTTTTCCTGTTCCTTCGCTGAGGTCTGTGGCAGAGGCATTCCAAGTCCCCTGACGATAGTTGCGGATTTTTCCTGCGGCAAAGCCGTAATCTTCAGCTTGTATGGTTAGCCCCAAACAAAGGGTTGATACGGCGAATAAAACGATTATCAATATAATCCTGTTCATGACCTTTATCTCCATTTTATGCAATATATTACTTGGTTCGGAACCAATAGGTGACTCATCTTATCCTTGCTTGGCTACCCTGTCAATGGCAATGTTTAACAGGTATTGGCTAAAGCGAAATTGCTGAGAAAGTTTTTGGCGAAAAGCTAAGAATTCCCGCCTTCTTACCAATGTCCTGCCTATTGGGTTACGGTTGAGATACGGTTGCGCCTCCCAGCAAAGTGCTGGGTATCGCAACCGCATCTCAACCGTAACCCAATAGGCAGGGGGTAGGGGGAAAGTGACAATGTGACAAAGTGACAAGGTGATGAGGTATGCCAACAACAAAGAGGTATGTTACAAAGTTCTTGACGGGGATTTGGCAGCAGATAGGGGTGAAACGATGAAACATACCAAGGAGAATGCAATGTTTTTCTGTCCAACTCGTATAATCTTTACCGAGGGAGCCATGCAAGTGGCAGAACCGCACCTTAAAGCCATGGGAAGCAAGGCACTTATCGTATGCGGGAAGCACAGTGCCGTACAAAGCGGTGCCTTGGATGATTTAACCAACTGTTTGGAAAGGCTGGAGATAAGCTACACGGTGTTTGCCCAAATAAGCGAGAATCCGGTGTTGGCGGATGTTATCCGCGGCAGCAGTTTGATGCGCGAGGAAAGCTGCAACTTCGTTATCGGTGTGGGCGGTGGAAGCCCTATTGATGCGGCTAAGGCTATCTCACTGGCTGCAGCCAACCATTTGGCTGAGCATGAGCTGTACAGTTTGGATAAATTTAGAACCGCCTATCCCATCGTGGCTATTCCCACAACTGCGGGAACCGGCACAGAGGCAACCCAATACAGTGTGTTAACAGATCCGTTAACCAAGAAAAAGGCAGGTTTCGGGCATCCGTTTGCCTTTCCCAAGCTTGCTATACTGGATGCGAAGTACACTTTGAGTTTACCTCCGTACATAACTCTTAACACAGCTTTAGATGCGCTTAGTCACCTGCTGGAAGGTTTGTATAGCAACCAACGCAGCCCAATGCTGTATCCCCTAATCCACCGCGGGATAGGGATTATTGTGCAGCAGCTTCCCACAGTTCTGCAAGATGGCAGCAAACTTGAGGTCAGAAAGCAATTGATGCAGGCATCGCTATATGGGGGTATGGTTATAGCTCAGGGTAGCACAACATTGCAACACTCAATAGGATATCCCCTTACTTCCGAGTATGACATACCGCACGGGCTGGCAAATGCCATGGTGATGGAAGAAATAATGAAGCTCTATCAGACATATGTGGAGCAGGAACTTCAGGATCTCTTCACAGCTTTGGGTATCAGCCGGGAGCAGTTCTTTGCCTGGCTGGATGCTCTGCCCTTCCGTAAGGGAGTAGCGGTGAGTGACGAGTTTATCGAGCGGGTGATTCCCCAGATTATGGCAAGCAGGAATATGGCGCTAAACCCGCTGAAGGTGGGTGAGGACGATGTCCGCAGGATATTGCAAAAACTGAAGGAGAAAGCATGAAGGTAAAGGACTTTAACCAAGAGCGTAGCCGCCTCACTGAGCTTGCCATGAACAAGGCAAACTTAAGCGTTAAACGCTTTTATGGGCTGGATAAGGGAGTGTATGAAGCCGGGGCACTTGAGCCAAGAACCAAAGAGATGCTGGGCTTGGTGGCGTCCATGGTGCTGAGGTGTGACGATTGCATTCGCTATCACCTGGGGCAATGCTATGAGCTTAAGGTTACTGATGAGGAGTTACAGGAAGTGTTTGCCGTGGCTTTGATGGTTGGTGGCTCGATTGTTATCCCGCATCATCGCCGGGCGGTGGAGTATTGGGAAGAGCTGAAAAGCCTTACCACTTCTTGAAGATGAAGATTACCGCAAGGATGATAAAGATAAAGCCTACGATATAGTTCCAGCGGAGTTCCTCGCGCAGATAGAGGATGGAAAAGACAGTAAACACCAGCAAAGTGATGACCTCTTGGATGGTCTTTAGCTGGAAGGCATTGAATTGGGCATAGCCAAGGCGATTGGCAGGCACCTGGAAGCAGTATTCGAAAAAGGCAATACCCCAGCTAATCAGGATAACTTTGATCAGAGGAGCAGAGGTGTGCTTAAGATGCCCATACCAGGCAAAGGTCATGAAGATGTTGGAGACTAGCAGCAGTATAATGGTGCGCATTGGAAAAGGGATTAGAAACCGTTTAGGGTGAAGCTGTCCAGCAGATTGTTTTCCAGATCCCACACCTTACATTCCAGATGGTCAGCCTCGCGGTTGGCGATGATATAGTGGTTGCTAAGGGCAAAAACTATACTGTAGGGATTGGGATTTCTGGCTTCCCGCATGGGTGCTCCACCTCCGCCACAAACGATGTAGCTGATTCCGGCATATTCGGAACGCTCATAATTATGATCATGTCCGCTTATCACTGCTTTGATATTGCTGCCTTTAAGCAGTTGGGGGAGCCACAGTTGCAGGTTCAATTCGTCCCCATGAGCACCGGAGCTGAAAACAGGATGGTGGAGAATAAGGATTCCGGGCAGGGAATCTGCCAAGGCAGTTTGCAGCCATTGGTATTGGGGTGAACTGGGGCTGAGATCATTGGTGCTGTCCAACAAGATAAATCTAATTCCATCGTGTACAACGCTGTAATAAGAAGAACCATTCAGGGCAGGGAAATTATCCAAAAACAGCTTACGGGAGCGTTCATGGTTCCCCATAGCCGGGTAGATTGGGCATAGGTCTAAGATAGGTTGACTGATGCTTTTAAACAGGTCGTATTCGCATTGGGCAATGCCTTTTTGGTTAAGGTCTCCCGTATGAAAAGCGATATCAGGCTTATGCGCAGCTATGGCAGATACTACTTTACGGTGGGTGTTTTCATCGCTGCGGGTGTCACCATAGATGACAATCTCTGCAGAAAGATTGGATAAGATCCAGAATAGGAGGGTTATAAACAAGAAGCTAAAGCGCTTCACAACAATCTCTCGTAATCCTTTTGAAACTTCTGCAAATCCTGCCAGGCAGGTGGCTTCCAGTTACTGTTGCGCAGTAGGGCTGCGGGGTGGTAAGTGACATACATGGGAATGCCCATGAACTCACGGGGCTCTTCCCTGTGCCATTGCAGTGTGTTGGTGGTTCCGGTAAGCGTTTGGGCAGCAATAAGACCAAGAGCAAGGATAATCTTGGGTTGAATGATGTTGATTTGCTCCACCAGATAGGGAAGGCAGGCAAGCCTTTCTGTCATTTCGGGATCTCTGTTTCCGGGAGGACGGCACTTCACGATGTTGGCAATATACACATCCTCTCGCTTGATGTTGATGGCAATCAGCATTTTATCCAGCAAGTTGCCGGCTTGACCCACGAAGGGACGTCCACTGAGGTTTTCTTCTTTGCCGGGACCTTCACCGATAACCATAGCTGTAGCATAGGGACTACCCTCACCATACACCAGACGGATGCGCCCGGTATGAAGCGGACACTTTGTGCATTCGGAATACTTGCGGGACAGCTCTGCAAGCAGGGCTATTCTGTCATTTTGGGGCTGATACAGTTCCTTTATACCACTGTTTTTAAGCAGCTCCAGATATTGGAGCAAGGCACTTCGGGACATTCTTTACAGGTCGTCGTTATCGTCGGCAGAGCCGAAGAAGTCGTCATCTTCCTCATCATCATATTCATCGAGATTATCGCTGCCGATATCCTCAATAAACTTCTCAGAATCGTCGATGGTCTCTTCGGTATAATCAAAGCCTTCATCGTCGTTGAAGGGGTTTTGTTCCTGCTGCATGGCAAGCTCTGCTTCGGCAAGCTCGGTGATATAATCCGGAACTTCGTTATCTGCCACGTGCTCCATTGCCATCACGGTAATCTTTTCCGGGAATTTGTGTTTCACATAAGTGGGGAATTGATTCAGGCGTTGTGCTTCAAGCTTGGAGAGCAGGCAGAACAGGTAGTTCATGTCCACTTTTTCCAGGAAGCCTTCGATCTTTTGGTTTATCATGCTTATTTCTCCTGTGTTAAAAAGCCTTCAACCGGATTCACGTATCTTTGCACCCGGTTCTCTTCGGCGCGGATGATGGCTTGTACATCATGCACGGCTTGGGCAAGGTCGTCATTTACAACAAGGTAATCGTAGTGAGGAATATAGTCAAGCTCACTTTTTGCAGTATTCAAGCGTTTGGCTATCTCCTCTTCACTGTCCGTTGCTCGCAAGACGAGACGGTTTCGCAATACATCCATGCTGGGGGGGATGATGAACACTTTAACGTAGGGCACATCGGTGGCACTAATCAAGGTTGCACCTTGCACATCTATGTCCATAATCACGTGCTTACCCGCTGCTAGTCTGGACTTTATGTAGCTGATGGAAGTGCCATACCAATTGCCAAAGACCTTGGCATGCTCCAGAAAGTCACCGCTATCAGCACGGGCAAGGAATTCTTCCTCGTTCACAAAGTGGTAGTGTATGCCGTTTTGTTCAACCCCTCGGGGTTTCCTGGTCGTGTAGGACACAGAGTAATCGATATTGTCGCTAACCTTGAGGATTTCGTTCAATATCGTACTCTTACCGCCTCCGGAGGGAGCGGAAAGTATAATCAGGAAGCTTGGGCTTTTCTCTATCAAAAGGGTTGTCTTGGCTTCTTATGCCGGGATGTTCTTTTGGTAATCTGCGGCGGTAAGCAGGTTTTCCAGTTCTTCCATGTTAGTCATGCGCACTTTAATCAACCAGCCATCTTCGTAAGGGGATTTGTTAATTGTGTCAGGAGTATCTTCCAGATCACCATTTCTTTCTTCCACTACTCCGCTAACCGGGCAGTTGAGATCTTCCACTGCTTTAACTGCTTCAATGGAACCACAGGGCTCGCCCGCGGAAACCTTGCTTCCAACTTCGGGAAGCTCCACAAATACTATGTCACCCAGTTCATGTTGGGCAAAATCGCTGATTCCGATGGTGGCGATATCGCCATCAATACGCACCCATTCGTGGCTTTCGGTATAGAATAAATCGTCTTGGATTAACATGTTTTCCTCCACCTGATTCTAATTAATTAAAGCCAAGTCTCAAAGCAGCCAATTTGTGTCAAGAAGTATGTAAATCTTGCATTCCCCCATTTTTTAAGTCAGCCTGATTTTCATTTGCCATGGCTCAA
>CAZPNU010000041.1:0-20038 GCA_964588075.1 uncultured Candidatus Cloacimonas sp.
CAGTGATACGCTTGCAATTTTCGATGATACATTTGCAATTTTCAGTGATACAAACCTCCCGATCAGAGTATGCGAGAAATGTCCCATTTTGGCGGCTTGCAATTTTCGGTGAGACGATTTGCAATTTTCGGTGAGACTTTATAACAATACACCCCTTCACCTGATTAGGGAATCGCACTTGAGACCGCTAATCTGATATTTCTTGACAGTATAAAGTATTGTGAGACACTGCCATTCTGACGGTTTGAATACTTTATATAACGAGGAGTTGATTATGAGACTTACATTGTTTATATGCTTTTTTGCTTTACTCTCAAGCGCTAGTGCCGTTACACTGATAACCGAAAACTTCGATGCACCCCCAAGCTTCCCGACAGGATGGACCAAAACCGGCCCATCTACCTCAAACTGGTCTGTTGTTTCAGGTAACGAAGCCGGAGGAACAAGTGGCGAGTTGAAGTTCAACTTTACTCCATCCACCAACGGAACATACCGTTTTATCTCCCCGGCAATCGACACTCGGAAAGTGTACGATATGGGGATGAGCTTTAGGCATTTTCTCTCAGATTACAATGGTTCTTCCGGATCATACACCCTAGCAGTTCAAGTTTCCAACAACCTGAACACCTGGACCAATGTATGGAGTCAAAACGTTTCCGCAAACATCCCGGCCACCGAAGTGAGCTTTGAAATTCCCTTCAACAATGGTATGTCTCAAACTACTTACTTCGCTTTCACCTTTATTGGAAATCCTTTTGACATTAACCGCTGGATTATCGATAATGTTAACTTGGGATACAGTAACACCCTTGGATCCGGAACATGGGCTGCCGGGGAATACTTCCCTCCAGGTAACATCATTGTACCCAGTGGCCATACATTCACAATATCCGGAGGATCAACACTTCATTTTGCAGAACAGGCTAAGCTTTGGGTGAACGGGAGCTTAAGAGTTATGGGATCTTTTGGTTTACCGGTAACCCTTACATCCCTCTCCTCAGGAATGAGCTGGGCAGGACTAAGGGTAGTTGATACAGGCAATGGACAGGACTCCACCCTCATCTCATACATGCAATTTGAGAAGTCCGATGATTCTTGTATTATCACAAACAGCAACAAGGTACGGATTAGCAACAGCGTTTTTACCGATAATGATTGCTATTCCTTATGGGCGGTGTTAGCGTTGTTTTATACAAACGCTATCGTGGAGAATTGCCATTTTATAGATCATTCATCAGCAGCAGGGCCAATCTTATATGCTTACAGCGGTTCTCCGGTGATTCGCAACAACCGATTTGATAACAACATTATTATGAATTCAACCGGGGCTATCCGATTGGAGGAGTACAACCTCAGTCTCTTCACGGGTAACAGTATGACCAGAAACTACACATTAGACAGTAACAGAATGGTTCTTTATGTTCGTAATTGTAGTGGTACCCTGTATCGGCAGATGATAGCTAATAATGTAGCTACAGGTATCCAAGTTGAAGGTTCATCCAACCCAACTATCAGGAACTGTATGATTGTTAACAACTATTTTTCCGGGGTTTATTCTGTCGGTCCTGTTACAATTGATAGCTCAATTATCTGGGGTAATAGAACCGGTTCTGTTTATAACGGCAGTAATGCAACAACTATTCGCTATTCCTGCATAGCCGGAGGAAGCTCAGGTGTAGGTGGAACAGCCATTCCCGGTGCTAACTACACCAATAACACCAGTTCGAATCCAATGTTTATAAACCCCACCACTACGAATGACAGCACCACTGATCCATCAATTGCCGATTGGCGTCTGCAGATAGGCTCTCCTTGCATCGATTCAGGAAATCCAAGCTCACCATTGGATGAAGATGGCAGTATTGTGGATATGGGAATGTACTCGCGCAAACTGAAACCGCTCATAATCCGAGCGAATGACGTTCCTAACGATCAAGGACATCAGTTGGATCTCGTTTGGCAGAGTAATGAACTGGACACAACTTACCAACCCGGAGCATTTTATTCGGTTTGGAGAGAAAGCAGCAGTAGGAGCAACGCTACATTAATCGCCAACCCAGCTCAGCTTGCTGCAGCGTTAAGTCAAAATAGCTCGCAAATCTGTTGGGTGGATGGAGACCGAAGCTGGTATTATCTGGCTCAAGTGCCTGCTGTTACTTTCCCGGATTATGGCTTAATTGCTCCCACCTTGCAGGATTCTTCCTCCACGGGAACCCATGCAGCTAATTATCGAGTTATATACCACAACACCCAAGGATACTTTCCCTCTGTCTCAAAAAGCGGTTACTCTGTGGATAACATCCCACCTGCCACTGCCGGCAATATCATTCTCCGCCCATATAGTAACAATAGTTTGAGACTTTCTTGGGATGAAGTGACAGAGGGTTTATGGCAGGGGAACTCATACCCGGAAGTTAATCAGATTCGTTACAAAGTATATGCTTCGGATACTCCTGATTTTACACCCTCCCCCGCAACCTATCAAGGAATAACATCCGATCCTCAGATAACTGTGATTCCCTCTGCCCCAAGGCAGTTTTACCGTATCATCGCTACAGACTCAGAATAATACCTATCGTTATTCAGCCATTCTGCCATAAATAGTACTATGGCAGAGTGGCTTTTTTATATCCATACAGCCTTAGTTTCTAAGAACTCCATTATAAATCTACCCAATTTCACTCTATACACTTACTAAAAGATCATGCAGGTTATGCTGCCTTCATAATCATGCGGGTGACAGATTGGGGAATCGGTGACAGATTTGGGAAAAATGATTGCCGGGGAGTAAGACATTTTGGTGTAACCCATACTCACACAGGGGTTTCACTTGTTATAATGATAGGAATCAATCGGTAGATGCTCCCTGGCAGCTGTTTTTAAGAGAGAAAACCGATTATGGCTCAGAGCTGAACCAGGCTGGTAATCCTGGAAAGCATACCTGTTTCCACCTTTTCATTGGAATGCAGAACGAGTATTCAAGAATGTAATGAGCCCGAAACCATTCCGGGCTCATTAATCCAGTCTGTTGAATACTTCTGGTTTTACTTAACTATCTCCTAGTGTGATTTCCATTCACTCTCAGTGCTTTCACTAACTCACCATACTTCCATTCACTTCGGCTATCAGCAACTGCTCTTAGATCCTCAAAACTACCGCTATACGCTGTTACGACATAGAATTGTTTGTTTTCTTCAATGAACCATGCTGCCCATTCATGTGTAAAGGTGGTGGCATCTACTGCCCCTACAAAGTAAAAATCCTCTATCGGACTGGGAGTATTACTGCGGTATATTACGTAGCAGGAAGGAGTTCCCGGATTCCCACTGATAGTATGTGTAACTGGATTCCAGGTAAGTTTTACATGCCTATTCCTGATAATCTCCATCGTAAGACCTGTCGGCGCAGGAAATCTTTGTAACCATGCCATCACTTCCGCAGAAGCTGCACTTTCGTTATCAACCCAATCTACCGCTGTAATCTTGTAATACACGGCTGTGGTATCCAGTCCAGTGAACTGGTTATCGATAAACCAGTTATGATCTGCGTCAACAATGCCCTTTAAAGACCAAAGGGTATCGTGTAGCCCTCTACGGAACACTTTATAGCTATATACACTGTCTGCCAAAGCATTTGCGGTCCATGATAAGTATATCTGGTTCATATCGCTCAAGGCTTCATTAAACAGCAAACCTGTTGGAGCTGTAGGTGGTGTATTGTCTATTTTAACTACCACGGGTATATATAGAGTATCTCGGGGTGATGGAGCATTAGATATAAGCATAACCGAGTAGTTATGTATCCCATCAGGTAGATTCGAACCGTTTAAGGCTACGTTAACGGTCTGTGTTCCATTTGCCGAAACTGATCCCATACTGGGGTTAAACGACAGTATCGATTGCCAGGTCGGTGTAACAAATGGAACCTCGCTACTTCGCTGAACGCTATTTACAAAGGTGCCATGATGCCCGTAAATAGATGAATCGATACACTGGGTACCACTGGCTTCATCGAAATGCCAAAGCCCGAACGTGTTCATATCAGCAGTTTCTCTCAAAGCAGGAGTGAAATTGCCATCATATCTAATATTTGTTGAAATATGTAGCTCGTCTATAAGGCCATTGAATTTCCGTCCGCCCTCTGGCCAATTACCCAATGCTAAAGTTGGAGAATTAGCATAGTTAATTAGCCCTCTAGTAGCAGTATCAACCAACACCCCATTTACATACACTTTGACGACCCCATTATTAAAAGTGACAGCAAGGTGTTGCCACGTGTTCCTTTGTAGGGGGAAAGAAAATCCATCAGCAAAGCCACTCCAATCAGCAGGTTCACCAACTTTTTGAATAACCCAGTTACTAGTACCGCCATGATGACAATCTAAGATTATCGATATTGTGTTCTGCGCCAGAAAGGGCTTTACCCACATTGAAAATGTAAATGTTTGTAGGGCTCCCATATTACCCAGTGATATGTAAGATGAATTATAGTGATCACCTGCACCATCAAAATACACTGATCCTTCATTACTACCTGGGATGCTGTATTGCAAAGGATAACTCCCGTTATTCTGTATTGTGAAAGATGCCGATCCAGAATATCCCTGTCCTACCGTTATATCTAAAACCTGAGGAGTTACAGAGATATCCGGTTGCAGATGAGCGGTCGCTTCATTGGAAAACCCGCTTTCAATGGTGTTCATGCTAACTGCTTTAACCCGGTAGAAATAGTCAGTATTGGCTGCAGCCGTAAAGTCTGTATAAGTGGTTTGAGTGCCGGGCACTTCTGCCAAGAAAACGTCGGCAGGAGATGTAGTCCTACGGTAAATCTTATAGGTTAGGAAGTCCTGAGGAGATCCTGTCCAGCTTAGGCTAATGTCGTTCACTGCCCCTATTGCCGTTAGATTCGTAGGATTTGCTGGTGGAACATCGTTATAAACGATGAAGTTATCAATGTACTGAGTTACTGTTGCTCCTGATCCGGCTCTGAAAGTGAATCGTGTAAAGTCGGTTACTCCCAAACCTGCGATGTTATCAGCGACCAAAGTATTATTAATCCAGATTGAAAAACGATCGTTATCGATATTCACTTTCAGCTTGAAGTTTACCCAAGTATTTAATGCCAGACTGCCAATAGTGATGGGGTTGGAGAAATCGCTTGTATTGTCATAATAGAGATTGCCTTCGTAATCGTGCCGCAGATAGGTTACTGTGCCATTGGGGAAAGCATCTGCCAACCAGTTATTGGAGGTGATTTTCCAGTCAAAGCTTACATAGTAGATTCCAGAGGTGATGCCAAGTGAAGTAAAATCTCTTCTTACCCCTTGAAGACTACTTGATGTGACCTTCATCGTACCATTTTCAATAACAGGGCTTACTGGACCTATGTTTGTCCAGCTGTTTCCCACAACCCCATCAGACCTGTTAAAGTTTTCGTAAAAAAGCACTTCCGCATACAACACCGAGATGCAAAGGAAGAGCATGACCCACAACAATGTTTTCATTGTTCACTCCTTTTAGACTTTACTGTCCAGTACAGCATTTTTCATCATGTCCCTGATATTTACACTATCCAGTTGCATATATCTGTCAATCCAAAATTCATGCTCATCCATGCTCACAGATATGCCACAATCAATCTATTTCTTTATTGGCTCCGGTTCAATTATCAAATCGGGGCTTGGAGATAACATGGTAGATGCATTGATAAACCGCAACAAAGGCAAACTTGTGTGAGTGCATTTAACTATCAACTCAATTCCGCTTTTCTTATACTTCAGATATAACTTCACTTCTTTTTCCTCTTGGCAGCCATCAGTTTTATGCTGTTTTTCAGGTCTTCCAGATACTTTGCTTCAGCTTCGTTTTCCCTATCAATCCTGCGTTTATCCTCATATTGTGTATATGCGGTTTCCGCCAGTTCTTTGGCTTTTTCGTGCGATATGCTTCCTGCACCTGCCAATACGGGAAGCTCGCTATTCATAAGGAACTTATCCAGATGTACTTCCCATTCTTTGCAATGTACCTGTTGATGCCGAATTAGCCTAAACTCCACCAATTCCAGGAAAAGGCTCACAATGCGGTTAAGGATATCTATCTCCTGTGGCTCAAGGTAGTTCTTGGCAATGCTCACATCAGTTTTGCGCACCACACTGCCTTTCCAATTGGTAAGCCCCATATTGGCTTTTTCCGCATCCGCACGCTCTGCCACTATCTCTGCTGCGGTCTTGCCGGTGGCGGCATAGTGCATCTTGTTTTGCATGTTGGCAAAGAAGAGCTGTGCTGCTTGACTTCTGGGGTCATAATCTACAGAAAGGGCAAAGATTTCTCTGATGCGCAGATAAGCCCGTTTCTCACTGGCGCGTATGTCCCGCACCCTTGCCAGCAACTCGTCGAAGTAATCAGTTATGCTGTTATTACCTTTTAGCCGCTCATCATCAAGAGTGAAGCCTTTAACGATGTATTCTTTGAGCCGTTCGCTTGCCCACTGCCGAAATTCCACTCCACGGGGGGATCGCACACGATAACCAATAGCGAGTATCATTTCCAGGTTATAATACTCCACCATGCGTGTAACTTCTCTTTTTGCTTCAGCTTGAACTATTCGATAATTTCGAATAGTTGCTTCCGGGTCCAGCTCAGCATCAAGATAGACTTGCTTGATATGGTAATTTATGGTATTAACTCCCACTTGATACAAGTCCGCCATTTGCCTTTGGCTAAGCCAGGCGCTATCGTCCTCCAATATCACTTCCAGCCTATGTCTGTTATCCTTTGTGGGGTATAGTAATACCTTGGTTTCACCTGCCACCACTTCACCATTTTTTGTGCTTTTCTTCATTTCTCCTCCGGTAGTTCAGCTATCTTAGGCTCCTGCGCTCTCAACTCGGCTACGTTTTCTATGCGGTATTCGCTATGTATGTATCTCCCCCGCAGGATGCAGATGCTCCGGATGGACGATGCATGTTGAGCTGTGATTGAGCAGCCATAATTATAAAGTCCTTAACATGTTCTTAGCCTGTGCTTTGTTTCGTGCCTATTGCCTTTTTCGCGAGTATAAACTGTGGCTTGTTCTGTCAATAAAAAAAGATTAGATGTCACCATGTCACCCCGTCACCTTGTCACTTTGTCACATCGTCACCTCATCACTTTGTCACATCTTCACCCCATCTCTTTGTCACCTTGTCACATCTTCACCTTGTCACATCGTCACCCCATCACTTTGTCACCTCATCACTTTGTCACTTTTCCTAACCCCTTGCTTATTGATATACGGTAGAGATGCGGTTGCGATACCCAGCACTTTGCTGGGAGGCGCAACCGTATCTCTACCGTAACCCAATCAGCACGATATGGGGAAAACACCGGATTTTTGTAACATCAGGGCAAGGTTTTCACCCGGGGAACAATAATATTGCTTGACCTGATTTCCTTTTGTGGCAAACTTGAGAAATGGACATAAGTTCTGGAGGAAATATGAAAACAAAGCTTAGTGTCATCATCGTGATGCTGCTGCTCCTGCTGTGTATCGGAGCCGCCAAACAGGAAGCGTTTGGCAGCATCAAAGGCAAGGTTACAGACTGCAAAAGCAAGGCAGCCCTGGCTAACATTGAGGTGCAGTGCTTTATGGGTAACACCCTGCATTCTAACGTATATAGCGATGCCAATGGAGCTTACCGCATGGACAAGCTGCCCGTTGGCAAGTATTACATCAAAGTGTTGGATCCTACATACAAGGATTTCTCTGCCAAAGTTAACATCAGAGCCAAAAAGACAATCACCCTTAATATCCGGCTGCAAAAGGCGACCAAGCCCCCTGTTCCCAAGCCTTCCGGCGTTACCGAAGCTGCCATCTCCGATGAGCTTTCAACGTCTGCTGTGGACATGGCTGCCTATGCATCGATTAGTAGCTCTATGAAAACAACTTCCACTTATATGCCTCCGCCACCTCCGGTGATGAATACCGAGGACTATAACGCCATTACGCCGAACATTTTCCACAGCCCTCTGGATGAGCCGCTATCCACCTTCTCCATCGATGTGGATACTGCCAATTACAGCAATATCCGCCGCATGTTGAACGAAGGTCAGCTACCCCCCGCCAACAGCGTGCGCTTGGAAGAACTGCTTAACTATTTCAGCTATAACTATCCTGCTCCCAAGGATGAGCATCCCTTTGCCGTGTATAGCGAAGTGGGCGTGGTGCCCTGGGATCAGAAACGCAGCTATGTGCACATAGGTTTACAGGGCAAAAAGCTTGCTTTGGACAAAGCTCCCGCCAGCAATCTGGTGTTCCTGCTGGATGTATCCGGCTCCATGGACGATCCCCGCAAGCTGCCTCTGGTTAAAGAATCCATGAAGATGCTTATCGATAACCTGCGCAGCAAAGACAGAGTTGCCATCGTGGTGTATGCCGGAGCTGCCGGAGAGGTGTTGCCCTCCACGCCCGGAAGCAACAAAATGGCTATCATCCAAGCTCTGGACAATCTCCGTGCAGGTGGTTCCACCGCGGGCGGAGCAGGCATCCAGCTTGCCTACAAGATTGCCGGGGAAAACCTTATTCCGGATGGCAACAACCGCATTATCCTCTGCACCGATGGTGATTTCAACGTTGGGGCATCCTCCGATGCGGCAATGACCGAACTGGTGGAAAAGAACCGCGATAAAGGCATATACCTCACCCTGTTGGGCTTTGGGATGGGCAATTACAAAGATAACCGCATGGAACTGCTTGCAGATAAGGGTAATGGCAACTATGCCTATATCGACACCATCAATGAAGCCAAAAAAGTGCTGGTGAACGAGATGGTTTCCACGCTTTACACCATTGCCAAAGATGTTAAGCTGCAAGTGGAATTCAACCCCGCACATGTGAAGGCATACCGCTTGGTGGGCTATGAGAACCGCCTGCTGAACAAAGAGGACTTTAAGGATGACAAAAAGGATGCCGGAGAGATGGGTGCAGGGCACTCCGTAACCGCTATCTATGAGATTATTCCGATGAATTCCAAAGAGCAAATCCCCGGGCTTGACCCGCTGAAATATCAGAGCACCGTGATCACCGAAGAGGCTCGCAAGTCCCCTGAACTGATGACCGTGCATCTGCGTTACAAGCTGCCGGATAGCGATAAAAGCATACCTTTTGATGTGCCTGTGATGAACGAGATACTGCCCGAAGACAAGCTATCCGAAAACTTCCTCTTCTCCTCTGCCGTGGTAGGTTATGGCATGATGCTGCAAAACAGCGAATTCAAAGGCAACTTAAGCTGGGATAGGGTTAAGGAACTTGCCAAAGCCAGCATAGGCAAAGACCCTGATGGCTACCGCAGCGAGTTCTTAAGCTTGTTGGACATTGCCGCCAAGCTGCAGGAAAAAATGATTCGCGAAGAAAACCGAGACTTCAATAAAGGCGAATAAGCCTTGATAAGTATGGGAGGCAGGCACAAGCTTGCCTCCTTGCGTTTGCATAAGGAGAAAACATGAGTAAACTGATTGCCCCCTGCGGCATTGACTGTAAGGATTGCTATGCCTACATCGCTACGCAAAACGATGACATGGAGATGAAGCTGAAGATGGTGGAAGACTTCAAGCAAAGACATGGCATTGACAAACAACCGCACGAAATGGAATGCGACGGATGCCGTGAAGAAGGCAGACACCTTGGCTTTTGTTCCATCTGCGGGATACGCGCTTGTGCCGATGAGAAAGCTTATGGAACCTGCGCCGAATGTGCGGACTTCCCCTGCGAGAAAGGCAGCTTCATCTGGAAGGAAGGCTCCGTTTCCAAAGCCAATCTGGAAGCACTTAAGAAGTAAGCTACCTCAGTTTTAACAGCTTCACCGTCTTTACACTGTCCGGTGTGCTTATCCTCAGGAAATATAAACCCGCAGAGAGAGGCATACCGGCATTATCTTTGCCATCCCAATACCAAGTACCCTTCCCTGCCTCAAAGTGCGTTAAATGGCTCTTTATGCGCTGTCCTTTGAGATTGTAAACTGTAAGGGTGAGGGGAGTGTTTTGCTTTAAGCTGATATCCACATTCACACGCTCCGCAAATGGATTGGGGTATAGCTTATAGCTGATTGGGGCAGGGCTTTGGCTGTCGTCCTGCACCGCACTGGGCAATATGTGCGCATATTGGGGACCGAAATAATACTCCTGCCCGTCCATAGCTATAACATCCAGCCAATAGTATAGGTTTTCTTCGCCCGCAGGTAACTCCGCATCCATAAAACTGTAATCTGCTTGAGTGGAGGTGTTGGTGGCTTGGATGATGCCCGAGATGAGCAAAGCACTATTTATATCGCTACTTGTGTTGCGATATACTTGGAAGCCCAGGAGGTTAGTTTCCGAGTTTGTTGACCAATTCACCGATACTGTATTCTGCATAGTGGGTGTAGCGCTGAAAGTACTTAGCACAAAGGGCATGGAGCCAATATACATATAGGCAAGATTGGAGTATCTGCTGTATCCGCTACCCAGGAAAGCACGCACCCGATAGTATATCTCTTCCACTCCGGGGAACTCGAATTGGTGGCTGTTTTGAGCTGCATCTACAGCGAAATCCTCCACCAGCAGGTTTGTGAAGTTGGAATCAGTGCTTACATCTATTCTATAGCCTTGTGCATTCAGGCTTTGGCTCCAACGCACCGTCACCAGATAGGGAGTTGTGCAGATACCTTCCAAGGCAAGAGGTTCCCACAACCTGCCCACAAACTCGGGATGGTCGATAAAGGGATTACGGTTGCCCTGTCGCTCTTGAATACGCTCATTGCGTCTGCGTTCCCAGGAATCAGGCGGGTCGTCATAGTGCCATTGCAACAAAGTGGATAGTTTGCCGTAGAAAGCTCCGGTGGTGGCGGAAACATCCTGCATCTCCAGATCATAGCCGGTGTCGGTGCCTTCATAGCGCACAGCCATGTAGAAAAGCATACGAGCCACGTCGCCCTTTTCCACGGGTCGTGGCTCCCAAGTGTCGTTACTGGTGTTGCAACCCGTTGTGGCATTGTAACTACCATAAGGAGAGGAATCTACATAAGCCGTACCGCCATTGTCAAAATCACGGTTATTCTTGGCAGAGTTGACCGTTACGTCACAGGGACGCAGGTGATGCAAATCCGTGCCGGCAGGTCTGTTCGTGCCAAATCCGCCGTGGCTTACGCTCCAGGTATGCTCACGGTTCCATTGGGTAGAGCCGGTGCCGTAGTAGTTCTTGGGGACAGACCAACCTGTGTAAGTTTCGATAACATTATTGGTATTTAGGCTATCTTCATCTGTGTATTGCAACTGGTCCCACACTGCCGAATAGGAGAATTGCGTTAGGTGGGTTTCCTCTAATATCTGATGCAGATTGCTTTTGAGCGTAAAGCCCCAACCTGTGGCATTATTGTAATATCCTTCAATCCCGGTGTTCAGGGTGGTGGCATTAGAGGGATTGTTCGTTGCCGTAACTGTCAGATACACCGCTGTTTCACCACTGCCGTTCATCTCGAAAGCACGGAAGTAATAAGCAGTGTTGCATTGCAGACCGGTGATGGATACTCCGTTAATGTTCTCTCCCTCTATCACTTGGGTAGCTCCGCAATATACCACCTGCTCGCCTGAACCACCATAAATGGGATTGGGACTATACTCTATGCCATTTACAGGTTCCGAGATTGTGGGAGTGTTACTGATTTTAACCAATCTGCGCGAGCCATTGCCCGGGGTCCAGCTTGCCTGAATGGAGGTGCTGCCGGGGTAGAATACAAAATCAGTGGTCTGCCCTGTGGGGGTGACGATACCAATTGTGCTAAAAGTTGCTTCGCTGCTATATGCCACTCCGCTGCTATTAGCCGCATATGCTCTAAGATAATACTGGGTATTTGGTTGCAGATCGGTAATCTGCCCGCTCATGGGACTTATCCCCATCCCCAGGTTCACATGCGCATCGCTGGTGTCCGGAGCTGCTTCCACGCTCCAGCAAAAACCCCGGTTAGTAATCTCTGAACTCCCGGAATATGCTATTATGGAGGCTGCTGAGGCAGCGCTATATGTTATATTACTTATTGATGGAGTTGTCGTAATGGGAAGGCTATTATCCTGATAATCCGTTACATAGATGTCGTGAACGTAGATAGCTTGGCTGGGGTAAAACAGCCTTATCTTTACGCTGCTGTTTATTCCCACATGATAGAAGAACCTGCTTCCGGTTGCGCCTATGTTATTGAAGGTAGTAATATTAAGCCAATTCGTGCCTGTCCATTTCTGCAATCGCACCGTACGCCCGGCAGAACCTGCAGACATATTGAACTCCACATCACCGACAGAATTGAATTGAGGTAACTCCAAAGCTCCGGTCAATGCCTCCATCTGCACTCTTCCGGTGCTGCCCAAGCCGTTTGCGGCTGCTCCGGGAGACACCAGGCATCTGGTCATACTAACCGTTCCGGCAGGAATTGCCTGAGTGTAAGTTCCATAGGAACCGTGGGCAGTCCAGGTGCTAATACCCTCATTAACAATCAACGTGGCAGATACGCCTAACACCCAGATGAGCATCAGGAGCGTTATGCTTATCATGCGAAGCTTGGCTTTTATATTCACTTTCATGGCACACCTCTTTTACAATGTTTTGCATTATATCTGCCATGCAATAAATGTCAAGCAAATACGCTAGTTTATTCTTCCCCATTGCAAAGCCTTAATCAGGAGATAATCACTCCTTAATCAAGCCTTAATAGTTAAGGCTTGATTAAGGGTAGATTAAGAAGTGATTAAGACTGTGGAAAGGGGAGGATGCGAGAAACAATCTCTGGTGTTTAAAGCGTGAAATACCTGTAGCAGAGCCGGATTATGCTCTTTGGATTAAAAAGCTCCAAGGTGACTAAGCAGGATTTTTGTGCCCATACCGATGAGGATAATGCCGCCCAGCACCTCCATTTTGGAGCCCAGTCTATCGCCCAAGCGGTTGCCGATAAACACTCCCGCCAGGCTGAGGGCAAAAGTTATGACTCCGATGATGATTGCCGGAGTGACAATGGCAATATGCAGGAAGGCAAAGGTTACGCCCACCGCCATGGCATCGATACTGGTGGCAATCGCCAAACCCAGCAGCACAACAAGATTCAGGGGGTCGCATTTCTTTTCCACTTCGTCAATCCAGATGGTTTCGTAAATCATCTTGGCACCGATAAACAGCAGCAAGGCAAAGGCAATCCAGTGATCAAAGCTCTCCACATACTGTTTCAAACCGATTCCGGCAAGCCAGCCGATGAGGGGCATCAAAGCTTGAAACCCACCGAAAAAGATGGCTATTTTAAGGGCATGTTTCAGCCTGAGGCATTGGATGGTGATGCCATTGGTGATGGATACCGCAAAGGCATCCATGGCAAGCCCCAGGGAAATGAGGATAATGGGCAGAATATCTGCGACAAAATTCATGAGTCACCTGCTGATGTTATTATGGCTAAAGGCAAAATCCATGAGCAGGGAAAAAGTCAAGCGATAAAATCCCAAGCAGTCAGGAAAATAAGACTTGCCAAAAGGAGGGTATTATTATCTTTACTACTAAACAGTATAATACTGGAATGAACTATAGAGAGGTGTCCATGTCAAAAGCTCATATGATAGTGCTTAGCCTGGTGGGTGAAAAGCCCATGCATGGCTATCAAATCGGGCAATTGGTGGATCAGTTGCGTTTACCGCTTTGGGCGGGGGTAACGCTGCCAGCCATCTACAAGGCAATTCAGACCTTGGAGACAAAGAAATTCATCCGCGGGGAAGAAGTGCGCGAAAGCAATAATCCACCCAAGATGGTGTATCACCTGGAAGCCAAAGGAAAGAAGTATCTGGCGGAAACCGTGCGCGGTTATCTGCGGGAAGTGGAGAAACACGGGCATGATTGGTGGTTCACGCTGATGTTTGCCAAAGGCGCAATAAAGAAATCCGAGCTGTTGGAGCTGATTAAAAGCCGGATAAACTTCATAGAAGAGATTGGAAAGATCAAGAAAGAAAAGAAGGAACAGATGTGGACTCTGGACAAGGATAAAGTCCCCTTTGTGCACCTGCATATGATGAATTTGGGTACCCGTTGCGCCAAGATGGAGCTGGAATCGCTGCAAGAACTGTATGACGATATTGCTTCCTGCAACCATGACTGCTTCTTTTTAGACGAAGGAGATCAACTGTGAAAAGATACATATTGATGGTCGTATGCCTTGTTTGCACGCTGCTGTTAACTGCGCAGGAAAGCATATTTGATGGCTTGCAAAGCATTTCCCTACAGCAAGCGCAAGATCTGGCACTGAAACAGAATCCCGCCTACGCTGCCAAGGAAGCTGCCGCCAATGCAGCGAAATGGGGCAAGAGCAATGCCATCTCCACGGTGCTGCCCACCCTTAGCCTGGGAGGAACCTACCTGTATAAAGACCCGGCCACCACGGTGCAAGCCGGGTCGCAGCAGATTACGCTTAATAATGACATGCGAACCATGTCCCTAAACCTTTCCCAACCTTTGTATTTGGGCGGAAAGGCTTGGCAGGCATATAAGATGGCGGTCACCAGCGAGGAGATAGCCCGGTTGAACTTGCAGAATCAACGCTATACTCTGCTCACAGAGGTGGAGAGCAAGTACCTTGCTGCTCTTCAGACCATGGAACTGTATCGCATCAGTCAGGCAGAAATGCAAAGTGCGGAGGCAAACCTGGAGTTGGCGAAGATTAAGCGTGAAAGTGGCATACTCTCGTCTGCAGACTACCTTAAGTTTCAAAGCCGCTTGGCTTCCAAGCAAGTATCCGGTTTACAGGCACAAACAGCCTTGCAGCTTGCCTTGCAAGACTTGGCAAACTATCTTGGTTCGGCAGAACTGCTGTTACCGGTTGCCCTCAGCATGGAAGCTGAGCAGCCGGTGCTGAGCAAGCTGGATACAATGGACTTGGCAGCAAGCAGTGCCCTGGAACAAAGGATGCTGCAGATGGTGCAACAGCGGAACCTGAGCTATCAGATTCTGGATAGAACGGTGCAGCTTTCGCAACGGGCATACAGCATCGCCAAGGCTTCGTTTCTGCCAACCCTGATGCTCACCGGTAGCAGGCAGTATAGCGAGAACGGTTTGGATAGATACAAGTTCAACGCCAGCAATCAGATTATGCTGAATGCTTCGGTGCCAATACTTCCCGGAGTGGGCTATTATTCCGCAGCCAAGAAAGCCAAGGAAGAAGCAAGAAAGGCAGATCTGGAAGCCACAACCGCAAAAGACGGCATTAAGCTTGGGGTGAAAGCCTCGCTGCTAAACTGGATAAGCGGTGCCAAGCAAGTTAAAAGTGCTGAGCTTTCACAGGGATATACCGAAGAGCTTTACCGGCAAATGCAGGAACGCTTTAAGCTAAACATGCTGTCCCCCACAGAACTTCTTGATGCAGAGGTGATGCTGTGGGCTGCCAAGATGACCACCACCAATGCTTACTACTCTTATTTGAAAGTACGCAGTGCCCTGATGCAAAGCTTGGCACTGGAAGATGTGAACGAACTTTATGCAATTATAGATAATCAATAGGGGAAGAAATGAGAAAGTTATATATGATATTGATACTTAGCCTGCTGCTGAGTCTCAGCGCATGCGGGAAAAGAGATAAGAAACAAGGCAAACCCATGCGGGATGATAAGCAGGCTGTTATGGTGGAAGAGCTTAGCCTGCGCCCATTGGATGAATATATCAGTCTTTCCGGTAAGCTGGAAGGAATCACGGATGTAACCATGAGCAGCGAGACCTCGGGCAGAATCCTGAGGCTGTATAAGAAGCTGGGGGACAGCGTGGCAAAGGGAGAGCGCATTGGCATGGTGGAAAACGACATTATGCAGATACGGCTGGAACAAGCCGATGCAGCGTTGGTATCTGCCGAAACTGCCTTCGATAATGCACGCAAGAACCTTAGCTATGCCGAGGCATCCAAGGCAAAGAACCTAATCTCCGATGCGGAGTATAACACAGCTCTTTCGGCGTATAAAGGTGCCAAGGCTGCCTTCGACGGAGCCAAAGCAAGTAAGGAGCAAGCAAAGCTCTCGCTTGCCAATTCCTACCTACTGGCACCGGAAGGGGGAGTAATCTCCAACCTGATGGTGGTTTCCGGGCAGTACATAAACCCCGGGCAGGCGATTGCCTCCATCACCGATGCAAGCACCTTAGTGCTTAAAACCGGAGTGGGGGAAAGCCAGATTGCCAAGCTGAAGAAAGGGCAGAAAGCCATCATTCGCTATGCCGGCAGCGATAAAGAATATAGCGGGAGCATAAGAGGCTTCGGCATCAAACCCATCACCAACACGGCAACCTACCCGGTGGAGATTGCCATCAATCAAACACGGGACTTACTGCCGGGGATGGTGGTTTCGGCTCGCATCCTCACCACTCGCTTTGAGCAATTGCTATACACCCCCATCACAAACATCGTGAAGGAATTTGACAAGAACTATGTATTCGTAATCGGCGAAGGCGATAAGGCAGTTAAGCGCGAAGTAAGCCTAGGCAGAATCATCGGCGAGAATGTGGAGTTGCTATCGGGTGTGGATGTGGGCGAGAGAATCGTGACCACAGGCAGCGAGAACCTTGAGGATGGTAGCCCGGTTACCATAAGACAATAAGGAGATGGCATGATATCAGTTGCAGAAACCTCCATCAAATACTCCATACTGGTGAATATGCTCACGCTGGCAATCCTGCTGTTTGGGCTAATCTCCATGGTTAATATGCCGCGGGAAGAATATCCTGCTGTAGATTTTGGCAGCACCATCGTGGTGGTGCCCTATCCAGGTGTTTCGCCCGCTGAGATAGAACAGCTCATTATCCGCAAGCTCGAGTTGGGGCTGAACAACCTGGAAGATGTGGATTACATTACATCCTCCGCAGAAGAAGGCAGAGCCATGATTAGGGTTGCCTTCACCACCAAGATAGATTCCGAAGAAGCTTTCGACAGAGTTAGTAGAGAAGTGAACAAGATAACTGATTTACCCAAGGATGCCCTTGACCCCATCATTATTCGCCTCAACATGCGTGAAGTTAATCCCATCGCCCAGGTGGTTGTTGGTGGAGACAGCTTCAGTGCCATGGGCTTGCGGCAGATTGCCGAGAACCTCAAAGACGGGCTGTTGAACGTGGACAACATCTCCAAGGTAGATTTGATAGGTGCCCGTGAACGTCAGGTGTGGGTGGATGTGGATCAGGCAAAGCTGGATGCTTATGGCTTGACCCTCAGCGACCTTTCCTCCTCGCTAAGCGGACGCAACCTGAACATCCCCGGCGGTTCCACCAAGTTTGGCAAAGTGGAGTTCCTGGTGCGTACTTTAGGCGAATTTGATTCCATGGACCAGCTTGCCAGCCTGATTGTGCAATCCGACCCAACCGGAAGAGCCATTTTTCTTTCCGATGTGGCAGCAATTAAGGACACCCTCGAGAAACCTGTGTCCATTGCTAAGCTGAATGGGACTGAATCCATCTCCATCTTCTTATATAAGAAAGGTGAAGGAAACATCATCAAAGTTATGAAGGAAGTGCGCAGCTACATTGATTCTTTCCAGAAGGGTATCCCCGGCTTGAAAGTTAGTGTGCGCAACGATGGCTCTATCGACGTGAAGAACGGTATCAATGCTTTAGGACAGAGTGCAGCAATTGGAATACTACTGGTATTCATAGCTCTGTTTATCTTCTTAGGCTGGCGCAATGCTCTCTTGGCTTCATTCGGGATACCTCTTTCCATTTTTATTGCCTTCATCATCATCCCTTTGTTTGGTGTAACGTTAAACAACCTAACCATCTTCGGGTTCATCATCGTAGTGGGTATGGTGGTGGATAATGCCATTGTAGTATTGGAAAACATCCATCGCCTCAGAGAAGAAGGTTATTGCCGCAAAGATTCCATCATCATGGGGGTAGATCAGGTTATCTCTCCTGTGTTTTCCTCCACGCTAACCACCATCGCTGCTTTTATGCCTTTATTATTACTCACCGGCATCATGGGTAAGTTCCTGGGAGTATTCCCCATCGTGGTTTCCATCGCCCTCTTGGGTTCTTGGTTCCAAAGTATGGTGGTGTTGCCCAACAATGTGATGCAATTCGACAAGAGCAATATATCTCAAAACGATAGAAGCACTCGCTTACTAGCCCCTTTGGTTAAGCATTACCGTAAGGGCGTAACTTGGAGCCTCAAACACCGTTATGCATTGGTGGGCGGTACCTTCCTGATGCTACTTGTATCCTTTGGTATTCTTGCCTCCGGAGCTATCAAGTTCGAGTTCTTCCCCTCCCCTGCCTCGCAGACCATATCTCTGCAACTGCAAACCCCTGTCGGCACCACTCTTCAACAGACAGAGACCATTGTTAGCCAAGTGGAAAGCTTTATCCTGAATATGAAGCAGAAGCAGGATATCGAGTATGTGGTCGGCAATGTAGGTGCCATTGGAGGAGAAACACAGCGTGAATATGCCACTAACAACGCACAGATTAACATTGATCTTGTTGAGCTGAAAAAGATGAAGTTCACTCAGGAAGACATCCGCAATAGCATCCGTGAGTTTCTGGATAAGCTCCCTGGTTTGTACTCATACAAATTCAGCCAAGCCCGCAGTGGTCCTCCGGTAGGGAACGATTTGGAACTGCGCATCAAGGGTGAAAGCCTTGAACGTCTTGCCTTCATCAGTGACATCATCAAGAATCAGCTAAAACAAATCCCCGGTGTCACGGATATTGACGATAGCTTCGACAAAGGCAAGAAAGAAGTGCGCATCATCCCCAAACACAATGCTTTGGCGATGTCCGGCTTAACGGTTGCTCAGATTTCCTCAACCATTCGCACGGCTTCCACCGGAACCGAGGTAAGTAAATACCGGGGCGATGGCGTGGAAGAATACCCTATCATCGTGAAACTGGCTGGCGAATATACCGATGACCTGGAGAACTTGAAGAACCTTAAGATCAAAACCCGCACGGGGGACTTGATTGCCATTAGGGATCTGGCAGATTTTGAGATTAGTTCGTCACTCTCCAAGATTGACCATCGCGATTTGGATAGAATTGTTACCGTTAGTGCTTCGGTTAGCACTTATGAAAGTGAAGGAAGGCAAAAACGCCGTACTCCATCAGAAGTTAATGCCATTTTACTGGGCAACAAGCTGAAAGGCACCGAAGGCTTACTGACAAACTTCGAGAAACGTTTCCCCGGTTACACTTTGGAAAGCGGCGGTGTGCAAGAAGAGCAACGCAAGAGCTATTCTTCCCTTGGCAGGCTCTTCCTCCTTGCCTTGCTGCTTATCTTTACCATCCTTGCATCCCAGTTCAAGAGCTATGTGCAGCCTTTGATTGTGATGATGACCATTCCCTTTGCCTTCATTGGGGTTATTCTGGGCTTGTTAGTCACAGGATTACCTTTCTCCTTAAACACGCTAATCTCGGTGGTTGCGCTTGCCGGAGTGGTGGTGAACAACGCCATTATTCTGATTGATTTCATAAACTCCGAGCGTGAAAAAGGGACAGATCGCTGGCATGCCATCATCAATAGTGGTTCGGTGCGCTTGCGTCCCATCATCCTAACCACAGCCACAACCGTGGCGGGGATGCTACCATTGGTGTTCTCCACCGATCCATCGGCACAGGCATGGCGACCTCTGGCAGTCAGCTTCACCTTTGGCTTGGTGTTTGCCACCTTCCTAACCCTGTTTATAATTCCTGTAATCTACTCCATGGTGGATTCATTCTTCGGTAGGTTCCACATGACTCGCTTCACCGAACATAAGAAGTTTGAGGAAGCTATGGATTGCAAGACCAACGAATAACCGATAAACCAAGATAGCCTAAAAGAGCCTCCTTAACGGGAGACTCTTTTTTTATAACAGACTTTTTTTGTGAGTTCTGTTTTCCTGCCTCTTTCTCCCTTATTCCAATTACGGATGAATTGCGCCTGAATTACGCGTCGCATCCGTATTTCACGCGTAATGCAGGCGTAGTTGGAATAAGTTAGAAGTTAACAAAGTTAAACGTTAGATGTTAGAAGTTAAACGAAGCGTAGCTTCTTGGG
>CAZPNU010000042.1:0-5778 GCA_964588075.1 uncultured Candidatus Cloacimonas sp.
CTGAAAAAAAACAAGGAATTATGCCTTGACAAACATCTCAAGGATAGTTAGCCTGTACCCAACACATAAGTAGGTGTTTAGCATAATATTAGAATATAGGAGGAATCATGTTTAAAAGGCTGTCCTATTCGTCTCCAGTAATTGGAGGTATCATTAAGTATTTTGGGCTAGGATTTTTTATATTCAGTATGATAACTGTTTGTTTGAATGCTCAAAACACTCCCTACTGGAGTTGGGCACAAAGTACTCAAGGAATTTCTGGGGGTAACAATTTGGTGGAATCTGATGGACTGGGTAATAGCTATGTAACAGGTACTTATTCTGGCACAATAAATATTGGAGGAATGGTTCTTGTTAGTGAGGGGAGCAATGACATCTTTTTAACTAAGCTAAACCCACAAGGAGAATACTTATGGGCTGTAAGAGCGGGCGGTTCAAACAGCGACACAATTGATGAAATAGCTATGGATGTAAGCGGAAATTGCTATCTCATTGGTAACTTCGAGGGAACAGCTAACTTTGGGGCAATTACACTTGTAAGCAGCGGATTAACTGATGTATACATTGCGAAACTGGATAATCTTGGCAATTTCATCTGGGCTATCAAAGCAGGAGGTTTAGATTGGGACGATGGTACTGGCATAACAGCCGATATCTCAGGTAATTGTTACATTACGGGGACATTTAGAGGAACATCAACTTGGGGCAGTTATTCCTTAAACTGCACTGGACAAAATGATGTCGTAGTGGCAAAGATTAGTAATCTGGGTATATTCCAATGGGCTGTTAAGTCGGAGGGAGATAGTTGGCATTATGCAGATAACGTCAAAGTAAAAGTCGACATACTCGGTAATTGCTACATTGCAGGAAGTTTCTCCTCGACTTTAGCCTTATCCGGAAATGTAATTCATAGCTATAATGGTCCGTTTTTTGTTGCCAAACTGAATAATGCTGGAGTAGTTCAATCGGTTCAACAAACTCAGATATTTGGGTTTCAAAGTGGTGGTACTTATTGTGTTGATATGGATACTGACACACTTGGCAACTGTATAGTGATTCTAAAAGAGCAATTACAATGGGATGAATATTATGCAGATTACTACGCAATATATGTTTTACATAACGATTTATCTAATGTTAGCTACCAATGTGATGCTGGTGTGATACCAGATGGAGTTAGCATTGATGCTCTTGGCAACTGCTATGTTACTGGAAGATTTAATGGTACAGTGGATTTTGGAACTACGCACTTAGTAAGTAATGGTTCCTCCGATATATTCGTCTTAAGATTTAGTAACCCCATTAACGGTGAGTATGAATTTGCATTACAAGCTGGAGGGACTGGATGGGATTATGCTACTGACATTAAGGTAGGCAACAATGGAAACTGTTTCATTACAGGGTCTTCATCTGGCACAGTAAACTTCGGAAGTAATACAATCGGAGTTGTTGGGAGTAGTAGTATGTTTATTGCTAAGTTGCAATGCTTTGAAGCCTTTTCACAACCTAATGTTTCTATTAGCCTTGATGCCAGTCATGTATCACTCACTTGGAACGCTGTAGCATTTGCAACTTCATACAGGATTGAATCAAGTAGTGATCCATATGTAGGATATACGACAAAAGCATCCACCAGCAATACATCGTATTCGGAAATGATTATTGATAGCCATGCCTTTTATAGAGTTGTTGCTTCATCTGGTCGTGTGGAGTCAAACCCGTCCGATGTAGTCGGATACATAAAATATCCATGTGTTATTGGAGACAATCTTGTAGCCATGCCCTTAGTACAACCCTTTGTAACTACCGCAGAGTTTGGTACGCAGTTTGCTGAGTCAATCAATACCATAAACATTTGGAATCCCACCTCACAGGCATGGGACGCTTCTGTGAATTATGGAGATGGATTCTGGGATCCCGAATTACCCATCGGGACAGGATCAGTGTTGTTCTTCAATACTACCAATCCATTAAACTACTATAGCAATGGCTCCCTGCCAATGATGAATGCTCAGTATCAAATAGTAATCGGCGATAACTCTGTTATGATTCCACTTAATCAGTCTACATTGTCCACAACAGCTTTGGTTGGTTTTTCTATAGGTGATGGCGAGACCGTTAATACCATAAACCTATGGAACTCCGACTCACAAGCTTGGGATGCTTCAGTTAATTATGGTGGCGGATTTTGGGATCCTGAACTTGATACCAATATTGGAACTCCATTGTTCCTGAATTCTGCCACAATTGAGACCTGGCCTACTATTCGAAGAAGTTTTTCACCTCGGCTCGAAGCAAACGAGTAAATTGGAGATATAATGAAAAAGATAGTTTTCTCTGTCCTTGTTAGCTTGTTTGTAATTACAGGTTTATCAGCAGCGCGTACACGAGCATATACACAAAAAGTAACTGCCGTGGGTTCGGCTCTACCCAATCAACAATTCCCAGATGTAACAGCCACGTCGTCTCAAACCCAAGCCGGATACGTTGTTAATGCCTGGATTACAACCAGGCCAGCTGAAGTTATATCTACCGCCTCAAGTCTGCCTGCACAAATACGTTTATACAGATTTGGCAATGGAGCTACAGCACCATACGATACACGGATATTTGTGCAGTTCTCTGTATTCCAAACGGATTGGACAGGTGGTGAAACTCTAAGAGTCTCCGTTACCAACAATAATGTTACACCATCGAAGTCTGATTCATATGACTTTGTGATTCCTAATAATCTTACTTCAGCCTTAACCGTTATTGAACCCCAAGTATTCGATCTTTGGACAACCGAACCCAATTCACCTCCCACAATAGAACTTCCTGTTAGTATTAGCCTCCCCCAAAACGAATCAACTACAATAGATTTCTCGACATATGTATCTGATCCAGATGGAGATAATCTATCCTTGTCAGTTTCTGGCAACAATCATATCGGAGTTCAAATCCAGGGGCTTTCTGTAACACTAAGTTCATCAAGTAACTGGACTGGCTCTGAGACACTAACCTTCACTGTCAATGATGGAGTTATAGGTAGAAACAGTAGGGCAACCGCTTCCGATGTGGTAACGGTAATCGTCACCAATCCTTTGCTGGTGGACTTTAGTACAGATAGCCAGCTAAATAACAATGTGGTGGCAGGTGACGCTCAAACAGCCATTGGCTTTTCTGCCACTTCCAATCTTCCGCTAACTACCTTTGCTTGGGACTTTAACAATGATGGCAGCACAGATTCTGTGTTACCCAACCCCAGCTACACCTATCCTGACACAGGCATGGTGTCGGTTAAGCTTACGGCAAGTGATGGTGTGCATGTTACCACGGTAATCAAGCAGGATTACATCCATGTGCATCCGGGGGTAGTGGTTCCGCCCGCGGTGGTGAACCAGAATATAGTGTGGACAGAGGAGGGTGGACCCTATAACCTCACAGGTGAGGTGTTGCTGAACCCCGGCTACTCTCTTACCATCGAGCCAAACGCTCAAGTGAACATGCTGGTGGATAACCACTTGGTGATAAACGGCAGCATCAACGCCACCGAGGCAAACTTCACCGCTTATGGCGAAAACGGCTGGGGTGGCATAGTCCTCGGCTCCACTGCTACCAACAGCGTGATTAACGGCATCAACGTGGTTGGCGCAGCCACAGGTATCACCATCAACGATTGTAATCCGGTGCTTACGGGCATAACCTTAGTGGCAGCTGAAGCCCAACGCACTCCCACTCAGGCAATCGTTATCAATGGCGCTTCCGCTCCGCTTATCAACAACCTGAATATCAATAACTTCGCTTATGGTATCAAGGCAAACAACCCCGGCACAACACCGGTAAACCTGAATATAAACTCGCTAAGAGTTAACAGAGGTACAAGCACTCCTGCAAGTGGAGATACCGCCTTCGAGATAAACGGCAACTACATCGTGGATATCTCTTCCACGGTTATAACTGAATACCCCTTTGGCATTAAGATAGATAGCACAAACAGGTCTCGTGCAAGGGCAAGGTTAACCAATACTCGCGTGATTAAGACGGAATCCAGCAATCGCGATAACAGCATTGCTTTCAGCTTGGCAAACCTCAGCCATGTGGAGATTGTGCGCGATTCTCTCAGCGGTTTCAACACCGGTATCTTCATTAGTAATCCTGGCTCACCCTGCAATATCACCATGCAAAGCTGCAGCATCCGCAGAGAACTTAGCCAACTCGGTTCCGAAGTGGGGATAAAGCTCCTGGGCAGCAGCTCCGGCATCATAGACAGCACCTTCGTGTATAACTACAACCGTGCTATGGACTTGAACGGCAATCATGCCCTGCAGATAACAAGCAGCAAAATGCTGGATTGTGCTACTATTCTCTGCGAAGCTAATAACCATGCCAACCACAGCCTGCAAGGTAACATAGCCTACCGCAGCAACCTCTTCAGCGGAGTGGCAACCCTTCCGGCATTCAGTTTGGATAACTGCACGAACCTGATGGTAAAGAATAACACTGTAAACGCCTACCAAAACTACCTCCATGCCACAAACTCATCTGCAACTAACCTAACCCAGAACATTATCTGGAATGCCTCGCCACAAAGCAACCCTATCACTTTGCTTGGAGGCTCTACGCTCAATGCAACCTATAATGACATTGCTTTACTTCAAGGAGTTCAACCCGGCGCAGGCAACATCAACAGCAATCCTATGTTTCTCAATCCTGTCTTGGGTAACTTCGCCCTGAATGTGTACAGCCCCTGCATCGATGCAGGTAATCCCGCAAGTCCGCATGATACCGATGGCAGCATTGTGGATATGGGAGCCATTCCTTTCAACTGGGCTACAGCTCCTCTGATTGCGGATTTCTATGTGGACACCAGCAGCGGACAGCATCCTTTGACCGTGCACTTTACCGATCACTCCACCCGCAACACCATCTCCCGGGAGTGGGACTTCAACAATGACGGCAGCACAGACAGCACAGAAATGAACCCCACCTGGACATACAACAATACCGGTTACTATAGCGTCAAACTCCGTGTGTTCGACGGTCAGCGTTATAATATTAAGCTTGTTCCGCAACTTATCCAAGTCCTTAACACTCCACCGCAGATAAGCCAGGTTATTCCCCCTCAGACTATACAGGAGGATAGCCAAGCCTTTTCACTTGATTTGGCAAACTACTTCCATGACCCCAACGGCGACCCTATCTCATATAGCTTCAGTCAAAGCACTCAGGTAGTAAGTGCTGCATTAAGTGGCTCCGTCCTTACGATCAGCACCAACCCGAATGTATCCGGTACATGCCAGATAACCATTAATGCGGTTGATGCAACTGGTTCAAAAAGCATCCAAAGCTCAAAGCAACTAGACCCAAACTCACGCAATAGCGATAGAGACCAAAGCCGTACCACCCAAAGCTTCATCGTTACAGTTACCCCTGTCAATGATGCACCTACCATAACCCTCCCCGCTTCATACACCTTTGCTGAAGATGGTAACTTGGTGGTGAACATGGCAAGCTTGGTAAGCGATGTAGATAGTGAAAACCTAACCATAAGCGCTGTTAACAGCCAGCATGTGTTTGCTGCCATGAATGGACTTGTGGCAACCCTTACATCATCTGCTAACTGGTTTGGTACAGAGAGCCTTAGCTTCACCGTAAGCGACGGCTCATTATCGGCTACTGTCTCAACGAGCATTGTTGTTACTCCAGTAAATGATGCACCTACCATAACCCTCCCCGCTTCGTACACCTTTGCTGAAGATGGTAACTTGGTGGTGAACATGGCAAGCTTGGTAAGCG
>CAZPNU010000042.1:5878-14850 GCA_964588075.1 uncultured Candidatus Cloacimonas sp.
TACACCTTTGCTGAAGATGGTAACTTGGTGGTGAACATGGCAAGCTTGGTAAGCGATGTAGATAGTGAAAACCTAACCATAAGCGCTGTTAACAGCCAGCATGTGTTTGCTGCCATGAATGGACTTGTGGCAACCCTTACATCATCTGCTAACTGGTTTGGTACAGAGAGCATTAGCTTCACCGTAAGCGATGGCTCGTTATCGGCTAATGCCTCAACAAATATTGTGGTTACCCCTGTCAACGATGCACCGATTATTTCTCTTCCAGCTTCATTTACCTTTGCAGAAGGTGCTTCACTTAACATCAACATGTCGAACTATGCTAGTGATGTGGATAGCCCAACTTTGACCCTTTCTGCCACCGGCAACAATCATGTCAGCGTATCAATTGTAGGTATGATGGTTTCCTTATCGGCTGCTAACAACTGGAACGGAACAGAAGCGATAACTTTCACGGTTAGCGATAACGTTTCTCGTGATAGTTTATCTACAAACAGCGGTGGTAACGACTTAATCCGTCTATCTTCATCTGCTACCACTAATATTATTGTAGGTTCAGTAAACGATGCACCTACCATAACCCTCCCCGCTTCATACACCTTTGCTGAAGATGGTAACTTGGTGGTGAACATGGCAAGCTTGGTAAGCGATGTAGATAGTGAAAACCTAACCATAAGCGCTGTTAACAGCCAGCATGTGTTTGCTGCCATGAATGGACTTGTGGCAACCCTTACATCATCTGCTAACTGGTTTGGTACAGAGAGCATTAGCTTCACCGTAAGCGATGGCTCGTTATCGGCTAATGCCTCAACAAATATTGTGGTTACCCCTGTCAACGATGCACCGGTGATAACAAGCTTCCACCCCAATCAGGATGAGCTGACTCTTGCTCCCGGAACCAGCCAACAATTCGATGTTACTGCTAATGATGTAGATAGCAACATAAGCTATGAATGGTGGTTGAACGGCAGCTTACAACAGGGCGATTCCCCATCTTTTACCTATCTCTTTAGTGTTGTTGGTACACATCAGCTTGTATCCAAGGTCACGGATGGATTTGCCGTAGCAGAACATAGCTGGTCAATTCAGGTACCATACATTAATAGCCCACCCCAGATTACTCAGGCAATATCCAATCTTGTTATTACGGAAGACTTTGCCCCTATTGAGATAGATATGGATGATTACTTCAACGACCCGGATGGCGACCCTATCTCATATAGCTTCAGTCAAAGCACTCAGGTTGTAAATGCTGCATTAAGTGGCTCCGTCCTTACTATCAGTTGCATCCCGGACGTCTCCGGCATTTGTGAGTTTAGTGTTAGTGCTGAAGAGCTTCTCCCCAACCTCAGCTTAACAACAGACAAACAGACCAAAACAATAACAAACAACCGTGATGCAAGGCGTATCAGCCAAAGCTTTGAGGTTACCGTGGAATCAGTCAATGATGCTCCAACAATTAGCTTGCTACCCTCCTACCAGTTTGCGGAAGACGAGACTCTGACTTTGGAGATTGCGGATTGCATCCATGATGTTGATTCATCCAATCTTAGCCTCTCAATCAGTGGTAATCAGCTTATCTTTTGCGATATTGAAGGGAGCACTCTCCACTTTAGTGCAGAGCCAAACTGGTACGGCTCGGAGCAGATTACAGTAACTGTCAGCGATAACCGCAATCGGTTGAGTAGTTCCACTATCACCACGATTGTAGTTAATCCGGTCAATGACGCTCCGCAGATTGTGTCTTACACCCCTGCGACACCTAATATTGAGGTTCTTGCCAACAGCAGTGTCAGCTTCTCTGTAGAGGCGACGGACATCGACAGTCAGCTAAGTTACCGCTGGCATGTTAATGGTGAGGAGCTTGCCGAGAGCTCTGCTTCCTGCAGCTATTTCTTCTCATTATCCGGCAGCTATTCCGTCTCGGTGACTGTTTCCGATGAAGGAGTTGATCTAACACATAACTGGGAAGTACTGGTGCCTGTCGGCGTGGATGATCCGGAGCTTATACCTCTGTGCACCACGCTTTCCCCTGTGTTCCCCAATCCATTCAGAGGGCAAACTCGCATCAGCTATAGCCTCAAAGAACCGGGTTATACCAGCCTGAATGTATATAACACCAAAGGACAGCTCGTCAGGAACCTGTGTAACTCAATGCAAAGTGCAGCTCATTATCAGCTAAGCTGGGATGGCAAAGACAACAGCGGATTGGAAGTGGCAAGTGGCTTGTACTTCATTCGCATGATTACTTCCGGTGAAACGCATATGGTGAAAGCACTTATAATCAAGTAACATCTCAATAATACCGGATGTGGATGGCAGCTAACCTCCATTTATCCAAATTGATATAGTTATCAGCCGGGAGCATGGTCTTCCGGCTTTTTGCTATACCTTTCTTGCCATCATAGCTTGATCATTGCATAATCATTGCATGTTTCATCCGTAATAAACATGCAATGATTATGTAATGATAGTAAGGGAGCCTTTCTGATAAATGAGAAACACGGAAAGCACGTTGCTGCACTTTCCGTGTTATACTATATGCTTAATGCTTTTGTTTACAGGTACTTGTTTATCTTGCCTTCCACCAGGCTTTGGATTTCCTTCATGCGAGCCTCGGAAATAGCCTCATAGCGAGTAACCAGTACCGGAGTGGTGTTGGATGCGCGAATCAAACCCCAGCCATCGGGGAAGGTGATGCGAGCACCATCAATGTCATTTACATCATAGGATTCTGCTTTGAACTCCTCGCACACCTTTGCCACAAGCTGGAACTTTCGGTCATCAGCGCAGGGGGTATGCATTTCGGGAGTGTTATACATCTTTGGTTGATCTGCCAGATAGCTGCTTACCGGAGCAGCGGTTTTGGAGGCAATTTCGATGAAACGACAGCTAACATAGATGGCATCATCAAAGCCAAGATAGCGGTCGCCTAAGAACACATGACCGCTCATCTCTCCGGCAAAGTCCACCCCAACTTCCTTCATATACATCTTGATGTTGGCATGTCCTGTTTTGTACATAATGGGGATACCGCCATGATTCCGGATATCGTCAAAGAGATTCTTCGAGCATTTGACATCGGCTATAACCTTTTTGCCGGGGTTGGCTTTGAGATAGTCTCGTGCAAGGATGTTGAGAATCTGGTCACCAAAGAGCATCTTGCCCTTTTCGTCCACCACGCCAATGCGGTCGGAATCGCCATCCAAGCCGATACCAAGCTCATACTCAGCTTCCACCACAGCACGAGAGAGGTCAACCATGTTCTTTTCCACAGTGGGATCCGGGTGGTGATTGGGGAAATCACCATCAGGCTCGCAATACATTTCAATCACTTCGCAACCAAGCCTGCGCAGAATCTCCGGCAAGTAAGGACCGCCCATACCGTTGCCTCCATCTACGATAACCTTAACAGGTCTATCCATCTTTATGTTGGCAACAATATAGTCCATGTATTCGCTATCCATGGTGCTGTAATGGAAGTGCTCGCCTTTGCCCGTGGCAAAATCACCCTTTTGGATGATATGCAGCACATCCTGCAGTTCCTGGGCATAAACGCTGCCTAAACCGAGGTTTAGCTTACAGCCATTATACTGGGAAGGATTGTGGCTTGCAGTAACCATGGCACCTGCATCCTTGGCTAACTTCCAAATGGCAAAATATAGCACAGGGGTAGCTACAATACCAATGTTATAGATATCGCAGCCTGTTTCCAATGCGCCACGAATGAAGGCATCCATGAAGCCGGGAGTGCTGTGACGGGCATCACCACCAATAACAATGCTCTTAAGGTCTTTGGCTCGCAGGAAGGTGCCGAAGCCCTTACCAATTAGATAGTAAGATTCCTCGTTCAGCTCCTCGTTCACTATACCGCGAATGTCATACTGACGAAATACTTCTGCTTTAATCATTATATCGCTCCAAAGGGTATATTATTGTCTCACAATGAGGTTTTCGATTATTGGTATCAGTGCTTTAACAGCCTCAGCACGGTGGGAACAGGTGTTTTTTGTGGCTTCGTCCATCTCAGCATAAGTGACACCGTTTATCTCGAAGATGCTGTCGTAACCAAAGCCGGAATTGCCTCTTTCAAATTCTGTGATCTGCCCTTCAACACGCCCTTCCACCACAGCAATAACCCCTTCGGGAGCTGCCATCGCCATGGCAGTGCGAAAGCTGGCTTTTCTGTTTGGATTACCTTGCAGCATGTCCAGAGCTTTCCAACGGTTGTCCTTATAACTGCAATTCTCTCCCGCAAATCTGGCAGCGTACACGCCTGGTTCACCGTTTAAGGCATCAATGAACAAACCTGTGTCGTCGGCAATAGCTATCATACCACTCTCACGAGCTGCCTCCAAAGCTTTCTTCATTGCGTTACCGGCAATGGTGGATTTATCCTCAACTGTGGGTGGTATATGAGGATATTCAATCAAACTATGCAGCACCAGCGGAAAGGAAGAAAGCAATGCCTTAAGCTCCAGTAGTTTATCAGGGTTGTTTGTAGCAATTAAGATATCGTTCTTCATCTACTTACGGGCAAGCCAGTTCTTTATGCGTTGCAGAATGTTCTTGTCCAGGAAGGCTTCAGCAGTGGCAGTTATCTTCTTCATTTGCTCTAGCACTTCACCTTCTCCGCTCCAGTTATCGGCAAGCACTTTGGCATCAATCTCGTTTAAAATCATGTTCAAGCCCATCACCACCAGCACCAGATCATCCACGTGCCCAATCAGAGGAATGAAATCAGGAATAATATCAAGAGGCATAATAACATAGGCAATTATCCCTCCTGCCATGAGTTTCTGCTTGGTGGGCACCCTTTTATCAACAGCCAATCGGCAAACAAGGATGAAGAAGTCCGGCAACAGAAAGAGGTATTCTCCCATCTTTCCACCCAAGGCACCACCCTTTTCCTTGGTCCAGCCCTTAGCTTTTCGGCGCAGGTCTTCGTAGAACTTAAGCTTGTCCTCATCCACATCGATGATTCTTTCTTTCATCTGTTCCTGCTCTTCGGCAGGGATTTCTCGTCCACTCAGTATATCGTCGTTCATAATATACCTCCGTTGCCATAGTTTTACCCGTTTGCTTGCAAGTCAAGCAATTTATATCTGAGGCTGATAAGCAAAAACAAACGCCGGATTGCTCCGGCGTTGTTGCTATGTATATTGATTATTTATTCGCTTATGGCGGCTATTGCGGCAGCTAAACGAGCGATCGGCACACGGAAGGGGGAGCAACTTACGTAGTTCATGCCTACGCTGTGGCAGAATTCCACGCTGCTGGGTTCTCCACCATGCTCACCGCAGATACCCACTTTCAGGTTCGGGCGAGTGCTGCGACCACGTTCGGTTCCCATCTTAACTAATTGTCCCACACCTTCTCTATCCAGTATCTGGAAGGGATCGTGTTTCAAGAGGTTCTTGTTGATGTATATCGGAAGGAAGGTTCCGGCATCATCGCGTGAATAGCCAAAGGTCATCTGAGTAAGGTCGTTGGTGCCAAAGCTGAAGAACTCGGCACGTTCGGCAATTTTATCGGCAGTGAGTGCAGCCCTGGGAATCTCGATCATGGTACCAACAAGGTATTCCACCCGGTCATTCTTCTCGGCAAACACTTTTTCAGCCACGGTGCGGATGATATCTTCCTGCATCTCGAATTCTGCAGCAGTACCAATAAGGGGAATCATTATTTCCGGCAACACATTCACTCCGCGAGACTTGACTGCCAAAGCAGCCTCTATGATAGCGCGAGCTTGCATTTCGGTGATTTCCGGATAGGTGTTACCCAAACGGCATCCGCGGTGACCCAGCATGGGATTAAACTCATGCAAAGAGGCAACACGTTGTTGCACTTTAGCAAGGCTTAAGCCAAGCTCGTTGGCAATTTCCTGCTGTGCTTCCACCTCATGAGGCACGAACTCGTGCAAAGGCGGGTCTAAGAGACGAACCGTTACGGGGAAGCCGTTCATGGCAGTGAAGATACCTTCAAAGTCAGCGCGTTGAATGGGCAACAGCTTATCCAAAGCCAATCTGCGACCCTTTTCGTCATCGGCAAGAATCATCTCGCGCATGGCTTTAATGCGGTCACCTTCGAAGAACATGTGCTCGGTACGGCACAATCCAATACCCTGTGCGCCAAAGCTGCGAGCAACTTGAGCGTCCTTAGGGGTATCGGCATTGGTGCGCACTTTCATGCGGGTGTATTTATCGGCAAGTGCCATGATGGCACCGAAATCGCCACTAAGCTCAGGATCCTGAGTCTCAATTTTACCTTCAAGTATCTTACCAGTGCTACCGTTAAGAGAAATCCAATCTCCTTCCTTATACACGGTTCCGCCCACGGTCATGGTTCTGGCTTTATAGTCTATCACCAAGGCACCTGCGCCGGATACGCAGCATTTACCCATACCACGTGCCACCACGGCAGCGTGGGAGGTCATTCCGCCACGTGCGGTAAGGATTCCACGGGCAACGTTCATGCCACGCAGATCTTCCGGAGAGGTCTCAATACGCACCAGGATAACTTTCTTACCCTGGGCTGCCCATGCTTCGGCATCATCAGCGAAGAACACAATTTGTCCGGTTGCTGCGCCGGGGGATGCAGGAAGACCGGAGGCGATAATCTTAGCTCCGGCAAGTCCTTCTTTGGTGAATACAGGATGCAGCAGCTCGTCTAGCTTGGCAGGCTCAAGACGCTTGAGGGCTGTCTTTTCGTCTATCATGCCTTCGCGCAGCATATCCATGGCAATCTTCACCATCGCTTCACCGGTGCGCTTACCGTTACGGGTTTGCAGCATCCACAGCTTGTTATCCTGAATGGTGAACTCCATGTCCTGCATATCTTTGGAGTGTTGCTCAAGCTTTTGTTGAATCTCGAACAGCTCTTTATAAACGGTGGGCATTGCTTCTTCCAAGGAAGGATACTTTGCGGCACGATCTTCCTCGGACACTTTGGCAAGAGTTGCCCAACGCTGTGAACCTATTTTGGTTATTTGTTGAGGGGTACGGATACCGGCAACCACATCCTCGCCCTGGGCATTGATGAGGTATTCGCCATTGAACAGGTTTTCACCTGTAGCGGCATCGCGAGAGAAAGCCACACCTGTAGCACTGGTGATGCCCATATTGCCAAACACCATGGCTTGGACGTTCACGGCTGTTCCCCATTCATCCGGGATATTGTTTAGCTGACGGTAGAATACCGCACGGTCATTGTTCCAGCTATCGAACACGGCAAACACTGCGCCCCAAAGCTGATCCCAGGGATTATCCGGGAAGTCGTGACCGGTATTGTCCTTAACTGCTTTCTTGAAAAGGCTTACCAAAGCTTTCAGATCTTCGGCACTGAGGTCGAGATCGTTCTCCACGCCTTTCTCTTTCTTCATGTGGTGAATAATCACTTCAAAGGGATCTTCCTCTTCCTTGCTGGTGGGCTTAAGACCAAGCACCACGTCGCCATACATCTGAACAAAGCGACGATAGCTATCCCAGGCAAAGCGTTCGTTTCCGGTTTTCTTGATGATGCCCTGCACCGCAGAATCATTCATACCAAGATTCAGGATAGTGTCCATCATCCCGGGCATGGAAGCGCGTGAGCCGGAACGCACGGAAACTAAAAGAGGATTCTCGTTGGATCCGAATTGCATCCCCATGATGTCCTCAACATACTTAACTGCTGCTTTAACTTCTTCCAAAAGCAGCTCTTTAAGCTTATCGGCACCAAGCTGATTGTATTCTGTGCAAGCTTCGGTGGTGATGGTGAAGCCGGGGGGAACCGGAACACCGATAAGATTCATCTCGGCAAGGTTGGCACCCTTTCCACCGAGAAGGTTCTTCATATCTGCCTTACCTTCGGCTTTACCGTTACCGAAGAGATAAACACGTTTAATTGCAGTCATTTATCCTCCATGATCATGCATTTGTTTTGCTAATTCACTAAATACCACAATCTTGCATGAGCCGTTTTTGTCAACTGCTTTATACCTATGCGGTCCTTTACTCATACTTGGTGGCATCAGCCCCAAGCAATTAATACTGAAGAGAGATTACATCTTTGGAAAAACCACTATATCTCAACTAAAGCTCCACTACTAAGTTTCTGGATCAAAGCATAATGAATTATTAGTGATTCTCTAATTCGATTAGGGAATCATTAGAGATTCACTAAAGCTCGATAAGATATCATAGTAGGGGAACAGAAGTGGAAAAGTGGGGAGAGAGGAAAGATCAGTGTAACGCTTGCAACTCGGATAGTATGGGATGGGGCATATCAAAGGATTACAACATAGAAAAAGAAAACCGGCTTACCAGAAGCCGGTTATGAAATTGGAAGTGTGTTTTGCTATGTTATTCTTGGGGTAACCACTCGTCTTTTACGGTAGGTTTCTTCTCCGGAGCGGGATCTTCCACAGCATAGCTTTTATCGTTTATGTTATAGATAACCTTGATTCCTGCCTTGCCAAAACTGGCTTGAGAAGTGGCAGTTAAGGTAAGGGTATCGAATACATACTCGAATTTGAAATCAGGAGTGTTAATATCTCCAAGGTTAAGCTCTTCCAAGAAAGCGGGATAATCGCCAAATTCATCGTTTTTACGGTAGGTTTCCATGGCGGTAGCAATCTTCTGGAAGATAGGTACCACTGCTTCAAACTTGCTTTGCGCAAGTGCTTCGTTGGCTTTGTCAATCTTGAGCTGTTTCATACCAAAAAAGAACACAAAAACCAATCCCACAAGCATGAGAATCAGGATAAGCTCCACCAAAGAAACTTTTGAAGTGGAGTCCTGCCCAGTGCTTGTATTGGTCTTTATCTGCTCAGGGACGGCTTTGTCTTTAACTGCATCCGGCATTATTGCCTCCTGGATATTATTATCATTTTTTTCATGTTTTTGGGGATAGGGCTTTTTGTCAAGAATAACTCATAACTTGCATTCCCCCATTTTTTAAGTCAGCCTGATTTTCATTTGCCATGGCTCAAT
>CAZPNU010000043.1:0-13669 GCA_964588075.1 uncultured Candidatus Cloacimonas sp.
CATACGACCACTGTGACATGTGATATCGATTTGCAGATTTGGGTGAGAACTTATAATGGGTGATAGATTGCGAATCTTGGTGGTGTGGAGGTTTTGCTTGACAGCGTTGGGTTAATTCATGCTGATGCTTGGAGAACAAAACACTACAGGATGGAGAACATGAAACTTATTGCCAAGCTTTGTTTGCTTGCCTTATTGTTGCCTGTCGCCATGCAGGCACGAACCTTCGCCCGCTGGCACACGAACATGGGCAGCTTCACTGCAGAGATGTATGAAGAGATTGTACCCATAACCGTTAACAACTTTATCAGGCTTACCAACGATGGTTTTTATAATAACAAGATATTCCACCGTGTAGTGGCTGGTTTCGTTATTCAAGATGGCTGCCCCTTTGGCACAGGTTACGGTGGACCGGGATGGACGATTCAGGATGAGTTTAGTCCGCTTTTGAATCACAATCAGGCAGGTACTCTGGCGATGGCAAGAACCAGTTCACCCAACAGTGCCGGAAGCCAGTATTACATCACTCTGGCACCAACTCCCGATCTTAATGGAAACTATGCCGTTTTTGGAAAGATAATCTCCGGATTAGATACTGTATTGGCGATTGGAAATGTACCGGTGGGGGCAAATTCACGTCCAATTGATCCGGTGAATATCTATCAACTCAGAATGTTGGATCTGCAAATTGCCAGTGTGTATCCCGCAACAACCGATACCATCCCCAACAACCCCGGGACGGCTTATACGTTCATGGTTGAGGCAAGCACCGTTGAAGCTGCCGTATCCTATAGCTGGTATGTTAACGAAGTAATGCAAGAGGGGCAGAGCGATATGCTGTTCGAAAGTATGTTCCCTGCAAGCGGAGATTACACAGTGCGGTGCAATGTAAGTTCCACAGATAGTATCGCAACTGATGTTGTATGGCATGTTCGCAACAGCACGGCAGTGACCGAGCAGTACACTCCGGCAGTAAACCAAACTATTCTACTCTGTTCCCCAAATCCATTTAGTTCATGCTTGGAGCTTTCTTACAAGCAGATGCAGAATGCTCCTGTGAGCTTTGATATATTCAATCTCAAAGGACAGAAGGTAATAAGCCTATCCTCCACAGCTAACACCGAAAGAGAGGGGAGAATATCGTGGGATGGGAGAGATTGTCGAGGCAATATCTGCCCAAGCGGAACCTATATCATTCGTATGATAGCCGGAGATAGTTTCATAGTTCAAAAGAGCTATTTAGTACATTAAGAAACTCACCGATAAACAAAAAAGCAGGATCCCAGCAATAAGTGAATTAATGATGGAATCCTGCTTTTCGTTTTATCAGCGTGATTATCTATAGATGTTCCAAGTCCTTGTGTGCCATCCAAGTTTTAAATTCATGCGGAACTTGAGAGAATCCTGCTTTCTCGTATATCTTAATGGCGGCAGGGTTATCCGAATACAGGTATAAATAATTGTCAGTTATACCCTTGTGGTAGTTCACCAAGTGGGATATCATAGTGCCGGCAAAGCCTTTTCCGCGGAATTTGTCACGGGTGAATACGTCATCCACCCGGCTGTAACCGGCGAAGACATTAACTGAGGCAAGCGAGGCAAGCTCACCATCCACGAAACCGCCCAGCAGGTGATAGGAGGGATGCAGCAGATGCCTTTCCACCACTTTAATCGTCCAGTCGCCACCGAACTCCACGGCAATGGTTTCCATCATATCGATGTCCAGACGCTTAATACGCTCTATCTTCAAGGTATCAACTTCTCTTAAAGTTCCGGAATGGTCATGCACAAAATAGCGGCTGTCGTATTGCTGTACAGTGAAGCCATGTTTGTCGAAAGATGGCATCAGTTTTTCCAGTTCATTGCTTGCCAATGACGGGTAGATGCGGGGAGAGATGCCCTTACTCTTGTAAAAGAACTCAAGCTCTCGCACAGAACTTTCCACACCTACTGCATCAGTAATAACTGCGTGATTGCTGTCGTGGGAAGCTTTATTCCCTTCGTTAAAGAAAATCAAACCCCAGGTCTTGGTTAGCATAGTGGAGAATCTCTGAGGGAAGTGCAACTCTGTGTCTATCATACGCTTGACATTAAATGGCAATGGCATATCACCTTCCTTAGCTGTAAACAGCGTAGTTTATTGATAATTTAAGCAGTTTAAGCTGCGTAAGCAAGCAAATTATCTACAATTATATCATTGGGGCGCATTAAGCATGCTTGTAGGTAAACATGAATGTGGAAAGAAAACCACAGTGGTGCGACAAGATAAATGGATTAGCTTATCTTTTACCGTAAGTGGAACATAATTTGTAAGTAGTCTATTTCCCTCCGGGAGAGTATGCCCCGGAATGAAGAGGATAATATGCTAAAGGAGCAAATGATAATGAAACGACTAATGCTATTGGCTATTGTGTTGTTAGCACTCGGCCTGGCTTGGGCTCAAACAACTCTGCTTAACGAGAACTTTGCCTCATTGGATGCAGAGACCGGAGATGGCTCATCGGATATAAGCTCTAGCTTGAACACCTATACTGATACAGATGGTTTTACCGGAACCCGTATCTATAAATCTATCGGCAGGCTTAAAATGGGCTCGTCTAGCGGATTGGGATCAATAACTACTCCAACCGTAAATCTATCCGCCAATTCCGGTGATGCTACATTATCATTCAGCCTTGCTCAATATGGAACAGATGCGGGTAAAATGGTGCAAGTGATGCACGCTGCTGATGGAACGACCTTCGTTCAAGTAGGCTCGGATATAACAATCCCCGCTACCGCTAACACTTTCACGGTAAATATTACAGGTGGTACGGCAAACTCGAAACTCAAGATCCAGGCAAAGCTGGCTGCCAGTAACAGGTATTATCTGGATAATATTCTGCTTACTCAAGGTGGCACTAGTGGCTTGGCTACAGTGTCAACGGTTGTGGCAACATCCATCACCCAAATAACTGCAAGCTCCGGTGGTAATGTGAGCTCTGATGGGGGAGCAACAGTAAGCGCTAAAGGTGTCTGCTGGAATACAAGCCCAAACCCAACTATCGGCAACTTCATCACATCTGATGGCACCGGTACAGGAGCTTTTATCAGTAGTATCAGTGGACTAACTGCATCAACCCTATATTATTACAGAGCTTACGCCACAAACAGCCAAGGTACTGCTTATGGCGAAGAATATTCTTTTACCACAAGCGGCACTTCTCCCCCTGCAGTGCCAACTGCTACAGCAGCAACAAGTATTAGCTCAAGTTCTTTCACGGCAAATTGGGATCCTGCTGCAAATGCCACAAGCTACCGCCTGGATGTATCCACCTCCAACACATTCGGAACCATGCTAAGTGGGTACAATAATCTTACGGTTAATGGTATAAACCAAGTTGTTAGCGGATTAGCAGCCAACACACCATATTTCTACCGGGTTCGTTCTTTCAACAGCAACGGAACCAGTGCAAACTCCAATACTATAAGCGTCAGCACATTGGCAAGTGATCCCTTCAATGGCTATTATAACTCTGTTTCGGGATTATCTGGCTCATCCTTGAAAAGTGGGCTACATACCATTCTCCATAGCACTCATACCACTCAATTCTCATATAGTAATCTTGAGACTCAAATGAAGATAACAGATGAGGATCCAAACAACTCTAATAATGTAATAGAAATATATACAGGTTGGAGTGTACCGAAATCCAGTTATGGCGGTGGAGTTACTGATTGGAACAAGGAGCATACTTGGAGTAAGAGCCATGGCAACTTTGGCGATACCGCTCCTGCCGGAACAGACCTACACCATTTACGCCCTTGCGATGCCACAGTGAATTCTTTTAAAAGCAACCGCGATTTCGATAACGGTACCACTTCATTCACAGATGCATCACCACCATCAGGTTATAGTGGTGCAACCGGATGCAAGTATAGCAGTGCGGATGATTTTGAGCCGCGTGATGCTGATAAAGGTGATGTTGCCAGAATGATATTCTATATGGCGGTCCGATATGACGGAGTTGATACCAGCTATGACTTGGAACTGGTAGATTATATCTATAGCGATGCCGGAACCAACCAACCATTCTACGGAAAGTTATCCACCCTATTGGCATGGCATAATGCAGACCCACCTGATGCATGGGAAGCACTTCGCAACAACAGAATACAAAACCTTCAAGGTAACAGGAATCCTTTCATTGACCATCCGGAGTATGTCACATCCATCTGGGGTGGAGCAGCCCCCACCACCAGCGTGCAGTTTAGCGAAAGCTCTGCCCAGGTTAGCGAAGCAGACGGCAGCGTTACTTTAACTCTGCAAATTAGCAATCCCAGTGCCAGCGTAGCTACCTCTGTGCAGGTGCAACTGAGTTCCGGTTCGGCAACTGACGTAGGGAATTATTCGACTCGCACCATCACCTTCCCAGCCAATAGCAGTGCAAATCAGACAACGAGTGTTACCATTACGGACGACGCTTTGTTAGAAGATACCGAGAACCTGGTGTTTAGCTTGGTGAATGTTAGTGGTGGCAGCAGCGCAAGCGCCGGAGCGAATAGCACTTTTACTCTCACTATCTTGGATAATGACATCCCTGCTGTAGTTGCTACTTCTGCCACAGGTGTCGGTTACATAGGATTTACCGCCAACTGGAATGCTGCTTCTGGTATCACTGATTACCAATTTGATTTGTCAACGGATAATGCCTTCGGCAGCTTTGTGGGAGTGTATCAGAATTATGCTGTAAGTGGAACGAGTCTCCTGCTTAGCGATCTCACAGAGGGTTCAACATATTATTACCGGGTAAGAGCAGTTTATAATGGTAGTTATGGCACGTACTCTAATATCATAACCGTGCAAACCAATGCAATTATAGTTATCAACACGCCTGTAGCAACCGATGCCACTGCTATTTCGCACGAGGGCTTCACAGCCCGATGGGAAGCAGTTGCCGGAGCAGATGCTTATAGAGTGGACGTGTTTAGCGGAAGTGCCGGAGCTTTGACTACGGACTTGCTTATCAGCGAGTATGTGGAAGGCAGCGGTAACAACAAGTACATAGAGATTTTCAACGGCACCGGAGCTGATGTGGATTTGTCCATATACAACCTGATATTATTTTCCAATGGTGTGAACCGAATAACAAATTTAAATTCACTCAGCGGTGTTTTGGCTAATAATGCTTGTGTTGTGTATAAGAATTCCGGGGCTGTACTTACACTTCCGGTAGGTGTTAGTGCCATAGCAAGCACAGCAACGAACTTTAATGGCAATGATACAGTTGTGTTGGCTAAAATCGTAGGTTCTGATACTTTGAAGGTGGATATCTTTGGCAATATCGGAGATGGCACTTCATGGAGCAGTGGCACGATTAGTGCTACCAACCAAACTTTGCGTCGCAAGAGCACTGTTCTCAGTGGTGTAAGTGTTGATTTGACTAATCCAGGGTTCCCCACTCTTGGGACAGAATGGGATAGCTATGCTATTGATACTGCCGATGGACTCGGTTCGCACACTACAGGCGGGGCTGCAACTCCTCTTGCCGGTTACCAAAACCTTGCTGTTAGCGCAAATGTGTTGCGTGTGGAAAATCTGCAAGCAGAAACATCATACACTTACAGAGTTCGCGCTGAGAATAGCAGTTACACCACCGGTAACTCCGGTACTATCGGGCTTGTTACTACTTCCGAGATAGCCGGTACGGGAGCAAATACCTGCATAAACGGTGCCCAGACTACAGTGTTGATACCAACTCTGCCGGGCTTCGGTAATAATAATGTGACTATCGATCCTGTGCTTGGCAGCAGCGAAGATTTCGCAGTGACGGTCAGCACTATCACAGACGGTATCAGTTACACTATCAGCAGTTCTACCGCATCAGCTCTGAACGGTGCTTACACTCTTAACCACTCTGGTTTGGGTTTTGCTCCGGCAACTGTCCTATACCGTTTTGGAGGGGTAGAGCTAGGTGCATCATCTTATACCTCAGACCTCACTCAAACCAGCTTAAACATCAACGGACTGGTAGGGAGTGGAAGTCTTGAGATAGACCTCTTACCTGCGCCACAAGCTTTGGACGCTCCAGTAGTGACTATTAACGTTACGGACGGAGTAGTTACCCTCAGCTGGGAAGCAATCCCCAATGCCACCTCATATCGCATCGAAAGCTGCGACACACCGGAAGGGGTATTCATTCCTGTGGAAAGCACCAGCTTACTCACCTGGAGTCAAAGTTCAGCAGTAGCTAGATTTTATCGGGTGATAGCTCTAAGGGATTAATGCAATAAACACCAATCTGATAGCACTCACTAAGTGAGATTGTTATTGACAGTAAAGCGGAAACCACGGGTAAGTACTCGTGGTTTCGCTTTTATGGCGCAATTCATTTGAGGTCAATTATGAACGTAACTGTTAAAGAAGTCCTAACATCAAAGGAGATGAAGCAGTTCATCTATCTCCCCGAGAAGCTAAATGCCGATCGTCCCAACTGGGTTCCACCTTTTTATGCTGATGATAAACGCAGCTTCGATTCCAAACGCAACCCTTCCCATGCTTATTGTGATCACATTTATGCCTTGGCATATGAGGGGGATAAGATTGTTGGAAGAGTAGCGGGGATTATCAACAAGCGTTTCAACAACCTCTCAGCTAGTAGTAATGCTCGTTTTGGCTACATAGATGCCATTGATAGTCTGGAAGTATTCCAAGCTCTGATTTGTTTTGTGGAAGAATGGGCAAGAAGCAAAGGTATGACCAAGCTTATTGGTCCTATGGGCTTCACTGAGGAAGATCCGGAAGGATTCATTATTGAGGGATTCAACGAAGTGGTAACCTTGGCATCCTATCAGAACCGTGAATCCGTGCCACTTTATATGGAGAAACTGGGGTTCAGCAAGGAGGTGGATTATGTGGTGTATAATGTTCAAGTAGCAGAAGCAAAGACAGAGCTGTATCACAAGATGTTCTTGCGAAAGAGCCAAAGCAAAGAGATTCGCCTCTTAGAGTTCAAAAAGAAGTCCCAGCTAAAGAAATACATCCTTCCAATCTTTCGTCTCATGAACGAGACTTTCATTAATCTCTACGGTTATTCTACCTTTGAGGAGCATGAGATGCAGGATCTTGCCAATAGGTATCTTCCCGTGGTCGATCCCCGCTTTATAAAAGCAGTGATTACTCCTGAAGATGAACTTGTAGGCTTCATCGTAGCTATCCCTAACATGTCTCCGGGAATCATCAAAGCAAGAGGCAGGATATTCCCCTTCGGCTTCATCCATATCCTTTCTGCAATGAAGAAATCCACTCAACTGGATTTGTATATGGGTGCTATCAAAGAATCATACCGCAGCAAAGGGGTAGATTTACTTATGGGGTACTCGCTGTTGGAGTCATGTGCCAAAGCGGGAATCACCAACTGGGACAGTCACCACGAACTGGAGAATAATGTTCAAGTACGAGGAGAAATGGAGCGTGGCGGAGGAAAGGTTTATAAACGCTTCCGCATATACCACAGAGCTCTTTAAGTTGTTCTTACCCGTATCTCACGAGCTATGCGTCTATCTAAAACATAGCGGGCATCACCAACTGCAACGATTATGTTTGGCTCGTTAATGTCGTTGCGGAAAACCGTTATCCGCATTCCCTGATACAACCCTCGTTCGATGGTGCTTAGGTTCTTGTTGCATAGTATAACTCCGCTTGCTCCCTCCGGTAGGTCGCTTAAGCTTAAACAATCTCCCAATGCACAGGGGCATTGTCTGTGACGATGCATGAATCTTCTGCCAAAACGGTGGAGTCTCATACGGTTACGGTTGCTGAGCATTTTTTCTCCCAATCTGCTTCAAGTTTATATAGATCACCGTGACAAATGCAATGCAGATGGCATACCAGTAAAGTGACTGCCAACTGAAGGTAAGGCTTTGATAGATGATGGTCGCCATCATCCAAGCCAAAGCAGTTAGATATACGAATGCAAAGAGCAACCATTTCACCCCGTGTTCTTTGAAGAGCATTGCTAATGCAGCAGCACATGGTGAATATAGCAGTACAAAAACCAGGAAGGCTATTGCTGCTGCGTTGCTGCCAAATGCCTGTTTGATATTCTGTTTCACTGCAGGATTCTCGTTCTGCGCGTCAGCTTCATTATTCTCGTCTTGATACAGACTTTGCATGGTTCCCACGATTGCCTCCTTGGCGAAAAGTCCACTTATCAAGGCCACAGAAGCCTGCCAATTGTCTGCTTTCACACCCATTGGCATAAGCAAGGGAGTAATAATCTTACCCCCAAGCTCCAACACAGGAACAGGAGCTTTGTCCTTCCCCAAAGGTAGTGTTATCACCTGCAACAGGTTTATCAACACTATTACCATCAATATTGTCTTACCGGCGCGTAAAACAAAATCCTTCAATCTGTGCCATGTATGCAGCAAAATGCCGTTCAATGTCGGAACATGGTAGGGGGGAAGCTCCATCACGAAGTTCCCCGGCTCGCTGCGGAATACAGTTTTCTTAAGTATCAAGCCCGTGAGCATTGCCATCACAATCCCGAACATGTATAATCCGAAGATTACCACATCCGCTCTTTGAGGGAAGAACAACATCCCCAGAAAAGTATAAACCGGTAGTTTAGCTCCGCAGGAAACAAAGGGGGTAAGAATGGAGGCAAACACTCTATCACGTGGATGCTCCAGGGTTCTGGTTGCCATTATCGCCGGCACGGTACATCCAAATCCCACCAAGAGTGGGATGAATGCTTTGCCGGGAAGTCCTATGCGACGCATGAACTTATCAGCGATAAATGCAGCTCGGGACATATACCCGGAATCCTCAAGGATGGATAGGCTGATGTAGATAAAGAATATGGGTGGGATAAACGATCCAATGGTGGCAATACCTCCCCCCAAAGCATCTGCAAGCATATATGTTAACCATGATGGGGCAGATAACAAACTAAGCAGAGCAGCCATCTTCTCCACAAAAACCCAGCTTAATACTCCGTCAATTAGCCCAATGACCGGTTCACTGGCTTTCACGGCAATCATGAACACCAGATACATAACCGCAAAGAAGATGGGTAGCCCAATAACCCCGCTTAACACCACCTTATCCACTGCATCGGAAAATGTCCATTGACTCTTGTGCTTACGGCGCACCACATCCTTCACCAATCCACGAATAAAGCCATATCTGTCATCAGCAATCACCGCTGCAGGTTCTTGCCCCCGATGTTTTGCAATTGCACTCACTTCCTTACGGACTCCTGCTAAAGCAGAAGTGCTCAGCTTAGTAATGAGCTCAGCATCACCTTCAATTAGTTTTACAGCCAACCAACGGTTCTGTAGAAGAGAACTGTATGTCTTGTCGGCAAGCTCTCCCCGGTTCTCTTTTCCGTTGAGCTTAGGAATAACCATCAGTTTCTCATCCAGGGCGATCCGCATGATGTTGTCCAAATGCAGTTCCACCACATCGTCATAACGAATACATTGAGGAATAGCCGGTTGGGCAAGGCAGTAACGTATCTTTGCCATTAGTGGCTCTATATCCATCTGCTTATTCAGAATCATCTCCAGAGCAGGATATCCCACATGCGAACTGAGATGCGCCAAATCTATATCAATGCCGTTACGCTCAGCTATGTCCGCCATACTAAGACACATTAACAGTGGTGCACCAAGTTCCATAAGTTGGACGCTTAGATATAGGTTACGTTCCAAGTTACTGGCATCCACTATATTAATCACCAAATCTGGCTTTTCGTTCAAGATATAATCACGTGCCACCTGCTCATCCGGACTCCCTCCGCTGAGGGAGTATATCCCCGGTAAATCTATTATCTCATAGCTATCTTCACCATGCTTGCATATCCCAGATTTATGCTCAACGGTTACTCCGGGCCAGTTACCCACTGTCTGCCGTGCACCGGTTAAAGCATTGAAGAGGCTTGTTTTGCCCACATTGGGGTTTCCCGCAAGAGCAATAATGGGCTTGTCTCTACTCATTATGATTCTCATTCTCAATTGTAGAGCATTTCCAACACAGACCGCTGATGTTCAGGCTAATGTCTTCTGCCGTGAACTTGATGGCTTTTGCTTGCTCATTAATAGCTCTCAGCAAGGCTTGAAGATCTGTTTCAATGATTCCCCCACAAGCTTGGCACAACCAATGTACATGCTTGGGATGCCCAAAGATATGCTCATATCGGTCGCGTCCGGAACTGCGCATTGCTCTTTGCACCAATCCCGCTTCCAGTAGCAATGGTAAAGTGCGATATACAGTTGCCAAGGATACCTCAGTGGTGATCTGTTTCACCTTGGCATATAACTCTTCGGCATTGAAATGCTGGTGCAAACTGAATGCTTCATCCAGAATATGCTTGCGTGGGGCGGTTAACTTCAGACCCTTAGTGCTGAGAAATGCCTTGAACTTAGCTTCGTAATCTTGCATCTTAACTCCATTGTAATGAGAATCAGTCGCAATATTGCTGGGCTTGGGGATTATGTCAAGACAAAAAAGCTACTACTCACATCCCCCCGTTTTTCAAACAAGGTATTATAAGTATAAACCCTCACTGAAAACTTCAAATCCAATCACCAAAACTTCAAATCGTGGAAATCCGCCCATAACAGTGGTATTCGGGACTGGTTGTTTTTATCACCATTTCTTCAAATACCATCACCGTTTCTTCAAATCTGATCACTGAAAACTTCAAGCTTTTATCATACTTTCTTCAAATCACCATCACCATTTCTTCAAACTTTTATCACAGAAACTTCAAATGGCATTCCACATAAAAAAACGTGGGAGACACCGGGCGGTGTTCCCACGTATCGGAGGGCATTCTATGTAGGGTCTGTAGGCTTTATACAGCATCTGACGTGATATCTAATTCGTCAAGATATATCATCAGTTAGGATCAGAATCTTGCTATTATGCGTTCTCACGTATTTTTTCGAATCGTATCACCATTTTTAAAATCGGCAGTTTTGCGGGTTTACGATATCACGATTTTTGCAAACGAGTATCACAATTTTTGCAAATCATCTTATAACTTCTAAAGCAGAAGGTAATCTATCTAACCCGCAGCCAGATATTTGCAAAAAAGCCATTAGCAGCCTGCCAGTAGGCTTATGCAACTGCTTTGCTCATCCTTGGTTTCGGTTTTATGTCTGATTCATTTCGCATTTTTCCCAGTATGCCAGGTTAGATGAAGGTGCCCAGCTTCAGGATCCATGATTTGCACAAATTTCCCGTATTCATAAGCAGCGATATCATCCAGAACCTGTACTCCCTTAGCTTTTAGCTCTGCCACCAGTTCTTCCATATGTTCCACGATATAATTGAACATATAGTCTTTTTGCGAGGGTCCGAAACAATCTGTGTTTGCTGGAAATGGACTCCATTGCGTATTTATATTCTCGTAAATGGGATTCCTATCCTGCCGGATGAGACAAACACAGCTCCCTGGTGGCGATCTTTTGAATGAAGGCGCGATCGTGGGATACAAAGATCACTGCTCCGTTGAATTGTATCAAAGCGTCGGCAAGCATATCCCGGCTGCGCATATCCAGATGATTGGTGGGTTCGTCAAACAGCAACAGATTGTAATCCCCCAGCAGGACACCCAGGATTTGTACTTTGGCTTTTTCGCCCCAGGACAGACTTCCCATCTGCACATGAGCAAGTATGTCTTTCAATCCGATGCAGCCCATCAGGTTATGTACATGCGTCTCGTCCTGCCCGCTTTGCAACAGGTAATCGGAAACCGTTCGAGCAGGATCAAGCAGCTTGAGGTCTTGCCGATAGTAGGCAATCCTAAGCCGCGGAGCATAGGATATCTCGCCTTCTTGGGGCTGTAATTCTGCGGCAATCAGCTTCATCAGAGTAGTCTTACCACAACCATTGGCACCTGAAAGCCATAGTCTCTCAGTGCCACCAAGATCGAAGTAAAAATCCCTGAATATCCATATGTCATCGTATGCAAAGCCCATCGCGCTGACATTGATTAGTTCCTTATTGGATGTATGCACCTTGCCAAAATCGAGTTTACGATTCTTATCGAACATCGGCCGTTCCACAGGATAACGATCATTGAGCATGCGGATGCGTCGCTCGATATTACGCGCTTGCTGCATCTGGGTTCGAGCCGCGTTATAGATAGATTCGTAAACCGCCCCTCTGCCCTCTGAGCGCGTTTCCGGCTGAAAACTATGCGCCCAGTTGCGGCGTTTCAGAGCAGCTTGTTCCAGATTCCGGATCAGCTTTTTGCGCTCCCGGTACTGGGTCAATTGATATTGTTGCAGATCCTTATTATCCCGGGTGAAGCTGGAGTAGTTGCCCATCCGGATTTGCAAGCTACCGGCTCTCAAATCTGCAATCTTGGTAGCGGTATTATCGATGAACTTCTTGTCATGTGATACATACAGTACAGCGCCTTTAAATGAATTGAGCCAATTCTCCAACCACATGATATGCTGCAGATCCAGATGATTGGTGGGTTCATCCAGGATCAGGATGTCGGGCTTCTTCAGAAGCAGCGCTGCCAATTGCAGACGGGTGGATTCACCACCCGAAAGGCTTTCACATTGGCGTTCTGCCATGCATTGCAGGTCCATCCGCACCAGCATGGAGTTTACTTCATTCTCCCAATCAGCCACGTTTTTTGCGTGATATTCATGCCATAGTGAAGCCAGGTCGATTCCCTGCTGCACACTCAAATCTCCGACCGCAGAGAGCCTTTCTATATCCTTGATAATCCGGTAATGATCAGCCTGATGCGACAACAGGAAGTCCCCTACACATACTTCAGTGCTTAGGCGAATATCTTGGGGCAAAAAGGCGATAACGGGTTTGTCTCCGGGATACAGTATCTCTCCCTGCGTGGGCGTTAATTCCCGCAGGATAATGCGCAGCAGAGTTGTTTTTCCGCTACCGTTTATGCCGATGAGCGCGATCTTTTCGCCTTCGGCGATCACCAAATCTATGCCTGTCAATGTGGATTGATATTGATCCGGATAGCGATAGTGAATGTTTCTTAGCTGTATAAACTGCATATAATTCTCCTTTTCTATGGGGGGGGGGAGGAGTAGCAGTAACAGCCCGCAAATTGAGATATCAGAATATTAAAATCAATGCAAGAGCTGCTACTGATCTATTGCTGGTTGCGCATCTGAATATCTCCTTTTTGATGTTTTGAGCAATACTCTGCGATCACCGGATATTGTCAATCCTTTTTGTAGACCGGATCAAGACGCCTGTGTGCAAGTGGCTTGTTTGGGTGACTCTTTATATTTTTCAAATCGTATCACCATTTTTTCAATTCGGCGTTTTTGCTGGCCTGCGATATCACGACTTTTTCAAAACGATATCACGATTTTTTCAAATGGAATTTCACGATTATTTCAAACGGATTTTCTAAGCCATATCAGCGGAACAGATTAGAGATTTCCGATTCCGAATCGATAAAACAGGGCTCACGAAGCAATAAATATCACGATTATTTCAGATGCGTTTTGTAAGGCCTTGAGTGGCTGCTGATTGTAATCAAGTTTCCTACAAACTGATCGGTAACCAAGGCATTGATCTTTCTTATCATATTGAGCGGAAAGGACTTGACCACCTTTGCGAGGGGTGCATAGTAGCACCCATTAATCAACAGTCGGGTAACCGAGAAGGAGATCAAGATGACCA
>CAZPNU010000044.1:0-12489 GCA_964588075.1 uncultured Candidatus Cloacimonas sp.
TGGTCATCTTGATCTCCTTCTCGGTTACCCGACTGTTGATTAATGGGTGCTACTACGCACCCCTCGCACAGGTGGTCAAGTCCTTTCCGCTCAATATGATAAGAAAGATGGGAGATTCTTTGATTGACAGAAATCGGGCATAAGAAGACATTGCAGGCAGCCTACAGACCCTACATAGAATGCCCTCCGATACGTGGGAACGCCGCCCGGTGTTTCCCACGTTTTTTTATTGAGGTTAGGCGATACCCATTTGAAGTTTTCAGTGATCCTTTCTTGAAGTTTTCGGTGATCTTTTCTTGAAGTTTTCGGTGATCCATTTGAAGTTTTCGGTGATCCATTTGAAGTTTTCAGTGATCCAAATGGGATTGCCAACGCCTCGCTAGAATACCCGATTTCCCCCATTTGAAGTTTTCAGTGATCCAATTTGAAGTTTTCACTGACTCTATAAAATGATGTTATGCATAAGTTAGTTAGCTAAGGTTTGCAAAACCTGAGTAAAGAAAGTTCTTGACAAGTTGAGCTGGTGTAGTATTAGACTACATCACCATATCAGTATGGCGAAACACTTCTGGATAAAGAGGTAATATGAAAATGTTCAACGAGGACTCGCCCATATACTTGCAACTACGCAAGCATATCGAAGAGCGCATCCTGGGAGGTGCCCTCAGAGATGAGGATGCCATACCATCCTTGCGCATCATGGCAAAGGATTACAAGCTGAACCCCATCACTATTGGCAATGCCATCAGTGCATTGGTGGAGCTTGGTGTGCTGTATAAGAAACGCGGGATCGGCATCTTTGTGTCGCCCGGAGCGCGTGAACGCATTATTAAGATGCGAAGTTCGGATTTTATTGAAGAGAAATTGGTGCCGCTAATTCGCTTAGCTAACCAACTTGAGATACCTAAACAAGAGATATACAAAGTTACTGATACCATTTATGGAGGAGTGAATGAGTAATCACAGTTATCAACTTAGCAATGTTAGTAAATACTATGGCAAATTCAAAGCCTTGGATGATGTAAACCTTACTTTGGAGCAGGGCAAGATTATTGGACTGCTCGGTAAGAACGGTGCCGGAAAGAGCACACTTATGAGGTGCATGCTCGGGTTTTTGAAGCATAGTGGAGAGATTAGCTATCACTCGCCTTCCGGGAATAATGTGGATATAGACCTCGGCCATGCGGGAGAGAACAGCCTTATGAAAAGCATCAAAGCAGGGCTGTTAAGCGACCGTAATAGAGTTAAGATGTTTGAGAATGTGGCGTTCATACCCGATGTGAACGGCTTGGATGACCGCTTAACGGTGGGACAGACCATAGACTATATCCGCGAGCTTAATCATAACTGGAACGAAGAGCGGGCTAAACACTTGCTGGAGATGAGCCAGTTACCGCTTAAGAAGAAAGTAGGCAAGCTGTCTAAGGGAATGAAGACAAAGCTGTATCTGCTGATAACTCTTTCTCTGGATGTGAACTTTCTGCTGTTGGATGAGCCTACCTTGGGCTTGGATATTGCCTTCCGTAAGGAATTCTTCAATACCATCCTGGGTGAGTATTTTGACGAATCAAAGACCATTATTATCTCTACTCATCAGGTGGAAGAAGTGGAAGATCTGCTGCAGGAGATTGTGTTCATCGATAGTGGTAAGATTATCCTGCATGAAGAAGTGGAAACTCTTAAGGCTCAATATAGAGTGTTGACCCTTCCGATGGAGATGGCAGATAAACTTAATGAGTATGCCCCGAAGATAACTTCCAAAACCTTGGGCTTTATCAGTGCAGTATTGCCGGCAGAAGTGGAAATTGAGGGTGCCGTGTATAGTAGAGCAAATCTGGCAGATATATTTCTGGCTGTGGTTGGAGGTAACTGATGAAACAGTTCAAAGCATTATTAAAGAAAGAATGGCGTACAAACTGGACAACACTGCTAACGCCGGTATGGTTCACCTTGGGAGTATATGCCATCGGCTTAATTGGTTTATTGATAAACATGGCTAAAGGCAATTTGTTGCAGACTGCTTTCAGCACTCACGGTTTCCCCCAAGGAGTTGAGAGTATTATACTTTACACAGCCAGTTCCGGTGCAGCAGCAGGAGTGGGAACAATTGCCATGATATGTGTGGTGATACTGGCGGATACATTGTTGAATGGTGGATTCAAGCGCAAGTGTGAGATAATGCATCTGTCGCATCCCGTGTCCAAGATTAAAATACTTGTATCCAAGTACTTGTTTATGAACTTGGGGACATTTGCCATCCTCTTGGGCGTTACCCTGATAAATAGCTTGGGAATAAGCTTGTTTATTGGTTATTTTACCGGCGCACATATGTATTTTGGCATAACAGCTTGGATGCAAACAATGGTGCTGATGTTCTTCCCTATTCTCTTTACAGGATCGATGTACTGGTTCTTTGCGGGTGTATTTAAGCGTAAGTCTTTCTTTATGGGTACCCTATTGATATTATCCATTCAGGCAGCTATAAGCATCCTTAATTATACAGCCGGATATGAGATACCTTCTTTATTGGGATATGTACTGCGAATGGTAACGGTTCAGCCGAACCTGAACTTCAATCAGTTTATGCAGGGAACGGGTAACTTCAGCACTATGATAGACGCCCAGTGGTCTAAGCTTATTGATTTTGATTCATACATGCGCTTAGCTTACAGTGCGCTATTCTTCGTCTTGGGGGGATGGTTCTACAGCAAGCGGGAACTGTCTTAAAAAATAAGATCATAGATACTAAGAAGGGCAAGGAGCTAAATCCTTGCCCTTTATCATAACCGGAAACAGTACTAGTTCAAGTGTAGTAAACCGAGTATCACATCTCCACCCACAACAGCCCAAAGGATAGTGGCTGCAGCAATGAAGGTGCCGAAGGCAAATTCTTTATCCTTATCCCTGATGAAGATGAGGAAGTAGATTATCCCCATCAACGAGGCAAGAATGAATATGAAAGGCATGCCCTGCAAGCCGAAAAAGGTTGCAATTCCCGTAAACAGCCATATATCGCCACCTCCCAAACCATCAACGCCTCTAACTCTCTGATATGCCCAAGCAAGCAGCAAGAGGAAACAGAAGATAAAGATAGCAGTCATGGAAGATTCTATCAAGCCCACATTATTGCCGGGAATAATGGAAAGGATTAAGCCGACTGCAATAAGCGGGATGGAAAGAACGTGGGGGATGATGTTGTGAAAGGCATCAATGAAGAATATGGGAATAAGGAAGCTGAAGAGTATCATGTATTTCACGAACAGGATATCCACAAAGCCGTATCTGAAGAATAGGGTTACAAAAAGTACGGGGGTGATTATCTCCACCAGCAGGTGATGCCAATGTATCTTGATGCCGCAACGGGGACACTTGCCTTTAAGCAGTATGTAACTTACAATCGGGATGTTTTGGTAAAAGGGTATCGGCTTGTTACAGCCTGCACAGTGAGATGCAGGAAAGAGTATGGATTGCTTTGCAGGCAGACGGTGTATCAGGACGTTAAAGAAACTCCCTAATGCCGCACCAAAGAGTGCTATGATTAAAACGACGAGTGTAGTCAGGGTTCCTCCAGTAATCGGGTTGGACTATTTTTCCAACCATCTATCAGCCCATATGTTACGGGCATAATTGTAGTTTAAACCTCTGTTCATCTCAACTTGAATCAAGATGGAATCGGTTGGTCTGTAACGTAATGAGAACTCGGGGATGACGCTACTTTTATTGTTATCCTCAAAGCTTAACTTGCTTGAAGTGTTCATACCACCATAGTTGATGAAGTTAAGGTCCAGATCAAGCTCAAGTTTGGGATTGAATTTATACATGATGTGGTTTGTGTATCGGGAAAGGTAATAACCATTACCAATTGAGCTTGTGCCGGCTTCGAACCCCATGGAATGAGACATCTTCATGTTCTCCATGTTAAGCAAGGATGAGCTTGTGCTGCTGAATGGATTAAAGCTGGGTTTTGGGAAACTAACCTGTGCAACAAGCGCAAAGCATGCAGCAATAAGTATGCTGGCAAGTATAATCTTCTTCATGTTTAAGCTCCAATTCTGTGATTACAATGATAGTTTAATCGGTAGTTAACCAAGGTCAAGCATAGATGCTTCTAATCAGCTTGGCAAGCCTTTCTATGCCAGTATCAATTTGCTCCAAAGTAGAGAAGGTGTAGTTCAGGCGTAAGCAATTACGCTTTTCCTGTCCCTCAGGATAGAACTTTGAGCCGGGAATGAATGTTACAAGGTGATCTTTTGCTTGGTAGAACAGCTTATCCGCATCCATGTCCTCCGGCAACCATACCCAAAGGAAGATACCACCTTTGGGACGAGTCCATTGAACATAATTTGGCATATACTTACTGAGGCTTTCCAACATTTTATCCAGATATGGTTTGTAGTATTCGCAAATACTATCAATATGCGGGTTCATGTATCCTGCTGCAAGGAATCTTGCTGCAACCCTTTCCGTTACACAATCCGGAGTTACGTTAACCTTTTGTTGCCAGGAAACCATCTTGTTTATCAAAGCAGGATTACCCTTGGCATAGGCTACTCGCATCCCTGGGCCCAGTATCTTGGAGAAAGACACTATCTCTGTAACCAGATAATCATTATTCATCTCTTCACGGGCTATACGATAAAGTGTAGGAAGTTCATCACCACTCAGGCGTAAACGGGAATATGGATTATCCTCCAGAATAAGGATGTTTTCGGCTAAGCAATATGCCAGTATTGCCTTACGTCTTTCAAGGCTCATGGATGTCCCCGCCGGGTTCTGGAAATCCGGGATAGTATAGAGGAACTTTATCTTCTTTCCGTGGCTCTTAAGCTCATTTACCTTAAGCTTCAATTTCTCTATATCCAGACCTTCCCCATCAAGAGGAACACCTTGAACATCTGCCTTCAGTGCATCGAACACCACTAGTGAACCCAAGAATGTAGGTGCTTCGCAAAGGATAACATCACCTTCGTCTAAAAGAGCTCTGGACATATAGTATATGGCATTCGTAGCGCCAACAGTAATAATAAGATTATCAGCAGTCAAACCATTGTAACCTTCCCACTTAATCAACTCGTCTTTAAGCTGAACATCACCCTCACTTGCCCCATATTGCAACACATCTCTGCCTTCCTCGTGCACTACCTCTGCATATATTTTGCTGAGGATGTCACTGGGAAAAGTGGCGGGACTGGGAAAACCTCCGGCAAAGGAGATTAAGCCTTTAACATTCTTGGTTGCAGCAACCAACTCCCTAATCAGAGAGGATTTCATGGTTTTCGTGGTGTGGGAAAAGTATTTTTCTAACATCAGGATAGCTCCTTGCTTATCATCTTAGGGATAGATGCGATATATCATGCGGGGGAAAGGAATGGTCTCACGGATATGATGTATCCCGCTCATCCAGGTAACAAGCCTCTCCAGACCTATGCCAAACCCACTGTGTGGAACCGAGCCGTACTTTCTTAAGTCAAGGAACCATTGATAGTCCTCGATGGGCATATTTTCAGCTTGCATGCGTCCCAGCAGTACATCATAATCATCTTCGCGCTGACTGCCCCCGATGATTTCACCAAAGCCTTCCGGGGCAATGAGGTCATCACCCAATACAAGGTTATCATTCTCAGGATCACGCTTCATATAAAAAGCCTTTATCTCTTTAGGCCATTTCTCGATAAAGATAGGCACGGGAGAGCCCTCGGTCAACAACGCCTCATCCTGGGCACCAAGATCACTGCCGTGAGTTATCTCGCTTCCCTTACTGCGCAAGTATTCAATCGCCTCGAAGTGAGTCATCCGTTTGAATGGTGCATCAGCAGCGGCTAGCGCAGCCTTGTCCCGCTCCAATATATCAAGCTCTTTATCGCACTTTGTAAGCACTGTACGGATTACAAAGCGAATCAATTCTTCTTGAATCTGCATGTTTTCTGCGTGTTCAACCCAAGCAGCTTCAGCGTCCATCATCCAGAACTCGGTGAGGTGCTTCCTGGTTTTTGATCTCTCTGCTCTGAACACCGGCCCAAAATCGTAGACTCTTCCCAAACTCATGATACCCGTTTCCAGATATAGCTGTCCCGATTGAGATAGATAAGCTTTGCCTTCATCGAAGTAGTCCAGCTCAAACAAAGTAGTAGTTCCTTCGCAGGCATTAGGCGTGAGAATAGGAGAGTCAAATCGGAAGAAATCATTATTGTTCAAATACTCACAAATGGCGAAATATACCGTGTGGCGTATCCTAAGGATTGCCCATTGTTTAGATGAGCGTATCCACAAATGTCTGTTGCTTAGCAGAAAGTCCGGTCCATGTTCCTTCTTCCCTATGGGATACTCTTCAGATAACTGATTCACTTCTAGTCCGGTTACTGCCAATTCGTAAACACCTTCATACTTCGGGTGTTGCTTGGGGATTCCGGTGATTACAACCGAAGACTCCATGGTCAGGCGTTTAGCCTTTTCAAAAACTTCCTCATCAAGATCCGGTTTGAAGGCTATGGCTTGCATTTCCGAGCTTCCATCGCGAAGAATGATGAATACAAGCTTTCCGCTATGGCGAATGTTTCTCACCCAACCCTTTAGGCAAACCTCTTGATCTGCATATTGGGCAATATCTTTAATCAATACCTGTTCCATGTTTCACGCCCTATTTTTTAAGTATTTGGTTCTGGCTTTGTATCTGTTTAATAATCTTGAGAGCAATATCCAAAGCTCTGGTACCGGCTACACCATCAACAATGGGCTTAGTATCATTGGCAATGCACTCCACAAAAGATTCCAGTTCCATGGTTAGTGCATCCTTGGGAGCATCACTAACATCAATGGCTTGGACATCAACAAGTTGCTCTGGCTTGATATCCGTGGAACCCATCATTATCTGGGGTAGGTATTGCATGATGTTAGCAGAACGCTTCATTATCCTAACCTGCTTGGCAACAAAATCCATAGAAACGTAGCTATCCCGCTGAAAGAAACGTATCTTTCTTTCTTGCTTCATGGATACCCGAGAGGAAGTAACATTGGCAATTGCCCCATTGGCAAATTCTATTCTGGCATTGGCAATATCGATACTGGGCGTTAGGATACCTACACCACTGGCGCGGATCTCGGTAACCGGACTATGCACAAAGTCCAGAATAAGATCTATATCGTGGATCATAAGATCCAACACCACAGGAACATCAGTCCCACGATGGTGGAATGTGGATAAGCGGTGTGACTCAATAAACATAGGTTCGCCAATCTCATGCTCTATTTCTCTTATTACAGGATTAAAGCGTTCAATGTGTCCCACCTGTATCTTCAAGCCTTTCTCTTCGGCAATCTTTAACAGCTCTTCTGCTTGAGCCAATTCACTGGTTATAGGTTTCTCCAGAAATATGTGCTTGCCTGCCAATAAGGCCGGTTTTGCCAAATCATAATGAGCGGTGGTGGTGGCAGCAATATCCACAGCGTCACAGGCTGACAGCATTGCCTCATAACTTTCAAAAGCCTTACAGCCAAGTTGGGATGATATTTGCGCAGCTCGTTGGCTGTCCCTATCATAAATACCAACCAGTTCAGCTCCTTCCATACTCTGAAACTTACGAGCATGGTGCTGACCTAAGTGTCCTACTCCAACAACAGCTACTTTTATCATCTTACAGCCTCTTAGACAGAATGGTTAACATATCTTCGGTCATTGTTTTTAGGTCGAACTCAGGTTTCCATCCCCATTCTTCCACGGCAGCGCTGTGATCCATGCTGTTGGGCCAGCTATTGGCAATTGATTGCTTGATGGGGTCAATTTGATACTCCATGCGGAATTCAGGGATGTGCTTGCGGATTTCCGCAGCAATCATCTCCGGATCAAAGCTCATGGCAGTAACATTGAAGCAATTGCGATGCACAAGATTGCGTGGATCTGCTTCCATTAGTTCCACCAAAGCCCGCAGGGCATCGGGCATATACATCATGTCCAGATATGTTCCTGCACTGAGATTGCAGGTGTAGCTCTTATTCTTGATTGCTTCGTAATAAATCTCCACAGCATAGTCTGTAGTTCCACCGCCAGGCAAGGTCACATTTGAGATAATGCCCGGGTATCTTAATCCACGGGCATCCACACCATATTTCAGATGATAATAATCTCCCAACAGTTCCGCAGCAACTTTTGAGATGCCATAGATCGTGGTTGGTCGCATCACTGTATCTTGGGGGGTTCCATCCATGGGCGTGGAAGGTCCAAAAGCACCAATGGATGAAGGAGTAAACACTGCTCCCTTTGTTTGACGCGAAATCTCCAAGGCGTTGAAAAGGCAACCCATGTTGATACGCCAGGACATTTGGGGATCGGCTTCACCTTTGGCAGATAGTACTGCCACAAGGTTCAAAATAGTGTCAATTTTATACTTCTTTACTACATCGTATAATGCTGTAGCATCCAAAGCATCCATGGTTATACAAGGACCACCCTCTAAAATATCTTGAGGGAAGTTTGGGCAATAATCCAAGGCGACCACAGCTTGATCACCGTAAACGTTCCTAAGATAAGGAACCAACTCAGAGCCTATCTGACCCACTGCGCCTAAAACGAGGATATTCTTCACACAAAACTCCATTACATATAGTATTTCTATACGATACCTTGTTTTTCAGCTTCGAAGCCTTGTCAAATCTTTTATTGCTTCTGCCTGGCATCATTACTTAATCATTGCATAATCATTGCATGTTTCATCCGTAATAAACATGTAATGATTATGTAATGATAATTGGAACTTACTGAGTGATATTGCAGTAAGCACCTTGCAAGAATGGCGGATAACTTATCATTGACACATATGGCAATTCAGAAAATAATGATTGGACATCAATGATTTGAAGGACGTAGTTATGTACAAAGAACCATATCACTTCAATGTAGAGCGTTACGTTGAGCCAAGCAGATTCGCCCAGATAAAGGATTTCGCCAAGAACTTACCCACTCCATGCCTTGTTATAGATTTGGATCTGATTAAAGTAAAATATCAAGAATTACAGAATAGCCTTCCTTTTGCTAAGATATACTACGCAGTTAAAGCCAACCCACGTGATGAAGTGATTCGCCTTTTGGCAGATTTGGGATCGAACTTTGACATAGCTTCCCGATACGAGCTTGATCAGATGCTCCGCCTTGGTATAGACCCTTCCCGTCTAAGCTATGGAAATACCATAAAAAAGCGCAGCGACATAAAGTACTTCTACGATCATGGCGTACGGCTCTTTGCCACAGATAGCGAGAATGATCTCATGAATATAGCAGAGAATGCTCCAGGAGCAAAGATATTCTTTAGAATTTTGACTGAAGGAACCGGAGCAGATTGGCCACTTTCCCGCAAGTTTGGTTCGCACCCAGATACGATATACCACCTTATCCTTCAATCTGCCGAGATGGGCTTAAATCCCTTTGGCATATCCTTCCATGTTGGTTCTCAGCAGAGAGATATTGGGCAATGGGACGATGCTGTTGCGCGATGCAAATACCTGTTTGATGCTGTTGCCGAAGAAGGGATTGAACTTCAGATGATCAACATCGGAGGAGGTTTTCCTGCTAACTATGTTGATCCTACTTTTTCGGTTAATGAATATACGGAAGAAATCTTGCGCTTTATAAAAGAGGATTTTGGGGATAACCTTCCGGAGATAATCCTGGAGCCGGGCAGGTCTCTGGTGGGTGATGCGGGTATAATAATCACAGAGGTTATCAATCTATCTCGCAAGTCTAAGAATAACCTATACCAATGGGTGTATTTGGATATAGGGAAATTCGGAGGGTTGATTGAGACGATTGATGAATCCATTAAATTTCCCATTTACTTCGATAAAGAAGGGATGGCAGAAGAGATAATACTGGCAGGACCCACTTGCGATAGCATGGATATCCTATATGAGCATTATCATTATCATATGCCGGATACAGTGCAACCAGGAGACAAAGTGTATATCTTTACTACCGGTGCATACACCCAAAGTTATTCTTCGGTTAACTTCAATGGTTTTCCACCTTTAACTGCTGTTATATACCGCGACAATCAGGGAGATGAGGGATGAAAAGATTACCGGTAGATGTACTACAAGCATTCATGACCGAGGTTTTCACCAAGATCGGAGTTCCCGCTGCAGATGCGGTTATTTGTTCGGAAGTGCTTATAGCCAGTGATCTGAAGGGTATTGAATCGCATGGGATCGGCAGGTTAAAAATGTATTATGACAGGATTAAAGCAGGCATACAGAATCCTGAAACCAAGATAGATGTTTTAAGAGATAAATATGCCACTGCGGTATGGGATGGCAATCATGGAATGGGGCATGTAATCGGCAAGAAGGCCATGCAGACAGCCATTGATAAAGCTTCTCAATATGGCATTGGAAGTGTGGCGGTGAGAAATTCTACCCATTATGGTATATGTGGATTCTACGCAGAGATGGCTGTTAAACAAGATATGATTGGGCTGACATTCACCAATGCAAGACCCTCCATATGCCCAACAAATGGAGTTTCTCCACTACTTGGAACTAACCCCATATGCTTTGGAGCTCCAACAGACCTGCCTTATCCCTTTCTCTATGATGCTGCAACATCGATATCTCAAAGAGGTAAAGTGGAACAGTATGCACGCGAGGAAAAAGATACTCCAGCAGGTTGGGCAATAGATTTAGAAGGTAAACCTTATACCGACACACAAGGATTATTGGTTGATCTGGTGAAGCAGAAAGCCAGTATGTTGCCCATCGGTGGGACAGATGAACTTACAGGCAGCCATAAAGGATACGGATTGGGAACAATGGTGGAGATACTTTGTGCATCGCTACAGAACGGGAGCTATCTAAATGGGCTTCTTGGTGAAGACAGCACGGGAAAACCAGCACCCTATAAACTGGGTCACTTCTTTTTAGCAATCAATATAGATTTTTTCACTGAGTTGGATGAGTTCAAAAAGACAAGTGGAAACATCTGTAGAGAGTTGCAACATTCACAGCTATTTCCGGGTAAGGAGCGTATCTATGTTGCTGGAGAGAAAGAATATGAGCACGAGCTGGAAGTAAAGAAATTAGGAGTGCCGATAATACCAAATCTTCAAAAAGCGATTGATACTATACAGCTAGAACTTGGGCTGAACTTACTCTAAAGCTAAAAAACGGCTTGTCATAATGCTTGAGCGGATTAGATTGAAAGTAGTAAAATAAAAACAAGGGAGTAATCATGAAACACCTATTTAGTATCATTGTTCTGGTTTTAACACTCAGCTTGCTGAGCGCAGTGGATTTTGACTTTTCGGGCCAGTTCCGAACTCGCGCTGCAATTCGTAACAACGCAGCCGAAAAAGACGGTGGTTCGATAGACAATCGCCTTCAATTAGGAATGGATAGCGAACTTAGTGATGGCTTGAAGTTCCACGCCCTTTTTGAAGTTGGCAACCTCACTTGGGGTGGTTCCGGTGGTGGACTTAGCACTGGTGGTGTTAACGTAGAGACAAATGAGCTGTATATTGATTATTATGTTAATGCACTTGATGCAAACCTGAAAGTCGGGCAACAATATTGGGCTGATCATCGTAGCTTAATACTGGATGATTTCTTTTCTGGAGTGATGCTCACCAAAGATGATCTAGCCGGCTTTAAAGCTGAATTAGCGATGATGAAGATCAGCGAAAATGTTGAATTCATGAAGGATGACCAGAATGTGTTCATGGCTAATCTGCAAGGTGAGAGCCCCATTCCATTTGGTTTCCTTACCCTCGCAGGCTACACAGCAGACAGTAACCATGGCAACTTCACAGTGATGCCTTATGTAACCGTTGCTGCCGGACCGGCAAGCCTGGACATTACCCCCTTCCTGGATTATCAATTCCATCCCGGAGATAATGATGAAATGGGTATGGGTGCTGCAATTAAAGCCGATGGAAAGTTAGCTGATATGGAAGCCGGTGTTGACCTGCTTTTTGCTGCAAAGAACGGTCTTAGCAGTCTTAGCCCGTGGTATCAAAATGGATTGTACATTTATGGTATCGGAGCAAACCATGATGGCGTTAACCTCTATTGGGGAACACCTTATTCAGGAAATTCAAAATCCTTCGTAAGCGCAGTTGGCAAACTTCGCAAGCCTATTAATGAAACTCTTACTGCATATGGTGCAGCCGGAATGTTAACCGATATGGGTTGGGAAGTTAATGCCGGTGTTGAGATGAATATGTTTGAAGACATAATGAAACTCGCAGCTTTTGGAGCTTATGGTGGTGGTACAGAAGGTGCCAAACCTTCGAACTATGTTTTAGGAACATCAGTAGTAGTGAATTTCTAAACTAAATAAGATAGTATCGAGAGCGGATAGTTAATTCTATCCGCTCTTTTTTGTTTAACAGATATCATCCATCATTTATAGCAATCCCTGCAAATCAGAAGGATGTTAAGCCATATCTTCCTTTTAAGCCATTCCCCCAAAAAAGTGGTAACTCGTGTGTATAACTAGTGGAATTGTAT
>CAZPNU010000045.1:0-12279 GCA_964588075.1 uncultured Candidatus Cloacimonas sp.
GTTAATATGATAGATACGATTCTGTTCTATCACTTTTTTGGGGGAGTGCCTATAAAGTGATATCCCGGTTCTGATGTTCGCTATGGCAAGCCACTGCCATATCAGGAAGCAATAAATCACACCATCATTATCCCTATCCAGCGGAGCGTAAACTACCGGTTGCCGAGTTTCATGCTCCTATAACTATATGGGTGACAAATCCTGAGTTCGGTGACAGATTTCACCACATATTTTCGTGAATATTCTTGACACATTTTGCAATACCCATATTAATGAGGGATAGATGCATGTGATAGACACCCATTGGTTAATAAAGCAGTCACCATTTTTCGAACTGAGAATGGTTTTGGATTGACAAAAATGTTAACTGATTATCTGTGAGAACATATATAAGATGAGAGGCACGATTGAAGCTAACTAATGATGATGGTTGCGAATCGCCAAACAACGAGAAACTAGTTAAGTCCAGGCAGCGGGTAGCAGAATATGGTGAAGTGCTAACCGGAAAGAGGGAAGTAAATGCTATGCTCGATCTCGTTAAGCAAGAAACCGAGCGCATCGAATCCCGTTTTTTAGAGCCTGCCTGTGGAACAGGAAACTTCCTTGCTGAGATATTACGGCGCAAGTTAGATGTAGTAAAAAAGCGATATGCCAAATCACAGTTTGAGTTTGAGCGAAACGCCATTATTGCAGTATCATCCATATATGGCATAGACATCCAAAGTGATAATGTTCAGGATTGTAGGGATAGGCTCTTTGGCATTTTCGAATCTGTTTATCTGGAGCTGTTTAAAAACAACACAAATGACGATTGCAGGGCTTCTGTGAACTATATTTTGTCATGCAATATCATACATGGAGACGCATTGAATCTGCAAACAGAGGGTGACAACCCACAGCCAATAGTATTCTCAGAATGGTCTCCCATTAATGGCAGTTTAATTCAAAGAAGGGATTTCACGTTTCACAGCATCTTGCAAAACGAATCATTAAACGAGTTGGATGTCTTTTCCTACATCTCAGATCAAGGGGAAGAAGTGTATATCCCTACACCCATATGCGAATACCCCCCAATCCACTTCCTAAAACTTGGTTCGGGAATGTCACCAATTGTGGAAACGTCTTCCAGACGTTTTAATGAGGAAACGACATCCTGCCATTTGCAAAATTATAAGCTTCAAGATGAAGCTTCTCCCAATACACGACAAGATGACGTGTCCACATCCAATGATGAACTACTATAACAAAACTGCTGAAAAGGGAATGTACTACGGTAATCTCCCTCATTTAAGACAAGATTCTGTATGCTATTTTGTAACCTTTCGCACAGCAGATTCCATCCCCCAATCCCAACTTAAACAATGGATTAATGATCGTGACCTGTGGCTGTTAGAGCACAAACAACCCCTCACAGATGAGCAGCTAACCGAGTACTACAAGCTCTTTTCTCGCAAGCTTGAACGTTGGCTTGACCATGGATATGGTGAATGCTTACTTAAAAACCAGCAATGTAAACAGATAGTTTCAGAAGCACTGCTTCATTTCGATAACATACGCTATACTCTTTGGGAGTACACTGTCGCGGTAAATCATGTACATTTACTTATCGTGCCATATCAGGATTACTCGCTTCAAGATATCTTGCGCTCAATCAAATCCTTTACCGCCAATGAGATTAATAAAGCTACTGGCAGGGTAGGGCATTTCTGGCAGAAAGAGTATTTTGACCACATTGTTAGAAATGAAGAGCAACTAATCAAGTTCGTTAAATACATAAGAAGACATGAGCATAAGGTGGAAACTTCTTCCAGACGTTTTGATGTGGAAATGACATCCTGTCGTTTGCAAAAAGACAAGCTTAAGGATGAAGCCTATTATAACACACGTCAAGATGACGTGTCTACCATGAAGCTTCAAGATGAAGCTTCTACCAATACACGTCAGGATGACGTGTCCACCACTGAGTCCACAACCGAGAGGGAGCAATGCTAACTGATACAAACTACAATCCTGATGTGCTGTCCTGTATAGCTAATCTTAGCAGCGACGAGGTTTTCACCCCTCCGGAACTGGTGAACCAAATGCTGGATTTACTACCACAGGAGTTATTCACAAACCGAAGCAGCACCTTTCTCGATCCAGCCTGCAAAACCGGAGTATTTCTGCGCGAAATTGCTAAAAGACTGGATAAAGGCTTGGAATCACAAATTCCGGATAGACAGAAACGCATAGACCACATCTTTACCAAACAGCTTTTTGGGCTTGCCATCACCCGGCTTACTGCCCTGCTCTCACGCCGCTCATTGTATTGCAGCAAACACGCCAATGGCAAATACTCCGTTTGCAGCAAGTTCAAATCAGAAAGCGGAAACATACATTACTCACGCATTGAACATGCATGGCAAAATGGACACTGCAGCTTCTGCGGTGCCAACGAACAAGGATATAACCGCGGACAAGAGCTGGAAAGCCATGCCTATTCCTTTATCCACACAAATAAACCGGAGGACCTATTTAAAATGAAATTTGACGTTATAATCGGAAACCCACCCTATCAGTTAAGTGATGGGGGCTTTGGCAGAAGTGCTTCCCCTATTTATAATAAATTCGTAACTCAAGCCATCAAACTGAACCCAAGATATCTGATAATGATTATCCCTTCCAGATGGTTTGCCGGTGGAAAGGGCTTAGATGAGTTTCGAAACCAGATGCTGAATGATGATAGAATTCGGCAAATAATTGACTTTGAGGACTCATCTGATGTGTTCCCTGGTGTGAGCGTTGCTGGAGGTATCTGCTACTTTCTTTGGGATAGAGATGACCCGGGCTTGTGCAGGGTAGTAAACAAACGAGGGATGATGGAAACAGAATCAATTAGACCTCTAAATGAATATAGTACTTTCGTTAGGCATGGGAATGCAGTTCCAATTATCCGAAAAATCATGTCGGATAATGTACCACGAATGAGTACTCAGGTTTCGTCATACAAACCTTTTGGATTACGTACATATGTACAACCTCAAGAATCTGGTGACATCCAGCTTTATTGGCAAAAGGGAATAGGCCCCTACAAAAGGAGTGAGATTACACAAGGATTAGAGATGATAGACAAGTGGAAAGTTATTTGTTCAAGATCAGGCTCAGAACATGCTGGTAACCCCTGTAATGACGGTAAAAGAAGAGTCTTGGCACGAACAGATGTTTTATCGCCAGGAACTATATGTACTGAGACATATCTGGTAGTTGGAGCATATGACACAGAGGAACAGGCTATGAATCTACATCACTACATGTTGACTAAGTTTTTTAGGTTTCTACTTTCCTTGTTTATGTATTCTCATAGTATTACAAAGGACACGTTCGTCTTTGTTCCAATACTCGACATGAACCAAGTATGGACAGACGAAAAGCTCTACAAGAAATACAATCTTACCCAAGAAGAGATAGATTTCATTGAATCCATGATCCGTCCTATGGAGCTTGCCGATGAATAAGGAATACTATTGCACTTTAAGGTGTCAATATGTCACTACCACCGTGGACACGTCTTCCAGACGTGTGTTATCAACAAAGCGACAGGATGTCGCTTCTACATTGGAGCTTGCTGATGCCTAAGGATTACTTCCCTTCCCGTCCCAGCCTGAAGCCCACCATCTATGCTTATGAGGATAGCAATCCGGAGTATAAGGGGCTTTTAAAGGTTGGCTTTACCACGCAGAGTGTAGAGGAAAGAATTGCGCAGCAATACCCTACCAAGCGTCCGGGTAAGCTGCCATACAGGATTGTTCTTTCAGAGCCTGCCATGCGGGGGGATGGGAGCAGTTTTACGGATCATGATGTGCATCGGATGCTTAGATACAATGGCATTGCTAATCCTGATGGAGAATGGTTTACCTGCGATGTAAAGCAGCTAAAGAGTGCCATTCATGCTGTTAGAACAGGGCAACTGCTGGAGCTTAGCCGCAGCCAAAGCTTTACCATGCGTCCGGAGCAAGCGGAAGCTGTAGCTAGAACAAAGAACTACTATAAGTCCTGGTATCAAGACCCCGCCAAAAAGTTCCAACCTCCCCGCTTTTTATGGAATGCCAAGATGCGATTTGGCAAAACCTTTGCTGCCTATCAATTGGCAAAGGAAATGGGTTGGACGCGGGTATTGGTGTTAACCTTTAAGCCTGCGGTGCAAAGTGCATGGGAAGAGGATTTGAGGAGCCATGTGGATTTTGATGGTTGGCAATTCATCAAGCCCGGAGGCATCAGCTTTGAAGAGATTGATAGGGAGCGCCCCTACGTCTGTTTCGGCTCATTTCAGGATTATCTGGGCAAGAACACCAGCACCGGAGGCATCAAAACCAAGAATGAATGGGTACACTCGCAAAATTGGGATGTTATAATCCTCGACGAATACCACTATGGTGCATGGCGAGAAAACGCCAAAGACCTCTTCGAAAGCGAGGATGCTCGTGAGCAAGCCTTTGCCCGCGGTGAGGGCATCGATTATTATGATGAGGGCAATTTGCCCATTACCACAGACAACTATCTCTATTTATCCGGAACTCCATTTCGGGCAATTGCCACAGGGGAGTTTATCGAGGAGCAGATATATAACTGGACTTACAGCGATGAGCAATCTGCCAAGGAAGCATGGAAAGGGGAGGGTAATCCCTATGCCATCTTACCACGCATGGTAATGCTTACTTACCAATTGCCCGATGCTATTAAGGACATTGCCCGCAAGGGTGAGTTTAACGAATTTGATCTTAACGTATTCTTCTCCGCTGAGGGAGTGGGAAACGAAGCGCATTTCGTATATGAGTCCGAGGTGCAGAAATGGCTGGATTTGCTCCGCGGGGCTTTTCTGCCCAGTAGTATTGATAATCTTAAGCTTGGCGCAGAGAAACCACCCTTACCTTTCTCCGATGTTAGGCTCTTAGGTATTCTATCACATACTTTTTGGTTTTTACCTTCGGTGGCAAGTTGCTATGCTATGAGAAATCTGCTTGGCAAACGGCAAAACAAGTTTTACAAAGATTATGCAGTAATTGTGGCTGCAGGACCTGCTGCAGGTAATGGGGTAGATGCCTTGAAACCCGTGTTAGAAGCTATGGCAGACCCTTTGAAAAGCAAGAGCATCACCCTGTCTTGCGGAAAGCTGACCACTGGTGTAACTGTTAAGCCATGGACAGGCATCTTTATGCTGCGCAATACCAGCAGTCCAGAAACCTATTTCCAGGCTGCCTTCCGTGTGCAATCTCCTTGGACTGTGCATAATCCCGATGGGCTTTCGCCAAACAAAGAAGAGATTATCAAAGAAGAGTGCTATGTTTTTGACTTTGCTCCGGATAGAGCACTGCGGCAGATTGCAGATTATAGCTGCCGACTGAACGTGAACGGCGATAGCGCAGAGCAAAAGGTGGAAGACTTTATTAAGTTCTTACCCGTGTTGGCTTACGATGGTAGCAGCATGAAAGAGATTGATGCCGCGGGCATACTGGATATGGCGCTCAGCGGTACCACTGCCACTCTTTTGGCTCGAAGATGGGAATCTGCTCTGCTGGTGAATGTGGATAACGATACTTTGAAACGTGTGATGGCGAATGATGCAGCCATGAAAGCCTTGCAGAGCATAGAAGGTTTTAGAAACCTGAATCAGGATATAGAAACCATCATCAACAAGAGTGAAGCAGTTAAAAAGACTCGTAAAGAGAAAAACGATGAGGAGCTGAGCCCCAAAGAGAAGAAGGAACTAAGCGATGAGGAAAAGGAATATAAAGCCAAGCGCAAACAGATTCAGGAAAAACTGATTAAGTTTGCCACACGCATCCCCATCTTTATGTATCTCACCGATTATCGTGAACGCAGCCTGAAGGATGTTATCACGCAGTTGGAACCGGGCTTGTTCAAGAATGTGACGGGGCTTACAGTAAAGGATTTTGAATTGCTGGTTAGCTTAGGGTTATTTAATAGTGCTCTTATGAATGATGCCATCTACAAGTTTAAGAGATACGAAGATGCCAGCCTGAACTATACGGGTATCAATAAACATGAGGGCGAGGATATCGGGCTGTATGACACTGTTATCAAAAGAGTAGATTTGAGCAAATAGATTCTTTGGGCAAGGTAGGCTAATTCGCAGTAGGAATAATGGTTCCTGTATGTTATCTGGAACATTTGTTTTGTTACTGGGGTTTTAGCATGATGACTGTTACTGCCTTGTCCCTTATTCCCTCCACAGGTCACCCCCTCGTAAACCGGAGGTAAATCCCTCGTCCCACCCGGGAATCACGAGGGAATCACGAGCTTGTTAGCCGGCATCGGAATAGGGGGGGGAGCAGCGGAGAAGGGTGGAGGCATATAGGCTTATGCCGGAGGCATCCCATGTGCTGCGGAGTGGTTATCTCCGCTTAATCAGTAGGCTTAAAGGTCATTCATTATTTCTTCGCGGTTTGCCCACAGCGCACAGCCGCCTTCGCTTTCTTTCAGCAGGTGGTGTTTGGAGCGGATTTTCTCCATCAGTTTGGAGTTGATGGCATCTTTCAAGCTGTTGAATTTAACATCCACATCAGAAAAGGGGGCAAAGGGGCAGGGCTCTGCCATTCCGGAAGGATTGATGTGCAAAAAGCCGCGTCCTGCTGCCAGGCAACCGCCATACATCTCTTCATCACCGGGAAAGGCGATGAACAAGCCGGGCAGGCTTTCCATCAGCTTATCCACCGTTGGCTGCACCCTTGCCTTTTGCAGGGGGCTAAGCACCAGATTTCTGCTGTTGGGGTCAATCGGCACATACTCCACAAAGAAGAACAAGCGGCAACCCAGTGCCAGATATTCCTTAAGGAACTCCTCGGATAGCATCAAATCGTTACTTTGGGAGGTAATGGTAAGCGAGATACCCCAAAACAGCTTCTTGTCTTTCAAGCCCGGGCACAGCTTTTGGAAGTTGGCATAAACTCCATCTCCGCGGCGGGCATTGGTATCCAGTTCGCGCCCTTCCAGGCTTATCACCGGGACCAGGTGCGGATGTTGCTTGAAAAAGCTTAGGTATTCCTCGTTCATTAGCATACCATTGGTGAAGATGGGGAAGATAATCTGCGGGAATTCGGCAGCCACATCCAGGATGTCCCGCCGCACCAAGGGCTCACCTCCGGCAAGCAGGATGGTGGAGATGCCCAGTTCAACCGCTTCGGCTAAGATTTCCCGGAAGCGGTCAGCGCTGAATTCCTGCATGGTGTCATTGTGCAATACTTTGGAATAGCAGCCCCGGCAATTCAGGTTGCAGCGGTTGGTGATGCTGATAATAAGCAGCGGTGGAACTTGCACCCCTTGGCGGGCATGCTTTTTGCGCAGGCTTACAGCGCTGCTTTGGTTAAGCAGAGCTTTGGCAAAAAAGGGCATTTGTCCAGGGTTTTTAAGGGCGATTTGCACCGCCTTGCGAAATTGCATCAGGATGTTTTGGTCAAATCTATTACGGTGTTCTTCGTGCATGAAAGTCTTCCTCAACAGCAGTTTGTAACCAAGATTTCTCCCCCACCGAAAAGTCAAGAATAATATAGCTTGTGAATTTATCTTTATACTGTTGCGCTTTAGCCGGCTAATGTCTGCCAAGTTGTTAAGACACTGGCAGGCAGGGCAGCCTGGGAGGGTAAAAGATAAAGGACTGACACCCAGTGGGCATCAGTCCTTTTGGTATATCTTAGATAGCTGTTTGTGCTATTCGTTTGCGGCTTTATCCGGCAGCATGATAACCTTCAGGTTGTTTTTATCGAAGCTCAGATACTGTTTGGCTGCCTTGGTGATGATTTTCTTATCCAGTTTGGCATAATATGCGGGGTAATCCAGGAAACCATCGATAGGCTGCTTGATCCACACATTACGCTGCATGCTATACAGCCAATACTGGTTACTCTTGATGCTTTCTTCATAGCGTTTCATCAGCGTGGTTTTGGCTGCTTCCACATACTTGGCATCGAACTGACCGTTCTTTAGGCTATCCAGGGTGGCAAAGGTGGCGTTATTGAGCATATCCACCTTTTCGGGATCGCAGCTCATCCATGTTTGCACGGTGAAGTATGGCTTAGGATATGGTTCCATGACGCTCCAGTTCTGGATGGAATACACTCCGCTGAGGTCTTCGCGCACATTCTCCCGCAGCTTTTCGAATGCCATAATCATCAGGGTGTTGATGGCGGTGTTGTTGGCGGGGCTGAACTTATATTTACCGGAGGTAACATTCGAGGCAAAGGTGAGGTTGCTTGCGCCTTTGTTAAAGCGAATCTCTTTCTTACCGCTGAAGGGTTTAAGGCCTATATTCTTAACCTTCTCCATCCGCTTTTGCGTGGGCAGATTAGCCAGGTAGGTGCTGCAGTAGGTACGAAGCAGCTCTTCGTCGAAGGCACCAACAATGTAGAAGCTGAAATCCGAGAAATCACCGAAGCGATCGCGATACACCCGCTCCAACTGAGCAAGGCTGAGCTTGTCCAGATCTTCGGGACGCATGCTGCGCTTGTGGGGATGGTTGTTATAGGTAAGGGTTTCCAGGGTGTCAAAGAAGGCATTTTCCGGGCTTAACAAGCTGTTTTGCAGGAAGGAGCGTATCTGTGCCACGCTGGCAGAGAAGTTCTCTTCGTTAAAGCGAGGGGCAACTGCTTTCTGGTATAGCATTTGGAACATAAGCTCCAAATCCTTGGGGGAGCATGAACCGCTAAAGCCTTCGCTGTAGATATCCATCTCCGGGGACACATCGGCAACCTTGCCGGCAAGCGCTTTTTGCAAGGATGCTCCGTCGAAATTGCCAAAGCCTGCATTGTGACTGTAGTGCCCGATAATCTCGGATATCCCGGCATCGGCTACGCTTAGGGCTGCGGTTCCGCCGGGGCTTTTGGCGGAGAGCAACACTTCATCTGCCTTAAAATCTGTCTTTTTGCTATACACACTGATGCCGTTGGATAGCACCCATTTCTTGATGCCGGATTTGGGATAGCTGCTTTCTTTCACTATTTTGCCGGGACTGGGGATGTTCTCCATCAGCGGTTCGTTGACGGTGGTGTCCACATAGTCCTCTTGCTCGGTGTTCTTAATCTCGTTGAACATAGCGATGAGCTGGGCATCTGTTGGGTAAACAGCGCCTTCCTTCTCTGTTCCGGTAACGCTTAGGGTAAGGTTATCGGTGCTGATAAGGTCGTCCACAATGTCGTTCACTTCATCCAAGCCAATTTCATTCACGATATTGCTAACCAGGTCATACTTCTGCTCGGCGCTCATGATGGTATCACCACCCAGGATGGGCATTAAGATTTCCCAGCTTGCTTCATCGGACTCGCGGGTTGCCTTTTCCGAAACAGCTTTTTCGGCAGCACGCACCAATTCCAGCTTGGCACGGTCAAACTCGCCCGGTTTAAAGCCATGCTGACGGATACGCACCGCTTCGGTAAGCATGGTGCGCATGGCATCTTCGCTGCGTCCTTCGGCACTGATGGACATCAGCGTGGATGCATTGAAGCCCTTCATCATGGACATCATGAAGCCATAGGCATAGGAGAAGGGAGGATTGGGCTGCATGGAGATTTCCTGCATGCGGTTATTGAACATGGTGTAGAAAAGATCACGCTTAAGCTCATCGTAATATGAACCAAGGTCGATTTTGGGAGTGGCAACTTTCTTCCATGTTGCCTGCACCATGCTGTATGGCAGTTCCTTATCCAGCACCACTATGGCGCGGGGTTCGGGGTTATCCGGCACAGAGTATGTCTCTTTGGCGCGGGGATTGGTTCGGGCGGGGATAACGCCAAAGTATTCTTCCACCATAGCTTTAAGTGTTTCCACAGGATAGTCACCAATGATGATTACATGCTGCAAGTCCGGGCGATACCAGTCCTTGTAAAAACGGGTTAGGCTTGGATGCTTGAAGCTGCGCAGGTTCTCGATGGTGCCGATGGGGTTACGTTCGGCATATCTGGAGCCGGCGTAACGCACGTCGTTTACTTTGTCCTGCACTCTACGCTGGGCTTCCTGCCCCATGCGCCATTCTTCCTGAATGATGCCCCGTTCCCGCTCTATCTCTGCAGGGTCGAAGCTAAGCTGCCAGGCGATATCCGAAAGGATGGAGATACCTTTACGCAGGGTTGCTTCGTTATCGGTGGGCAGCTTGAACTGATACACGGTATAATCGTAGGTTGTTCCACCGTTCAAGCCGTTATGAAAGCCCATGCCGATGGAGGTGAGATACTCCACCATCTCGGTACGGGCAAAGTTCTTGCTGCCATTAAAAGCCATATGCTCCACAAAGTGGGCAAGACCAAGCTGGTCATTATCTTCGTTTACGCTTCCCGCTTCCACCAAAAGCCTAAGCTCAATCCGCTTTTCCGGTTTGGCATTGGGCAGGATGTAGTAGGTTAGCCCGTTGGCAAGCTTGCCGGTCACCAATTCAGGATCGGTGGGCAGAGGCATGGGGGCATACTGAGGGGGGATGATTGCGCCAAGTGTGATGGCACAAAGCAGCATTAGGATGCTAAGCCATTTCCCTTTCATCAGGTCTCCTTGATTTTTTTTGCTTATTATTTTCTCGTATCGGAATACACTATGTGATACTGCTGATCTGCCAGCAGCATGGTGGTGGAGGCATCGCCATAGGTGAAGCTGTTTCCGGCTTCATCTTCCAGCTCCACCTGATAATAAAACTGGTCGTTGGGGGTGTAATAATCCACCCTCATAAACTTGCTTTCGCCTGGCAGGATATCGTATAGCACTGCATAGGGGGAGGGGATAATACCATCATTCTGGATTATGGTTGCTTCGCTTATCTTACGGTTAGTGTTGTTGCTAATCTTTATGCAAGCCCGGTTGGGGTCCAGATAGGCATGCAAATCTTCCCCGGCATGAACTTCTATCTCGGTGTCATCCGTCCAGAGGTTGTAAACATCTTTCAGGCTGAATGTTTCGCCTTTCAGGTTCACCGCCACTTTGCGTTTCACCTCTCCGGTAAAGAGGCTTTGGGTTTTGGTGTCCAACTCGAACACGTGTTCCCCATGAGCAGGAATGATAACCTGACTCTGGGTATCAACCGTGGCATATGCAGGGTAAGAACAATTGTTGTGGACAATGAACTTTGCCCCGGATTCACAGGCGGAAAGCAGCAGAAGCAGTGCTGCCAGTATGGTGAAGCTAAGTATTGTTCTCATGTTGTTACCTCATTGTTATCAAACAAAGTTTAGGCAATATCACTTATGTCAAGCAGAATGTGCAGTCGCCTAAGGATATATAATATTAGGCCGTGAGCTATGTGGGTTTATGCTTGTTTCCAGGCAGATACCGAAAAGCTCTTGCAGGATGCCCGGTTGCATTAGTTCTGCCGGACTGCCCTGTGCCAAAAGCTTTCCCTGTTTGAGGAAGATTAACCTGTCTGCATAGTTTGCTGCCAGATTCAGATTATGCGAAACGATAAGCACCGTTTTCCCGGCAGTCTTTCGTATCTCGCGCAGCAGTGCCATAATCTCCAACTGGTGGTTTATATCAAGCTGGGAAAGGCTTTCGTCCAACAGAATGTAAGGAGTATTCTGCACCAGAGCACGGGCGATATATACCCGCTGTTTTTCCCCACCGCTTAGCTCCGATAGCCAGCGCTGAGCATAGCCCTCAAGCTTAAGCTGCTCCAGCACTGCATCAACTGCCTTTCTATCCTCGGCAGAATAGGACTGCATCAAACCCAAATAGGGATAGCGCCCCATCCGCACCGTTTCGCTAACAGTGTGATCAAACTCCTGTGCACTCTCCTGGGGCACGAAGGCAAGTTTATGGGCTAAATAGCTCTTTTTTTGTTGGGCAACATTTTTTCCATACACCAGCACCTCACCTGCATCCGCCTTCAAATAACCCATCAGGGCATATAACAGCGTGGATTTTCCCGCCCCGTTGGGTCCCAAAAGCGCACAGAACTCCCCCTCTGCGAGGGACAGAGAAATGCCATTCAATACAGCTTCTCCACCGTATCCGCAAACCAAGCCTTTGGTTTCAATCATCATTGCCACATGGCGTAACATTGTTATTCATATTGATACAGGCTTTATGGTGTTTAGGTTTTTGTCAATCACCTTATCTTTTCCTCTTGGGAAGCTGCATCTCTAAAAGGTTATTATCCTTGTTAGTTAGGCTCTGTGCTGCCCTATCAGCTTGGCACATTTTGCGTCCTTGGGAATATTTAGGCACTCCCCCAAAAAAGTGATAGAACAGAATCTTATCTATCATATTAACATGGGTATACAATACAGAATGTCCATCGAATTCCTTTCT
>CAZPNU010000046.1:0-10088 GCA_964588075.1 uncultured Candidatus Cloacimonas sp.
GGGCGTTCAACACATCACAGTATTGACCAAGGTTGGATTGTTCAATGGTCTTAAACAAGATAAGTGGAAGCAAAAGTAATGCAAGTTCTGTGGCATGCTTAGGTTCGCAGTTACCATGGATCTTATAAGAAAAGAGGCGGGTCATGATAACCCGCCTTATATCGTTGATAAACGACCTTTGTTATTAATAGAAAAATAGCTTAACGATGATGGCAATAAGCAGTATAGAGTTTATCGCAAGCCATATCCTTAACTGCTGAAAACTCTTAAGATACACTTCACGGTTCAATTGCACTTTCTTTTCTAAGCGCACCAAAAGGTGCTCCAAAGTACCAAGCTTATCCTGAGTTTTATCGTTCTTTCGAATACTTTGGTTGTGGTTGGTATCACGACGGAACTGACGCAGGAGCTCAAACACTAAGGGTATGAAAGCGGGTATATAACGGTTTAATGCTTTTGCCATGTCAGCTATCTCCCTAGAACTTGTAACCTAAACTGAAGTAATGAGTGCCTTCCAGCACAGAATGGTGCGTGTATGTATAATCCACCTGCATGTTTTCAACATAGAAGCTGGCTCCTGCATTGTATGTTGCAGGATTCTGGTGCACCCCAAAGCGGAGGGCAAGCGGTTCTAACACACGTGCTTCCACACCACCCATAAACTCGGTTTCGTGGGCAAAGTCTTTCTTAAGTTCCACACTGGTAATAACCCTGTCATATGGTTGATAGGATATACCAATAGCTAGTTTATTGGGGAGATCAATCTGATTCTCGTGACCCATCTTGGCTTTGTTGATGTTTGTAACGGCAAAGCCGAACTTGGTTCTCCCGTGAAGCAGAGCTTGCACACCAAGGTCAATACCAATGGCACTATCATCCTTTTCACCGTCCATGGAGAGATTGTAGAAATTTCCTGCATAACCAAGGCTGATCTCAGAATGGACATCTTTGAGTAAGGTAATGCCGTGGCCCAAACTGAAAGTCTGCTCGCTTAACAAGGAAAAGTCTTCAAAATCCACATCCATCATTCTGGTTCCGATGGCAATCGTTCCCAACTTCTTAGGGAGTTGGATACCAACAGCAGCAGTCTTGAATTCTGAATACTCTTGGTTATATAAATTGGCAAAGCCAACATTAATGCCGTAATGGGTGTAACTAAGTCCTGCAGGATTGTAGAACAATGCATTTGCATCATCTGCAACAGCGGTGTAGGCATTACCCATTCCACGGGCACGGGCGGATGGTTGATAATCATCAAACACGGCCAGAAGCAATGCGGATTGGATGAGTATCAGGCTTATAATCAATATCTTTTTCATGCTACACCTCATTTCAGACGGGATTTGATGATGATGGGCTGAGTAGCTCGTGCAATGGCACCTGTTTCCCTGTTAGCTACTTCCATATGGCAATAATATAAGCCGGGAGGAAGCAAGTTCATAGCACCATCCCTGCCGTTCCATTGGAATTCCCCAATCTGTTGCACAGTTGTTAAACCGGTAAAGTTCTCGTTCAAGGGAGTGGAAACAAGCCGACCCTGAGCATCGTAAATACGGATAATTGTACGAGCCAGGAAACCACCTTTGGTTCCATATTGAATGCGAAGAGTCTCGTCGTGTGGGTTAAAAGCATTCTTGGAGTTTATCACAGTATAACTTGAACCGGCAACGCGGATGACATCTATACCGAGGTAGGCTTCAAACTTATCTATAACAACTGATAAAGTACCATCTTGGAAGTTGTTAAGTGCTATGTCATTATAGCTGAAGCTGCTGATCTCAATCGGTACCACACCATATGAGCGAGGTTTCAACTGCACTTTAATCAATGTTGTTTCACCCACTGGGGCAACCATGGGCGTTGTTGTAGTGTAATCAATTGTTATCAGGTTGCCAGCAAGTGTGACTACAGGATTACTGGTGGTCAAAGTTCCGGCAATATCAACTCCCATGAACTCCACTTTAGAGGCATCGATGTTCAAAGTTAGAGAGTAGCTTAGGACGTTCCACTCAGCAAGCAGTTTACTTGTTTTTATCTCAATGGAGGATTCTTCATCTACTGCTCCCTTGATGCTTTGAACACTAATCTTACTGGCGAGGATATTATCTTCCTTAATCATGTCAGCTGAACTACGAGGTTGAATCTTGTAACCGTCAGTAGTGGTGAAATCAACCACACCCTGTATCTGATGCCACACATCACCTACCACAATCTGAGAAGAGGGGTGAGTGTAAAAGAAATCATCAACTTTGGATTCAGCAACACCTGCCACGCCGGCATCAGCAACCTGGAATTGATTGAAGATGTTCACTGCAGTAGTAATCTTGATATTATTCAGGCTAACCATAACCCCTTCCCATGGTTCGGAAGTAGTTCCGGAAAAGGGAAGAACAGCAGTAGTAACTTGATTGATTGGTATTGGATTACCGGGAGACTCGATGGTACTATCAGTTATCAAACGAAGTTGAGTAACTCCATTTATCTCTTTAACAGTACCAGTTAACCTAACCATATCTCCTGTATTTACAGTGTTACTGGTAGCAGCATCATACACATATAGACCAGTCCACTTTCCATCGTAGCCAGTGGTGACCGGATCAGAAATGTAGAAGCTTGCCCCTGGTTTAACAGCGGTAACGATACCCCGAACCTGTTTAACCTGATCCATATATGGGGAGTTACCATTAGCTGCGGAAGTCTCTTGGATCTGACGGCAGGTGAGCACCTGTGCAGAAAGCCCTATGCTAAGCACAAGGACTATAAAAAGCAAAACTACACCTTTCATTTATATCTCCTTGGTAGTTATTTCTTCTTGAGGCGGTGTTTCAGGAACCTGAACGGGTTCTGAAACGTCTTTTATAAATATCATGTCTATAATCAGCAAACACACTCCGATAAAGATAGAGCTATCCGCAATGTTGAATATTGGAAAGCGTTGCATGATGAAATCTGGAAAATCAACGCTGAAGAAGTCTGTGACCTTACCATAGAAGATTCTGTCTAACATATTACCTAAAGCTCCACCAAGCACAAACCCGAAAGAGAACACTTGAATACGATGCTGACTGTGAAACAAAAGATATAGTATGAAGGCAGTTGCAAGGATTGTCACCCCAATGAAAAAGCCCCGATTAAATGCATCGCTGCTAAAACCCAAAGAGAACGCAGCACCGGAGTTTTGCACATGATACAACATAAAAGTGTCACCAAACATGCTTTTCATAACTGGGATACTTTCATGTATATCCATATTAATGCGTACTATTGCCTTTGTTAGCTGGTCTAAAACCAGTGAGATCATCATGATTAAAAAAGCCGGGCTGACTTTCAGTTCTGTTTTTGGTAAAGAAGTCAACGTCTTTGCCGCCTTTTCTTGTCTTCCATCTTTTCTTTGCAACCGAAGCAGTATATGGCATAAGGTATTACTTCCAAGCGAGAATCCTGGATAAGTTCACCGCACATCTCGCAGATACCATAGGTTCCATCTGCAATTCTACGCATTGCGTCATTAAGTTGACGAATCTTTTCTCTCTCACCTTCCATCATCATCACCGTTTGTTCCATCAGGTTAGTATCTGATCCTTGATCTGCTTGATGATAAGCATAGCTGGAAAGGTCTCCGCTGCTCTCTCGAGCACCGATACTTTGGTCTTTATTTATGTTCTCAATATAGCTGACACTTTCACGGAGTTCTTTGAGGATAAGCTCCTCATAGTGTTTAAGTTGCTCAGCAGTAAGTTTTGTTGCTGCCATCTCTATCTCCTTTACACAATACTCAAAAAAATGAGAGTTTCCAAGTTATACGATACCGTAACTTATGTCAATGAAAAGTTAGGAGCGATCCTGTTTATAAACGCAGCTAATAATCTCTTCAGTTGAGCTCCTGATATACCTGCATGATGCCTTATTTCCTCTTGCGAATGAGCCTGCTCGTGGAAAAGATTGCTATAATTGGTTACAATGGAATATGCAAGCACCTTCATCCCCGCATGCCTGGCAGCAATTACTTCCGGAACCGTGGACATACCAACAAGGTCTGCTCCCCATTGGGCAAAAGCTGCACATTCAGCTTTTGTCTCAAGGCTTGGTCCTGTTACAGCCAAATAAACACCTTTGTAAGTGTCGATCCCCAATTCTGAAGCTATCGCATCGCAAAGGCCTCTATAATCTGGGTCATAGGGCTGATTCATGGAAGGAAAGCGCTCACCTATCGCTTCGTCATTGTGTCCAATAAGGGGATTAGTTCCCATGAAGTTTAGATGGTCAGTTATCTGCACGATTGCTCCGGGAGGTAGCTCAAGTCTCAGGCTACCTGCAGCATTGGTTACTATCAATGCTTGTATCCCCAATGCCGCCATCACACGAGTGGGAAAAACAACCTGCTCCATGGCATATCCTTCATAAAAATGAAAGCGTCCCTGTAAGAACAGCACCGGAACACTTTCAACGTTTGCTAGTATCAAATGTCCTTTGTGGGAAGGTGCAGTACTGGCAACAAATCCGGGAATCTCGGTGTATGGGATGTTACATAGGCTGGGAAATGCTTCTGCCATGTCACTTAAACCTGTCCCCAATATCACCGCAAACTTGGGTAACACTGGAAGCTTTTGTTTCAACCAAGCAGCTGTATCATGAATATTTAGCATGTGCTTTCCCTTCATTGGTTACTTTGTTTATCATCTGGCTTGGGGACAATCTCTTCCTTAATCTGGCGGAATTCACTGTCCAATTGCAGTTCACTGTCCTTATTCAGAAGCGGGTCTTTACCGATTCTATCCTGGAAGCTTTGCAACTCTACTCTGAATTGCATCAGGAACTGCCTTTTTTGTTCCTTTACTTGCAGATATTGGTGCTCAAGCACACTGAGGTATTGTTTAGCTTCGTGGATTGCACGTTTTGCTTTCAACTCGGCCTCGTGGATGATGTTCTCCGCTTCCTTACGTGCATTAGCCACGATATCGGCTTTAGTTTTCTCTGCAAACACCAGAGTTCTGCTAATTAGCTCTTCACGGCGCTTTAAGTCCTCCACGGCATTGCCGGCTTGAACCGCTTCCTGCTTAACTTCGTACTGCATCTGCTCACGTCGGGCAAGCTCGCGTTCTTGTTTCTTTTGAAACTCCTCAATCTCACCGGCTATCTGATCCAAAAAGGCACGCACCTCTTTCTTACTATACCCGAACATTTGTCCGGAGAACTCTTGGTGCTTAATATCTATGGGAAACAGTGGCATAATCTCCTCCTGTTAAATTAACGAAGCAATAAACCTGGCAAGCAAGTTTAATATCATATAAGCAATTATCGGGGACAAATCCAACCCCATGGGCGGTAAAATTCTTCTTATTGGTCCCAATACGGGTTCAGTTATCTCATATAAAAACCTGAATATGGGATTTCCCAAATCCCGTACAAACCAAGACATAATCACTCTGGCAAAAAGCAGAATATTGTATATCTCGATCACCCGCACCAGCAGGAACATCGCCGAACCAGTAAATGAATGGGGGAAGTTCAATCCAAAACCTCATGACAATTACGACATCTGGCTTCATAAGCTTCGGTTGATCCAACCAATATCTTTTCACCCTTGTGTATTGTTCTTTGGGTGCGATTTGCGGGATTTCCACACTTCATGCAGATGGCAAGGTTCTTTGTTACATATTCTGCTACAGCTAGTAGCTGGGGCATGCTACCAAAGGGTTCACCTTTATAATCCTGATCCAAGCCCGCCACAATAACTCTGTAACCTTGGTCGGCTAAGTCGTTACATATACCCACAATTGACTCATCGAAGAACTGAGCCTCATCTATGGCGACTATCTTGATATCTTCCTGAAGGTAGGTATATATCTCGCTAGGTTCATTAATCGGAATTGAAGGAGCTTGCATCTGAGAATGCGACACAATGTTATTGGCATCATATCGATCATCGATTACCGGCTTAAAAACTAAAACTCTCTGCTTGGCATACTCAGCACGGCGGATGCGGCGTATCAGTTCCTCGGTTTTTCCGCTGAACATACTACCGCAAATCACCTCAATCCAGCCAGTCTTCTGGTTAATAATGTTCACTAATCCTCGCTCCTATTTCGCTTATTTACCAATTTTACCAAAGCGCAAGAAGTCCTCTTTTTGTCAATTATTCATTTCAAGCTAAGACCATAGGCACAAATACCGGCACAAACCGCGGCATTCAGAGATTCCATATCGCCAGGCATCTCGATCCTGATGCTGGAATCGGCAAGGACTCTGTTTTCCTGCCTTATCCCGTGCGCTTCCCCCCCAATAACAATCACAGTGGGACAATCTGTTACTACATAATCCTGCAACGGTTTACTGCCTTCCATATCCAGTATAACAACCTTCACCCCACCCTCTTTAACCTGCTTCAGCTCTGCTTCCCAAAAAGGAACCTTGTACACGGCACCCATAGAGGCACGGATAACCTTTGGGGAGCTTACTTCGCAACAGGAAGGACTTAGTAGCAAGCACTCCAAACCAAAAGCAGCAGCTATGCGGAAGATAGTGCCCATATTCCCCGGATCGCTTATCCCATCCAGATAGAAAGCAAGTTTAAAGGCTTTTCTTCGCTCCAACGGTAAAGGAAAAAGCCCCGCAATTGAGGGAGGACTGTCACTTTCACAGATACGCTCCAAGGCTTCTGTGTTTACCTGATACACCTTCTGTGCTTCAATCTCAGCTTCACCATCCCCAAGATATAGCTCTTGAGCATATATCCCCCACTCTGCCAATTGCTTAAGCAGTCTTCTGCCCTCAATGACCACTTTTTGTTCCAACTTGCGAAATTTCTTTTGTTTTAACTTGGAGAGGTTGGTTATCTGTGCCTTGCTAAGCTCGTAAATCATCCTGTTTTCTCACTCACCTTAAATGGTATAGAATCAGCTATCTACACACTTATCCACATTCCCTGTGGATAAATATCGTTTTCTAATAAACTGCAAACATAGTGTGTTACGCACTGTGGCTGATTATCCACAAAACTTATCCACATCTTATCCACATGCATAGCCAAGCTCTTTTTTAATATACAATAATGAGTTTTTGGCTTAATTTTACTGCTCCCAAATGTAGCTGCACAATATATCTTCCAGCGGGGAGAGCTTTGAATTCGGTATCTGAGAAAAGCGGATAGCTTCCCTCTCCATAACTAACCATCCCCAAATCCCTGCTTATTACCAACTGCCCCTTAATGTTATATATATCCAGTTTAGCTTCACCGCTTGCGCCTTCAGCAGCCAACCAACTAACATTTGCCAATTGCCTGCCTCTCACCGGATTGGGGTAGATGCTAAGCTGATAATAGCTATAATCATCTCTTATTTGCATGCTGTTATTATGAGACCTGTCCGTAGCCCAAACTGTGAAGCTACCAAAGCGATAAACGGGAACAACGATTTCATAAGCCGCATTATTATTGTTCGGCTGGAAGGTATATAATCGATGATTATAACCCTCTGTTATCCATATGTTATAGCTAATATCGTCAGGATCACAGATCTCCGGTAATGCTACATGCAGATAACCTTTATCCACCCAATAGCCTAAGATCCCGCTGAATTCAGGGGCTATATCATCACCAATGATGTAGTTTAACACAGTGTACCATTTTGTGTAGTTAAAGCCCAGCTTGGCATAATTCTTCCAGTTCCAATCATAGAATTGCCTTACATCAGGGAACCATAGGGCAGCCGTGCCAATGTTTGGCGTGTTGTTTTGGTCTGTGGAAGAACTACTTATCACCATCTCATCCCAAATCAACGCCAATCTTTCTGCTTTGAAGGTTACTACTCCCAATCCGGTATCCCTTATCCGGTAAAATAAGTCTCGCACATCTACATCAGCCTCATAGTCGTTCATCTCAAAGCACTGTTGCCTAATGCTGAAAACATCCCCCCGGTAAAGAAAAAAGTAATCCACAAACTCCTTGAACTTAGCCATGAACTGTGGCATAGCTGATGTCTTAATTGTGGAACAAGTGGTTGTCCAGAAGTTCGGTCCCGGGTTTATCCCCATCCCCGGTAGATATGATTCCGTGTATAGCTGCGGGATTTGGTTAACGATGCTTGTTATATCCTGGTCGAATAGGGGGATTATGGTCTCATATGGAAAGCCGTTGGTGGGCACCAAATCCGCCGATCCTATGATATAATCTGCCAAATCAGCCATCTCGTATATGATTTCCACACTCTGCATACTGCAAGCATCAAACAATAGCACATCAAGCTTAGGCACCCCGATAAAAGCAGAACTCAACTCTCCATTATACACGTTTATCCTGCTGCCACCATCCTCGCAAATCCATTTAGCTTCATTCCCTTTATACCAGCTATTCCCATGCGACCAGATTATCATCATCTTCCGCTGAGAGGGATATGCGGCAAAGCCCCAGGTCATAAAATCCTTTAAGGTCTCTGCATCCCCGCTGTTTACATCTCCAAGATCTTGCAGAACCGGTGAAGTTACACTAAAAGAGGCATCCTGCTCTATCTTGTATCTCTTTGCCCCATCAGTATTGTCTGCCTGTACAATCAGGTTCAGCCCTTCCGGCTGAGCCACGCTTTCCATGCTATTAATGTCTATCTTGCTTTGCTGCTCCAGATTGTTATCCGCAGCCATATACACAAGCACAGTCCAGCTTTCGGCACCGAGCATCCCCAATGCCGAAAGCATGAACCATGTTATAATGAGTAGTTTTCTCAATAGGGATATTCCAGAGCTTCTTCCAAGCCGCTTAGCACCCGCACGCCACCTTGGGATAGGGCTTCCATTTCCTTTTCTCCGGGATAAACATGCAGCGGGGCAATGAACTCCACTCTCTCGCGGATGGCATCCACGACATGAGCGTTATACACTAATCCACCGCTCAGATAAATTGCATCTACCTTGCCGCAAAGTACTGTGGCACATGCGCCAATCTCTTTAGCCACTTGATAGCACATGGCATCCTGTATCTTCTTGGCATATTCGTCGCCTTCGGTGATACGCTTGTTTATTTCTATACCGCTATCCGTGCCGAGATATGCCATTAGTCCTGCACTCTTGGTGAGGTAGTTGCATAGCTCTTTCTTGGTATAGTTTCCGGAGTAAGCCAGATCAAGCAGGTCCCCAATCGGTAAGGCGCCGGCTCTTTGCGGAGAGAAGGGACCCATTCCCAACAGGGCATTGTTCACATCCACCACTCTGCCGTTTTTGATGGCTGCCACGGAGATACCTCCACCCATGTGCACGCCAATCATGTTGGCTTCGCTGATGTCCTTACCCAGTTCGGTTGCCAGCAAGCGTCCGATATAGCGGATGTTCAGGGCATGCAACAAACTCTTACGCTCGATCTCCGGGATACCGGAAATGCGGGCTATATCATCGAATTCATCAACCACCACAGGATCAACTATAAAACTGGGTATCCCCAGGGGATCGGCAATTGCTTTGGCTATAAAAGCGCCGAGATTGGATGCATGGATGCGTCCCCAACGTGTGGGATCCTTCAAGTCGTCCAACATTGATTGACTAATCTTCCAGGTTCCCCCACTCACCGGACGCACCAACCCACCTCTGCCCACAACTGCATGAAGGCTTTCCGGGCTAACATTGTTTTCCGCCATAGCTTCCATAACCAAGGTTTTACGGAAGTCATACTGCTCGATAATTCCGCCAAATTTGTCCAATTCGGCAGGATCATGGCGCAGAGTTTTCTCGAAAACAGGTTCTTTGTCGTCGAACACGGCAATCTTAGTTGATGTGGAACCGGGGTTTATCGCGAGCACACGATAGGTCATTTCTCCTCCAGTAGAGATAGTTTTATTTTTTAGCAGGCTCTGGTAGCAAGGCAAAACTGTCAATGATTTTTCCTTGGTTAACCAGTCCTTGCTTGATATGATTGCTTGATCATTGCATGTTTAATACGGATGAAACATGCAATGATTATGTAATGATTATGCAATGACACCAAGGGAAGGATAGTCATTCTCAAGTTTTGGTTGACAAAAAAAGTGCCCTGAAGAAAGTGGAATCAAGCGTGCGCCCTTAGCTCAATTGGATAGAGCATCTGACTACGGATCAGAAGGTTTGGG
>CAZPNU010000047.1:0-9867 GCA_964588075.1 uncultured Candidatus Cloacimonas sp.
GGGCGTTCAACACATCACAGTATTGACCAAGGTTGGATTGTTCAATGGTCTTTAAAGCTTCACCGTAGCGATGAGAAACTAACGGTGAAGCTTTGAGCTATAAGGAGGGATTGGGTAGGTTATTTACCGGCTACACTCACTCCATCACACAGGATAGACGGAAGCTTGCGGGAACCGGTGTTATGGCATTTGTTTTCTATTTCTGCCACATTCATCAGGGTTTCATAGGCGTTACCGGAGAGCATGCAGTCCTTAACTCTGCCCTTGATTACACCATTTTCAATATAGAATCCGCTGGATACACCCACGGAATACTCTCCATTCAGAATATTGCCGGAGTGTGCACCCATCAGGCTTTGCACGATGATTCCTTTATCAATCCCCGCAATCATTTCTTTCAGGGATTTATTTCCCGCACCCATACAGATGTTAAAGGGCTGTGCTGCGGGGTTCGCCTCTATTGCTCCGCGTAAGCCGTTGCCTGTAGGTTCCAGCCCCAATTTGTGAGCATAGTTCAGGTCGGTGGGGATGGCTTTAAAGATACCATTCTCGATAAAGCTCAGCTTGCGAGTAGGAGTTCCTTCTCCATCGAAGGACACTTGGTTGCTAAGCTCCATATCGAAGGGATCTTGCCACAAGCTAAGCTTGGAAGAAACAATTTGTTCCCCAATGCGATTCATCAGCGGAGATACTTTGTTATAGAAGCTTGCCGGTGATGCCGCGGCAAAGAAGCGGGATAGCAATGCAGAATGAGAGGAATCAGCAAAGATAACCGGCATCTTCTTGGTTTCCGGCACAATCTGATTTTGGCTAAGCATGAACAGCTCTATCATCTCTTCAATTTGTTCCCGTTCCAGTTCCAAATGCTTTTTCCCGGTGCTGAGTTTAAACAACCCGCTTCCCGTCCCGGGGAACACCAGCATAGCATACACCCAATAGTCCGAGCTTTTGTCAAACAGGTTAGTCCCGGCACTGTTCATGATTCCACCTTCAGAGATGGAGTATCCGAATCCGGCATTCACCTGTCCTCCGGTTCTTTTGGCAATATAATCTATAAGTTTTCTGCCTTCTTCCACCAAGTCTTTTTTGTTGATCTTCTCAATTGACGGGTCATAGCTATTCGTTGGGGGCACATGGGCTGTGTGGGGAAAACTAAAGCCCACATCCATGCCATCCTTTGCGCTAAGTAAAGCCTGATTGACCAAGGCTTCTCTGTCCAACAAGTTGCGAGTATGTGCCAATCCAATTTTACCATCCTTTATCACCCTAAGGGCGATTCCCGCACTCATGGAGGTATCTGCTTTGTCCAGCTTGCCATCGGTGAATCCCAAGCTGTCGCCCGTATCACTGGCATAGAACAATTCGGCTTGATCAGCCATGGCGGTAGCAAGTTTCAATAGCTTTTCCATTATTTACCTCCCACGGTTAGATTATTGAACAGCACGTGCGGACCTCCCAGGCAGGAGCGGATATTGGTTTGACCCTTGCCGCAGCCCCCGGCTTCATCCAGCACAAAATCGTTGCCGATCATTGCCACGCTGTTCAAGGTGCTATACAGGTTACCCACGATGTTTATATCGCGGATCATCCCTTGAAGTTTACCACCTTTCACGATGTAACCATAGTTAGCTCCAAAGGTGAAGTTCTCTCCTGAGGTTTGTCCACCCATGGCATCGCAAATATAAAGCCCATCATCCAAAGAAGCAAGCAGTTCTTCGAAGCTGTGAGGTCCGGGCTGGATAAATATGTTACCCATTCGCACAATTGGGGCATAACGGAAATCTTCAGCAGTTGCGTGTCCGCTGATGGGCTCATCCATCTCATAGGCGGTGAACCGATCATGCAAGCGCCCGGTAAGCACTCCGGCGGTCATCAGGTTCACTCTGCGCACTGCCACGCCTTCATCATCATATTGGTAAAATCCAAGCTGATCTGCCATGGTGGCATCATCAATGATGTTCAGGATGTCTGTTCCCAGCTTGGTGCCTATCTTCATCTTTTCCCGCAAGGCTGGAAGATCACGCACGATATCCGCTTCCGAGAAATGCCCAAAAGCTTCGTGGGTGAACACTCCGGCAATCCCGGGATTGAGAATCATGCGATAGGTTCCCGCTTTCACCGGCTCGGCTTTAAGTAAATCTGCGGCTATCTTGGCACGTTCCACCGCTTCGGCTTCGCGTTCCCGCACCTTGTGGAACCCATTACTGCCTCCAAAAGCCATGCGCACGGTTTGCGTAAGTGAGCCTTCCTGGCTAACCACACCCGCACCCAGTTTGGTGGTGATGAGTTCTTCGTTTATCTCGCTGCCTTCGCTGTTAAAGAAGTACTTATTGCGGTAAACATCATAATACTGGATATCCACATTGGCAATCTTAGGCTGGGCGAACAAAAGGTCGCTATAATGCCTTACCAAGGCAATCTTCTCCGCCAGGCTTATCTTGCGCGGGTCTTCCACCAGCTTTGCCTGGATGTTTGCCTTAACGATGGGGGCAGCCGCAGCTTTCTTGGGAGTATGGCTGTTTGCCGCCAACACTTCCGCATTCTCCAAAGCACGCTTAATCGCCAGTTCGGCTTGTTCCGGCTTGGTGAAACTCACCGTAGCCAAACCACCGTTTTTCAGCACGCGCAACACATAGCCATCACCAAGATTAGATCCACAACTGCGGATCTCTTTCTTACTCATTGTAACTTGTTCAACCCGCTTGGTTTCGTAGCGGATATCAAAGTAGTCCGCGTCGATATTGCCGGTCATTTGTTTCAGCTTGTCGATCATAACAACTCCTTTACTTGAGTTTATACTTATTTATTTATCTATGTTCTCGTGCAATATGCTTGGGGCTTACCACACGCAGGATTCATCTTTTGGGGGTAGGGATACGCCTTTGCCATAATAACCGTGCAGCAGGTAATGCGCCTGCTCTGTGTATAAGTAGGGATAACCATCCCGAAAGGCAAGATATGAGCTCTTGGGCTTTCTAATGGAGTTTACCACACTGCTGTATAATTGCTGCTTGGTTTCTTCTGCCAAAAGCTTCAGAATACTCTCACCCCAATTGCGGTATGCTTTAGCTCCAAGCTCGGTGAGTTTAATCGAGGTGTTGGGCTTGTTACCACGGAAGCTCTTTAAAACGCTTATATAGCCACTCTGTGCGAGTTTGTTGAGGTGAGTAGTGATGTTGCCCGAAGTGAGCTCTGTGCTCTCCATAAGCTGCGTATAATCCATGCTCTTGTTGCGGGCAAGCAAATATACTATCATCAGACGGGCGGGATTGTGGATGGAACCATCGATTCCTGATACTTGTTTAACTATATCGCTATGTTTCATTACATCGTCCTTTCCCCGTGCGAAGGAAGTTTAGGGTCTCTGTTGCGCACAAAGTATCTTGAAAAACAAAGTGCTTTTCTTGTCAAGACATTTCTTGCGCTTGACTACATTTTATTCTGCTCATCTGGATGCCATGTAGCTTATCAAACGCTTGTTAATCATTTGATTTCTTATACTTATGAACATATAATGTAACATCTCCCTTGACACATAAATCCCATTGTATGACTCTGCACCCGAGGGCAACACGCGGCTATCATGCAAACGGATATTGGTATACTAAAGTCCATTGGCTATTGCCATTAAACGGCTATTGGATATTGGTCAAACAGGGTATGCCAATAAACGGTTTTTGGTTTTAAGTCCATTATCATAATCAGTATTATGCAAGTATAGCACCTGCTATTCATGAACCCATCTCCACTCAGCTAAACACTTCCGTCATTCCAGCGTCGGGGGTCCCCGACAGACAAGTCCTTGGCTGTTGGGGTGGTTCGGCTGGAATCCAGTTCTTTTGTTACCTTCGCATTAACGCCTAACTTCCCCCTCCTCTCTTGCATCAAATACGGGTGTAATACGCCTGAAATACGCATGCGACGCGTAATTCAGGCGCAATGCAGGCGCATTTGCAATAAGAGGTAAGTGGAAGCTACAGGGTTAAGCCGAGTTTTACATAAGCAGTGGCAGTGTCCTTGTAAAAGGAACCCAACGGTTTATCGACAGTAGATTTAACGGTTTGATACTGACTGCTTTGGAAACCTGCATATACCACATAACCGGGTTTAAACTCGTAACGCAGCCTGGCAAAATAACCCAATGAGCCATAAACGCCGTAGCTGTCGTTGGTATCATAGCTAACTCCACCACTGAAGCGGGTGCTTTGGTTAAGCGTATAATCCGCATCGGCATTGGCGATAACATAGTTATTGTCCAGCAAAACATCTTCTCCCGCCACGATACTGTGTTTTGGGTAATCGTATTGCTTCAGAGTGGCGGATATGCTATAACTGATATTGGGGCTGGGGTTACCCCATAAACTGAGGTCGTAACGGTTCAAAAAATGAGTTTGGTACAGCTCGTAAATCAGGCTGTTTTGTCGTTCGTAGTAAAGGGTTACGCTCAATGGATCCCACATAAAGAGAGAGATATTGCCGTTTGCTCCAAACAATTCATGTGGATTATCCGCCCAATCCAGCTCTATGGCGTGGCTGAGTGTAGTGCTAAGGGAGTACTTGGGACGAAAGTTCAGGTAGGCATTAGCCCCGAAAGACCTTTCGTGCAAAGGCTTTTCATCCGGATGATATTCATAATACTCTGTCCAGGCACTGGCACCGCCATACTTGATAAAGCCCGGTTTTTGCTCCATATCCCAACCCACTGAGCCACCCCACTTATGGAAGTCGGCACGGTAAAAGTAGCCCATGTCCAGGGCAAGATCTTTGCTGCAGCGGGTGTAATACGCGTCGGCGTTCCAATCTCCGGGAGTTGCTCCAAGATTGGTGCTGTATAGATAGCCCTCTTTGCTGGTGTCAACTCCGGGTAGTTTCTTGGTGCTGAGGTAGGTGGTTGCACCCCAGCGGAAGTCAGGAAAAAAGCGCCAATTGAAGTTTCCGCTGTAAACATGGTTGTAATAATCATCATTCATTCGGCTTAGCAAGGTATTGTTAATCTTAAGGGTGCGCCAGATGGGGTTTATGGCAAGGGCTTGAAAGTAATCATCACGATTGATAACATAGGAGCCGGAGCGGATTTCTTTGTCAAAAGCACCCAGAACTCCCCAATTGAAGCGTTGATTGTTTCCGGTGACCTTGTAGGCAAGGCTTGGCTGCACAATCTTACGCGTGGCGAAAGTATCCATCCCCACCCCGAAAACATCGATATCTTCGGTGAAAAAGAAGCGGTTTTCCATCAGCCATCTTGGATATTTGCTGTTGTAGTTATCGGCTGCATCATCGGGAGGGACATCGGAGAAATCGGGATTTAAGCTAAGTTTAACTCTGGTGCGTTGGGAGGGGTTGAATGCGACGTCCATACCCAGATTATCAGGATCGAAGCTGTCGGTTTTGTCTATCAGATTATAGCTTTTAACCAGGTAGGGACGCAACGAGATATCCACACTGCGGTGGATGGGTGAACTAAGTTCGATGTCTGAAGCATTGAGGAAATAGTCCTTGTTCATATCTGTGCTGAGGAAGGGATAGCTGTATACGCTTTCGGCTTTTTTATGGTTGCGGGTGATGATAATCTTCCATTTGTAGGGGAGTTGCTGCTCGAAGCGAAGCTCTGATAGGGGGATGCGCATGGTTACCTTCCACAATTTATCATCATGCTCGGTGCTGGCAGAAAAAGTGCTGTTCCACCTGCTGTCCACATTCAGATCGGAATTCCGTACGGCATCCATCATATTGCCGGAGGGATAAACGGCATAGTAATAAGCATAATAGGCTTGTGGCATGGTGATAAGCTGCACCCGCACATAGTCCGCAGAGCTGGTGTTATCTTTGGTGCCAACCGGTCCGGGATAGAAATCACTATCGATTTCGCACTCAAAATGGGCAACCAAAAAACTGCCATCCTGCCACAACCAACACTTGGTGCTAAGCTTTTCGGGAAGCTTATCCTCGGGATCAACACGCACCAGGCCGCTGATTAAGTTTGCGTCTGTAAGCACAGGGGTATTGGAAACGGGTACGAGCAGGGCACCAAGACTAAAGAACATAAGAAGGGTAAAACATAAACACAGGCTATACTTCATAAGAACCTCACAAAGAGTGAAAGTGCAATAAGAACGTTAAGACATGCAATAAACGTGCCTAATAATACCCTTATCCGTTGGAGTAGGTTAAAAGGTGTGAGCAAGAAAAAGATTGACAGGCACAGGATGGCTTGGCTATTTGGCAAATATACCAAATAGATTTATGAGGTAATGATGATAACTGATACTAAATATGAGCAGTTAAGCAAAGTGATGAAGGCAATGGCGCATCCTACACGCCTGTTTATGCTTGACCTGCTGAATGAGAGAGAGCATTGTGTTTGCGAGTTGCAGGAGCAGATAAACGCAGATATGTCCACCATCTCAAAACATCTTTCTGTGTTACGCAATGCCGGTTTGGTGGATAGCCGCAAGGTGAACAATCAGGTGTTCTATCGCCTCTTGTGTCCTTGCGTGTTGGATTTTTACACCTGTATTGTGAAGCAGAAGTGAGGGGATGATGTTTACATGGTGGGATAGCATCACAAGATGGATAGTATTTGGTATTATGGGGTTGGATGAAAGCAATCATTGGGCATCGGGTTTGCAGTTCTTTCTCTTCGACACATTGAAGATATTTATCCTACTCGCTCTGATAATCACAGTTATCACCTATATCCGCAGCTATTTCCCCCCTGAACGCACCAAGGCAATTCTTGCCAAGCGTAAAGGCGGAACCTTTATGGGGCATATAATGGCAGCCTTGTTGGGAGTAGTTACCCCCTTTTGCAGTTGTTCGGCAGTGCCATTGTTTATTGGCTTTGTGGAAGCGGGTATCCCCCTGGGGGTTACCTTTAGTTATCTGGTGGCTGCGCCCATGGTTAATGAGGTTGCTTTGGGGATGCTGTATGCGATGTTCGGCTGGAAAACGGCATTGATATATGTAGTATCAGGTGAGTTGATAGCCATTATTAGCGGGTTGGTGATAGGGAAATTAAAGCTGGAAAAGCATGTGGAGGATTGCGTTTGGCAGATGAAAGTGGGCTCTGGGGGGCAGCTTACCAAGCCCTCGCAACATGATCGTGTAAAAGATTCCCTGCAATTCACTGTGGAGCTGTTGAAGAAGATTTGGATTTATGTGGTGATAGGTATTGGCATTGGTGGTGTGATGCATGGTTGGATACCTGCAGATTCCCTGGCAACTGTGGCAGGCAAGGATAATCCCTTTGCAGTGTTAATAGCCGTGATAATCGGCATTCCGCTATATTCTAACGCCGCCGGGGTGATACCTTTGGTGCGTGAGCTGACCCGTGCGGGAGTGGCTTTGGGAACTTCCTTGGCTTTCATGATGGCAGTAACCGCCCTCAGCGTGCCGGAGATGATTCTCCTACGCAGAGTGTTAAAGCCCAAGCTGTTGGCGGTGTTTATCGCCATCACGGGTACAGGCATCGTCTTTACCGGTTATTTGTTCAACTGGATTATGTGATGGAAGGTTTGTTCAACTCCCTCTACGCTGCCCTATATGGCTCCATTCCTGTAGCCTTGCTGGGAAGCTTTCTGTGGGGTGTGGCGAGTGTGGCGTTAAGCCCCTGTCATCTTTCCTCAATCCCCCTTATTGTCTCGTTGTTGGTTGGCAAACGGAAATTGAGTGGAATGAAGCTCTTCACTCTTAGCACTTTGTTTTCGGTTGGAGTATTGTGCAGCATCGCCTTGATAGGATTAGTTACCGCTTGGATGGGGAGAATGTTGGGAGATTTGGGCAGTAATGCCAACTTGGTGTTTGGAATAGCTTTATGCCTAGGAGGTGTCTTACTGCTGGATGTTATCCCTATGGGGAGTATTCCCTTCATGGCAAAAATGAAACCGGAAGGGAGCAAAGCACTTACTGTTTTTACTGTTGGCTTTCTCTTCGGCTTGGCGTTGGGGCCTTGTGCATTTGCCTTCATGGCTCCGGTGCTAAGTTTGGCGTTCAGGCTGGGGGCAAGCAATTTACCCTTGGCTTTTGGCTTAATGCTTATGTATGGGGTAGGGCATTGCTTACTTATCGTGGTGGCGGGAACATCATTAGGTTTGGTGCAGAAGGTGCTTAACTGGAACGAGGGTTCCAGGGGCTTAAGCGTGTTCAAAAGGATTTGCGCTGCATTGGTGATTGCAGCAGGGATATACTTGATATTAAAGTAAAGGAGCATAGCATGATCATTAAAGTATTGGGCAGTGGATGCAGCAAATGCAAGAAGCTGGAAGAAAATGTGAAGAAAGCTGTTGCCGAGGCAAACCTGAGTGCAACGGTGGAGAAGGTTACAGATTTACAGAGCATTATGGCTTATGGGGTAATGACTACTCCTGCCCTGGTGATTGACGAGAAACTGGTGTCTTCAGGGAAACTACTATCTCCGGCAGACATAATTGCCCTCATACGCAAAGGAGTATAAAGATGTCAGAATGCTCGTGCGATTGTAGCTGCAACAGCGGGATAAACTGCAGCTCAGGTTGCGTTGATAACGATGCTCCCGCAAGTGTTTACGCCTGTGCCGGAGCCAGTAATGTGGGGATAATTTCCTTTGAGCTGACCAAGGCATTGCATATGGCCGGAAAGTACAAAATGGGATGCTCTGTATGCGTTGGAGCAGGGGATTGTTCCTGCGGAAGCGTAACTGATAGTGAGCAACCTAAAGACCTGTTGATAGATGGCTGTGCGGTTGCCTGTCTGAAAAAGATGTTCGATAAGCAAGGTAAAACCCACTATAATCATGTGATTGTTACCCAACTTGGGATAAAGAAAGAAGGAATATTCAGCTACCCTCCGGATACAATAGAGATTCTGATGCAAAAACTGGATAAAAGAGGGTTATAGGATGAAAGGTTTGAGATTGTTAACCATAGTAATGGTTTCCTTGCTTGCGTATCATACTGTTAACCTAAATGCCAAATCTACCACCCCCAAGCCACAAGTTACCTTTGTGGAGCTTGGCTCGGTGAATTGCATCCCCTGCAAAATGATGCAACCTGTGATGAAAGAGATAGAGACAATCTACGGCAATAAGGTAGAGGTTGTGTTTTATGATGTTTGGAAACAGGAGCATAAGGCAATGGCAAGCAAATATAAGATCAAAGCCATTCCCACGCAAGTGTTTTTGGATAAAGATGGCAAAGAGTTCTTTCGGCATGAGGGCTTTTACCCCAAGGATGAGATGGTGAAGATGCTGGATAAGCATCTCGGCATCACACGAAAGGCAACTAACAAACAATAAAGTTACCCATTGGTATGAGGTAATAATGAAACCTGCAAGCAAGAAAAACGTTATGGACATAAACGCAACCCCGGGTATTGGTTTTTTCGAGAAGTATCTGACAGTATGGGTGATCTTGTGCATGGCTTTAGGGGTATTGATTGGAAAGTATCTACCGGTTATACCGGAGTTTCTGGGCAAATTCGAATATGCCAACGTATCCATTCCCATTGCGATACTAATCTGGTTAATGATATATCCCATGATGATGAAAGTAGATTTTGCCAGCATCAGGAATGTGGGTAGGAATCCCAAAGGTTTATACGTAACGTGGGTGACAAACTGGTTGATAAAGCCTTTTACGATGTATGCCATTGCATGGTTCTTTTTCTTCGTTGTGTTTAAGGCTTACATCCCTACCTATTTAGCAAAAGATTACCTCGCCGGAGCGATCCTGCTTGGAGCTGCCCCATGTACGGCGATGGTGTTTGTTTGGAGTCATCTCACCAAAGGTAATCCGGCATACACCGTTGTTCAGGTGGCAACTAACGATTTGATTATCTTAAGACCGTTGCACATAGAAGTGGACAAAAAGTATAGATAACAAATACTTGACA
>CAZPNU010000048.1:0-9073 GCA_964588075.1 uncultured Candidatus Cloacimonas sp.
TACAATTCCACTAGTTATACACACGAGTTACCACTTTTTTGGGGGAATGGCTTATTTTTTACAACTCATGCTAAACATCCATGGCCGCAGTATAAATGCTAATGAAAGTATATATCAGTAATTGTAACACAATATGCTTTCTCGATTTTTGGCTGGGGGTCTACCATATCTTCTTAGCATACTATCCTTTGTACTTACTACTATCAAGTGTGCAGGAGTCCTCGCAACGCATAGGAGCTTGTCAATTCATAGGTCATAGGACTATAATGAATAACAGGTTTACGATATGGAGAGAGACAATGAAAACCTTTAGATGTCTTTTCAAAACATCCTGAAGTTCTATGCGATAATGAGTCATATAGTGTATGCTTCGGTATTTCCAAGTTCTCGACAATAGTGTGGAGCCTCGTCAACACTCAAGGTATTATCAGCAAAAAATTGCATATTATGTCTTGACAAGATAAAGAAATATAAACATCCTGCGCCTATGCTTTTTGGGATGTCTGCAGTGATTGTTTTTTACATGGAGGTGGATTGGACAAACCTTTTTGCAATGGGATGTTAGGAGACTTTATGCTCTGGTGCATGGTCAGTTCTATACAACTGAAACGTTACAACAGGATTGCTGTATCAACAGCTCAATATGTCGCTCAATTCATAGATTCATTATTGCTTTCATCGTAGGAGTCCTTATGAAAAAGACCTGTCTAATCATCTTTCTCTTGCTGTCGCTCTTAGTGCTGTTTGCCGAAACAGCATCGCCACAGCTTTCTTCAAGCATTGGAAAGCGCTTGTTTACCCATCCAAGCAGTAAGGTAAGTATAACGAGTGATATCAAAGCTGATCCGGATAATTGTGCCAAGGATATGAAGATGAGTACGCAACCCACCGAACCCCTTAATCCCCCGGTGAGTGTTACTGCCGTCACATCCGCCAATAATGTTAATATAACATGGCAGGCTCCCGGAGGCATACAATCAGGCTTCTCGGACAGCTTTGAGACCTATCCTGATTTTACCCTTAGCTTTGCCCCTTGGACCTTATTTGATGTTGATTTAGCCACCACCTATGGCTTCTCCGAATATACCTTCCCAAACTCCGGAGCCCCCATGGCATATATAATCTTCAACCCGGGAGCAACAACTCCCCCTCTGAATGCACAGACCCATAGTGGTTCCAAGATGGCTGCCTGCTTCGCAGCCCAGATACCCCCCAATAGTGACTGGTTGATTACTCCGCGAATTGCCGGCGCATATCAATTGAAGTTCTGGGCACGCTCCTATGTCGCAGATTATGGTTTGGAACGCTTCAAGGTGGGTGTCTCCACCAATGTTAATGCACTTCCCGCTACCTTCAACATCATCAGCGGAGCAAACTACATCTCCGTCCCCACAACCTGGACAGAATATGTTTATGACCTTTCCACCTATGCCTCCACTCCCATCTACATCGGCATCCGCTGTGTTTCTAATGATGCATTTATACTCTTCGTAGATGATGTAGTAGTGAACAATATAATCTATGATTCACAGCCATCCTCCCCTACGCATTCAGAAACGGTAACTGAGAACAAAAATGACACTCGTTCTGTAACCGGATACAAGGTATGGCGCTTAGCTCAGGGACAAGAAACCAATGAAGCTGCCTGGACGCTGCTGACCCCTACTGCCATATTAAGCCTAAGCTACACTGACACAGGGTGGAGCGAGCTTGTGGGGGGAACCTACAAATGGGCTGTGAAAGCAGAATACACCGGGGGCTTGCTTTCGAACCCAACTCTATCAAACGCCTTGGTTAAACCAAACCAACCTACCAACGTGCTAAACCTTGTAAGCGGATGGAACCTAGTGTCGTTAAATGTATCACCAACTAATCATAGCATCGAAAGCCTCATCTCTGCAATTGAACCCAATGTTATGCAGATTAAGGGCATCGAAGGTGTGTACATTCCGGGAAATCCTTTCTCAACGCTTACTTCTTTGGCGGATGGCAAAGCCTATAACATCCAGATGAGCAGTCCACAAACATGGACAGTATATGGCAATCCCATCGCAGTTTCCACTCCGCTTGCTCTGGTGGATGGATGGAATATGGTGGCATATCTTCCTCAAAGCCCTGTTCCGGTTGCCACTGCTACTCAGAGCATAATCACCTGGCTGCGACAGATAAAAGGCACCGATGGAGTATATATACCCGGTAATCCCTTCTCCACGCTGGGCAGTATGGCTCCTAATAAAGGCTATTGGATAGAGCTTAGCGGAGCGCATAACCTTATCTATCCCGGAGCCGGAAAGCAGGAAGCAGACTTCTGCGCAGAAAGCCCGCATATCCCTGTAAGCATCCTGCCCACGGGCATGACTCTGCTTGCCTCCTGTGAAGTTGCAGAAGCGGGAGACATCCTGCTTGCCAAAGTTGGGGACGAGTTACGCGGAGCCGAAAGCTTCCTCGACATCTCCGGCAATTGCGGTGTTCTAATCCAGATTTATACGGAAACAGCAGGCGAAGAGATACACTTCAGCATTCTGAAACCGGATGGCAGCGAACTTCCCATCTTAACCACTCTCAGCAGCCAACCGCAGGGAACAATCGGCAGCTATCCAAACTTCATGGTACTGAAGCAGAAAGCAGGGGACGACATGCAGGTGGTATGCACCAGCCTGGATGCTTGCTACCCCAATCCCTTTAATCCCAGCACCACTATATCCTTCAGTGTGGCACAGGATAACAGCCATGTATGCTTGGATGTTTTCAACATCAAAGGGCAAAGAATAACAAGATTACTAAATACCCCGCTACCCGGCGGAAAGCACACTGTTACCTGGAATGGGAAGAACGACAAAGATCAAAGTGTTGCTTCGGGGATATATTTCATCCATATGAATGCCGGTGGATACAGCAAAACTATCAAAGCTCTGCTATCCAAATAGTGTGTGGAGCCAGCTTGATGCTAAAGCGCTTCTTCCTTGTTCCAATTACGGATGTAATACGCGTGAATTACGGATGCCATCCGTATTTCATGCGTAATGATAGCGTATTGCATCCAAGGGTGGAACATGAATAAAGTTCAAGTTAAACAACAAATCAACCTCGGTGGTGTAAACACTACTCAGAGGCAAAACATGGAGGAATCATGTTAAAAAAAACCTTGTTAACCATGATTATTCTAAGCTTGTTCATAGGCTTGGTATGCAGCGATGTGCAAATCCCGGGACCCCTTCCCCGAAGCTTCGATACTCCCCAGGGCGAAAGGCTAAGTCCTCAAAGAACAGCTCCAGAATATAGCTTCAGCAGAGCACCGTATTCTTTAATGACTTCCTATTGTGACTATATGATTGGCAGTTACAATGGTTTACCCCTACGCCTTGTGCCCGAATCTGCAGGAGGAGGGTATTTCCTTACATATCATGGCATGCGAACCGCAACATCATTACGCCGAGTGTTTTACGCCTATATTAGTCCTGCCGGGAATGTAGAATGCAATTCAGAGATTACCTTAGACTATATCAGAGAAGGTTATCCCACCCTGGCGGTGGACCCGGTGAGTGGAAAGCCTTTGTATGCCTGGCATTGTCCCTTCCAGACTAGTGATGCAGAACTTGAGGTGAGGTTTATCGCTGATGCGTTTATCGATGGTATTTATGGCTTGTGGGATGACCCTCAAACGATTGTGGACAATCCATGGATCCTGCAAACCACAACAGATAATGAATTTATCTGGCCCACCGCAACGATAGGTCCCTCTCCCGTTGCCGGTAAACGAAGAGTATTTGTGCTATGCCGTAACAGTGTTTCACACGCCATAGACGAATCACCATCCGAGAATGCGCTTATTGCCTATGCAGATTTTAATGGTGATGACATAGAAAATGGAGTAACTTTGACATGGAGCTATACCTCTATCCCTACCTTAAACTCTTGGAATGTGGATCAAACCGCTCTCCGTCGTCCAAATAATGCGCTGGTTTGCGATGGAGCAGGGAACCTTTATTATCTGGGCTACCACAGTGCTTCTGATGCCAACGACAATTATATTGATGAACCGGAAATTGATGTATTCAAATGCACAGCCTATGGTTCCGGAGCTTGGACGCGGCAGATATTTACCGGCAGTATTCCCACTTGGAACCCCCCGGAATCACACGGAAGCACAATTGGGTATTTTCAGGATGATTCGGGAGTCCCATATACAAACTTGAAATGGGTATTAATGAACTCCAGCCATGTGAATGCATCGATAGATGATTTAGGGAGAATCCATTTCCCCGGCTTATGGGGCTTATCTACCACCACCGGAAGTTACTTTAACACCTTACAGTTCGTGAAGGAACTGGTTTTCGATACTGCAACAAACAATCTGAGCATCAAAGAGATTTACCCACAGAAAGATAGCAATGATACCTTTAACACTGTCTTCTCCCCCTGGGACAAAGTGGCTCCCTGGGGCGTGGTTGATAGCTATGTTGATGATGGCAACGGTGGTACTTACCCAGCAATGGTAACGGATTGGAACTTCCCCTACTGGAATCCGGATTCACATGATAATGCCATGTTCTTTCATTGCGGGAACATGAAGGTAACCGAAAATAACGGACACGGAATGCAGGCAATGGTTTGGCAGAACTCTTACCGCGCAAAATTATACAACGACAATGCTGATACGAACTATGCAGCTTATGCCAACACCCCGGAGATTTACATCTCTGTAACATCCGATAACGGGCTTACTTGGAGCGAACCGATAATTATTAACAATCAGGAAACACCCCAATTTACCGGGATAAAACCTATGTGGGTTTACCCCGCGGATAAGATTAAGTATGTGGGGATGCAAGGAAACCAGAAGGTTGGCAAACTGGGCTTGATGTTCTACGACGATAACACATGGGGTTCAAACGCGATAGCGGCTACTGAGTTCCCCAACGATGGTGGACGAGTTATGTTCACCGAGCTTCAGATTGTATTCCCCGCAGTTAATGCAGTTACAGATCCCTTTGGTATCCCTACGGTGCTAAGTAGTAGCATGGTCGTTATGTCCGGAGTGACGATAGACGGAGTTTCGGCAAGCGATGGAGATGTGGTTGCCGCCTATGTTAGCGTGGGAGGAGTGCCCCAACTACGCGGAAAAGGGACGATTGTTACCAATTCTGGAGTGACAGGCTGCCTTCTGCAGCTTTATACAGAAAGCAACGGCGAAACCATTAGCTTCAAAGTGTGGGATGCAAGCACAAATGAAGTTATAAATGTGGGAGAAACGCTTAGCAGCCAAGTTAATGGCACTGTGGGAAGCTGGCCCAACAACCTGTTCTGGTTGCATGCCAACCATGGATCACAACAGAGCATCAGCCTACAAGCAGGATGGAACATGGTTTCGCTTAATATGCATCGTGATAACATGCAGATTAGCACCATCTTTGCAAACATAATGCAATACATACAGTGTGTAAAATCAACTGATGGGGTGTTTTTCCCCAATAATCCCTTTAGTACGCTTAACTCTCTTAGCGATGGGAAGGGATATTATGTTAGAGTAAGCCAATCCTGCCTCGTGCAGATTGCGGGAACACAGGTAGATGAAAGCGCAGCCATACCATTACAGTCAGGATGGAACTTATGCGGATTTACTCCTCAATCATCCCATGCGGTTGGCGTAGCATTGGCGTCCATAGCCGACAATCTGCAGGAAGTTAAAGGAGTAGAAGGGGTTTATATCCCCGGTAATCCCCTTAACACCTTAAGCACCCTCAGCCCCGGACGAGCTTATTGGATTAAGCTTAGTTCCGCTGCTTCATTAGTGTATCCTGCCTCCGGCAAAAGTGATGTTCAGAGTGTGGCACCCTCTTGCGAAGTGTGGGGTAACCCCATTGTTAAAACCGATAGCCAGGTTATCCTTGTAAAAGTGGATACTAACGCAATCGCAGGAGATTTACTTGCCGCATTTGTGGATAATGAGCTGCGTGGTTTGGCGGAGCTAAAGCAAGTTGACGGCAAACAGGCAGCTTTGCTGCAAGTGTTTACCGATGAAACCGGAGAAGATATCCAATTCAAGCTATACCGCACGGATGGCAATGTTATCTACAACCTTTCTCCCGGAATGGATTCCACACCCGGTGAGACGATTGGGAACTATCAAACTGGAGATTTCCTTAGCTTGAAGTTAGACCAACCTGATGCACCCGCAATTGACACTAAGCTGCTTTATGCCTACCCTAATCCCTTCAAAAGCGGAACAAGCATAGCTCTTAATGTGGCAAAGGATGCACCTGCTATGAAGGTGGAAGTGTATAACCTCCGTGGACAAAAGGTAAGCACTCTGTTCAATGGTCAGATGCTCCCCGGAGCAAGCACTCTGTGGTGGAACGGATTGGATGACAGCGGGAACCGGGTTGCTTCCGGGGTGTATTTCTGCAGAATGAGCAGTGGCAATTCATCCCACAGCATCAAACTAATGATTCTGAAGTAAGAGGCTGGTATGAAACTGAGAATGGTAATTCTTGCAGTAATGCTACTGCTATACGGCATGTCTTATGCGGTTGATCCATGGGGTGAACCGCAGATATTGACGGGAAGCATGGCAATCTCAGCACAGCTTAGCATAAACGGAACCTCTGCGGAAACGGGTGATGTTGTGGCAGCCTTTGTTACAGTTGAGGGGGTTCCTCAGCTTCGTGGAAAACAAGCGGTTCAAATTATAGGTGGTGTCTCGGGCTGTGTTCTGCAGGTTTACACCGAAGCGAACGGGGAAGCAATAAACTTCCAAGTTTGGGACGAAAGTACCCAGCAGGTGATTGATGTAACCCAGACCCTTGATACCGAGGTGAACGGAAGCATCGGAACATATCCTGCAAACATGTACCAGATAAATGCAGGTGCTCAGATGATTACCGATCCCTGGAGTGCCCCTGTTGTTTTGACCGGTAGCATGACCGTTATGGCACAGGTTTTTATCAACACAATCCCTGCGGCAAGCGGAGATATCCTGGCAGCCTTTGTTACCGTGAATGGAACAGAGCAACTTCGCGGAAAGGTGCCCATCCAGATTTTCCAAGGCATTTCCGGGTGTATTTTGCAGGTATATACCGAAAGCGGTGGTGAGCAGATTGTGCTTAAAGTATGGGACTACAGTGCACAGGCTATTATACCCGTGATACAAACACTCGCAAGCGGAGTTAACGGAGATGTAGGGAGCTATCCCGATAACCTGTATCAGGTTTTAGCCGGCTCCGTTGTTAATGTAGTGGCAACCCCAAGCTTCAGTCCAGTGCCCGGTACCTATACCACAGCTCAATCAGTTGCAATCAGCTGTTCCACTTCGGGAGCGCATATACGTTATACTACAAACGGAACAACCCCAACTGAGACATCCACCTTATATTCGCAGCCCATTATCATGCCCCTGAACAGCACAACCCACCTAAAAGCAAAGGCATTTCTTGCCGGATGGACTCCAAGTGATGCTTTTCTCGGTACATATACAATTACCGGAGCAGTGGCCACTCCAACCTTCTCCCCCAACCCGGGAGTGTATCAAAGCGCTCGACTTGTAACCATCTCCTGCGCTACGTATGGAGCTCAGATTAGATACACCACCGATGGAACTGACCCCACCGAGGGATCAACACAATACTCAACGCCCATAAACATGCCCTTGAACAGCACCACCACCCTAAAAGCAAGGGCTTTTAAAAGCGGGTGGGATCCCAGTCCGATAGCATCTGCTAACTATACCATTACCGGAACGGTGGCTACTCCGGTGATGGATCCTCCGGCTGGGATATATCAAGCCCCTACATCTGTTACCATTACATGTGCAACAGAAGGAGCTCAGATACGCTATACAACCAATGGAACGGAGCCAAGCATAAACTCACCCCTTTATAATATGCCTATTAGTGTAAATGCTTCTGCCACTATCAAAGCTAGGGGCTTCTTAGCCAACTGGACTGTCAGCGCAACGGCAACGGCAGTTTATACTATCACGGGAACTTTGCCAATGCCCGTATTCACACCTGAACCAGGGGAGTATGAGAATGCAGTGGATGTAAGCCTGAGCTGCAACATGAATGACGCTGAGATACGTTACACACTGGATGGAACCGAGCCTACGCAAAGCTCAGCTCTATATGTGTCACCAATTCATCTAAGCCAAAGCACGAACATCCGCGCTAAAGGCTTTAAAACGAGTTGGGCTCCCAGTGAAACTGCAATTGGGCAGTATGACATTTCCGTGGCAAATCCGGAGGATCCCGCAACACCAATTGTAACCGGGATAACGGATATATATCCCAATCCATTCTCAGGTTTGGTTACATTCAAGTTTGGGATCAAGGAAGCCAACCAGGCTTATAATCTGACAATCTATAACATTAAAGGTGAATGCGTTCACCGCTTAACAGGATACGGTCAGGGTACCCATGAGATAAGCTGGAATGGGTGCAGTTCTAGCGGAACAAAACTCTCATCCGGAATATACCTCATTTCCTTCAGTTCCGGTAGCACAAGCCAAACCCGTAAAGTAATAATCAAGTAACCTAGTTATATTCAAAAGTCTTGCCGTGTGTGGTGATTTACCCATACGGCAAGACTGTTTTTTTGGGTTGTTTTATCTGCCCTTCTGCCCTTTTTCCCAACCCCCTGCTTATTGATATACGGTAGAGATGCGGTTGCGATACCCAGCATTTTGCTGGGAGGCGCAACCGCATCTCTACCGTAACCCAATAGGCAAGGAGTGACAGGTTGACGAGGTGAGGAGGTGAGGAAGTGAGTAAGTAAGTGAGTAAGTGAGGAAGTAACAGAGTGATAAGGTGATAGGGCGATGGAGGGGGAATCAACGTTTAACTTCTACCGTCTAACCCACCAAAGAGCCCGTATGGCGACATATCATAGCGATGGGTTCGGAGCATTGCGCAGCAATGCGCAGACCCTCGTCCCACGCCCCCCACGAATAAGCCCCTTAGGGCGACATAGCTCTTTGGCACACCGGATTTTATCCGGTTGGCGGTGCCGGATTCATCCGGCATATCTTTGAAGCCAACACTACATAATTAGCTTATGCTTGAATTAACCGGATAAATCC
>CAZPNU010000049.1:0-8936 GCA_964588075.1 uncultured Candidatus Cloacimonas sp.
CCAAGGACTTGTCTGTCGGGGACCCCGGACGCTGGAATGACGGAAGTGTTTAGCTAAGTGGTGAGAGATTCATGAATAGCAGGTGCTTTGCTTGCACTATACTGATTATACTAATGGACAAAACAATCATCCATCAAATGGCATGCGCAAATGGACTTAAAGCCAAACATCCATCTAAAGGCATACGATAATGGACATAATCAAATAACCGTTTAATGGCTGTTCAACCGACTCAATATACCAATATCCGTTTGCTGCCTAATCGCGTGTTACCCTCGGAGATGCTGAGGATATACACCCCGCTTGGGAGTTCGGGAAGGCTGATGCTGCTTGTTTCTCTCCGACTGCTGTCCTGCGTTTGGAATACCCGCTGTCCCTTCAGGTTGTAAACCGTGATGTTCTTAGTCATGGGCTGTGCATATCCCTTACCCAGATAGCGGAGGGAGAGGCTTTTACCCGCAGGCAATGGATTGGGGAAACTGCTGAACTGCCATTGGTCTTGTAACTGTGGGGCAAGCCCATCCTCGTTTGCCACAGTGGTATCTGCAAGCTGAACATTACCCGCATAGATGTGCACCCAACCCCTGTAATTTGTGGTTCCGTGGTCGCTCTGTGGTGCACAGAAGGCTACATCATCATAACCATCTGCGTTGAAATCACCCACTGCCGGAGTTCCCCAACCAAACTGGTACATCTGGGTCGTGGGGGGTGGAGTTATCCGTAGGTCATAACGTGCATTGGGATTTGCTCCCCCCAACCAAATGCCTGCTGCTCCATTCCAATAACCTGAGATGTGGTCAGAACAAACCATGTCACTATATCCGTCACCATTGAAATCTCCAAAGTTTACCTCCCGATCTTCCACATTGATCAACTGTGTCCAAGGCGACATATCTACGTTTAGCTCGGTTGACTGCGGAAATGTGCCGGAGCCAAGCTTAATCTCAAAACTCCAATCACTTGATGAAACAACCCTTATTCCCAAGTTGTCATCAAATCCATCGTTGTTGAAATCACCAATGCCATAAGAGAAAGGGTAGTCATTTTCCGGCTCGCTATCACCATCATATACTACCACATAATCGTTTGGATCGAAATAAGCATCGTTGCCAAAATATTGCCTAAGGTAGTGGTCTCCGGGGTTGAATAACGGACTGTAACCAATAGCAAAGTCATCTATACTATCCCCATTAACATCCCCTGTGTAAGTGATGGATAATACTGAACCCCTAATGATATTATCAACCACAATCGCACTTTGGTAGCCCCCGCCAAAGATAACCGCAAAGCTCCAAGTCTGTAGCGTATCAGGGGTGATGTGAAAAGCTCCAATATCATCACAACCATCGTTATTGATGTCTCCGATGTTCTCTTTGATTACAAACTCGGACGAGAATTGGGTTCCCAGGGATGCCATGGGGATAATGTGATCCGGCACTAAATCTGCACCGGGACCACCATAATAGAATCTGAGACCCATTTGAGAATTGGTTGAATCAATTGGAACAGAGTCAAGTAGGTCTCCATAGCTATCTCCGTTAAAATCACCCGACATCAGCCGTGCTCCGGGACCCTGATCCCAGAACTCACCCTGGTATTCAAGGTCGGGAATATCATCAAAATCGGGTCCTCCAAAGTAGCAATATAGTTTGGCATATACTGATAGAGCAGTGCTTCTGTTCTGAGGCATAACCAGGTCATCATAGCCATCAGCGTTGAAATCTATAACAGTCATCTTTGAAAACAGCATACTGCTTTCGTGGGCTCCCCGTATGGATAACATCAAGTCCATGTGATTGGTAGCAAGCAGATTTATGCTTATCAATGCAAATATGCAACACGCAAGATAAAACAACCTATTCATGGTTCCTCCCATGTGCGGGCAAAAAGAGTATTGGCTATGCCTCTTAACCCTCGGGTGCAGAGTCATACAATGGGAATAATATGTCAAGTAAAGTGTTATGTCTTTATTTCGCATATTCTGCTTATGATGTTACGGGTGTGGATCATGGAATACCAAGATAGGGATATAGTCTATATCAAACACAGAGGGAAAGCAGAGAAAGGCAGAGAAAAGCAGAGCAGAGGGATATGCTATGCTACTGCGGAGCATTATTAACCCGTTAACCCGCTAACCACTAACTTTTCTTCCATTTCTGTCACCAAAACCGAAATCTGTCACCCGCACCATTATGAAGGCAGGTATAACTGCCATGATCTTTAACTAAGTGTATAGAGTGTTCATATGTGTAGTTGGCTTTAGGGAGTGTTTCAGAATGGTTAAGGCAAGTAAACTTGACAAAAAGAGCTTAGGAGATTAGCTGGCTCATGTGAAAATAAGCGTTAAAGGACTAAGCGTATGCTAGAAGCACTAACCGGTAAAGTATTTGCCACAGTTGCTTCCTTATCTATGTTTTTATTCTCGTCCTACAGTGGCAACGACCCATCATTTCGTGCCATAAACAGCCGAGTGGGAGGTAACTACTTACAACTCCGTACAACTCTTGTAGGAGCGTTTGACAATGACTTTCCTGATGTGTTCAAGAGCGGTACCCAGATACCTGTAAACTTCACCCTCAGCATCAAGTCCGGTAACAGAGTGTTGGGAGAAAAGCAGTATCAGAACAGAGTTAAATACAACCTCAGCAAGGGTATATATGAAGTTTACACTGGTGGCATGAACCGAAATCTGGAAACAGACTCTTATGCACATATGTTGGCTGAGATTTCTGCATTTGAATGCTCCATCCCATATAAACCGGAATGGGGAATCGTTAATGTGCGTTTGGAGGCAACCATGCCCACGGTGAAGTTTGCCCAGCTAAAAAAACCTGTTGACCTAATGGTTTTGTGGAAGTTCCATAAGCCCAAGATTAGCACCAATCTCGACCTGCGTAAAACATCGTAAAGGAATCGCCAATGAAGATAATTAAACCCGGTATCAGAACGTGGCTGCTCGCCATATATCTGATATTCTCCATCGGCGGTTTGATGGTGCTGAACAGAGTGTTCCAGACCAATCAGGCGCAGCTTCAAGATGCCATGAACCACATGGAGCTTAGCGAAGAGCTTCGCCAGATAAAACTGCACAGTAGCGAGGACTCGCTGAAAGCAGTGCAAATAATGGAGAACTTTGGTTCGGCAAAGAGCGTGGTGAAGCTAAGCCTAAGCGAATCGAGATTCTATGCGGCATTAACACTCCTCATTATTATCATTGTTTCCAGCAGTGTATTCTTCATTGTGCTAACGCGCATCAGCAAACCCCTCAGGGAGTTGCAAAGTGCCACGGAGCAGATCCGGCATGGCAATTTTAGCGTGCACCTGCCTGAAACGGGTATTCATGAGATGAAGATGCTTAAAAACTCCTTCAATGTGATGTCCCGCGAGCTGGAGGCTGTGCAGAAAAGGCTGTTGGTTGCCGAGAAAGAAATGATCTGGAAAGACCTTTCCCGCATCCTTGCCCATGAGATTAAGAATCCTTTAACCCCTATCCAACTTGCAGTGCAACGCTTGGAAGAACGCATGGAAACAGACCCCAATGGAGTCACCAGAATCTTGAGTGAATCTTTGGAGATTATCAAACAAGAAATTGAGAATCTCCGCCTACTGGCACAGGATTTTTCCAGCTTTGCCAAGGTGAGCAAAGCGCAAAGAGAGTATTTTAACCCCGAGACCACTATTCGGGATATCTGTAGGTCTTATGCTGCAGATTATAATCTGGTGCTGGATTTGATGCCCGACCTGATGGTGTTGTTCGATAGAACTCATTTCTATCAAGTAATCACCAACATCCTGCAGAATGCGATTGATGCTTCTGAGCCCGGTAAGCCAATCACTATCACGCTTGGCAAGGATAAGAACTATGTAATAATCAGCATCAAGGATCAGGGTATTGGCATAGAAGCAGAGGATTTAACCAGAGTATTCGAGCCATATTTCTCCCGCAAAACCAAGGGTACCGGGCTGGGGCTGGCATTGGTTAAAAAGCTGTGCGAAGCGAACTTTGCTATTGTGCGAGTGAAGAGCAAACCTGGAGAAGGTAGTGATTTTACTTTAATAATTGAAGGCAGTAAGGCATGAAAGTCCTTGTCATAGACGACGAAAAGAACATCTGCATCACAATCACCAGCATCCTAACGGATGATGGTTACGAGGTTCAAAGTTGCCATACGGCGAAATGCGGTATAAGTGCTGCTGAGGATGCTGATCCGGATGTTATCCTGCTGGATGTTAAGCTGCCTGATATGAATGGCATCGATGTCCTCGCCAAGCTGAAGAAGAACCAGCCGGGGACTCCGGTGGTGATGATCTCAGGTAACAGTGCTATCTCCGATGCGGTGAAAGCAATCAAGCTTGGTGCTTTTGACTTTCTGGAAAAGCCCCTCAGCCTACCCAAGGTTAAACTAACTATTTCTAAAGCGCTGGAGTTTTCTAGGCTGGCAAGAGAGCTACAACGTATGCGCAGCGAGAATGAGCAGAATTGGGAGATGATTGGCAACAGCTTAGCCATTCAAGAAGTGAATGCAGTTATCAACCGCATTGCTCCCTCAAATGCAAAAGTGTTAATCCAAGGAGAGAGTGGTACCGGTAAAGAGCTAGTGGCTCGCCTCATCCATGCCCGAAGCCCGCGCCTGGGTAAACCCTTCATCAAGTTCAATTCTGCTGCCATTCCCCGTGAGTTGGTGGAAAGCGAGTTGTTCGGCTATGAACGTGGAGCATTCACCGGGGCGCAGAACCGTAAACGCGGTAAACTTGAGGAAGCGGATGGAGGGAGCTTGTTTCTGGATGAGATTGGGGACATGGAACCCGCAGCTCAGGCAAAGATACTCAGGGTCATTCAGGAGGGAGAGTTCGAACGGGTTGGCGGTAACCATACCCACCGTATCGATGTGCGGATAATTGCTGCAACAAACAAGGATTTAGCTGCTATGGTGAACAACGGTAGCTTTAGGGAAGATCTCTTTTACCGCTTGAATGTTGTTCCAATATATACCCCACCGCTGCGAAACCGCAAGGAAGATATCCCTTTGTTGGTAAATCACTTCTCCGTAATGGTGGCAGCGGAGCTTGGCATGCGTCCCAAGGAGTTCAGCCCCAAAGCAATGGAATTCCTAAGTAAACCTGATTATCCCGGAAACGTGAGAGAGCTTAGGAACATAATGGAACGTATTTATTTACTATGTGACAAGCAAAGCCCCGAAGCCTATGACATTGCTGGTATGCTCCCCAATGCAGAGATAAATGCAGAAATAGCCGAGTTCTGGAAGAACACCATTCCCTATACTGAGAAAAAACGTGAGTTTGAGATACGTTACTTAAGTACTCAGCTTCAGCTCTTCGGTGGCAGTATTAGCAAAACAGCGGATGCGCTCGGCTTACAGCAGAGCAATCTTTCCCGCAAGCTTCAGGAACTGGGGATCAAGTAAGCACCAACTCCTTAAGAATAGCTATTGCCTCAGCCTTGGCTCCAAGCCCGTTCTCTGCAACAGGTCCCACACAGGCGGGACAACCATTCTCGCAAGAACAATGCATAACCCTATCCAAGGCAGCACCAATCAAACGGTCGTGCAGTTCGTAGAGCTTACGGCTCAAGCCTATGCCTCCCGGGACTTTATCATACACCACGATCACAGGTGCTCCCATCGCCAGGGAAGACTTATCTTCAGAGTGTACCCCCAGGTCTTTCTGTGCGCACATCACGAAGAACGGTGCTAGATTACCGATTAGGTAGGACAATGCTCCAAGTCCGCTCTGGATATGCACACGCTGTTCTGCCAGGTGGTGGCAGCGTGGGCATAGGCTAATCAGGTTGTCCGGGTTGTTTGCGTCTTCTGTACTGCCAAACTTACGGAAAGGTATTATATGGTGCACATCAAGCTCACCAGCAACTCCACAGCTACGGCACCTTCTGCCATCACGCTCCCGAATGGTTTCGGATACAGCAGCCCAATCCTTACCATAATCGTTTGGATCGTTGTTCCACAGCCCCATGCTACGGGTCTTTTCTACCGTTTCTGCGGATAAAGCAACCCACCATGCTTCAGTTTTCACAACTGATGGGGGTAGGTCTAAAGTCTCCTGCTCCAATATTTCCTGAGAGTACAGACGCAGTTTCTTAAAGCCTGTAATTGTTAGGGTAACTGTGACCTTGCCGAAGTGTTTTCGACCTCCGGGAACAGTTTGTATTTGCAGCAAGTCATTCAAACTTATCTCGGTGCGATGTGTAGTTTGGGTGAAGTAATCTGCGGTAATAGGTTCCAATATCACCTTTTTGTCTGAGTAGTTCAGGTCACGTACAATCCAGGTTTCTCCCTGATGTAGGTAGATAGCCTTGGGATGAGTCATCCAGTTCACACTTTCGGAATCTACCCACCCTATTAGGTCATCCTGATACAGTATCTGGAATTGGTTTGCTGCGTTGCGGATTGATACTTCCGCCGCAGGATACTTGCCCTGGATGCCGGTGTAGCGATTACCGTTGTGTTTCACATCTCCATCCTCCACCAGGCTTTCCAAGTGACCAAAGAACTGTTGCGGACTTAGCGCTCCGAAACTTTCTCCCTCCTGCAAAGCCATTTCGTGGATGGCGCAAAGCAGTTGCATGCGTAGTATTTCCGTATTATTGGGATCTATCAGTGCTTGCTCGGGATTAGTCTCGAACAGATATTCAGGATGCTGGCAGATGTACTGATCCAAGGGATTTGCCCCCGCCACCAAAATAGCCAGAGAAGTGTTTCCTTTGCGTCCTGCCCTTCCTGCCTGTTGCCTTGTTCCACAGATGGTTCCCGGATATCCGTTGATGAAAACGGCATCCAAACCACCAATATCTATCCCCAGTTCCAGCGCATTGGTGGAGATTACCACTGCTACTTCTTTGTTGCGTAGTTCTGCCTCTATCTGTCGGCGTTCCTGTGCCAAATACCCACTTCGGTAACTGCGGATAAGCTCCTGAGCTCGCTTATCGGTCTTAAGATATAACAGCAACATTTCCACGCTCCGCCGTGTTTCGGAGAACAATATAGCCTGCAATCCGGTATCTAAAAAGTGTCGGGTAATGGACGAAAGCTCCAGGGTGGAACTGCGCCGGATACCCAAAGCCGGTTCAATCATTGGTGGATTGCAGATATAAAAATGCCTTTCTCCGTGAGGTGAACCATCTTTATCCACGAGCTGAACGGGCTGCTCACACAAAGCTTCGGCAAGCTCGCGGGCATTGGCAAGCGTGGCTGAGGTGAAGATAAACCTCGGGCTTTTACCATAAACTTTACAGATACGCCGTAAGCGTCTGATTACATTTGCGAAGTGCGAGCCAAAAACTCCGCGGTAGATGTGCACTTCGTCGATGACAACATAATCCAGTTGAGAGAAAAAAGCACTCCACAAGCTGTGGTTTGGAAGGATGCCGAGGTGCAGCATATCGGGATTGGTAAACAATATCTGCGCCTGTTTCCGCAGTTTACCCCGCAGTTCTGCAGATGTATCGCCATCGTAAATCCCACCATAGATGCTGTGAAGCTTTGGGTTCTGCTTGGCAAGAGCAATCAGCAGTCCCTGCATCTTTTGCGCTTGGTCTTGTGCTAAAGCCTTGGTGGGAAACATCAATAGAGCCCTGCTTCGAGGGTTTAAAACTATCGAATTCAAGATAGCAGCTTGGTAGCATAGGCTCTTTCCACTCGCAACCCCCGCACTGATAACCACATTCTCCCCGTCAAGGATATGCTCCAGAGCCTCTGCTTGATGGCTATAAGGTTGCTCTATCCCAAACGATGCAAAAAGCTTGCTAACTTGTGGCAATAAGGCAGCCGGGAAACAAGCATACTGCGCCACAGAAGCTTCCTGCACCTGCTGCGCTACAATGGTGTCCCTGCTGCGCTTGTGTGCATTAAACTGCTCGATAAAGGATTGTATGTCCATAACGCTCATATACCCCTACTAACTGCTTATCATATCTGATATCCAAATCTTTGAGAAGTTATGGTTTGATACGATTGAGGCTTGCAAGTAAAAGCACTCCCGGCTTTCATACTTTGAATAAGGCGCAGCTTGAAAAATTGGATACAGCTATTAAATCAATCATCCTCAGAGTGATGCGTTAGCCTCTCAATGAGATGAGACTTCTTGGCAAAGCGGAACAGCCAATGCACCAGGAACCCGGCAAGGGTGAAAACTATAATCCCGATAAGCACCAACAACCAAGGAAATCCTTTCTTAAGCTCAACCGTCATCATACCATTCTGGTTCCACATGGCACCTGTGTCGAAGCTCCAGCTGATGGTACGGTTCTTTAGGTCTGTATTCCCGGGAGCAGCATTGGTGGAAACAATTTTCCAAGGAACATGCAGCTTATAATTCCACACAGGATTCTCTGTCTGCATGCGGCTGAAGATGTTCTCGAAATCATCGTCGCTCTCGGGGCTGCCCAAGGAAATGCGTCGTTTGAATGTTATCCGGCGTCCCGGTTCCTTATTCAGGGTTATCTTTCCCCAAAAGTCAGCAGCACCAAGCTGGTCATTCACATTGTTGAAGGCTTCAACGCTCTTGAACTTAAACTCAATGGTATAAATTGCATCTGCTCCTCTTCTTTGGATGTCGTATCTTTGCAGATTGATGCCGGGAAGAGAAGCTTTACGCATTATCTCTTCGGGGTTCTCATAAGGGGAGCGGTGAATCAGGCGCAGCTTCGCCCTGCCGGAGCCATCACGGTTGAGCCAAAGCTCTTCATCGTAATGCACACATCCGGCAAGCGCAAACAGCGACAGGATAAGCAATGCAAGGCGTTTCATGAACAGTTTCCTTCAGAATATTACCACTTTATGGCATAAAAACACATGCCTATCTTTTTGGCAAGGAATTTCTTGGGTTTGGAAGAGCCAAAAATTCAAGGCACTCCCCCAAAAAAGTGATAGAACAGAATCGTATCTATCATATTAACATGG
>CAZPNU010000050.1:0-2829 GCA_964588075.1 uncultured Candidatus Cloacimonas sp.
CCCAAGAAGCTACGCTTCGTTTAACTTCTAACATCTAACGTTTAACTTTGTTAACGTCTAACTTATTCCAATTACGCCTGTATTACGCGTGAAATACGGATGTGACGCGTAATTCAGGCGCAATGCAGGCGTATTTGAAGCAAGAGAGCTATCAGGCAACATTTAGCAACAGCAAGCTTAACACCAGCAACATCCACAACAGGACATCCCGTTTGCTCACCCGCTTTTTCCACAAGACAATATCGCTAACAATGCTTAGCAGCACGATGGAAATTGCCACTGTGGGGTAGGCAATGGCAGCAGGGATGGTATCCAAGCCTTTGAGGAAGAATACGGTGGAGAGCCGATTGGGGACACCCAACAGACACCCAAACAGCACGCTTTTATAACTGAAACTAAGCTTATTACGTATTATTGCCGTTAAAGTAAGGACAAATGCAGTGCTGAATATGATGTACACAAAGAGGGCTTCATTACCACTTCCCATTTCTTTATAAATCTTAAGGCTGGCATCAGTTAGTCCGGAAATAACAAACAAGCCTACTATCCACAGCAGCTTATGCAGCTCTTTGGGGTTTGCCTTCAGGCTGAAAGCTGCCATTCCAATGGCTATTCCCAACAGGTTTGCGGTGGAAATGCTTTCACTGAACATCACAACCGCCAGCAATATGGGAACAATCATGGCAATGCGCATCGCCCCCACCGAAAGTGACAACCCATTGTGAACGATACTTTTTTGATACACCCAGAAATTACCCAGGAACAAAGCTCCGGTAAACACTCCAAAACAAAGATCAAATCCTGTGGGAAATGCCATATCCGAATCCAGGCTATGAAAACTAAGCAACGACGCAACGAAGTAATTGCCTAGAAAGATGGGCAGCATGCTTATCTCTGTGCGACGTCCGGACACCATCAACAGATTGGCAATCAACGCTGAACAAAGAACGCTTAGGATGAGATAAAACATAATTACTCCAGTTGCTTATTCGATTATGCTCTTGCACAATACACGCTCGATACTGTCAAGGAAAAGCAATGAACGGCTATCTCGCAGGCACAGCTAATAATGAATTGACAGATTTATGCAGTTCAAACAAATGTCCCACAAGTTGAATTGACTATTGTGCCGAGAAGTTCAATATTATTTTGAAGCAGGAGTGTTATGTGCGATTGAGCCCAAATAGTGTGCCGTCAAAACCATACAGAGCTAAGGGCAATCCGTCTTGTTTTATCTTCTGCTTGTCTGCTACCCATCACCCACTTTCCCCCCAAAATATAACAATTTAGGATAGAATTATATCAAAATGGAGGTATCATGTCCCTACTGAATGCCATCAAAGACAAAAGCGTAAAAATCGGAGTTATAGGTCTGGGCTATGTCGGCTTGCCTATGGCTGTCACCGTAGCCAAAAAGGGCTACAACGTTCTGGGCTTTGAAGTAAGCCAATATGCCATCGATCATGTAAATGCCGGTGATAACTATATCGGCGATGTTGCCGATGAAGATCTAAAAGCAGTGGTCAACGCCGGTAAGCTTTCTGCCACCGCCGATTATAGCCGTATGAAGGAAGTAAACATAGTCCTCATCGCGGTTCCCACTCCCTTAGATTTGTATCATCAACCTGACACCACCTACATCGAAGTTTGCACCAAAGCCATGGCTCCCCACCTGAACAAAGAAACCCTTATTGTTCTGGAGAGCACCACCTATCCCGGCACCACCCGTGAGATTATTGTTCCCGAGCTGGAAAAGGTCGGCCTTGTGGTGGGTAAAGATGTTTATGTTGCCTTCTCTCCCGAACGTGTTGATCCGGGTAATGAGACATACAAAACTCACAATACTCCAAAGGTTGTGGGCGGTATGACCCCCAATTGCAACGAAGTTTCCAAGCTCTTCTACGAAAGTGTGCTGGATGCTCCCGTACATAGCGTATCCTCGCCTGAAGTAGCCGAAATGGAAAAGATTTACGAGAATACCTTCCGCAACATCAACATCGCCTTGGCGAATGAAATGACAGTATTGTGCGACCGCATGGGCATTAGCATCTGGGAAGTTGTGGATGCTGCCAAAACCAAGCCTTACGGCTTTATGGCTTTCTATCCCGGTCCCGGAGTGGGCGGTCACTGCATCCCCATCGATCCCTTCTACCTCACCTGGAAAGCCCGTGAATATGATTTCCACACCCGCCTCATTGAGCTTGCCGGAGAGATAAACATCGCCATGCCGGAATATGTTGTCCAGCGTGCCATCCGCATCCTGAACAAGAAAGGCCTTGCCATCTCCAAAGCCAAAGTACTCATCCTTGGTGCTGCCTATAAAAAAGACATCCGCGATATGCGCGAATCCCCCGTGGAAGGCGTGATAACTCAGCTTGAGGCATACAACACTCAGTTTGAAATCCACGATCCCTATGTGGAGGAATTCCACCACGAAAAGAACGGTAAGACCTACCAAACCGTTCCGCTAAACGATATCAAGAAGTATGACCTGATAATCATCGTAACCGACCACAGCAATGTGGATTATCAGAAAATCGCTGATAGCGGTGTGGCAATTCTGGATACCCGCAATGCCATGAAGAACATCAAGGCAGCTAACATCGACCTGATGTAATAATCTGCCCCCATACATAACAGCCTGCTCATCATTTCTATGAGCAGGCTTTTTTGTTAGCTCGCACAAACAATCTCCAAATAGTTATTGCCTGTTTCGAAGGGAATGATACCAAGAAAGGTGTTTCGGTAGAGATGAACTGTATTGCTACACTAAAAAAGACCATTGAACAATCCAACCTTGGTCAATACTGTGATGTGTTGAACGCCCAG
>CAZPNU010000051.1:0-2263 GCA_964588075.1 uncultured Candidatus Cloacimonas sp.
TCGATCCATGGCAGATGAAAATCAGGCTGGTTTAAAAAATGGGGGAATGCCTGTAGTATCCCTCTTGACATGTTCACGGTTGCCAATCCAAACAGCTATTATGCTGCTCCTTATAGGGCTTACGGCAATGAGTTTCAATTGCTGATTGATGTTCAAAGGGCTCACCATCAGGAGCTAAACAGTGATCTGTATGTATCTCCCACCGGCGACGATAGCAATGACGGGCTTAGTCCCGCGACTGCTCTGAAGACTATCAGAACCGCAGTATATCGGGTTGCCTCGGACAGCCTGAACCAGAAGACAGTGCACATCCTTCCCGGCACCTATTCCCGAACTGCCAATCAGCAGGTGTTTCCCATACCCTTAAAGAACTGGGTTAAGGTTCAGGGAGCGGGAATCGGAATCACGCAGATAGTGGGAGAAATGGATCCTACTTTTGCCAATGTGCAATACAATGCACTGAAAGTATTTACCAGCTTCTACCAAACTCATGCCGGTCTGGAGAACTTGTCCATCACATCTGCCGGGTCTAATAACAGTTGTGCTATTTGGGGCCATATGGAAAAATCACTGCATCTTAAAGACCTAAGGATGTATGATCTGTATCCTGATCTGTGTGCAGTAATACATGTCACTACCCCTGTCAATACTGTTTGGGATAATGTAATTGTGGAGAGCATTGTTACAGTTAGAAACGGTTTGGTGGCCTGCCAAGGTGGGATGACTGGTATAATCAAAAACTCGATCTTTCGGAACGCGGTGAACGCTTTCGAAAGTGATGAGGTCTGGGGATATCCACTAATCATGATATCAGCAGGCGAGAGTATTACAGTTGAGAATTCGATATTTACCAATTTGATAATGACAGACGATGATTCACAAGCTCTCAGCTTTGGTGGAGTGTCAAATCCTACCTATCAACAATTCTACACTTTCCGAAATTGCTTGTTCTCTGATATCAGTTGCAATGAAAGGGGAGTATTGATTGTTGGTCATGCTTATCCTGAAATGAACATAAGTAATTGCACATTTGCGGGGCATACCGGGAATGGAGAAGCGCTGATGGTTAACGGCAACGTTACTATCTCAAACTGCATCTTCTTCAATGAGCGGTCGGTGGAGATAGCCATCAATCCTATGGATGGGATAGGTATTCCCACTACCTTAACACTGAACAATAACCTCATTCGCAACGGCTATAGCGACATCTGGCAAGGCATGGGGAGCACTATACACTATAACGATACCAACATCACAGGTAATCCCCTCTTCCATGGTGGTGCTGCCAATAGCCCTTTCTACAGCCTTTCTGCTAACTCCCCCTGCATAGATGCCGGGACACCGGATACTTCTGGATTGAGCCTGCTGCCTTATGACCTTGCGGGGAACATGCGCATCTGGAACAATGTGATAGACATGGGCTGCTATGAGTATGGTGCTCCACCTGTTGGTAATGATGATCCTACAGCTCCGCAGCTTGCTGAGGGCATCTATGCCACAAACTACCCCAATCCCTTTAACCCGGAAACCACCATCAGCTTTTTCCTGCCGGAAGCAGGTGTCACCGAGCTGTGCATCTATAACCTCAAAGGGCAGATTATTCGTAGGTTAATAAATGCTCCGCTAAGTGTGGGAACGCATAGGCTGGTGTGGGATGGGAAGGATGAGCGCAACACCCCCGTTGCCAGCGGGATGTATCTCTACCGGCTACAGAGCGGAAAACATAAGTTCAGCGGTAAGATGGTGCTGGCGAAGTAGACAACTCAGAAAAGCGAAGTCATTTTCTTAAACACAGAGTAAAAGCAGAGAAAGGCAGAGAAAAGCAGAGGGGTATAAAAGACATAGGATTCGAGTCTGCATACTAGCTGAGGACTTTTATTCAAGCTAATATGAGGATATCCTTCAAACACTTTTCGGGCAGACACATAGGTTTACCACTGCGGAGCATTATTAACCTGTTAACCCGCTAACCCCTAACTTATCTTCAATTTCTGTCACCAAATCCAAGATTTGTCACCCGCACCATTATGAAGGCAGCTTTATCTGTCCGCAGTTCTTTCAATGTATATAGAGTGTTATGGTGAAAATATCTTTTTTCGCGTTGCTCCTACACAAAGCATATGTTCTCTACTATGCGTGTGAGCTAAACAAGTCAATATTCAAGAGTACAACGGGCTTGATATCTCTAACTTCATCAACTGTAGGACATGAGAAAAGCAAAAAACAAGCATCCCCCCGAAATTAATAGGGCGAGATCTATGAG
>CAZPNU010000052.1:0-2162 GCA_964588075.1 uncultured Candidatus Cloacimonas sp.
ATCCTCTAACATTGTACCTGCCATTTACGATTCAGCATGGGGAATAATCATCCCAAATCAGTGTAATCCGTTCATGGTTTGTTATTCACCAATTGCCTTTTTGCATAATCTCTTGAGTTTTAATATCCGTCAAGCAGAATGTTCATTAGCCATAACAAAAGGGATTGTAGTTCATGTGGCTGAGCATAGTGTAAGCGGCTTCCAGCCGCTATTAACTCCAAATGCCTCCGAGCAGGCACACCGAATTCATTCGGTTGGTCCACCGGATTTATCCGGTTCATTCAAGTATAAGCAATGTTTTTAGGGTTGGCTTCCAAGTAATGCCGGATGAATCCGGCACCGCCAACCTGATAAATCAGGTGTTCCAAAGGGCTATGTCGCCCTAAGGGGCTTAAGACGGTGGGGGCGTGGGACGAGGGTCTGCGAGCCTTCGGCTCTTCGAACCCATCGCTATGATATGTCGCCCTACGGGCTATGGGGCGGGTTAGACGAAGCGTGGGTTTTGAGGCAGCCTGTATAGGGCTGTCAACCTCCCGGTTGACAGAAGCGACGCAGTCGCTTGTCTCTTAACGAGCTATGTACGCTCAGGCAGTTGACAAATACCGCCATTCAGGGTCTGGGTTATAGGTGGTGGTATCAACCACCTAATGAGAGCACAGATTATCAACACTACCCTGCAAATATCCCCCAAGCCCGGAGGGCGACATAATAGAAAGAAACGAGTTCTTAACTCAACCACTAACACAGTTAGCTCCAGAGATAATGCATTGTTCCTATCACTTCCCTAAAACGAAACAAGGCTACAGAGAGCATAGTTCATATATAACAAGCGACTGCGTCACTTCTGTCAACCGGGAGGTTTACAGCCCAATTGTTGACAGCCCAAGAAGCTACGCTTCGATTAACTTCTAACATCTAACTTATTCCAATTACGCCTGCAATACGCCTGAAATACGGATGCGACGCGTAATTCAGGCGCAATGCAGGCGTAGTTGAAACAAGAGAGCTATTATGCCTTAAGCGCATCGAAATAGATTACATCAAGCTTTGTGCTATTAACACTCTTCTGCCTGTAATCCATTGAATATACACAAAGAGATTGAGATGGTAAGGAGCAAGAGCAATTCCATAAATGGAATCCATATGTGGAATTCCATCCCTGAAATATGGGCGAAACAGCAACATAAATGCGTAGTACTGTTTCTTAACGTCTTGATTAACAGGAGCTAATGGAGATATCATGCTAAGAACAGGCATTTGGAACGCCATGTGCGATATATAAGATTACTTTTAGCCCGAGAATGGGAAATAAATGTAATAAGAGGAACAAAATGAAAAGATGCTTACTTGCTCTGTGTCTCGTAATGGTACTAAGTTTATGTATTGCTCAAACCCCCGGACACCCAAACTGGGTATCCTTCCAAAAGACAACTCCCACCACAGGAACCATCAAATGGTCTGCCGAACCGGCTGCCAATGTTGACTATTACTATCTTGGCTTGCATCCCACTACTACTGTTTACAATGCTCCTGCATACTGCGATCCCAATTGGAACCAGCCCGGTAATTGGGCAGCAAGCTTCACCCTGGATTCACCCGGTGTGTACAAACTGGATGTGGTCGGTTTGAATCCTGCATTGGATTACTATGCCTATGTGGCAGCGGTGGAAACAAATAGCTGGAGCTGGGGAGCATATTCTTCCTGGGAAAGTGTGATTCCCTTGCCGGTGGAGCTTACCAGTTTTATGGCGAGTTACAGTGCTTCAAGTTATGTGAGCCTATCCTGGACCAGCCAAACAGAAACAAACATGCGTGGATATCGTGTTTATCGCTCTGAGGTACAGGATATCAGCGAAGCGGTTAACATTACTCCCACCATGATTCCCGCCACCAATACATCCACTGCTTGCACTTACAATCACAGAGATGATGAAGTGAATGCAGAGCAAACATACTGGTACTGGTTGGAGAGCTGTGGATTCCAGAATAGTGAGATGCACGGTCCCATCAGCGTAAGCATTCCCGGAGAGCAAGCAGCACCTCAGCTTCCGGAAGGAACCGCCTTGATTAATGTTTACCCCAATCCTGCAAAAGTTGGTGAAACCACAAAAAGACCGTTGCACATAGAAGTGGACAAAAAGTATAGATAACAAATACTTGAC